>DATJEL010000029.1:0-118956 GCA_035496675.1 Terriglobales bacterium
AACTTTGTTGCGTTCTCCCAGTGCAACCAGGTGAAAGTTGGTCTTGCCCAAATCGATGCCGATAGATGCGATGTGCATTTCGATGATCCTCCAGATGTAAACTGCCGAGTTATCCTACTCGGCGGCGGACCATCTCATTAATCCCCTAGGAATTTCCATGAGGAACGGAAAGTCGAAAGTGTGGCGTACATGAAGCGTCCACTCGAAATCGCTAGCGGAATCGGAGTTCTTCTCACCGCCCTACTGAGTTCGGGGGCGATATTCAAAACGATCTCCAACTATCAACAGAGCACGGAACAGATGCCGCTCATTTTGCTCGTCTGGCTGATTGTAACTGGAATAGCTATTTTGCTGGCGTTCGTGGGTGCATTTCTCTTGCTCTCATGGGCGAACAAACCAAAGTGCTAACCGCCACAGCGAAGATCGGAATGATGGGATGGGTAAAGGTCGTCGCCCAGCGTTTCGCACTCTGCGAAATGCCCCAACTCACAGCTGCTATAAAGATAAGAAGAGGAAGCGCCGTCATGCGACCACAATAACTCCAATGATGTCATAATCGGCGGTGCGCTTCACGACGACTTGGGCATGAAAGGAACGATCATGGTATTGCCGTGAATGTTTTGCCTGATGGTTCAGGAATCGGCGGCTTAAACGCGTGATACGCTCGGCCGGTTCCGTTAATTGCGCGTTATTCGTACCCCTCGCTAGGAACAATCCGACGCCATCGCAATAAAGTTCGAGGTGTCCGGTAGCGGTACGCGCAGATGCGAGTGGATGTGGGATTTGCCTACTTCGCAAAGTTAATTGTGACGGCCTTTCCACTTTTCGACGGAGCAGTCTGTAAGAAAGGATTGAGGTTTCTGCCTAGACCCGCGCGGATCGCCTAGGCCCGACTCAAAGCATTGGCGAACCTACGAGCGCCTGAGGATTGAGGGGGAAAGAGCGGCAGCGCACTCCTTCCCTCCCTGGATGGTGCGACTCCTTGCGAATTGCTAGAAGCTAAGGGTACTGGATCGGAACCCGCGGCCCGAGGGAGACCACCCTGGCCTCCCGGAAGTTTGCGCTTCAAAGTTGCGGCAGGCATTTTGAGTAAAATGGGGCCATTTCGATTCGTCACGACACTCCCCGGATAGTCACTTCCATGCTCCCGAACGGCGACCCATCAAACCCAAATTCCACTTTGTTCTTCGGCTGCAATTCCACCGGAACATTGACTTCGGAGCGGTCGGGCCAAGAAATCTCAGCAATTCGCTTTCCGTTCAGCTTCATCGACGCTGTTTTCATGGCTCCGAACCCTCCCGATGGCGTCTTTAGCGAGGCCGTAAAAGGTTGGTGAATCTTCCCGTCCAAATCGAATTCCATCTTTTTGGGCCAACTGCCGTGTGCGTGAACAGTAACGAAAAAAGCCACGTCCAGAAGGTCTTTGAAGTCGTGCAATTTCCGAGCAGGCACAACGCCATTCCGTCGCAGTTCTTCAAGCCACGAATTCTCTAGTGTAATGGAGGCAATGACGTCTTTCAGAGACGTTCTCCTGCCAACCGCGTCGGCTAACCGAGTTGCCGCCCACAGTAGGCGTATGAGGTCATCCGACAAAGCTACGGAATATCCGAAGCTGGAGTCGCTATCCGAGGCGGCGTTTTCGAGAACTTTTTCAGTGACCAATCCCTTCTCGCCGAACCTGTGCTTTGGGAAAGTGCGTTCAAGTAGCGCGACGGCGTTCCCATCAAAATGAGATTGCAATTCCTGGCCGAATTGAAGATAGAGACCACAAAAGAACTGAAGGATGCCCGTTGGTACCTTATTTTCAGCGCATGCGAGGGTAGTGCGTTGGAGTGCCTCCGCTACTTCATATGCCAATGGTCGATCAAAGAATAGAACCTGATGCGCCAGTTGGCGCTGTCGTTCTGTGAGTAGTGTTGGCATTGCTGTTTCCCACGAAATCAGTGACATTATCACTCATTGGCCTGCTCGATGGCAGTCGAGATAGCATCCTCGATACAAACAACAGCAAATGCTTGGAAGTCACGAAGATTGCTGTTGGGGAATTCATCTACAGCGCGGAAAAGGCCGAGGTTTCCTTCCTGAATCAAATCCAACACGGAAAGGCCACTCGATGCGTGCCGCTCCGCAACTGGCAGAACTAGGTGGAGGTGGCTTTCGATCAAGCGTATTTTTGCAAGTTCTCCCGGGTCGCCCATTTGTCTTGCTGCTTGGAACAGATGAGTCGCTTCTTCTTTCGTCAAAGGCAGAACGTTTAGCAAGCTCTCTTCGATAAACTTCCACTGGGTCATCTTCGCTCAGCGCCATACCGATTTCCTCCCCAATAGCAGATGACAGGAGAAATGGTACCGCTTCAGCTCGATTGTTCAAATCAGGCAACATCACGTTTACGCCCTCGCACAATACTCACTGACAACGCGCCGTGAAGTATGTGTAGTTAAGGGGGTAAAAGTTTGCGGTACCAGTCACGTCGCCATATCCGTTGAGGCCGGTAACGCCCACATAGATGGCATTTGGGACAATGATCTCCTTGAATACTCCGTTGATGTAGATAAACGAATGTGCAATGCTGTTGCTGTCGTAGTAGCTACCGACGATTGCACCCGAGCTGTTGATATCGTCCAGCCTCGTACCGGAATTGGGATCTGCTTTAGGATTGTCCAGCGTCGTGTAAACGCCATTCTGCAGAACAAAGCCATGGCCGAGGCGCTGCGTGTCCAAGTAGCCGCCGACAATTACACCCGTGTCGCTGATGCTGCCTGCACTTGTTGAAATCGATCCCGGATAGTGGATGCTCGTTAATACACCATTCTTGAGTTGGAAGGCGCCAAAAGTACCGGAGGGGGTAGTGTAATTCCCCACAATCGTGCGCCAATAGTTGATTCCCGTAAGCCAGGTTCTGTCTGCACCGGGATAGTCCACGCTTAGGGCAGTGGAGCCAGAAAGCACGAAGCCGTGATTATGGGGACATGCGTTGCACAGCTTTTGCGATTGTGCGCTATCCCAGTAGTTGCCTACGGTATCGCCTAGCGCGTTGCGCTTATTGAACCAAGTCTGTGAAGAATTCGGGAAGTCGTACGTTGTGAAGCCACCGTTCGAGGAACGGATGAACCCCTGCCAAGTGGGATGATTCGGGGAGGCGGTTACCCCAACCACCGTGCCCCAACGATTGATAGCCGTGGAATAGCCAGTGGAGAAGAACTGAAAATTTGTACAAGTTGCGTTTTGGGCACCGCAGAGTACCGTAGCGAACAGAAGCGGAAACACGGACAAAACACGCACGCGGGAAGGCATATAGGCACCTCAGTTCCCACAAAGATGCTGTCCCAAGTAGGCCCGTTGTCACGCTGTTTTAGGGGCGGTCGTGGCCGCTCCCCACTTAACTGTCCCTGTTTCGTTTCTGTTGTATGCGAGTCGTGACGTGCCGCATCCAGACTGGGTTGAAAGTGATTTCCGCTGGAATGCGAAACCGGAGCTAACGGTCCAACATTTCAACAAGGTGTTCTGATGCTGCTACCGCTTCTTCCGAAAGGCGTGGGGTAGCAATCTGAGCTTCCGGGACTCTTGAATGCATGACAATGCTAAAAACCCACACGAGCCCTGCCAGTACATCTGAACTCTGCTCAATGATGTCCACGTAAAAACCATGACGACCCATCATGGCATTGAGCAACAGGCAGCCAGCAGCACCCCCCGTGTCACTGATGACTATACCTAGAGCAACTCCGGCAGGTAGTATGCCCCACGAAACCCCTACAGCCCGTGACACAACCAGCAACACAACTAGCCACGCTACTTCCATCACACTCGAGGCAACGATGACCGAGCACTCCACCTTCCATGCACGGATAGGCACATTTTGAGGAAGCATGGCGGCGACGATCGTTGCAAGCAAGATGATTACAGCTGCGCTCCAACGAGGCAAAGGTCGGAAGAGATTCGCCAGCGAGGAGCACGACAAGACGACCTTACTCCACAATTCGTAGATTACGGCTATTCCAAGAAAAAGCATCGCAATGGAATACGCAACCACGAGCCACTCGTAAAGAGCTGCAAGGCGCGGGAAGGTGCCCCACAGCAAAAAAAGAACCCCAAAGAACAACGTACTGCAGACACTGAGGCCCAAGGAGCTAAAAAACATGGGCAGGCTGCCCAAATGCTTTTTCCAACAACCGAGACCTACGACCACCGCAAACAAAGCATTGGCCGTAATCCAGACAGAATAATCCAGTATTCGCATCGCGGTTTTTGCGTACGACTATTGTACTCAGCCGACTTCGGGGCTGGCCATTAGTCCAGTTATTTTAGGGCACGCACTTTTGTAATCGGAAATCAACCCGATTGAGACAGGAGTCGAAGAACTGCCAAACTGGTCATGAAACGAGACCTTCCCCCGAGGTAACGATTATGCCCGCAGAAGTAGAGTCTTCGATCTCCGCACCAGTTATTATTCATTCCCAACTCGTTCTGCCAAGGCCTAGTGTCCGGCTTTCAGCTCCGGTAGAAGATTGGGAGAACTTGTGGGTTCGCGTTAATCGCATTTGTGATGAATATATGCCGGAACGTTTTGAGGCGTTCCGTCCGTTTTGACTCCGCCTCCCCAAAAAGGTTCTGCGGTAGGAAGTCATCACGAGAAGACTAGACACCATGACTCCTTGGAGACGTACTCGAGGGACTGGCAATCTTCCGCCTTCAACCATCGAACGCCGTAGTGAGCGCTATCTGCTAAACAGCCGCCTGACTGCCATGATTCACGGCGGACAGCAGGAAGCCAGAATACAGACTCATGCGTTGGATATCAGCGAAGGCGGAATCGGGACTCTTTCTCTTGAGGGCTGGGGAGCTGGCGTTCATGTCGATTTGAACGTATCGCTTCCCCCGGAGAGTGCTCGTCTAGAAATACAAGCCATTGTGCGACACCAGACGGGCGTGAGATGCGGGTTGGAGTTCGTGGATGTGTCGCCTGGGCAACAACAAACACTGCGCGACGTCTGCAAATTTCTGGCGGGCCGCCCACTCAGGCCAGGGACACCCAAGACCCTCTCATGAAGGTGCGACGGGGAAGTATGCGCTCTTGGCTGAAATGCGCCAACATGGCATTCAGGTACTCACGGATTTCCTTCAGACGCCTGGGGGCTTTGGGCCTACTCTGTTAGCCCAAAGACGAACGTGCGATCCCAGATTTGTATCCAAGATTCTCTCTTCCGCTGGCTGCGATCATTGCGAAGCGGAGACGGGCAGAGTTGCGCCGGCCGGTGATGGTTGTTTTGCCGGGAGGAGTGCAAGCAGCGCGACTCCAATCACGCCCATGATCACAATGTCCTGGGGGCTATCCTTCCTGTGCATCCCGTGCGCCACTGCCTGCGCCGACATGATTGTCATCGTGATCCCATGCGCAAGGCTTGACCACGCCCCGCAGGCGATCATCAAACGATGCTTGGCCGGCTGCTTAGCGGCCACCAACAAACAGACCCCAAGCGCCGTGTTAAGGCTCAGGAACATCGGCATGACGTCACTATGCCCGTTAAGCCACCTAAGGTGCCACAGATCGTCGAACAGGATGTAGCCACAAAGGGAATAAAACAGGCCCACCAACACCAACACGACTTGTAAGGCGCGCTCACGCTTCATATCATCCTCCGTTTTGTTCTATGCCAAGGTTATTACCACCTTTACATCCGATTGTGGAGCACGCTCGAGTTCCCTTTGTCCCGGTCTCGCCAGAAACGTGACCAGTCTCTGAATCGTGACAACACGAGCGCTGTGATCAAACGGGCACTTCTTCCCCAAGGTTATACGACGAGCCGGGCCCGAAAGTCTCACTTTCTTGAAGGTCGGCCTGACAAAGGGTTCTCGTGGCGACTGGTCGCAAAAAGACCGTTTCCTTTAGTACGAGCGTCAAGGCGTGCCTCAGCGCGACACGTTCTCGATGCCAGGACCGGATAATGACTTGGAGAGGTATCGGTTTCTGTGTGCTTGGATCACGAGCGACGCAAATGGGATCGATGAGAGCGGTGACCACCGATGGTGACTACCCTCTGTCGTTCCAGTGTGCGCTAATCTCTCGTCCAGTTTTCCCGGTAGCTAGCAATGGCGCACGCTAGCGTACATCGCGACATGTAACGACATTTGCTGCAAGTTGTTGATTCTACGTCGAAGTACAACGCGTAATCATTAGGTTGAAGGTTCGATTCCTTCCACGTTCACCATTTCTAAAAGACTTAGCTCGGTTTGCGCTCCGTTTAGCGCTAAACGAACGCGAAGGGGCGAGAAATGGCTCTACTTAGAAAGTGTGCCGCACTCCATAACACTGACCCGAACGTTAACGGGAGCGTAGCAATCGTTCAGCTCACCTTGAACGAGCATTTTCAGATCCTGATTTTCAGATCCAGATTTTCAGATCCAGACTTTCAGATCCAGCAGATCACAATAGCGGTTCCCGGTAGCCAGAACTACTCCATCGCTTTGTCCGACACCTTCAAGAGCAAAGGGTCGTATCGTCCCGACAGGATCCCAGGGAAAGTTCGTGCCTTCACTATGAGCTGGAATCTGAAC
Organism: Terriglobales bacterium; assembly: GCA_035496675.1. GTDB lineage: Bacteria > Acidobacteriota > Terriglobia > Terriglobales > Acidobacteriaceae > Gp1-AA145. The sequence continues at coordinate 6,556 of DATJEL010000029.1, forward strand.
CTGGTAATCCCGGTCTTCAAAAAAAGCTGCGATGCCGAAGCCTGCAAGTTGCTCAATTTAGCCAAAAGGGCCGTTGGCTTGTATTCAAAGTAGAGGAAGCCACCACTTGCGAAAACAGTTGTTCGACATTGCGCGAACTGACTCGCCGCGTTGGTGATAATACGGAATCGGCCCAGCGTGGGGTTCGCGTGTAAATGTAAATCGTGATTGTTAAGCCATCCGTTTAGTTTTCGCCTGCTATATTCACCAGTTGACCGTGCACCCAAGGGGAAGCAGTGTTATGGACGCTGATGATTCGCCCATCCTGTACATCCGATGTGTTGGTTGCTTCGATATCGGCCTGCGGCCTGTTGGCGCTCGCCTTGCTGGCAGGGTGTGGTGCTGTTTCACCGACAAAGGTGGCCTCCGATCATCACGTCAGTCTCACATGGAACGCGAGTACAGGCGCGACACACTACAACGTTTACCGCAGTGAAATTTCTGGCAGCTATTACGTCTTAATCGGTTCGACCACAAACCTTAAGTTCACGGATGCGAACGTCGATTCGGGAGTCACATTCTATTACGTTTGTACCGCCGTCGATGCGGCGGGACGAGAATCTGCCTTCTCGAGAGAAGCGCGGGCCGCAATCCCGTCCGATTGAACTGAACCCGCGCGGGTCACTCTTGACGGGTGTACCGTTGCCCGCTCCTTAGCGATGTGCAGTCGGCGTTCCAACTCACCCGTCTCCGTGTCTACAGAAGCAAAGTTGCTGAACGCTCGTGTGATAAAACCACGTCGCGGATATGCTGGACGCAGTCACTCGGGCTTGCCTCAGCCTTGGGCAGATCAACTGTGCTTGCACATCTCTCATCGGGATCGTGGAAAGGCGAGAGTCGCATGCGTCTGATCGTGATGTGGTGGCAGCAACTTAGCCTATCGTCTAGCAACCGGCTACTCACGTGAGAGCAAGCCAGCGTCACGCAAGTTCGGCTTCGGAGCTCACGCTATGTGCACCGGGAACCTACATTTCAGCGTTGAACAGTCAATATTTTGTGGATTATGCTTTTCGAAGAGTAACGCTGCGGACCCAAAGGTTTTGCTTACAACTTAAGCATGCCAATGCTCCCCGTCAGGAGGTACTTTGTGCGGCGCGTGGTCATTTTGGGCCGGGCGGCCGCGGGTAAGACGACGCTGAGTCTTCATTTGGGTGAGATTGAAGAGTTACCCGCTGTTGAATTGGACAAGTTGTTTTGGCGGTTTGGATCCACTGCGACACCACGCGCGGAATGGATTGCCCTACAACAGGAGTTGATAAAACCAGAATCGTGGATTCTTGACGGTGATTTGGGCGGCTATGATGCAGTGGGAACGAGATTGTCGGCCGCTGATACCATCATCTTGCTTGACTTTTCTTTTATGCGATGCGCGTGGCGCGCGTGGAAGCGATCACGTGAAGGAATCGGGTTTTGGCTCTGGATGGCTAGCTATCGATGGCGAAACCTCCCACATACCATCGAAGCGATTGAGAAATATGCAAGCAATGCCGAAGTCCATGTTTTTCGGGGTCCTCGTGCGCTTGCGCAGTTCGTTGAGCTGAGAAGAAATTCGCTAACCTGTGATCCTCTAGACGAGGCAGTGTTCGCAAGCAAGCCACTTGGCCGGTAGGGTGAAAATGCTCGAAGCACAAGCCTAAAACCTCTCCTCTTCCAGGCGATGGGAGGACAACTCCGCATAGAGGCTGTATTTCCGGAGGGTGCAGTTGAAATCTCAGTTTCGGCGCTCGAGGAAATCTAAGGTGAGGGTGAAGTGAGGGTGAAGATAGGGGCGTCTTCAGACCGCGAGAACAGCCCTAAGAACCCTGGCTACTCCTTTTCGTCGGGACGGCGGAGCCTCCCAAAATCCCGAATGGCTCTTGGTCCATTGTCTCTCACTGATTTCGGAAATTACTTCCTTGTCCACCATAGACTTACAAATACCTTAAGACGTTCAGAAATTTCTATTCTTGAATCAAGGGTTGGTTCGACTCCGACTATTTCTTTACCCCAGGCGTAGCGATTGAGACCGATATCCAACTTCGTTCACTTGCGAAATTCGCTGAAAATGAAATCATGGTCTTTCTTATGAGCATGGCAGCCGGCACAGATTGCTTGGCGCGCAGCTGTCAGGCTGCCATTGGTCTGATCGTTTCGGGAGAAACTCATGAATTCCCAGCCTCCAGTCGAGGAATGACGATCGCTCTGCTTAACCATGACATCCACGCGACGCGTTTGGCCCTCGATGGTGTTGCCTGCAACCTCGTTCGTTTCCAGTAAGTCATACACGATCACTGAGCCATCGGCAAATTTTCCAGAGTCATATCCTTTAACTGCCTTGTCGTTCGCGTATATGTGATGGATTCCCCCCTCGGTGGCGAATGCGGCGCTTTGAGGCCCCACCAATACACTCTTGACGTGTGCCCATTTGCGGAATTCCTTGGGAAACGAAGGCGTTTCGTCCGTTTGCGCTGACAACGCGAACCCAACGATCAGAACTGCGATTGGCGAGAGCATCAATATGACTTTTCTCAACATGAACCTCCATGCGGTGACGCGCAGAAGCGGGACTTCGCCGAGCACCTTGAACTCGGCGTTGTCCGGCAGAAAATCAGAACGGATGTTGTCGCAAAGAGGGTCGCCTAGTGCTGCATCGATGAAGCGACGTCACACTTCACGTCGGGATTCCAGGGGGCGAAAAGACCGCTCGGACTCGACTTCCAAGTCCAGACGTGAAGAAACCAGTAGCCGATCGAATCCGCTTTAATGAGAGCTTGCCCCATGATGCGCGGCGGCTCGGTTGATTTCCAGGCCGAGATGGGCACAAGGAACTCCACGCCATTTAGTTGAAAGGTGCCGTTGGACATCTTCTCGTAGACCAGTACTTCCGGATGCTGCAGGTCGAGGGTTGTGTCTAGAAGGGCATCGTTCTGAAAGTGATAACCCATCGCGCCCGCCGGTTGATGTTGCACGCAGTCAGTAACGCGCTTGTAGCCGGCCGCTTCTGCAGCCGCGGTCGTCTTGAACTTGGCGGTCGCGTCACGAACCGTCATTATGTCGCGATCGACGGCTTCGCCAAACCCGCTCGGAATAATGCCGGGCGCTTGGCTCGTATCCTTGTCGCCCGCTCGCGCGGCCGGTGCAACCATGAAAGCAATTGTGACCAACAAAAATCCAGTCAACCCACTCAATTTCCTCATCGTCCTCGTCCTTTTTTGGAGTTAGTTCTTGGCTTCAGGTGATGCGGATCCTAATCCGAGTGCCAAACAGACCAACAGGCGTTTTTGACGGACTGCCCCGCCAGGATGACGAACTGGTCTGAGCTTCCGGCGAGTGCAGTTGGTCACTGCGGCAGGCCATCTGGTCAAAAGATTGAGGGGAGAACGGGGACCCGTGGCAAAATGAATCGGTGATGTCGCCTCAGATGCGTCAGCGGCTTCGGCTGGTCGGAGTCATCTGGCTCGGCTGGACTATCGCCGGACTCTTCTACATCATTCAAGACGCGGTGCCGCGCCTCTATCGAGGCGGGTCCGTACCCTGGAAGTACGTCTTCGTCGGCTGGATGGCGGGGATGTACGTCTGTGCCGCGCTCACGCCGGCGGTCCTGTGGGTTGGCGACCGCTGGCCGATCGAACGCCGATTCACCTACGCTGGATTGCATCTCCCGTTCAGCGTGGTCTTTTCAATCCTGGCAACGGTGATCGAGGTGCCTGTCCTACTGCTACTCGGTGTTTATCCGGCTAAAACGCCGCCGACGATTAGCACAGGAATCAAGATCTTTCTGTCATGGGGCATTCAGGGTGGCGTCATTCGCTATTGGGCAGTGGTCGTCCTGCAAGCCGTATACCGGTCTCAGAAGCAGACCAAGATTCGCGAGCGCGAAACATTTGAGCTGAAGGTACAGGCATCCGAACTTGCCCAACAACTCACGACGGCGCAATTGGGTGCTCTCAAGATGCAGCTTCAGCCGCACTTTCTGTTCAATACCCTCGGCGCCATCGTCGTTTTGATCCAACAACAGAAGACGGCACAGGCGGCGGCTATGGTCGAGAAGCTCAGCGACTTGCTCCGCCTAACGCTCGAGGATGTAGAGGCGCAAGAAGTCCCGCTGTGGCGCGAACTGGAATTTCTTCGCCTGTACCTCTCAATCGAGCAGGTCCGGTTCGAGGACCGTTTGAAGGTGCGCATTGCGCCAGCAACCGCGCTGTCTGACGTACTCGTGCCCCACATGGTGCTGCAACCAATCGTCGAAAACGCCGTTCGCCACGGGCTTGGCCAGAGCGAGGAGGCAGTCACAATTGAGGTGGCAGCCAGCAGCAACAATGGGTCACTTACGCTCGTGGTGTCAGACGATGGACCCGGGCTGCTCTCCGCAACGCCTGGTCACCCCGGGATCGGGCTGACCAACACGACGAACCGCTTGACGCGCCTATATGGTCACAACGCGTGTCTCACGGTCGAGCAGGCGGCGGCTCGAGGCGTGCGCGTCACCATCACCCTACCGATGCGGATGGTCCCGCCTGAGAGCGAACCATGCAACTGAAAGTCCTCGTGGTGGATGACGAGCCGCTAGCGCGCGAGGGGTTGAAGCTGCTGCTCGCCCGCCAGCCGCAAGTTGGTTCGGCCTCGGAAGCGCGAAATGGGCGAGAGGCAATCGCCCTGATTCGCGAGCAGAACCCGGATTTGGTGTTTCTCGACGTGCAGATGCCACGAACCGACGGCTTTGCTGTCGTCCACACCATTGGAGCGGAGCGCATGCCGCCGGTGATCTTCGTGACCGCCCACGACCAATATGCGATCCGAGCTTTCGAGATCGCCGCCCTAGATTACCTTCTCAAGCCAGTCACGGAGGAGAGATTTGCCGTCGCTTTCAAGCGAGCTTTAAATCGCCTGCAAGGCGAGTCACACGAGGACGCCACACGACAAGTGCTGACCATGCTTGAGGCGGTCGCGAAACCGCCCAGGCAGCTCGAGCGATTCGCAGTCCGATCAGGCGATCGCACGATTTTTGTGCGGGTCGACGAGGTTGATTGGATCGAGGCATTCCAGAACTACGTTCGCTTGCACGCAGGTCCGGCGACCCACCTCCTGCACGTGCCAATGAACACCATCGAGAGCGCACTCGATTCCGGACGCTTTCTGCGCATTCACCGATCGTACATCGTGAACCTCCGCCGGATCGCGCAGCTGTGGTCGATAGCGCACGGCCAGTACGTGATCGAACTCAAGTCCGGGCAACGCCTGCAATCGGGGCGCACCTACGGCGAGCGAATCCGTGGCTCTCTTACAAACCCGTTCTGATCTGACAAAAACGAAGACCAAATCGACCATTGCCAAATGCTGTGGCTGAATTTACTCCGTTCGATGCAATACTGTTTTGATGGTTGGCGTTTGTTGGCGTTTTCCGGTGTCTCTCACGCAACGCATATCGCGGGGACCGCTTCCAAAAGAACGAACCGGGGATTTTGTGGCGAGACATTAGCCCCTCTGCTTCTGCCCATTGCCTGCCCCGGTTTTCAGCTACTTCGTTCGGCGTGGGCAATACGTGCGCGTTCCGAGCCAGTCTCCAGCCTTGCTCCCCGTGCACCTGGCCCGCGCCGTTCTGATTCCAAGGTCGAGCTAAACTGATTCGGTGCTGTTCCCCCGCTTGCGTCTCAATTAGCCTCTTCCGTGCAAGAGGAGGCCAGCGACGCCGGCAGCCACAATCATGACTGGTTCAGGAATCTTCTTGGTCAGCATTAGCACACACAAGGCTAGAGCACCGATGGTTACGGTTGGAATGTCAACAAGAGATCGCCGGGCGAGAATGTATGCCGCTCCAGCAATTGCGCCTACGGCCGCAGCGGTTACACCTTGCACGAACGCCTTAACTTGGCGATTTTGAGCAAAGCGCCGGTAGTATGGGGCGCCGAACAAGATGATGAGATAGGGCGGGGAAAAGACAGCGAAGGCTGCAAGACCTGCGCCCACAACCCCGGCCACCAGATACCCAACAAATGCAGCGGTGATGACCACCGGACCTGGAGTGATCATCGCTACCGCAACCGCGTCCACAAACTGACGCTCGGTGAGCCAATGGAACTTCACTACAACTCCGCCATAAAGAAAAGGCACAATCGCGAGCCCGCTGCCGAATACGAACGCGCCGGCTTTCAAGAAGAAAAAGAACAACCCGACAACAGTTGCGGGACTCGCCAAACCGTGAATTCCTGCGAAAAGAGGGTTCAGAAAGTTAAAGAACAGCATGGATTGATTTCGCATCGGCCATGGCGCCGCCTTGATGAACATCACAACAACACCGGACAGAATGAACAGCCAGACACTTTCCGATTGCGTCCATGCAGTGGTGATCGCGAGCGCTGCAAAAATGATCCAGAGCAGCCAATCCTTGTTGACGGTTGTACGCACCAGTTTAATCGTGCTTCGCACGATGATGGCGATAACCGCAGCGCCAATTCCATAGAACATACCTTGTATCCATGGCAAGCTGCCGAAGTGAACATAGAGGGCAGCAACGGCCACGGCCATCAGGAATGAAGGCAAGACAAACGCGACGCCAACCAGGGTTGACCCTATAAAACCAGCTCGTAACCATCCGATGTACATCGCAAGCTGCGCAGCTAGCGGGCCAGGTGAGAGCTGGGAAAACGCAAGGCCTTCCAGATAGTCTGAGCGCGAGACCCAGTTTCGCTCTTCTACCAGATCCTTCTGCATGTACCCGGTAAGTGCGATTGGCCCACCAAAGCCGAACGTGCCCAGCCGCAGGAAATAAAATACTAGGTCCCTCAAGGTAGACGAGACTGGCGGTTTCAGCTCGAGTGGCAGCGTTTGTTGTTCCGGCTTCATAAAACAGAAACGTAGAGACCTTCGATCATCTCCATCCCGCGGCGAAGGAGTTCCTCGTCGCTAACGCCTTGCTTGGCCCAGCCGATCAAAGTTCGGTCTATCCCGATGCCTTCTGAGCGACCGAATTTCTTATCTTCAAGATCCGCATCGTGAATGATCTGGGCAATCGCGCGAACTCGTCGATCGTGAATGGCAAACTCCTTGCAGAGGGTCTCAAATGTACAATCCTCGCCACGGTGCCCGAATCCTTTTTCAGTCTGAAACATGTCGAACGGAACTGCCGACGGATGTTGGCTTGGGTCATTGTCGAAGACGAATTTCGCATTCTCGTCGATGAACTTGCGAATCAGCCACGCCGAAGAAACACGATCAATTCCGGGGCGAGGCCGAGTAATCCAAATCCGGCCGCGATATTCCTTCTTTTTCACCTCTGACCTGCTCGATGGCCCGGTCGGGGTGCCGCGTTTCTCGGCTTGAGCTAGCAATGTTTCCAACCGACTGCGCAGGGGATTGTGAAAGAAGTCGATCTCAATGATGTCGAGGAATTTGCGCCTGAAGCGCACGAGCGCGTTGGCGTTGCCACGTTGACTACCTGAGATCTTCCGGAGTTCGGCGATCAGTGCTTCGTAATCGCGAGTGCTCGCTTCAAGGAAGAGTTCGCGCAAGCGGGCGTTCGAATGGTCATCCAGCGAGTGCACCTGCATCACAGACGCATGGCCAGCAGATTTACGGATTACCGCGCCAAGCCATTCGAAACGCTCACGATTGGTCGGAGTGTTAGGTAACACGTGGCCGCCACTCTGCAACGCCAGCGCACCATACCGCCGCAGCTTTCTCCAGCTGTCAACCCTTTGACTCGCCCTCTTCGTGGGCAATGTGAAGATGAACAGCAACCATGGCGGCTCGGCCTGCGTCTGTGCTATAGTCGGCATGAATTATGTTACAGGTATAACACACACAGCGATGGGGCAAGGAGAGTTGAAATGCATTTCCTACAACAGCTTGCGATTGCTCTTTCCATTTTCTGTGTTCCAGTTGCGGCCATTGGACAGGGACTCGATACCGCTAGCATCGATCAGGCGCTCGGTCGATCCGGGCAGAAGGCAGGCGAGGTTTACAAGCTCAGTTTCCCGCGTACGGATTTGCATGTCGCTGTGAATGGCGTCGCCATCAAGCCCGGACTGGCGCTAGGTTCCTGGGTGGCATTTTCTGGAACCAATGACAAAGCTATGGTGATGGGAGACCTGGTACTGCTTCAGGACGAAGTCAATCCCGTCATGAAGAAGCTTCGTGCTGCTGGCTTTGAGATCACCGCCGTTCATAATCACCTCCTCGATGAGACCCCCCGGTTGATGTACATGCATTACATGGGCGAGGGAGATGCAAAGCAGGTAGCAACCTCCCTGCACGACGCTCTTGCTGAATCAAAGACTCCGCTAGGCAAGCCTGCCAGTGCTCCGGCAGATTCCGAGATCCCTGCGTGGGTCAAGGCGGTGCAGGACTCAGTTGGCCGTCAAGGGACCTTCAAGGGAGGAGTGCTTTCATTTGCAATCCCGCGCTCAACCGCGATCACGACGAACGGGATGACTATTACACCGGCCCAGGGTGTCGCTGAGTCGATCAATTTTCAGGAAGCCGGAACGAAGAAGGTGGCCACAACGGGGGATTTTGTACTTACCGCTGACGAGGTAAACGCGGTGATCTCAGCCCTGCAGGAGCATGATATTGAGGTTACTGCACTGCATAGCCACATGCTGAAGGAGGAACCTCGGCTGTTCTTTATGCACTTCTGGGGGTTGGGCAGCGCGGAGGTGGTGGGTGGGGGAATCAAAGCGGCTCTTGCCAAGGTTTCAACGAAGTAGGGAAATTGGCCCGGACACCGGTTCCCTCAATTTGCCGAGCAACAAACGGGCACCATTACAAGCGAGAACACGATTGGGCAAATTTTCTTGCTGCCTTTACCTTAAGGGCTGCTAAGGTCTGCAACCTCGCGGAATTACCGCAACATCTGAGCCCTCGAGCCAGGTGAGCGGTTTTTCTAAGTGAGGTTTTCATGTCTAGAACGTTACGCTTCCCCCTCCTGACGGGTGGCGTCGCCTTAGTCTTTTTTTCATTCTTGGTGCCGGTTTGCGCACAGACGCAGGCGTCTTGCCAGTTCACAACTTTCAATCGCCTATTTCTTATCCCCGGGGGCAACCGGCTGCTGGTTCCTCGTGGTGTCAATGATTACGGCACGGTTGTGGGCGACGCCCAAGACAACACTGATTTCTCCGTCCGCGGCTTTACCCGTTCCTCGAGCGGCGGCATCACCTACTACAGACACACCTCGAACGGCAGCGCTGGCAATACCACGTTCACGGATCGCACCAATGGCGGCGTCAACACCGGCGTGGCCGATTCATCTGCCTACACCTATCTGGCAAGCGCCAGCGGTACGCCCTTTACCCTGCAAGGTTCGACGTTTACTCCTTTGACCATGACGATTAGCGGAGCGACTTATAGCAAGTTCACTCTTTGGGGCGTGAATCGCTGGGCCACGGGTGTGGGTGCCTTCAAGGACTCGTCCGGCAAGATGCATGGGTTCAAGAGGTACAGCGACGGTAAGGGAATCGCGCTGGACTTTCCCGGGGCGGCGGAGACCGCGGCGGTTGCGATCAACGACAGCGGCACTATCGTTGGCTGGTACAGCAAACATTTGCCGCCGACGGAATGGCGTCACGGCTTCCTTTACAGCAATGGCAAATGGGCAACGCTCGACTATCCCGGTACGCAGCAAACCAGTCTAACCGGCATCAGCAACGCCAACCTGATCGTCGGTAGCACCATCAAGGGCACCAATGAAACTGGCTCGTTTCTTTATCAGAGTGGCACGTTCAAGAGCATCGTGCTGTCGAATGCCGGTGGACTCGTCACAGCCGTACGCGGGGTGAGTCCAAGCAAAGGCCTGATTGCAGGATTTAACGGCTATTCCGGGTTCATTGCCACGTGTCATTAAATAAGAGGCACCGGAATTTCTCGCTGGGCAACGCAGTCCCGCTTGTGGGAAGAGTCGTCTTGCGAGTCCTGAAGCTCTATTGTCGACGCTTTGTGCTGGTGTTGTGGAACGGGGGTTGGGCAGATGTCGAGTCCGATTTTTGCGCGACTTCTCTTCTCAAATTTGGCAACAACCGTGCGGAGAACGGCCTATTTGTGACCATTCGTCGAAATTGGGCCTGAACAGATCGTTTCGATTCTGGGACCGAATGGCGCTGGACAAAGTAGCAACATTGCCTACATCGCTCTTAGGTCAGCGTCGCCCGAGGACTCGATCCCCCTAAACCTAGGCAGCGCGCAAGGAAGTGGATATTCCTGCTTCCCATTCCTTCAGCATTTGACCGCCGATCTCAGCAAACGGCGGATTCTTCTGGACGTAGGAATGGACGTCCTTGATGGTCTCGGACATTGCCTCATGGATCTGTCCGAGAATTTGCTTTATTTTCGCGGGCGTGCCTCCCATGCGGGTTTCACCGAGACGCTGAAGTTCCTTGTTCGTGGGCCATCGCGTTGTTCCATTCAACGTGAGGGCCATGCTGTCTTTCGGCATGTAGACCGTCGTTGTCACCAAATCGTACACGGGAGAAAGACGAGCTTCGCCCATTACATCGTCATAGACAATGCCGAAGTTCTTCAGGTGTGCGTCGCCGTTGCGGATCGCACAGTTAAGCGCTATGAGGGAGAACAATCGTTCGAGATCCTCGTTCACGTGAGGCGAGTTGGAAAACTGTTGAAAGCGTTTTATAACCGAGGTTTCATAGCTGCCACGGTATTTCTCTTCCGTCCTGCGGGCATTGAGCACGCAGAAGTCCTCAAAGCCCCTGTAGGTACCATCCGGGTGAAGGTCGAAGCGGTCGAGGACAAGCGCCATGCCGTCCTCGGCAAGTCGGTAGGGCGGAACCTCAAGGCCGCATTTTTGTGCGACCGTGAGGCAGAAGTGCTCGTTGGCGGCGAGCTGCGGGAATTCATTCGGGTCCCAAAGCTTCACGATATGGGTCGCGCCCCGATAGCTTTGCGACAGCCTTGGCTTTGCCTTGCGCAGCGCCGCGGATGAGTTCTCATCACGCACGAGTATCTTGGGCTGCACGCCGCTGATGCCGGAGAACACTGCGAACCTGTCGATGAGGTAACGGAACAAGTCGCTGTCCCGCCGCCGGGCGAGGATTTCGTCGACGGACTGAAAGGGCACGTCCTCGGTGAGCTGTTCTTTGTCTCCTGTGTAGCGGATACGGCCGATCTGGGAACGCCCGACGATGGAAAGCAAATCGAATTCGTCGAACGTGCCGGTGGCCTTCGCGAAAGCGAGGCGCAATCGTTCACGCAGGATACCTTCGGGAAGATTCATCTCAAAAATCGGGGGCAGGCCGAAGGCCATATCCCAGGAGGACAGGCGGACGGGCATCGTGACCGATGCCGCGCGAGCGGGCGGCGCGCCTGGCAAGTAGAGGAAGGTGCTGCCGCGCGCGCCCTGCCGGTCAAGCAGTCCCGCCTCAGCGGTTTCGGTCCAGACCTTGATCATCGCTTTGCTCTTGCATGAGTTCGTCGAGCGTAGGGCGGGCAGCGCCCGTCTCCTGGAGCTTCAGCTCCAGGCCAAGCGCTGAGAGGATTTTGGTAACTTTTGAAAAGCCCAGCTCGCCGGTTCGCGCGTTCTCCAACGCTTCTATGGTGGCGCGGCTGACCGAGGCGCGTTTCGCCAATTGGGCCTGGGTCCACCCGCGCTTCTTGCGGGCGGCTGCGATTTGCGCCCCTATAAAAGGTAGCATCAGCATACGCCTAATATACTAGCTTTTATCGGTAAATAACAGGTTTTTCACTAATATAATAGGCACTTTGGACAAATTAGTCCTTTCTCGCCGCTAACAGTGCCGGTGTTCCTCAATCTACAGATGGCAACGTAGCCGAGCAGGACGACCAAAGTCCGTGGGCTCAAGTGCTCGACCGCCCCTCCTATCGTGGCCGTAAATTCTTCCACCGCAACTCAGCATCCACTTCACGTCCAATTCGCGCAACGATGTCAGGCACTGTTTCCACATCTGCCCGAGTGGTATGAAAGTTGACAATGCAGGCGCGAAGCACATATCGGCCACGGACTATGGCATTGGAGACAAAAGTGTCCCCACCACGCTGCAGGCGATCGACAAGCTCACGGTTGAGCACGTCGAGGTGGAGTTCAGCCTCTGATTCTCGCAGTTCTTCCCGAAGATTTTGCGGCACGTAACGGAACGTTGTTATGCTCAATTCCTGAGTCATGAGCTGGAGTTCAGGATGGCGGCTGACCGCCTCGGCCATTACCTTAGATAGGCGTATATCCTCGGCGATCATGTTGCGATAGCCCACGGCTCCAACCTGCTTCAGGGCAAGCCAGACTTTAAGAGCACGGAAGCCGCGCGAGTTCTGGGGACCACAATCGACGTAGTTCGTCACCTTCTCCTCGAAATGGTAGTAAGGAGGGTGATACGCGAACGCTCCGCGCAGCTTTTCCGGATCGCGTACCAGCGCGCATCCAGCCTCGAGCGGCGCGTAAAGCCACTTGTGCGGATCAACCGCAACCGAATCAGCCAAGGACAGGCCACATAGATCGTCGTGCGCCTGGGGAACGGCAGCCGCAAAGCCGCCATAGGCCCCATCAACGTGGAACCACAATCCATACTCCTTGCAGAGCGCGCCGATTTCCGGCAGGGGATCGACTGCACCTGTGCTGACCGATCCCGCCGTTCCCACGACCAGGAATGGCACATCTCCTTCAGCGATGTCCGCTTCGATTTGGCGCCGTAGAGCGGAAACGTCCATCCGCAATTTGGAATCATTGGCGATCCACCGGATCGATTCGGTACCTAGCCCGCCAAGGTCTGCAGCCTTTTGAATCCATGTGTGGGTTTCGCTCGAACAGTACAGGCGAAGCCGGCGCCCCAAAGTTTCATAGACGCCGTGCTTGCGTATATCCCAGCCTGCCTTTGCGGTTCGCGCGGCCAGGAAGCAGACGAAGTTCGCCATGTTGCCGCCGCTGACCAGCAGTCCACCGCAATCGATTGGGTAGCGAACGAGTTCTGAGATCCACCTGATGGTCTGAGACTCGAGCTCGGTGGCGGCTGGCGAGAGCGTCCATGCGCCAACATTTGGGTTCAACGCGGCCGCGAGAAAGTCCCCAAGAATCCCGATCGGTGCCGGCGGCGCGGTGATGTATCCGAAGAAACGAGGGTGTCCATTGAATAGCGAGTGAGCGAATAACAACTCTGCCATCTTTTCCAGCAGCGGACCGGGGTCTGTCCCCATTTCCGGAAGCGCCCCGGTGAGGTCGAGTGCGTCGCGCACAACTGACGGAGATTCATCACGGGTCACCGGACCTAACGGCAGCGATTCCAGGAATCCCGCGAGTTGATCCACGAGTCGATGTCCCAGTTTGCGAAACATTGCTGCGTCCATCGCGAGTGGCGCATACCGATTGGAATTGCTACCCACGATTGACTGCTTCACTACCGATTCATTAGTCACTATTTATCCCTTCTAGGAGATCTGTCTCTGGCACCCTCCCGCCAGTAACCGTGCTGAATACCCGATAAAACGATTGCCGTCCCCACAAGGCTTCGTGATCCTCTGGCGACAAGTCCTTCAGCCGCTCGTACGCGGTCACCTGTGACTGGTGACAACAGACCGCCCGCCACACTGTCGACCAGACGCTGCGCGTATCGATCACAGTGGTTATCGCCCAGTCTGGCCACGGCACTGCCTGTCGTTCAATGCCGTCGACCCTCGAGACTAATCTCCGGAAAGCCGCTTGGTAAGCCCTCCAGGTCGATTCCGGCCAGGCAATGTAGTAAAGCTTCGACACCGCATGCGACTGCCCGGCCTCGATTCCAGTGCATGAATACGCAGGGTCGGATGCCGCGACGATGGCCGCTGTGGTGAACTGGGAGATCGCAATATGATCAGGGTGCCCGTAGGCACCGTCGGGTCCGAACGTGACGACCACGTTGGGCCGGACGCGTCTTATGTGGGCCGCGATGGTAGCGACGGCTTCGCGGGCGGTCGCTCGGTCGAGTTCCTGATCGGCGTAGTCGAGGATTGAGACTTCGCGCACGCCCAAGGCCGAGGCGGCGGCGCGCAGTTCGCCCTCTCGGATGCTGGCCAGCTCCAACTGCCCCGGATGGCGATGATCGCCCAGGGGATAGCCTCGGAAGCGGCCACTATCACCACGAGTAGCGGTAACTAAGAAGACTTCAACGCCTGCCGATGCGTATTTCGCAAGGGTGCCGCCCACCCCCAGGGATTCGTCATCGGGATGCGCGAGTACAGCCATTAGTCTTCCTGCTCGCATGATTTCCTGTGTCCGCCCTCTCGGGCGATGGGCTAGGTGACCAGTTCACGTTGGTTTTTCGAGCCAGCCCTGGTTGCTAATCAAAGGGACTGCCGCCCTCGAAATCACCGGCCCAAAGCTATTCGGATGCGCGCCAAGTGGTGCCAGCTGTGCCGTAATGCATGGTCCTCAATGACGAACTGCGCGGTCACAGGTGCACCGAAGCTCAACGAAAAGGGAGCCGCGCGATCTAATTCTTCGTCCGTGAACCCGCGTACTGCATCGGCCGCCTCACGACTGTTCCGACGCAGAAGTTCGAGCGCGACGGTCTTCGTTTCCTCCAAATGCTCCTGCGCATGCTTGGCATTCAATTGGGCGACCGCATCCCAGGTAATGTCCGTAACGGCCATCCCGCTGGCGATTGCTCGTGCGGCATCAATCTCAATCGGGTACATGCTCGCAACATGGTGCACGATGAGACCAACGGAGCGACGGTCCGTGGCCGATACCGGTGCGTGCCATTCCTGTTCCGAGAGTCCTGCAGCGAAGGTAGCCAAGAGGGCAGCGCCTTCCTCGATGCGATCAGCCAACAATGAAGAGCGACGATCAATGTGGCCCCTCACTAAGGTAGTAGTGGCGGTCTGTGATGACATATTCATTTCCTTCTTTTTCAATGTGGTCGAGCAGCCATTCACTTCTTCAGCTGGGTTGACGGTGCCAGTATGCGGGCAAATTTGTCCCCCTACTTGTCTGAACGTCCGACTTCCTTGCTCAACGTGATAGATGTACCGTTTCGCTTATCCCAGCGTCCGGGTTTCTTTCCTGCCGCGCTGAACTTTGGGGTACAAGAACTTGGGACGGCTTCGACGCCCAACGGTTTCCCCTAAGCCCGACTGGTTGCGGGCATTAGCCGGGGATTCTATGACGAGCCACGACATTTGGTTTCCGCAGCGCGTCAAGCCATTTGAATTCATCGATTTCCGAGAGACGCTTCAGGAGGGAGCAATACCAGTGTCACCGGACTTTCTCGTGCAAAATATACGATTGCATTGGATATTTAGCATAGGTGGGTTCCTCGCGACGGTTGTCGTGCTCACCGGAGCGCCAGACCGGGAAGAGGCGCGCGCGTTTGGAGACACAGCTTCGCCGAGCCGCTCAAACGCGCAACCCACAAACAAGGAGAGCCAGGCATGCAGCTGACACACCCGCAATCCCGATCAGGAGCGATGATCGCCATACGTCCGATTCATCCCCCGCCGGCGGATCGATAGGGTCTCCTAACCAAATATCTGTGACGAGAGAGCCCCTTGCCCAAATCGGTCCGAGCAATCTTCGCTGAATCGCGCCGGCGGCTGCAGCTTCACTCCATCCAGAATTGGGACCGGGAAGAATTGCGTGCTGTCTCCATCCGATGCGCAAAGCTTTTCGCGCGGAGGTGTGAGGAACAATGAGGCACGAAACAGACAACAGCAGCCAAGTGAACCGGGCCGGCAGAAAATTCATAACGTCGTCGAGACGAGCGCCACACCAACCGAACTGCAAATAGCGGTGCGTCTTATAACCCACCATAGAGTCCATCGTACTGACGACTTTGAAGAGCACTAGGCCGGGAAGACCGAGCGCGACATACCATGCGAGCGGGGAAATGAAGCCGTCGGTGAGATTCTCGCTCATGCTTTCGATGGCGGCGCGACGGCACGCGGCGATGTCCATTTTATCGGTGTCGCGACCTACAAGGCGCGCGATAGCTGAGCGAGCGCCGTTAACGTCGTTCTTGCGGGCGGCCGATTCTACTGCCCACGCGTGTCGCAGAAGATCGTGAAGCGCGAGACATGAATAGGCGAGAAATATCTGGAATGCAAGCAACGCAACTCTCCATTGCGCCAGCACAATCAGAAGACCTACTGTGCCGCCGACCCAAACTAGGCAAAGGAGCAAAAAAAGGACAACACCTCCGAAATGGCCATTGGCTCCTATCCGCCTCAATGTTTTCTCGAAAGCTGCAAGGCAATCGCCCATCAGGCGGACGGGGTGAGCAGGATAGACGGGATCACCGAGGACTAAATCCAGAGCGACGGCGAATGCCAGAATCAAAGCACTCGGATGGAACCACATCAGCGCCACTTTCCGGACCAGCCAAGGGCGATAGCAGCCAGGATCGTTGGGCCCGGGCATTCCGGATCACTGTCGGAAAGCCTTACGAAATATTCTGGCCACGTATCTGGTTTCGCGGCAAGGCTTGTCGCGAGCGTCGCCGCCTGTTGCCGAAAAATATCCCGCGCCGATGAAGCGGGCAAAGTTCCATGGCGAAAACGATCAAGAACGGCGGCCGTAGCAAAGGCGGCCGCCGCGACCCTTGGCTCATAGACGACCGAATTGAAGTTCTTTTGTAGAAGCTCCAGTTCGCGTTCTGTGAGCAAAGGTGCGATATCATTGAGGAATGTTGCTTGGGCGAGACCGTAACGACCAAGTGCGTGAAATAGGAATCGCGTCGTGCTCGGCTCAAGTCCGTTCTGCCAACGAAGCGCCTCAAGCGTAGCATCGCGCACTGCGACACCAATCAATTCGCCGAGCTTCACATGCGACCCCGTGCTCGTCAGTGGTTTGCCCTTTCTGAGTGGGGCGGCGATGCAATATTGATCCGTACCCGTGCCAGTAGCATGCTCTTGTGAATACAGGCTGCGGATGGCTAGGCGTTGCAGTGCAGCAGTCTTAGCTTCGGTCATCGTGACGACCGCTCGAGCAAGTGCCCCTTCAGTGACTGAATGGTTCAGGAGAAGGATGGTATTGATGGTTCCATCCAAAGCGGGAATTTTCTCCCACCCTCGCTCGCTTTCTCGCCAACTCGTTGGATCACCTGCGCATGCAGCGTTTCCCTGCACGCCCGCCGTAACGATCGCCGTCACCGTGACCGGACCGTCTGAAGATTGGACGGTGGCCGCATAGTTCATGTTCGCCCCTGTGCCCATGGAGGTGACGACTGCTGGATCCAGTCGCAAGTCTTGGCAAATTCGGTCATGGTAAGCATCGAGGCCATTCTTCATCATCACCTCGTATCGCTCGCGGTGGTCCGTACCTTCACAACTCTGGTGGTTCAACAGAAAACGCACATGCTCGGTTTGTCCGCCGCTGCGAACCGACGTCGAAAGGACGCGATGAGGTTCGAGTAATTCAGCAATAAGAAAGCGCCCGTTTCGGCGAATGCGGAATTCCGCCGTGGCCAACAATTGTTCGTCACAAATGGCGCTCAAAGCTCATTTCCTTCGTTGTTCAGCAGCATCGGATACAAATCTGCGCATTCTCGCTTCAACGCGGATACAGGCACCGTCCCGAGACAGAAAGGCTGTATTGCCCGGTTGAAAAACAAACGATAGAACGGTGCCGGCGATGTGCTAAACCAGTTACCAGAAAGCCCAGCCCTGGCGTTCCGGAGTCCTCGTTTTGTAAATTTCGTATGCGCCAAACAGGAGCGCGGTACATGCCACACTGGCTACCAGCGAATTCTGATAGAACGGCAACGCGGCGATGTAGCACGCGATCAGGCCATGCCAAGTCGGAGGATACATGCGCCAGCCAATCCACACGCCCAAATTGCTGATGATGAAAAAGGCTGTTGGGCCGGCCACAGAGGCGAGACCGATTCTGGCGATGGTTTCGTGTTTGCGAAGCCAATAACCAATCAGCGCCACGGCCGCAAAGCCCAGCCAAGTGATTCCCTGGGTCCATTCGATTCTCATGCGGTACACGATCGTGGTCAGCACGACATCGCTTGCTGCCAAAAGGGCAAGCGGATACCAAATCGCGTCGCGGCGTTTCAGGTGGGCGCCACCGAACAGCAGCGCTCCAAATACGGGAGAAAAGTTCGGCATGTGTGGTATGAATCGCGTCACTACCGCCAACAAAACGACTACATAGCTCATAAGCCGCTCCTCCTGTTGCGAGATGGCCCGTGCCGCTTGGGAATCGACGATTACTGTGATACTGAGCCAGGGAAACTCGCGGTTCTGAGACTTCTCAGGCCTCTTGAACCCGTCCGTCGCCCCCTACACGAGAAAAGTGAAAAGCCTTCCACTTTGCAGTGGGAGAGGCTGGCCTCTGAATACCTGCGTGCCTACAGTGAATAACTCGCCATCGGGTGCGTAAAATGTAATCTCTTCGAAATCGCTCTCGCGGAACCACTGCCGAATGGTTGGCGTAATGTCGGGAGCACGGCGGCTGCGAGTCCATATTGCTGTTGATCCAATACGGCATAATTGGGGCAGACTGCCAATCGTGTTGTGAATGTCCGCGTCGCTGATGTTGCCGAAGACTCCGCATAGCAACACAAGATCAGCAGGAACCATTCCGCGATATACGTCCGTATCGGCGGCGTCTGCTTGCATGACCTCGAGGTGATTGAGCCCCGCAGCATTGATCTTGTCCCGCAACTTACCGATGCTACTCGGATCGACCTCTACCAGCCGCGCTCGGACTAGCTGGACATGCCCGTACTCCCCTAAAACAGGAATGACGTCGTTGCCCTGTCCGGCACAGATACTGATGATTGAGAATGAGCGATTTAATTGTCTCGGGAGGGCTCGGCGTATTTCCCGCTGCACAACAGAGAGTCTGTGGATAAGCGGTGACGATTTATCTTCATACTGGTCGTGCCACGCGGACCAATTTCGCTTTTCCTTGCAGCCGGTATCCGTCATTTCAGACCTCTGTGATCTTCCCATCTCATTTATGGCAGAGACTCGAGAGAGACCGACCTTATTAATGCTGTGGCGAAAATGCCCGAGGCCACCCTCTGCGGTACCACCAGCGATCCAAAATCCATCCGACCACGTAAAACCACGCAACCGTCAAGACGGGCATGGCTACCATGAAGCTCAGCAACTCACTGACACCCACCCTGGCAAGCCCCCGCGCCACTGCAATCGCGGCAACGAAGGCTGGAAGAGCAGACGCCAACAAAGCTCTCTCGAATATTCCGGGCCTTACCCATATGTATCCAGGGTCCCAGCCACAGTCTCCCCTTACTTTCCACGTGCATGGTTCTGGCATCGAGTACCTGTTTAATGGATCTGAATCGAGGCGAACAGATCCCCACCAGAAATAGCGACTGCGGTGATTGTGGTACAAGTCACGACTCAAGTCACGATTCGTCCGAATTGAGCCGTAGGTCAAAAACGCAAAAAGAATCACGCCCCATAAGCAAAGACCCGGTCTCCAGCGCATTCGCATGCTAAATGCTGGATACGCGACGGACAGCAAGCTGATATGCCGTGCTGCCAATTGCGGAGAGCGGGTAGCTGTGGAACGATGGAACATTGGGCACATCAATGATTGTGGAGATCAATTATTCGGCCTCATATCAGTAAGTTTGTTTCGGCATACGCAGCTTCAAAGGTCAGATTAACGGAGCGGCCGATTACAGGAAGAGTGCGATGACCTACACCGCGAGGAACGGTTGCCATCTGACCTGGGGCAAGTTGGAGTTCACCTTGCTCGAACTCGATTCTTCGGCCGCCCTCAACAAAGAGAAATGTCTCGTCTGAATTGGGATGCGAGTGCCAATCATATGCATCCGTCATTGTGCTGATTCGTACGACGTGATCGTTGACGTGAGCAAGAGCGTGATTGTCGTACTTCGATGATGACACTTCTAACATCAGGGTTACGACTTCCGGCAGTTCCATTTTCTGCAACTCACCTCCCGGTTTAGGTCTACGGGGTGCCTCTCTCGCGGTTCTATTTCTCGATTCCAGCGTTTGAGCAGGCATTCTCATTTCCACTTCGATTTGGATCCGTGGGCAATCGCTCTCAGGACCTGCCTGATCGCAATCGACGCTTAGAAAACAAAGGCCTTGGCGTGCCGGCAGTGCCTGCATGACGATTGCGGTTTGAATCGACCCTCATCAGCCACGTCAGTCGCTGCGTCGCACGCGCCAGCTCGTGATGTAAGGCAGCACGAACAAGTACACACCCGTGAAGAACATGGACGCGAGCGCGCCAACCGCTAACAGGCCCATCCAGTTGGTATATCTCCGTTCAAAAACGGCTACACCGTCGAAAATAACAACCAGAGTAAAAGCGATCGACAGCCAGCGGTGCAATTGCCGAACCCATTTGCTCCAGTTCATGGTTCCTCCTTCCTGGGTTCCCTTTTGGGCATTGAGTGCGCTCCGCGTCATCAATCGATTATTGCTGAGCAGGTGATGAGTGGCGATTCATGCTCTCAGAGGCACTCCCCAATTTCATGCTGCAAGATGCTTCCCTGAGTACTCGTTTGCGATTTTAGAAAGCTCCCGGAAAAAGCCTATGCGACCTGAGTGACTCGTATGAACTCCTCAGCTGAGGTTGAAGCTCGCGCGGGTGCCATGACTGCACTGGCTAACATGAAAGCAGCGCCTGCCAAAGCAAAGTGGATCGCGAGATAATTTAGGCCGTTAGCTACGTCTGAAAGCCTTGTGATCGTGAGTGGAATGTAAACCAGCACAATCAAGATGAGTGCGGTTGCGCCAACGGTCTGAGCGGCCAGGGCTGCATATCTTTTCGTCGCGAGCCCCAATGCACATGCAATAAAGAGTCCGGCATTAACGTATCCCCACAATGCATGTGCCGGAATCCAACTCGGCATGGCAACAAACATGGCGGCATTCTCCTGAGGGAAACCCGGTGCGAACGTCGGATGAAAAAGGTGATCGATGCCAAAAACCGCAATCGGAATCGCCATCATGAACCGTGTGGCTATGATCACTTGAGGGCCAAGCGTGGCCCAGTTCCAGGATGTTGATAATCTTTTGCTCTGCTGGATTTGTGAAGCTGCAAGGGCTAGCGCTCCCGCGCTCAGGCACGTGTCGCGGAGAAGAATGGTGAGGCGAATAGGATCATGCGGGCTTTTGAGGAAATTGGGAAGGTGAATCATCAGCGCGAACATGAAGATCATGAATCCGAGAAGTGCCGACGCCAACCGCCACTTGATCCTGGTCGTCAAGCTCAGAGCGGCAGCGAAAAGCGCAAATCCCACAAAGTAAGCCCAGAACAGCCGCCACGGCATCCATTCCGGAACCGCCAGGGCGACGAAGTTCGGCGCAACCAGATGGTCGGCGCCAAAGATCGCCATTGCGACCGCAAAGAAGGCGGGCCCAAACAATGTAAGCCGGCTGAGTCCCCGAAGATGATCGAGATGATTGCGCTCGCGTCGATTGATTCCAATGAGTCCAATGACGAGTGCCGCACCACCGGCGAAGTACGGCCAAAAGACACTCGTTGGAATCGAAAGAACAAGCAATGCGAGAATTCCTGAGAATGAATGGGTTGCAAGCATCATCGAGCGGACCCGGGGTTAGATGGACAAAGCTAGTAGAGAAAGGATGGGTGGACAATAGCCACTCAAGTGAATTCTGATATGACCACTTTGGAGGCTCTGATCGAGTTTTCCACTCTATATTGGTCGATCATCGGCACCTTGACCTTTTTGAATACTCATTGAAGTTCGACCACAAAAACGTAAACTAGCGATACGCGTTTGCGCGTCACCCGTAATCGCCCCCGGCGGGCTGCCAAATACAAGTGGCTATACTTGCTCCACTTAAAGTGGATATTGGCATAGTTCCCGTTGCATATCACTCTACAAGTCAAGCGAAGCTGCGTGGGGGCCCCTCGCGTCTTTCGTTGTGGTTGTCGGTTTTCACTTGAGAGGTTGAAGGAGGAAATTGCATGTACGCTGCTGTTCTCCACACCATTGGAACAGTCCCTCGTTACGAAGAATTCCCTGAACCAGTGGTTAAGGACAATAACAGTGAGGCGATTGTGCATGTTCACGCCGCATCCCTGAAACCGATTGACAAGCAATTGGCCAGTGGATCGCACTATGCAAGTGTGCGTACCCTGCCTTGCGTCTGTGGCTCGGATGGGCTCGGGCATCTGGACGATGGGCAACGGGTGTTCTTTGGTGGACCACGGTCACCTTACGGTGCTATGGCAGAGCGCACGGTTGTACCACGCGCATTCACGTTTCCGGTCCCGGAAAATCTGGACGATGAAACGGCTGCGGCTTTGCCCAATCCTGGTCTCTCAGCCTGGCTTTCACTCACGTACCGAGCAAAGCTCGTACCGGGTGAGAACGTCCTCATCCTTGGGGCAACGGGTGTAACTGGCAGACTGGCTGTCAAGATCGCGAAACTTCTTGGGGCTGGTCGGGTCGTTGCAGCGGGTCGCAATGAACAGGCACTGAGCAGCCTTCATTCCCTAGGAGCCGATGCGACCATTTCCCTCGCCCTGCCGACGGATGAACTGAGCGAGGCGTTTGCGCGGGAGGCGGATAAGACTGGATTCCAAGTTGTGATCGATTACGTGTGGGGCGGACCGGCCGAGGCGTTTCTCGCGGCAGTCACACGAAGAGAATTTGCAGGTATTCGCTCCGAAACCCGCTTTGTTCAGGTTGGAGAAAGCGCTGCGCCCACGATCTCCCTTCGAGCAGCCGTGTTACGGAGTACGGCTCTGACAATGATGGGTACTGCCGGGGTTCCATCTCGCGAGGTTCTAGTCGAAGCCTTTCAGAAGGTGATGGCGCATGCCGCAAAAGGGGAGCTTCAGATAGAGACGAACAAAATCCCGCTTGCAGAAATTGAGAGCGCTTGGCAGCGCGACCACCCGGGACGTCGATCGGTGGTGATGACCTAACGTCCAGGATTGGAACAACAGCCCGTTTTCTCGATTCGCCAGATCATTTCAGCTATCCATTTGGGATCAGCACGATCTTTCCAATCACGCCTCCGCCTCCGAGTAATTCGTGCGCATACCGAGCTTGGCTGAGAGGAAGTCGTTGTGCGATGAGCGGCTTGACCTTTTTCTGCTGCAGCAGACCGAACAAGGTCAACAGGTCGCCGTGGAACCACTTGGGTTTAAGCCGCATCATCCACTGGATGCTATAAGGCACCATGCTCTTGCGACCGGGTAGAAAGAGGTTCCGGACGATGTACCACCCCAAGATCGCGGATTCGCGAATCGGATGGCGCCCGCTCGACGCACCCGAAGCCATCCTTTCTCCGCGCAGCTTGGCTTGAAATCCGTAGACCACTACGCGGCTGCCTTCGCGGAGCGCTTCGCGTGAGCGCCAAAGATTGTCCCCACCGATACCGTCGAAAACTGCATCCACCCCGTCACCCGTGAAACGGCGAATTTCTTGAACGAAGTCAGCATTGCGGTAGTCGATGGGAGTAGCGCCAAGCTTCTCAACTACCGTTGCCGCCTGCGCCGAACACGTTCCGTACATTTCTACGCCGGCAAGACTCCCCAGTTGCAGGAACGCCGTACCGACACCGCCCGAGGCACCGTGAATCAGCACACGCTGCCCTGGCTTCACCTTCGCAGAACGATGCAGCATCTGGTACGCCGTAATGTAGTTCAAGAC
This sequence comes from Terriglobales bacterium, assembly GCA_035496675.1. Taxonomy (GTDB): domain Bacteria; phylum Acidobacteriota; class Terriglobia; order Terriglobales; family Acidobacteriaceae; genus Gp1-AA145. The sequence continues at coordinate 30,144 of DATJEL010000029.1, forward strand.
CAGTGCGACGGCTTCGACAGGGTCCAAACCTGCAGGAACTGGAACGAACATGCGATGTGGCAAGCGTGTTCTGACACCCGCGCTTGGTTCGACCGCACCGACATCGATTCCCCCGTTGGTAAAGCTGCTATTCGCGACTCCTATTGTCCGTGATCTCCCCGCGAAATTGCTCGCTTTCGGTTTTCGACGTGAGCAGGTGCTGAACCCAGGAAGGCAGCCAGCGGGCTAGGGCGAAGATGGGGGTTGACCTCCTGAACGGATTTCAGAAATAACCTCGGAAATGACTATGGATACGGTGTTTTCACTCGGGGCCGGCCCGTTTGTCCAAGCAACTAATGCGAGCTTGGCGTATCGGTCTTCACCAGCGGCCTTGCCAAGAGCCATCGCTTTGGTCATGAAGGTAGGGAAGCGCGGCAGGGCGGAGATAAGCTGTTGTGTATAGGGGTGCCGCGGACTAGAAAAGATGCGTTCAGTAGGGCCGCATTCGACGATTTCGCCCTTATGGAAGGATTGCGATTCGATGACAGATCCCAGCCACCGAACTCAGGTCGTGGGAGATGTAGAGCAAGCTCATTCCCGTCCTCTGGTTGAGATGAGAAAAAAGGCTCAGTATTTCCGATTGCGTAATAACGTCGAGCGCACTGGTAGGCTCGTCCGCAATCAGGAGGGCTGGATTGTGGATAATTGCCATCGCGATGAGCACGCGCTGTGCGTTCATTGTCTACAGTTCTTGGGTACAGATGGGTTTCGCGAACCGGCGGGAAGCAAAAACGATCCCCGTGGACGCACTGGAGGGCTTCCCCATCGTCGCTCTCCACCGAACTTTCGACCCGTCGTGTGAGGCACTGCTCGCTTGAACCGCGGTAGTAGCGGAGGACAACCAGCAAGGTAGTCTCGGCGCCTATCAGGCCACCAGAATCGAAACCCTTCGTCATTCCCCAGGGTAGGTCAGTTCTTCACGCAACCTGTTTACTTTCCGCCACTTAGGAAGTCACCTCCATTTCAGTCCCGGTTCCTTTGACGCGAAAGCGGCGTCGAGATATTCATGCTCCAGCTTCAGGAGGTGGAACGGGCATGAGGACCACAATCATTAGGGCACGTCTGGTATGTCTTCTCATTCTTGTGTTGCTAGGTGGCTGCTCAAAGAAAAACGATCCTAGCGCGGCGTCGGGGATACCGGCCGCCCGGGCATTCCATGATCTGCGCACCCTCCCCGGGAGCATTGCCGACGTCACCCTGACAGGCAACACAGTTCGAATTGATGAGGCTACCACCCGCCGGATTTTGAAGAGCGTCGGTTCCGATGGCAACATCTACGTCTTTGATGACTCCGACAGCAGAATCCAAAACCTTCATGAAGGCCAGATTCTGTTTCTCGAAAACATTGCCGTGCAGAAAGTGCTCGCGACAACTAAAAAGGATCATCTCATCCTCGTCGGCACGGACTATGCATCCCTACCCGAATTCATTCAGCAAGGCCACTTGAAGTGGGATGCCCCCATCCAGTTTGGCTCCCTGTTCGCTCGGAACGTCAATCCTTCCGACTTCAAACCCGCAAACCGGCAGTTGTGGTGGATACCGGGAAGCACCGTTTACGCCGCGAGCCCGCAGCTTTCCTACTCGGGAAAAGTCGACGGCTGGGACACCACGATCAACGTGACTCCTGGCTCCAATCGCCTGGATATAGCTTTCAAAGTCTCGAAAACCTACCAAGGCATGGGTATGATGGTGTCTTCGAAAGGCTTTCTGAAGGATTTCCTAAGTGCCGCGGACATCCAGGTATCCCAGGGGAGTGTCGACAACTTTTCTTACGATGCTAAGAACCTGAGCGGAGAAATGAATGTCGAATATGCCGCCACACGGGGTGAGGGCGAGGCTGCCGGCATCGATCAACCGAACATCAAGCTTCCACCCATCGCCAAGATACCAATGCCGATCGCAGGCATTCCGTTCATGCTCACCATCAACGCGAACCTGATTCTGAAGCCAGGGTTCGGAGCAAAAAAAGAAGCTGCCAGCGGTTCCTTTCACATCACCTACAGCGGTGACGAAGGATTCCAGGTCAAAGGCGGGAACCCGCAAGCGAGTGGTTCCATCGATGGCAGCGGCAGCTTTGGGCAAATTAAGACAGCATCCCTAGCGCCTCACGCCATCCTGATCGGAATTGCAGCTCCCAAAATCACTCTTAGTCTCGGGGCTCAATCCGCCATGGATGTATTGCAGGAGGCCTTCCCTTCCGGTATGGCCGACACCCTTTCCGACTTCCTGGCTAAATCTGCCGCCGGCAAGTGGGCGAAAAAGAAGATCGATCCAAGCTTCAAGACGGAAGCAGCCGCCTCGGTCCAGACAGTCGCCGTAGGAACGATGACGGCGGCGGGATCGTTGTCCATGATCCCTTGCAAACTTACCCGCCTGTTGCTCGAGTTCAAGGGTGGGGCAGACACCTATTTATTGGGAATGAAAGGGTTCGACAAGGAAGTGGTTTTCGCAAAAAAAGAATTTGTCACGCGGGAGCCTGACATCAACGCGTGCGGAGACAAGTAACTGGCGAGTTCAACAAGAACATGGGTCGTCAAAGATGAGTTTGCGTTGCGCTGTACACCCTCGCTACGAGCACGATGGAGCGCCCGCAACGTCCCAGACCATAACGAGAGAAAGATCAAATATCCGCGGTTAAGGAGGAAACATGAGCATCGCCTGCGTAAAATGTGGATCGCCTCTCCTGGAGGGCCAGTCATTCTGCACGGTGTGCGGCACGCGGGCTGAGGAGCACTCTCCAGCCGAAGTGCCACGCTTTTGCACGGACTGCGGTGCGCCAGTGTCTGCAGCAAAGGGGATTTGCGGGAACTGCGGAGCGTCCGCCAACCCAGAACGATCCTTAGCTTCTGCCGAATCATCGCCTTCTTTTTCATCACGCCCTCAGGTTGCTCACCCTAGGACTCAAGTTTTTCCGCCACAGCCGCCTCCGCCCGCGAAAGCCGGGAGTAAGTTTCTGAAGCTGGTCATGATCGCGGCTGCCCTGTTCGTTCTTTTCCTGCTGCTCGTGATGGGAAGCTGCGCCTACATCGCCTATCGTGCAAAGCAGCGGATCAACAAAGTGGAGGAGGCCTATAACAAGGATGACCTTTCGGGCATGGTGGCCGCAGCCACGGGTCAAACGGCCAAGCCTCAGCCGCTTCCAAACTGGAAGCCTGCATCCCCGGAACTCACCTCATCACCGGCGGGCAAGATCCCGCTTCGCAAATCGCTGCAACTCGTTCATGCCGGCACCGACGAATTGCGAGGGGACTTTGAGTCCATTTTCGTCGTAGATAAGGTAACTGCCCAAAGTGTCCACATCCATGCGTCGCAGCAGTTCCCTTCCGGTCAGGGCATCGAGCGCTTGTTAGATGGCGGGACCAAGAACAACAACCCCCGAAAAATCGAGTGTGGGCGAACCGTGTTCCTCGCGGATATGGAGACCTCCTCCGAGACCGATGGGTACATGTGCCGCGAGGGGAGAAACGAACAGCACCCCGGAACGACGGCGATGAGCCTCTCGCGGAAAACTTTGAACGAATTGAAAACTGCGGGTCAGTCCGAGTTCACCTATCACGAAGACCCCCTCAAGTCTCTGCTGAAGTCATTCAAGAATGCGATGGCATCCGACTCGAAGGGTAGCGATGCAGCCAGCCAGGAGCTTCTGAAGAAGATGATGAACTTTGCTCCCGAGGGAGGAATCGGCAACAGCTCCGCGATGGATACGCCGGCGCTGAAATGCACGCTGCGCAGAAACGGCAACAGTGACGTTGCATTTCCGGTGCTCGTGAACGACCAACCGACGGACCTGCCGGTGGTCGATGTCGTAGTCAAGCTTCCTGACAAAGAAGGCCATCTCTATGTCCTCGACGATCCCGACAATCCGCTGGTCCTGGCCGGTGCCTCGACCGACGGCGGGCACGAGCAGGTGATCAAGATTTATTGGGAGCAGGAGGAACGATCAGGGCCGAACCAGCTCGAACAGGAATTGGAGAAAAATGGCCGGGCCAAGGTGTATGACATCTACTTCGACTTTGCCAGCGCGACGCTGCGCCCTGAGTCAGGCAAGGTCCTTAGCGAAATCGACCAAGCTATGCGCGATCATCCTGACTGGAAACTCAGTGTTGAGGGCCACACCGATAACATTGGAGGCGATTCCTCGAATCTCGATCTCTCGAAGCGCCGTGCGGCGGCGGTTGTTCAGTCTCTTATCGCGAGTTACAGTATTCCCGAAAAGCGTTTCGCCACGGCAGGTTTCGGTGCATCGCGCCCGGTCGATACCAACGATACCCCTGAAGGCCGTGCTCGCAATCGCCGCGTAGAATTGGTGCGTCAGTGACGTAGATGAGGTGAATTGGGTCGGGGTGATGGGATTGAACGTGAGGCGCTCTCGGCGTCTGAGCCGCATTCTCCACAAAAAGCAAGGTTCCCGCTGGAAGCTGCTACATCAGTGCAACCAACAACGCTGGACGTTTCACTGCGAATCGTGCGCAGCCTGAAGTTGACTTGCGATCTTCAGTTCGCGTTCTGCCTCATCCTGCCTTCCCACGTCTCGGTATGTCTGTCCTAAGAGATGATGAGTGATCAGATTATTAGGATCCATCGCCGCCGCACGCTGCAACGAGCGCAGCGCCAGCGCGGCCTCGCCCTTCTTCTCGAGCACTTTCCCCAGAAGGATATATGTATGGGCCAGTGGAGGAGGCATCCAGCCAGATCGACGAGTTGGGCACCTCGAATCCTACGCAGGTCCGTTCAGTTGATGGCGCGGAATTCAAGAATGACAAATTGATCGTGACATTTGCCTCAGACAATTCTCGGGTGTACGTACCTCATACAATTGTTGTTCATTTTGCGTCTGCAAATCGCCGGGGCAGTGACTTTACTCACTAGCAACTCAGCTTCTTTTCCGGGTCTAGCGCAAGGACCTCAGGGCCAGGGTTTCATACTTCCGAAATCCCCACCCTTCGAAGGTCGCGAAGGGTGGGGCAGCATGTGGTTAGGAGTGATCGTTTCACCAGGTGAGCAAGACGTAGCCATCAATACCCCCCGAGAGGAGGTCTCCACCCTTGCCCGTGGTTTCGCCATTGGGTCCGGGGCAGAACTTTGCACCGAATGCCGGGCCCCCTGAGCCGGAGGCTTCATTGAGGCCACTGCGGCCTATGTCGGCGGATGAATCGGCTATCCCACCGAGTCCTCCGGCAAATCCACCACCAGCAAGGAGCAAGATTTGATTGCCGTCGCCGAAGCTGCTGTCTCCGCCGTTCGTGGGGGCGGACTGGAACGGCACCTCGGCCTTACCGCCGCCGCCCACCTCGACCGTGTAGGTCGTGCCCGGCGTGACCGTAATCACTTTGCGGCTGTAAGCTCCGCCGCCACCCCCCGGAAGGTCAAACGGCGCCCCGCCACCCGCACCACCACCCCACATCTCAACCATCACATGAGTCACGTTAGGAGGAGCCGTCCAAGGAATAGGTGCGTTGACTGGTGAGGAGAACTCTTTGATGCCGGTGAACCCACCCGGCCCTTGAGGGCCGGCGGGTCCCGGAGGCCCTTGCGAGCCAGTCGTACCCGTAGCCCCGGTTGCTCCAGTCGCTCCAGTCGCTCCTGTGGCTCCTGTGGCTCCTGTTGCTCCTGTTGCTCCTGGCAGTCCCGGATCGCCCTTATCGCCCTTCGGTCCCTGTGGTCCTGCCGAAATCAAGGAGACGCTCAGCTCCGGATCATGGCTGGTAGAAGTGTTCTCTTTGCTATCGAAGGAAATGGAGATCGCACTGCCAGAGCTTGGAACGAGGGCGATTCCAAAATTGCTGGACGGGTTCGGGGTATTGAACCATGCTTGGACGGCCGAAGTCACGTCCACGTCAATGAAGTTGCGCTTGGATAGGGGCACACTAATGCTACTCGCTACCTTCGTCCCGAGAGTGGGCGCGTTGTTGAAGGTGAGTCCGCCTTCTGTCCAAGAACTCGTGACGAGATAGACATCGAAGGTGCCGCCCGTGGTTACGCCGTTGATGTTCAGCCGCGCTGTCGCTTTGCTGATGTTTGCACTGGTCAGACCGGCAGGTAACGTCGATAGATCGAAGCGGATATAGCTGTTCACTCCTGGCCCAATCACATTGAGTTGGGATTGAGTGCCATAATTGTTGCTGGGTGATGACGACGCGGTGTAGCTGTCGTCGGTTGCTGGAATCTGTGCCCGGGCGGTGCCGAGCAGCAGCGCCACTGTGGCGATCGCGCTTAAGGAAATTCGAACCCCAAGAAGTGAACGCATTCAATCCTCCACGAAGTTGATCAAACTTGAACCTGCAAGACCGAGAACCCGCGTGCCAAGACGGAACTGCCAAACGTAAGCCGAGCCCATGTGCTTCGGTTCTCCAGGGATCGCCACCGAAAATACCGTGGGCCTGGAGGCCCGCTACCGTAGGTTTCACCGGCCGATTGGGTCTTGGTTGGCCCTGGGCGCCGCCAAATGCGCACCATCGCTGGCGCCCCGATCAAAGCGCAACATAGAAACTCGGCTGTGCGAGCAAAGAGTTCCAACATTCTTTGCCTCCCTCCCTGGGGCACCTGCCCTGCACCCGTTCGGTTGGGACAGAACGTAAAAAATCAGAAAATCAGCTCACGATTTGTTCTAGTTGCTGCCTCGGAAGCAAACCGTCCCGCTGTAGCGAAGGATGGTGTGGCCGGTCGAGAAATCGACTTCGCCGATGCTCGACAGGTCACCGGTAGCGTTGCTGAAACGCCCGGTGCCGCCACTGAGGTGCACGTTGTACTCGGTTACGGCAAGCAAACCCGGGCCCACGTAGGTGCCGTGCACCGTAGCCTGGTCAAAGTTCAGCGTCTCGCCATCGTCCGTGACCCAATGGTGTTGAACGGTGATGCTGGTGAAATCCGGGCTAGCGCTCACGACTTGGACGCCAAGCGCGCCTTTCAGATCCCCTGTGGCGACCCCCAACGTAGTGGGACTGCCGTCAATCGCGCCGAAGCCACCAAGATTGGTGAGAATCGCGCCGCCAACCTGTGCGCAATGCGGATTCGCTGCAAATCCTTTGGCTGTAAAAGATGCCAGCAATAGAGCCAGACTGAGAGCAAAGCTGAAAGAACGACTACGTCTCATAGAAGCCTCCTATTGATATTGACGGTCTTGGCTCGTCGCCGAAGCCAGAGCGAACCTTCTTAAATTCATTTTGAAAGTCCATCGAAACCTGGCTTCTGGCCGCAATCGGAAAACCGCAGCTAGTCGAACGAGCCAACCATGCCGTGCCAATGAGAATCGGTCAATTCAGGGAAGGTAAGTTGGAGGTAAGTTCTTGGTAAGGAATGCTAACCATTAATTACATTGGAGATGACAGCGCACGATATAACGAGGCCTCATTCCCAAGGCTGGCGTTTGTGATGGAGTATCCGCTTGGCTACACAAGTAGCGTCGCAGGAAATCCGCTCCGGTGAGTACGTGCTCGATCTCTGCACCAGAGAACTTACGTCGTCAGGGGACCTTCCTGAAACTTCGGCGTCAGCCGACAAAGGGTCTTGACGGCTTTAGCCGGGCGGCGCAGGATAGGTCACCGCCAAGATCTGGCTGACCAGGTGTGGCGTTCGGAAACCTACTTCGATTTCGAACACGGGCTGAACTATATGTCATGCAACAGATTCGCAGCGGCCTCGAGCATGATCCCAAAGAGCCGCGTTTTCTGGGGATTGCTTTCGCCATTCGGTTATCAGTTCAGGCACCTGCACAGTCCGACCGCCGATGCTGTCGAGGCCTCGCGGAGTGCCTAATGTGAAGGCGCAGCTCATTTAATACGCAAAGCTCGTACGGGATCGATTGAGGCCGCCGGAATGATGCCAGGAATGGCAGCCGCAAGCACCAACACTCCAACCGCGATGGCCATGACCGGCACGTTCACTGTGGTGATTTCATAAAGCTGCGACTTGACGTACCGCAAATGCAGAAGATTGCCACCGGGATGCCGATCCCGAGGCCGGCGACGGCCTGCAGCATGGCTCCGCGCATGACCGTTCCGACTACGCGGTTGCGCCCCGCACAAATTGGTGGACTCGCACCCGCTACTTAGCAGCTATCATCATAAGAGTTCGGGGCACGAGGACCCCATGAAGCATATGAGCACTCAGCCAAAGAACACGATTTGCCTCTGGTTTGATCATGACGCGCACGACGCAGCGCTTTTTTACGCTGCCACCTTTCCCGACAGTAAAGTGACCGCTGTTCACCACGCGCCCAGCGACTATCCGGGCGGGAAGCAAGGCAGTGTTCTTACGGTAAATTTCACCGTTGTGGGCATTCCTTGTCTCGGTCTCAACGGTGGTCCGGCGTTCCGCCACAGCGAGGCATTCTCTTTCCAGATTGCAACCGACAGCCAGGAGGAGACGGACCGCTATTGGAACGCCATCATCGGAAATGGTGGCAAGGAGAGCCAGTGCGGTTGGTGTAAGGACCGTTGGGGGTTGTCTTGGCAGATCACGCCACGCGCGCTGACCGAGGCGCTTGCTGCTGGCGGAGCTGAGGCGAAGCGTGCCTTTGACGCGATGATGACGATGACGAAAATCGACGTCGCCGCTATCGAGGCGGCGAGGCGAGGCTGACCTGATCACCGCAAAAGCGCATTCCCGAATGCTTGGACGATTGAAGTGGGCTTTCAGGACTCGAGATGCACTCTACGCGGCTTTCTTTTTGGGCCTGCGGTCCTGTTTTCGAACGAACGCCAGCCCTCGTCTCAATTCGGCGCTGAGGTCGGTATCGGCAGTGGCAATCTGAACCGGCTCTCCAGAAGATTCTCGCCCGAGCCAGCGATTCAGTTCCTCGCGGGAGGTCTCGACGTAGCGACCCTGCTTTCTGACTGGCAAACCTTCTGCGGCCCATCGCTGGGCGACGGACACTGGCTGTCCAAGAAATGCTGCGATTCGTTGCCAGCCTCTCAGGAGTTCGGATTGTGCCTCAGGTCTGGTTTGCTTCGGCATGCAAGTACGATGCTTTGTCGAGCCGTTGGGCTGCAACAACCGGTTCGCTATACTGTTAGGGAAATGGACGTTGAGCGCATTATTGATGAAATCCAGCAGCTCGAAGAGATGTTCGAGGCTCCGGATATCAGGCCACTCAGCCCAAGCGATGTATCTGCTGCAAATCGAAGGCACGATGAGATGTTGGCCCACAGCCCATGGTTTCGCCTTTGGCATGATTTTGGCGTCTGTTGCCGGCCTGGGCCTCCGGAGTTCCGCACCGGGAAAATCGAGACTTAGAATCCTCCAAGTTCTCGAGTGTGAGCAGTAGACGGCATCGATCGAAAGCAATCTCAACCAATCTGAAGAGAACGCCAGACTAGAATCTGGAATCGACTAGGCCTAGATGGAAGCCGGATTTCCGGTGGAGAAGGCCGCATCGTCTCGCTGCACTATGAAGTCGCCTCAGCAACGTCCCTGTTTAGCACGACCGCGGTAATGATCAGCGCCACAAAAAGCCCACTGAAAAATAAAAGCCATCCCCAGTATTGAGTGGGGTGTCGCAGTACCCGGATCACGTGCCGCCCGTACAGGTGTGCGATGAGGGCTATGGCCGAATAGCGCACGGCGCGGGAGACCGCCACAGCGGTAACAAATTTTGACGTGCTATATCCATTCGACGCGCCTGCGGCAGCAAAAAATGCGCTGGTCGGCAAGGGGAATGGAATGGCAGAAGAGGCAACAAGAGCGCCCGTTCCCCATCGCTCAAAGGTTTTCAAGAGCCTGGGGATTCTCTTTTGACCAAACTTGCTCTCCAAATAAGCCTGCCCCGCTTTTCTAGCCAAGTGGAAGGTGATGTAGGCACCAATCACTGCGCCGGCAGTCGCGGCGGCCGTATATTCGTACCAAGGGTTCCGGCGGGTTGCGACGAGAATAACAAGGAGGATGTCCGGTCCCCCAAAAGTCGGGAGGGGTGTCCCGTCCAGAACCGCCAAGAAGAACAATCCCAGAGCACCGAGGTGCCGGAAAAACCGCAAAACGCTCGCAGGATTCCTTCTTGAAGCCTGGATCAGTGACAAGAACATAGGGAGGGTTGATCGAATAGTTCCAGAAGAATACACCGTTTATACCGAATTAGGCTGTTTCCTTTTTAGCGCGGACTGCTTTCCGAATCTGTTTTTTCGAGACATCGCTGAGTTCGGCGCCCCCGAAGTTATGTTTCCCTCGATCCCAGCAGAAGATTTGGCTGGTTCGACAAGTCGTCGCGCCAGGACAAAAACCTTGCCAATTGGCAGACCTATTTCGCAGGGTCTTGGGCTTCAGCTGGTGCGGGCAGTTGTCCGTTCCCCAACACCCAAATGTTTCCAACCATTCAAGCGGCAGTGATTGCGGCAACTCCTGGATCGACGGTTGCGGTCTGTCCCGGCATTTATCCCGAACAGGTAACCATCACAAAGCCGCTGACACTTTTGGGCAGAGCGTTCGGCAACGCGAACCGCGCCACGATCGTGGCGAGTCCCAACCTTTCGTTGGACGCGAATACCCTCATCTCGGGCGGATTGCCGGTCTACGCACAAGTCCTGGTCCGGGACGTGGATCCGCCGGGGCCAGTGAATCTTATTGGAATCACCGTGGACGGCAGTGGTACGGTCACGAGTAATGGCAGCTGCTTTGACCCGGCAGGAATTGGCTTGGCCGGCATCGTTTATAGCGATGGCACAACTGGGACTGTGAACGAAGTAACCGCGCGCAATCAGATCGATGGTGGCTGTGGTTTCGGCATTGTGGCATTTAATGACTCTGGAACCGAAAACATCACAATCGAGAATGGTAGCTTTCGCGACGTGGATAACGGTATCGTCACATTTGGCTCTTCCGCGCTCGGATCACCGCCAACATTGAGCTCCACCATCTTCGCGAATTTCGTAACGGCGAAGCCCGGGAACTTTGGAGGAATTGCAGCAGTAGAAGCATCCGAAATAGCTGGCGGAAAACTTCGTGATCAGCCAGTTCATCGGCATTTTTGCAGACGTCCCCTCCACCATTGCTAACAATACGATCGCGGACGGCAATATCGGAATCGAGGTGGATCGTGGGGGAACCTCAAACGTGCAATCGAACCGACTCGCCAATGTCGGCACGGGTATCACCATCGGCGGTGGGCCGAATTCTTCGGGGCTCTGGCCCGCCCCTACAATCGAAGCCAACTTCCTTCAAAACACCAGTCACGGTATTGACCTTGTCACCCTCGGCGCCTCCTGCCCGACAGGATTGGTGATAGATCAGAACGTATTGAACGACAGCACTGTTGGGTTCAATGGAACTCCCGCTTCGTTGGGTGGGAGCAATATAGTCACCGATGTTGACACGGTTGAGGTGCGGGGTACCTGTCCGTAGCCTTAGCCAGACCTAGAGTGAACTCGTGGCGTTAATCTACGTCTCGAAACATTGGCAAGCGCTGGTAGCTGTCTCGTACGGCGTCTCTCGACGCTTCGTGACGGCACGCGGCACGGTCTTGAGGAGAAGAGGCCAACCAAATCGCGAACGGCGATTCCGAACGTCTCGACGTTCTCGGAGTCGCCTTGCGGACCGTGTGTACGGGCCACACGCAGGAATGCAACGATGACAATCGCCAGGATCCGCATCAACGCCTGCCCTTGCCGTCCAGTAGGCCGCGATTTTTTGAAATGACTGCAAACTCCGATATACTCGCCCGAACCGTAAGCGACCCAAGGGGAAGTCTGCATGGCTGGATCTTTACTGGCGGCCGTTCCATCCGGGTTGGAGGATCGGACTCGGCATAAGATCGCTCTCCGCCTCCTTCCCTTTCTCTTTATTCTTTACATCGTTAATTATGTTGACCGTACGAACCTTGGGTTTGCTGCGATCGGAATGGAGCGCGACCTAGGGTTCAGCGATCGCGTATTCGGGCTGGGGGCGGGGATCTTCTTCGCCAGTTACATGGCGCTGCAGGTTCCTGGGGCGCTGCTGGTAGAGCGCTGGAGCGCACGCCGGGTGATTTCAGGGTGCATGATTGCCTGGGGAATGCTGACGGTGCTGACCGGGCTGGTGAAAACACCCTGGCAGCTTTATGTGGCACGTTTCATGCTGGGCGGGGCGGAGGCCTCGTTCTTTCCCGGTGTAATCGTCTACCTGAGCCATTGGTTTCAAACCAGGGATCGGGCGAAGGCGACAAGCAATTTCATGGCAGCAATTCCGATCTCCTTCGTGATCGGGTCGCCGATAGCAGGATGGATCATCAGCCACCACTGGCTCGGCGTCAGCGGATGGCGCTGGTTGTTCCTCGCGGAAGGAATTCCGGCGGTCCTTTGCGGCGCCGTCACCTTCTTTTATTTGACAGACCGGCCGAGTGATGCGAATTGGCTCGAACCGGAAGCGCGCGACCGGGTTGAAGAGGGGTTGCGCCTGGAACGAGCAGGCGGCTCCAAGCCAATGCCTGCGCTCAAGGCTGTGCGCTCGGGTCCGGTGCTGGTGCTAGCCGCCGCCTACTTCATGAACAACCCATCGGCGTACGTGTTCTTCTTCTGGTTTCCAACGATGTTGAAGCGGATGGCGGGCGTTTCCGACGTGCGGCTCGGACTGCTGGGGGCGGCGCCTTTCGCTGCCTGCTTTGTTGCGATGCTGGTGAATGGCTGGCACTCGGACCGTCAGCGCGAGCGGAAGTTGCATTCTGCTGTGCCGCTGCTGATCGCGGTCGGCGGGTGGATAGGATTGGCTCTGGGGCCACAGTCCCTTGGGACCATGATGGTGTTGTTCACCATGGTGGCCCTTGGAACCGCCAGTATAGCCGTGTTTTTTTCCATGCCGACCGAGATCCTGAGCCAATCTGCAGCCGCCGCAGCCGTCGGCATTATCAGCACCATGGGAAATATCTCCTCCTTCCTGGCGCCATACTTGTTTGCCTATCTGAAGACCCGGACCGGCTCGTTTACCTTCGCCTTGTGGGCCGCGGCCGTGGTAGCGCTCATCGGAGCGATATTGACGCTATTGGTGCCGTATCGAAGGGAATCCAGGCGCGGCTGATTCGATCATCGGAGGTCAGCAGCTGCCGCGAGTCTGCCACCGCGCGGTTTCGGCAACGGGACGTTCTGCAGTGAATACTGTCGATGGGGCCGTGCCAGGATGGCAATTCGCCTGCCGCGCTCGCTTTTTGGAGCGTTTTTTCAATTCGCCGCCAAAAAGCGCGGCTTACAACCTGGATGGCGCCTCAATTCTGGTAAGTAGCCCGTTTCAGCCGACCTGCAGCCTGCGCAAATATGGCACGCTCGCTTGCATCATTCCGAGCGCCATTTCGACGAAGTAGTTTTGCACACCACCGGTCTTGGCCGCGGTAAAGATTTTCTTCCAGTCCAGAGTGTCTTCTCCCACGGGCATGATTTTTTTAGTTTTGTCCGACCAGCCTTGGACGTGCATGGACATGAAGCGGCCGGGATACCGGGTGAAGTAGTCGGCGGCATCGTAACCAGCGCTCACAGTTGAAACCTGGAATTGAAACTTGACCAGCTTAGGATCCAGCAGCTCGAGCAGAAGATCATAGGTACGCTTGCCGTCGATGGTTGAGAGTTCGAAGCCTTCATTATGAAGCCCCTGCTGAATGCCGGCTTTGGCGGCCTTCTCGCCCATCCTGTTGTATTCGTCAGCGGCGCGCTTCACATCATCCATGGTCGGGTTCTTCGGGCCATCGAGGCTCGGCACGATCATCTGCTTCAAGCCGACCTCTGATGCCCAGGCAATTCGATCGCCTTGATTCTCCCTCAGTTCCTGGATGCTGAAGTGTGAGCTGATGCAAGAGACACCAGCATCTCCCAGAATTCTTCTCAGCTCTTTCCCGTTGTACCTGGCGAGACCGGCAAAGCCCGAATCGGCATAACCCACCGGAGAACAGAGTTCAACCGTCTGGAATCCGATCTGGGCAAGCTTTTGGATGGTGCCGGGAAAGTCTTTTGCGATCATCTCCCTGACTGGCCAAGTCTGGCATCCGATGGGCATGCCTAGGGGGTTTGAACGGAGATCGATCGCCTCTGAACAAAAAAGTGCAGCCACGGCAGCGTTCTTGACAAACTCTCTTCTGGACATCGCGGACATTGGTGACCTCCTGCCAAAGTTTCGATCAGGTGCGGCTACAGTTCCCATCCAGCTCGGCGTTCGGGACGCACGAGCCTTTGGGCGGATTCGGAATTGACAGCTTTCAGGTTGGAACGATCCCACTCGAGTCTTCCTCCAACCAGAGTTGCCACATTGCCGAGCAGTAAGGTCTCGGTGACCATTCCGGAAAACTCGAAGTTCCCGCCAGGTTTATTTTTCCCTCCCTTGCAGGCATCGAGCCATTCCCGCTCATTGCCTGGAGATCTTGGGAGGGTCTTCGGTGGCAGCTTGTAGTTCTTCATCTTCTCTTCTGGAATGAGCCTCGGATGCCCTCCATTGAATGAGCAGAAAATCTTGCCGCGATCTCCGATAAAAAGAAGACCTTCGTCGCGCTCCTCGCCTTCTCCACGGAGAGGAAGATTTCTGTCGAAGCCATCGGGACGTGCCGGCTTCATGCCGCCGTCATACCAGCTCATTGTCACCGGCGGCATATCGCCGCGGGCTGCAAACTCATAGCGCACAATCGAGGCCAGGGGATAGGTCTCCGGGTAGAGGTCTGTAGAACTGGCTTCTACGCTCACCGGGGCCTCAAGCTTCAAGACACGAAAAATCGTGTCAAAGCTGTACGAACCCATATCGCCAAGGGAACCGCAGCCGAAATCGGTCCATCCACGCCACACAAAGGGCAGGTACGCGTGATGAAAAGCACGCTGGGGCGCGGGACCAAGCCACAGATCCCAGTCCAACCCTTCTGGAATAGGTTGTGTTTCTTTGGGGCGCTCGATCGCTTGCGGCCAGAACGGACGGCTGGACCAGTTCTCGACATTCCTCACCTGCCCGATGGCTCCGTCCCAAATCCATTCACACAGCAGGCGGGTGTCCTCGGAGGCTTGGTTGGCTACTGCAATCTGAGTTGCTACTCCGGTTTCGCGGGCAATTTCAGCAACGCGGTGCGCTTCGTAAATGGTGTGCGTCAGGGGCTTTTGGCAAAAGACGTGTTTGCCTTTTTTCATCGCCGCGGCGGAAACAGCGGCATGGAGATTGTCTGTCGTGCACACAACCACGGCGTCCACACCTTTCTCCTTTTCAAGGAGCTCGCGGAAATCCACGTAGGCGGCACAACCATGGTACTGAGCAGAGCGATGCTCTCTGGAGTAATAGGCATCCACGATTTTCTGGCAAGTATCGCGACCCGACACTCCTGCCGGCGACTTCATCGAATGGGTCAACTCAATGGGGTCATCGGGGCTGAGCCAATCCCAGCCGCTCTTCACCCCTAATAAGTCACGCACCGAGTTGCAAAACTCGTGCGCGTACCATTGTGGATGGTTGGCTGCGCTCTTGTTGGCATCGCAGACCGCGACACCCTGAACGTCGGGCTCGCGCAAGAAGTGCAGCATCACGCGGAAACCCTGGGATCCTACGCCAATGAAGGCGACGTTGATTTTGTCGCTGGGCGCGACATATCCCGGGCCACCCAATACTCGGCGCGGAACGATCGAAAATGCAAACGTCGCGGCCGCTGCCTGTCCCAAAAATTGCCGGCGCGAAACTTGCCCGCCGAGAGAGCGCGACAACCGAGGCTTAGCCATAGTCTTCCCTTCTGCCTACATAAGCTACTCCGGCACAATCGATGTAGCAACGCTCGGGTTGAGTCTCAACCGTTTCTCGGGCGTTCACCACATGCAGGGAAGGACGAAGGACCACGGGACGAGCCGCTTCAGTACCCTCAGAGTAGACGGAATTCAAGAATGGACTCAGGTGGGTGAGGAGTTCGATTGCCGACCGAGCGGGCGGAGATCAGAGCTCAATCGTGCGAAACTTCTCACAGCGGAGCTTCCCTTTCTTTGCAAGACCAAAGGTTGAGACCCGACTGGGTCCTTGAAAGCCACCAAGTCGGGTCCCATCCTGAGTTTGCTTCCTGCGCCAAGAGAAATGGCGTCTCCTGGAAATGCTAAGGAACAACCGCCGTCACCTGGTTTGAATACGGGCTTTGTTGGCCTACGCTGTTGGTGGCTGCAACCACGTAGTAGTAAGTGGTGCCTGTTTGAACGCCGCTGTCGGTAAAGCTTCGCCCTGATGGGCTAGCGAGCAACGCGTAATAGCCGCCTGAAATGGTCGAACGGTAAACTCGATAGCCAATTACGCCGGAACTAGTGCTGGCGTTCCAGTTCAGTTGAACGGTGTGCGCCGAGGTACCCCCGGTCGTACAGGTGTAGTCCAGGCTATTGATCCAGTCCTGGCTGGTGTCGGATGCAACTATCCGGAAATGATAAGTCTTTCCCGGCGTGAGCCCCGAGATCAACTGAGTCTTTGAACGCCAGTACTGAGTGCTGTTTGCGCTGCTCTTTGTGTAGGATCCAGCCGCTAGCCCATAGTCGACGTGCGCGATAGTGGGGACAGCGGTGGTCCATCCGACTGTGCAGCTTGTGGTTGTGGAACTTTTGGTGATGTTGCTGAACCAAGTTTGGGCGCAAGCTGGAAGGCAAAGTACTAGAAGAATGGCAAGTCTAGATAAGGGTTTGTACACGGGATCACTCCAACAAGGGATAGGGCTAGGACATCTGCAAGCCAATGAAAACACTTGGGTTCCAAGCGGCCTGAAACGCCAACCAGATTGGAAGGTTTATATCGAAACCCTTTTTGTTCGGCAAAATAGGAAGGGCAAGCCTGAAACGAGTTCGACTTTAGGAAAGTACCTTGAAGCAATTTTGGAAAAATCCGAGCAACCCGCTATCCCTCGAAAGTTGTAATGACGTCTGCAACTTCCCGGTGATTGACTCTGCCATCAAGGCCTGTAAAGTAAGGCTTCCTAGGATTGTATGCAACTTGTTGTACTTCCCGGCAGTCACAAGACTTGGCTTTCTAGGCAGCGGCCTGGCGAGCTTCGAGCGTGGAGCAACGAAATAGTGTTTTGGCGTCGATCATAACTGCGAGTTTGCCGTGCCCGCCAAGAAGATCCAATCCCCGATTAGCCTTCTGATCGCTGACGCAAACGCAATGGTTTGCGAACTCCTGAGTGGAGCTTTCAAGGGAAGGCGCAGTTTTAAAGTAGTCGCGTCTGCGGTGAAGATGGATGACTTCCTCTCGATCGCCGCCACGACAGCTCTCGATGTTGCTTTGGTGGGCGCCCATTTGCAGGATGGAAAGGGTAGCGGCTTGCGCGCAGTGCAACAGTTGAGAGCAATACGCCCCGACACACGGTCCATCGTTCTTTTGGAGCGTTCCGAACAGATCCTGATACCTGAGACGTTTCGCGCAGGAGCCAGAGGGGTCTTCCTCCGCTCGCAACACGACCTCGATGTGCTCTGTAAGTGCGTCTCCCGCGTACATGCGGGACAAATATGGGCAAGCAGCGCTGAGCTCGAACAGGTGATCGAAGCTCTTCGCCGCTCGAGCCCTCTTCTGTTGACCAACGCTCAAGGAACCAAGCTATTGAGCAAACAGGAGAGCAGGATCGCTCGCTTGATTTCTCAAGGCATGACGAACCGCGAGATCGCCACGCATTTGGGGTTGAGCGGGCATACGGTCAAGAATTATCTATTCAAGATCTTCGACAAATTGGGCATTTCCAACCGGGTAGAACTTGCGTTATATGTCGCGAGCAGGGAAGACCACATCGATCTCGAATTAGAGGAAATGATTGAAAACCCAGAGCTGAGAAGGGTGGGCTAGCGTTCAGTTTTCCTGGAATCGGAGTGGGTTGCGGGTCCCCATCTTTTCCACACTCACAAGTTCATCATCAGAACGTCCATTCGTACCCCATCGGGGAGCACCTTCGATACGTCTTCCCGATTCGTCCTTCCGTGACCTTCACGAGAGCCGGAGTTATTGCGATTCTTAGCCGATGCAAAAACTCGTCGGCCTAATTTGCCTTGTTCTGATTCCGTCGCTGTCTTGCGCGGCCTCCTATAAACGCGTTCAAGTTTCCGTCAGCCCATCGGGCACGACGGTTGTCTCGGGTGGTACCCAGCAGTTTTCGGCCAGCATTTCTGGCACTTCGAACACGAGCGTCACTTGGTCCGCATCGGCTGGAACGATCACTGCGACTGGCGTCTTCACCGCGCCTGCCGTTACTCAAAACACTATCGTTTACGTGACAGCGTCAACCACCGGCTATCGTTCGAGAAGTGGGACGGCAACGGTTACAATTACCGCACCAACGACAGCGCCAGCTCCGACCCCGACCCCAACGCCAACTCAACACATTGTTGATCTGAGCTGGAACTTGTCTACCTCGCCTAACATCACTGGCTACAACGTATACCGGGGCACATCGTACGCGGGACCGTACTCCAAGATAAACAGTGGCGGGTTGGTCGCATCCAGTTTGTATACGGATTCAAACGTCTCTAGCGGCTACACCTACTATTACGTTGTGACCGCCGTAGACAGTTCTGGTGCAGAGAGCGGATATTCCAACGAAGCCCAGGCGGCTGTGCCCTAGCTCGAAAACGCACGGTAGCAGCTTGGTGAGACGAGAACTACCAACGAACGCAGGGTGCGTTAGCCATCTGCACGGTCAGACTTAAGGATTGAATCTCGGTGCCGTTCAGCACCATCGCCCGCCTGGCGCCATTTAGCTGCCTTGTATGGGACCCACTAAAAGCCTGAGCAGCGTCTTCTAATCTCGCAAGTCACGGCCCCCATGCTGTCTGCACTGCGATGTAGGACTACTGAGACTGAAGGTTCCCCTGTTAGTTCTTACAGGAGACTGTCAGTTTTTACAGTGGTAGACTCACGTTCCATTTTGTGAGATTGTCGATCAAGGAACGGAACGATTGCCGCTTCAAACGAAAAGACCCGCTGCTGGTTTGCGTGCAACTCTCAGTCTTGACAGTCCAGCCCAAAGGTCGGCGGTCGTTACTGTTCGATACTTGAAATAACTTCGACCCCAGGGTGTCAGTATGCTCCCAGCCACAGACGCATCGGCAAAAATTTTCCTGGCCGATGCGAGCCCGTTAGATTGCCAGCTGCTTTCCGCCTCCCTGACCCGCAATCATTTCCGTGTCACGGGATGGGCGGTGAGATCTGTTGACGTGATTACCGCGATTGAAGAATGCAGCCCTGACGTTGTGGTGATTGGCGTT
Organism: Terriglobales bacterium; assembly: GCA_035496675.1. Taxonomy (GTDB): domain Bacteria; phylum Acidobacteriota; class Terriglobia; order Terriglobales; family Acidobacteriaceae; genus Gp1-AA145. Next base: position 49,313 of record DATJEL010000029.1, read on the forward strand.
CAATTGCAGGACGGCGAAACCGCAGGCCTTACCGCGCTACGAGAGCTGCGCCTGCTTCGGTCGGCCCCGCGTGTGGTACTGCTCGTGGACTCGAGTGACCCAGAAATTGTGACAGAAGCTTTTCTTAGCGGGGCCTCGGGCGTGTTTGGTCGGACTCGGACGCCTGCTGAGCTATGCAACTGTATTCGCTGTGTCCTCGCAGGCCAAGTTTGGGTTAGCAAGGTCGAATTGGACTGTTTGATCAGCGCCTTGCGGGCCTGTTCCGCACCGCGCATCGTGAACTCGAAGGGAATTGACCTTCTTACGAAACGCGAGCAGGAGGTGGTGGGACTCCTAGCGGAAGGTTCCAGCAACCGCGAAATAGCCCACCAGCTTCGGCTGAGCGAGCACACGGTTAAAAATTACGTCTTCGCCATCTTTGACAAGGTTGGCGTATCTACACGCCTCGAACTGGTTCTTTATGCCCTACGTAATTCGGGGCAATCCTTCCCGCCCGACCCGCAAAGTGAAATTCGGAAATTCGGAACCTAGAGCACTGAATCTACCCTCTCGCTCGTGACCGACGCTGGACCCCTGGATTGTATTTCATTCTCACTCTATCCCAAGCCCTCCCCTACCTTAGGTGATTCACTTGAGGAAGGTCTTCTATGGAATGACCTCCTGAATGAAGTAAAAGAAGCGACAAAAGGATGCAGGATTTTCGACCCCTTGCGGTGTCACGCGACTTTGGCGTAATTTTCACCGAGACGTATGGGCCGTCTGAGGGCGCGCTCGAAAATGGGAGTCAAAGGGCGAAGCTATGAGTTCGCTAGTCGGTTGCCCAAGTTGGACGGACCCGCTGGTTGCGTCGGAACCACTCAGGTGGTATGCGCTCGCGACGCTGTCGCGCCACGAATGGTTGGTCAACAAGCAACTTCAAAGTTACGGAATGCAGGCTTTTCTTCCCACCAAGGTCGAGATCCATCGTTGGAGCGATCGCCGTAAGAAGGTAGAAATGCCCCTATTCCCTGGCTACGTGTTTTTACACGCGACCATGGGTGTCAAAGTGCGCCACACGGTACAGTGCGTGCGAGGCTGTTCCGGCTTCATCACCATGCAAGGAGAGCCGGTTCCCATTCCAGGCGAGCAGATCAAAGGAATTCAGAAGATTCTCGAGCAGCGAATATCCTGCACCGCATACTCCTATCTTCGAACCGGCCATCGCGTGCGCGTCCGAGGCGGATGCCTCGATGGCATCGAGGGGATTCTTGTTCGCACGAACGGGGAAAAGAGCTTGGTAATGTCTATCGACGGTATCGCAAGGTCTTTGGTGGTTCGGATCGAAGGCTATGCGATCGAGCAACTTTGATTTCGCCCTAGATATCGATATCCCATTCATTCGCCAATAGACCACAGCTCAGGCCAGTTCCCTTGGTCCCAAAATTCAATCGCTCGACAAAGAGTGGTCAACCATGATGCTTAATGGCATCGAGGAGCTTGGAGAGGGCCTCTTTTTCGTTTGTGCGGGAAGTGCCATGCGGCAGCTTCGAATACAAGCGGAGCTGTTGGCGAAAGCAAAGGTACCGGTGCTAATCGTAGGCGAAGAAGGAAGCGGCAAGGAAACAGCGGCTCGTTTAATTCACAAGCTGTCTGGTCAATCCAGGAATCCCATACTCATAATCGACTGCACGAAACCGTGTTCCAGAGTACTGGATAGGACGCTTTTTGGCGCTGCCGGCGCGGCCACGGCAGCGTTATCGACGGGATACCAGACGGTCGTGCTCAAGAATGTCCTGGGTCTACCCCCCAAGACTCAAACGCAAATCCTAAACCGCATGGCAGGCATGGCAAGTCCTAAAAATGGCGGAGGCGACGAATGTCGATTTCGTATTATCGCCACCTGCGGCGAAAGTATCGAGATGAGTGTTGGGGAGGGGAGCTTTTCCGCAGAGCTTTATTCCTATCTGAGTGCTTTCACGATCTATATCCCGCCATTGCGACGCCGAAAAGATGAAGTCTCCTTGCTACTAAGCCACTTTATGAACCAGATTGCATGCAAATACGATCTGTCGCCACGTTTGCTGTCAGGCGCGGCCCACTTTGCATGCCAGTCTCATTCGTGGCCGGGAAACGTGAAGGAGTTGGAGGACTTCGTCAAACGGTACTTGATTATTGGAGAAGGAGCGATTGCCTTCCAGCCACTCAGGTCCTTGCCTTTAACGGTCGACCTAGTTACCCAGAACTCCGGCCAGGAACGAAAACCCCCCAATTGAGGATGTCGAATGACTTTCAAGACAGAAGCCCTGGTGTTAAGCGCCATCGCAGCCCTGGCGTCGATTTGTGTCGCACAAGAGAGTGCAGCAGCTGAACCTGCAGCTAAGGGGAACCAAGCAATGAACGCTCCATCGAAGGTGCCAGGGCACGCCGGCGCACCCACTTTTCAGCCGCGCAATCCCCGGTATCTGGTGGAAGCTGGAGATTCCTTCGACCTCATGTTTGAACTGAGCCCCGAATTCAACCAGACGGTGGTGGTGCAACCAGATGGCTTCGCTACCCTCAAGGCAGTCGGGGATCTGCACGTTGCCGAGCACACAGTTCCCGAATTAAGGGATATGGTGCGTCAAGCGTATGCAAAAATTTTGCGAGATCCGATCATCAGCATCTCGCTTAAGGACTTCGAAAGACCCTATTTCATTGCCAGTGGGCAGGTCGGACGCCCCGGCAAGTACGAACTGCGTGGTGATACCACTGTAGTCGAAGCTGTAGCCATGGCGGGCGGATTCAACACATCTGCCAAAGACTCACAAGTGGTTCTGTACCGCCGGGTCTCCCAGGATTGGATGCAGGGCAGAATCTTGGACGTCAAAAAGATGATGCACGACAAGAACTTGAGTGAAGATCTCCACATTATGCCCGGCGACATGATCATCGTGCCGCAGAACCGCATCTCCAAAATTAAGCCCTTTATTCCAAACACCGGGGTTTACGTTAACCCCATACCGTAGAGGTGCAGATAGCTTTTGCAGGCCTTTTTCCCGCAATCGTGTACCTAAGGCCGGTTCCCGCAGGCACCTGTGCAAGAAATGGAAGCTTCCTATGACTTATGACGACGATGTATTTAGCGGAGAAAAATCGCGGCAAACGCAGCTGACCGCAAAGGATATTGTTCGAGTGGGCTTTCGCCACAAGAACTTACTTCTTGCTACCTTTGGATTTCTGTCGTTGCTTGCCCTGCTATACGCCTTCGCATTGCCCCCAAAGTACGAAGCGGAAACTAAGATTCTGGTGAGGCAAGGCCGCGTCGACCCGGTGGTGAGCCCGACGGCGAATGTCCCGCTGACCATACAGCAGCCACTCACCGAAGAAGAGCTTAACTCCGAAGTCGAAATACTCTTGAGTGACGACGTTCTACGGCAGGTGGCTACCGCTTCTGGCCTAGTTCGCAGAACAACATTTTCGCTGCTCCCTCTGTTCCAGGGCTTCGATGATCCCGAGGCCCGCATGGGCGCAGCGGTTAGAGATCTGAAGTCGTCGCTGAAAGTAATACCCTTACGAAAAACGAATGTCATACAGGTAAGCTACCGGCGGCGAAACGCCGAACAGGCTGCTCAGGTTTTGCGAGCGCTGAACGCGGCGTACATCGGCAAGCACGTCGAAGCTCATCGCGCGGGCGGGCAGTTCAAGTTCTTTGAGCAACAGGCTCAGGATTACCAGGACAAATTGAAAGACGCCGAGCAGCGGTTGCAGGATTTCTCCCGTACCCAGAATTCTGTTCGTCCGGAGATAGTGAGAGACGAAATGCTGCAGCAGCTGACCACGCTAAACGGCGACATCGCCGCGACCGGGGCAGAAATCGCGCAGACCGGAAATCGTCTCCGAACGCTGGAAGAGCAGGCGCAAAAAGTCCCCGCGCGTATGACGACCAGTATCAGGACGGCGGATAACGAACAGCTAATGCAACAGCTAAAAGGCACCCTCTTAACCTTGGATTTGAAGCGCACCGAGCTGCTGAGCAAGTACCAGGAGGACTATCGCCCAGTCCAAGAAATCGAGCAGGAAATTCAGAGGACGCGCGCCGCGATTGAAGCGGAGAACGCTGCCCCGTTACGCGAGAGCACGACAGATGTGGACCCCACTCATACGCTGGTCAGTGCCGAGCTAACGAAAGCGAAGACCGACCTGAGCGGATTATTGGCGCGCCAATCCGCCATGCAAGCGACCGCGCGGCGGTATCAGTCTGTAATCCACGAGTTGGAGAGCAAGGGGAGGCTCGAACAAGATTTGCAGCGGGAAGTGAAAGCCGGGGAAGAAAATTATCTGCTCTACGTTCAGAAACGCGAACAGTCGCGAATTACGGACGCGCTCGACCAAATGCGAATCTTGAACGTTGTGGTAGTGCAACAACCCAGTGTTCCGGCTTTGCCTCTTCACTCTCCCTGGATGTTGGCACTCGGGGGAATGCTTGTCGCCGCACTCGTGAGCGTTGCAGCTGTCTTTCTGTTCGATTTCTTCGATTCCTCCTTTCACGCTCCGCATGAAATAGAAGCCATGCTGAATATTCCTGTCCTCGCGGCTGTACCGCGATTCGACGACAACAATGGTCACCGCAACGGCGCAAGCAACGGCCACCGGTTCACACCTAAGGCTGCAGGCGAAAAGACAGTCGCCGGCTGAGCGGATTCCTCGCTTTTTTCAACCCTGCCCGAAGCTTCCGATCGATGGCACCTCAAGGCCACCCCAGCAAGTGAATAGCCTTCCACATCTCACCACCATTCAACGGTCGAGCGCTCCCGCTCGCATGGAGTTTTCCGGACTGTCGCCCAGCCAGGTTGTTGCAGCGCCAGCAGCTATTCCCGTGCATGCGGTAGAAGTGAAGGGCGCGAAACGCCAGCACGTGTATTTCTGGTGTAAGCGAGTAATTGACGTGCTTCTATCTGCCAGCCTCGCAATTGTGTTGTTGCCGTTGATGGTAGTGATCGCGATTCTGATCAAGCTCGATTCGCCTGGTCCGGTGCTTTTTATTCACCATCGTGTCGGAGTCAAAAGGCGCACTGAGGGTGACCGCGTTGTGTGGGTGCTCCGATCCTTCGCGTTCTATAAGTTTCGTTCCATGGTGACCAACGCAGACCAGTCGCGGCACGAATGCTATATCCGGGATTTCCGGGAAGGACGTATTGACGGATCCGGAAATGGCAGTGGCTTTAAGTTGAACAACGATTCGCGGGTGACCCGGCTGGGACGGATCCTGCGACGGACCAGCCTGGATGAGCTGCCTCAACTCATCAACGTGTTGAAAGGCGACATGAGCCTGGTGGGCCCACGACCGGTACCGCTCTATGAGGCGGCTCTTTACGCTGACCGCCACTATGAGCGCCTGACCGCACTTCCAGGCATGACCGGGCTCTGGCAAACCAAAGGACGCTGCCAAGTTCCTTTCGAGGAAATGTTGCGAATGGACATCGAATATGCACGGCGGTCCTGTTTCTGGCTGGACGCGAAAATACTGTTCCTTACCATTCCTGCCGTGCTCAGTGGGCGCGGCGCCCGATAGAAAAGGAGCAAGAGATGCCCACGCTCGACCGCTTGGGAACTGCCGTTATCGGCTGTGGTTATTGGGGAATGAACTATGTGCGGGTATTCAGCGAATTGCCTGAAGCCCAGCTAATCGCCGTCTGTGACCAGCGACCTGACCAGCTGAAGGAATTGTCGAACCGCTCTCCGCACATACGTTTGACTACAGAAGTGGATGAAGTCGTGTGCGATCCGAGAGTCGACGCGGTAGTGATCTGTACGGAAGCGACGACCCACCACGCGGTGGCTTCCACCTGCCTCCGTGCCGGCAAACATGTGCTGATCGAAAAGCCGATTGCCACCACAGTTGCCGATGCCGAAGAGATGGTAGCACTGGCCGAAAGGAACTCTCTGACGTTAATGGTAGGTCATACATTCATCTATAACCCTGGGATCAAAAAGGTCAAAGAATTCATAACGGATTCGTCCTCCGAGGTGTACTACCTGTACGCGCGTCGCACCAACCTCGGCCCTATACGTCGAGATGTGAATGCGGTTTGGGATCTGGCGACCCACGATATCGCCGTATTCAACTATCTGCTGGACACTGAGCCTGGCTGGGTGTCGGCGGTTGGGGGCAAGCTTTTACGCAATTGCCGGGAAGACGTCGGATTCGTAACCCTAGGTTATGGCGGGAACGTTCTCGGCCACATTCACGTCAGCTGGGCCGACCCCAACAAAGCACGAGAAACGGTTGTGGTGTGCAGCGACAAACGGATTGTTTTTAACGATCTGAACTCGTTAGAACAGGTGCGAGTTTTTGAAAAGGGCGTCCGCCTCGTGGAACAGAAGCCGGTGAACTATGGCGAATATCGATTACAGATTCGCGACGGCGACATTCTAAGTCCGAGGCTTGAGGTCGCCGAACCTCTGAAGGAACAGTGCCGTCATTTTCTAAGCTGCGTGACCACTGGCGAACTCCCTCTCACTGGCGGGCGGGAAGGAGTAGAAGTGCTTCGCGTACTTGAAGCGATTGATCGTTCAATCCAAGAACAGGGTACAAGAGTTGAGGTAACGACTAATGAGCATCACGCCGATGATCAAGCCATGCTACGAAGTGCCATTGCTTGACCTTTTCGCGCAGTATCAATGTATTACCGCGGAAATCGATCAGGCGATTTCGTCGGTGTTGCATGGCGGCGACTTCATCTTGGGACGAGAAGTCAGTTTGTTTGAGCAGGAATTTGCCTCCTATTGTGGAGCCCGTTTTGCTGTGGGCGTGGACTCGGGTACATCGGCATTGGAACTCGCACTGCGTGGGTTCAGGGTCGGGCCGGGGGATGAGGTAATCACCGTCGCCAACAGTTACATCGCTTCAGTCCTCGCCATATCACATACCGGCGCAACCCCGGTTTTAGTCGATGCTGACCCCCAGACTTGCACCATCAGCATCGCTGCTGTCGAGAATGCTATTTCGCCGCGGACGCGAGCGATCATTCCGGTCCACCTTTATGGACAACCGGCGGACATGGATCCCATTCTGCAGATCGCCCGCAAACACGGGCTGTTTGTCGTCGAAGACGCCTGCCAGGCCCATGGCGCCATCTACAAGGGGCGCCGAGTAGGCTCGATCGGCGATGCTGCAGCTTTCAGCTTCTACCCCGGCAAAAATCTCGGCGCATACGGAGACGCTGGAGCAGTCGTAACAAATGACGAAGGCCACGCCCGCACCATACAGCAGTTGCGAAACTACGGACAGATCGAAAAATACAAACACCAGATCAAAGGCTACAATCGCCGGCTGGACACGCTACAAGCCGCTGTGCTGAGAGTCAAGCTCGCTCACTTGGACACGTGGAACGCTGCTCGCCGCCGCCACGCCGCTTGCTACACCGCGTTTCTTGCTGATGCCGGAGTGTTGACTCCGCATGAAGCGAGCTATGGCAGTTCGGTCTGGCACCTCTATGTGATCCACACGCCGCGGCGCGACGAACTGAAGGTTTGCCTGTCGGAGCGCGGTGTCACCGCCGGCATACATTACCCCGTGCCTATTCATCTCCAGCCAGCGTATGCCGATTTGGAATACAAACGAGGAGACTTCCCTGTAGCAGAACGATCCGCCCAACAGTGCCTTTCGCTGCCGATATATGCGGAACTGAGCGAATCCATCATCCACTACGTAGCCGATCAGGTACGCGAGTTTCATTGTGAGCAGCAGTTGCGCTCACGCGCGGCTTAAAGAAGGCCATGGCAGCTAACTACCACGTCGATACCCTAGCAGAACGGACCGACTCCAGATCACTCCCTGGATCAGGGGTGCTGTCGGCCGCGGGGACCGCCATCGTTACCACGCTGCTGTTTCCCTTAGCCACGTCGGCCTCATGGTTGCGAAAGCTGTTCTTGGCGATCATCATTCTCGACATCCCTTTACACATGGGCATTCATCTGTTTTGGTCAGACGAATTAGGGGACTCAGGTGCCTTAGCTGGGCTTGAGATCTCACTCACTACCGTAGTTCTTGCGGCCCTATATTTCTTGTGGTTTCTGGGTTATGTGTGCAGGAGAGAGCTAGAACCGACGATCTCACTGCGCCCCGCGCTGCCGCTGGCCTTGTATCTGATGTTTGAAGTGGTGTCCCTACTCGCAGCACGGAACCCTGTTATTGGCGTCTATGAAGCGTTGCTTACGGCTCAAATGCTCTTGCTTTTCATTTATCTCATTAACTGGGTCCGCACCCGGGCTGATGTTGCGTTTGTGCTCCGGATGTTACTGGTCGGTTTCATTCTGGAAGCTGGCATCATTGTTGCCTTGAAGACCAGTGGGCATGATATTGAGGTTCCGGGTCTTCCAGGTCATACCTTAATGGTAGACACGCCAGAAGGCGAAGAGGGGTTTTCACGTCCCGGCGGTACCTTCTCTTCACCGAATGTGGCTGGAAGCTACCTCAGTGTCATGCTGACTGTGGTGGTCAGTCTGCTTTTGCTCGCCCGTGTACGCGCGTGGTATAAGGCGGTTGCTCTTATTTCCGTTGGCATCGGCCTCATCGCGCTGCTCTCCACTTATTCCAGGGGAGGGTGGCTGGCTTTCCTCACGGCGATAACACTATTATGCTGCGCGGGCTGGCGATTGCTTTGGCCACGTGGGGTGTTAATCATCGCGGTCGCGCTGGCCGCGCTTTTCGTGTCCTTGTTTCTCGATACCCCGCTCTCGCGACGGTTGTTTGAAAGTGACGAGGGATCGGCTTATTCCCGTCTTGTCTTGAACAAACTTGCAATCAGGATGATAAAGGACCATCCGATTATCGGGGTGGGTGCCAACAATTTTAGTTTTAATGTTAAAGAATACGCCACTCAGGAGGATATGGGTGAATGGCTGTATACAGTGCACAACAAGTACTTGCTCGTTTGGGCAGAGGCCGGGTTGGGTGGGCTGCTTGCCTATTGTTGGTTTCTGATCGCATCGCTCAGGCAAGGTTGGCGTTGCTGGAAAGATAACGATCCACTCTATTCACCTCTGTCTTTGGCACTGCTATGTGGGATCAGCGCGCTCATCATCTGCGACCTATTCGAACCAGACCGGGGCCGGCCCTTGATGCAGCTCTTGATAGTGTTGGCAACTCTCATCGGAACGATTCCGTCCTGGACTGCACCAGCCTTCAACGGCCGACCGGCTTTACCCATTCGAGTCAAAACGATTCGTCGACAACAAGTCGTTTAATGCAACTGCTGTCAAGGTACAGCGCTCCCCGATAACCGATTATGCGAGTCGCCTATCTCTCGTTCGATTTTGCTGAATCTAGCATACGAACGGCGAGTGCTCTTGCCCGTCATGCGGACGTTCTTCTCATGCTTCCCGACCTAGAAGCTGAGCCGTACATCGACCTGCTCGACCGAGCGGTGCAGTTCCGACCGTTTTCCCTGCCGCGTTTGCGTCAGCCAATCCGTCAAATGCGGATGCTGGCGAGCCTGAATAGGCAGGTAAGGGACTACTCGCCCGATATATTTCATCTGCAGCAGGGGCATTTCTGGCTCAATCTTGGCATTCGCTTCATGCCAAAGTGGAACTTTGTGCTAACGGTTCACGACTGTCGCCACCATCCCGGCGACAGAGCTTCCCAGAGGACTCCGCAATGGATGCTCGATCTGGGCAATCGTCGCGCCGACGAGATCATTGTGCACTCGAATTTTGTGAAACAGCAGCTCGCTTTTAGCTGTCGCATCCCTGATGAGCGCATGCACGTAATCCCGCACATCAGCTTGGGCCAGCCGTTGGGAGACGGCAAGCTGCACAACCATGGCGTTCCTACCGTGCTTTTCTTCGGCCGCATTTGGAAATACAAAGGACTGGAATACCTGATTCGCGCCGAGCCATTCATCACCTCACAAGTCCCGGAGGCAAAGATTGTCATCGCCGGTCAGGGTGAAGCGTTCTCACGCTACCGCAAAATGATGGTGAATCCCGACCGTTTTGTCGTGATTAACGAGTACATTTCAGATCGTCGTTGTGCTGAACTGTTCGCACAAGCGACCGTGGTCACGCTGCCGTATATTGAAGCCTCACAAAGCGGGGTAATTCCTTTGGCTTATACACACAGTAAGCCGGTGGTTTGCACAAGGGTAGGCGGCATCCCTGAGATGGTCGAGGACGGGCTGACCGGATTTTGTGTTCCGCCCAGGGACGAGAGGGCACTCGCCGATGCAATTGTGCGGATTCTGCGAAACCAAGATCTGGCCCGCACTCTCGGAAGCAATGGTAACCGAAAGATCAACGCTGAATGCTCGCCCGCACAAATAGCGCAGATGACCTTCGAAGTGTATTGCCGAGCCTTGAATCCCACACTCCAACGATCCGCGGCGTTTGCAACTTCGTAAAGCCAGGTGCAGCACTTCCTCAAGCAGCGTCCAACATATCCGGACACACTGGAACAGAATGATAAGAGCTGCAGCACCACCTCGCCGTGTTCTCATGCTAGTTGAGAACAACTCGTATCCCAAGGATCCTCGTGTACGAAAAGAGGCCCAGGCTCTAATGAAGGCCGGCTATCTGATTACCGTCATCAGTCCAGCAGAGCCACGGCAGAAATGGCATGAAATGATTGACGGCGTGAATGTGTACCGCTTTCCCGCATCTCCGCAGGCAAGCAGCATGCTGAGCTACCTGTATGAGTATGCCTACTCGATGGCTGCAATTTCTCTCCTTGCATTCTGGGTGTTCCTCCGGCATGGCTTCGACGTAATTCATGCCGCGAATCCGCCTGACACACTCGCCTTTGTTGCAGCTTTTTATAAGTGCCTCGGAAAACACTTTGTGTTTGACCATCACGACCTGGCTCCCGAAATGTACTATGCTCGTTTTCCGCAAGGAGGTAACAAATGGGTGCACAAAGCGCTGCTCTGGTGTGAAAGGCTCTCCTGCCGGATAGCGGATCGCGTGTTGGCAGTAAACGAATCGTATAAAGCAATCGAAATGCGCCGCGATGGTGTGCTCGAGGCGTCTATAACGGTGGTCCGAAATGGTCCTGAACTGAGAAATACGTGGACGAATGAGTCCGACCGGGACCTGAGGGCGCAGGCCGGCACGATCATTGCTTATGCAGGCATTATCGGAGTCCAGGATGGCGTGGACTGCCTTCTTCGCGCCCTGCGAAACCTGATTGTGACGCTGAATCGCACAGATGTACTCTGCTTGATTTTAGGTGACGGAGAAGCGCTGCCTTCCTTAAGACATCAGGCAGATAAACTGGCAGTCGCGCAATACATTCGTTTTACGGGCTGGATAGACGACCCGGGCCGTTACGCGCGCTGCCTCGCAACGGCCGACATCTGTGTTGACCCAAGTCCATCAAATCCCTACAACGACCGCTGCACCGCCATCAAGATGATGGAGTACATGGCTGCGGCAAAGCCCATTGTCGCGTTTGACTTGCCCGAGCATCGGGTGACGGCCGAATCTTCCGCGTTGTATGCCCCGCCCAACGATGAGCTGGGGTTTGCCAGGGCCATTGCCGAACTCATGAATGATGCGCCCCGCCGGCAAATCATGGGAGCAATCGGCCGCCAAAGAATAGAGCACTCGCTGGCTTGGAGTTACTCGGCTGCCCGGCTGCTCGATGCATATAGTAACCTGCTTTTCACATCACCGCGCACGAGTGCTCGAATCGCTAACACCAGCTCCGCAATCCGGCCCTCTCAGCGACCTGCAATCAGGTAGGAAACACGTGAGTCTCGCAGCAGTTTCACAGAGAACTTATTTCGCGCACGCGCAAGCAATCGTGGAAACCCATGATATTGGCGCTGGCACGCGCATTTGGGCCTATGCTCATGTCATGTCGGGAGCGCACGTGGGGTCCGACTGTAACATTTGCGACCATGCCTTCATCGAATCCGGGGCTACCCTGGGCAACAACGTCACCGTCAAGAACGGGGTTGCGGTTTGGCAGGGAGTTAGGGTGGAGGACAATGTCTTCCTGGGACCTAACTGCGTGTTGACGAATGACTATAATCCCCGCGCCTACATAAAGAAGAGCGGCCCCGCGCTCGAAACCACAGTAATTCGCGCTAATGCTACTATCGGAGCAAACGCAACCATCGTCTGCGGCATAACGGTCGGGCAGTATGCATTTATTGGTGCCGGTACGGTGGTACTGAAGCCAGTGCTCGATTTCGCGCTCATGGTTGGCAATCCAGCGCGTCATATCGGTTGGATGTGCGTGTGCGCCAAAAGCCTCCCACTACGCGATTCAAGGGCTACCCCTTCGTTGACCTGTCCGCATTGCCACACCCAATTCCGAGTCACTTCAAAAGGTTTAGCAGTCTCGGAAGGCAGTCGGAGCGAATACTTAGACGCGAGCCAAACTTACAGTCGCCGCGCCAAAGAAACGATTCCTATTCATTCTCGGGAAACACTCGGATTTCGCGTGATGGGCGTCTCGGGGCAAGCCAGCCATCCCAAAAAGAACTCGTAACAACCTCGGTAACTGTCTTATATAGGCATGAGAACTTTCTTGGCACGCATCAGTTGCATTCCGCGGCTCAGGTCTGCGTATAGGTCTATGTTGCTAATCCCGGGTTTGAACAGCATCTTGCGTGCAACGGTTCGACATATGCTTCCATTCGGCACAAAGGTGTGGGCCCGTATTCAGGCCGGCGAAGGCGAGGGGCTGTGGCTAAAGATTGATCCGCGCTGGCACAACGCCTATCTGGAAGGTTCCTACGAGCCAGGCATTCAGAAATTGCTGCGCGAGCACTTGCGCCCAGGGGACGTTTTTTACGATGTCGGGGCCCATATTGGTTTCTTTAGCATGATTGCGGCGCGACTGGTGGGAGAAAAGGGAAAGGTCTTCGCGTTCGAGGCTGCGCCCGAGAACGTTGCCGCTCTTGAGCAAAATGTTCGCAGGAATGGACTCCCGCAAATCGAGATCAACCCAGTTGCGGTCTGGTCGAAGAGCAGCCTGGTTAAGTTCAAGAGACCGTATGCTGGAGCCCTCGCGGGAGCTGTGATCGAGCTTGATGCTCGCGCTTCGGAAGCCGCTCCGGAGTTGCAAATCGAAGTACAGGCAACCACGCTTGACAGCTTTGCCGAAAAGCATCCTATTCCCCGCGTGGTGAAAATAGACGTTGAGGGTGCGGAAGCCGAAGTATTGGAAGGAGCAAAAGAGCTCTTTCAGCAATGCAGGCCGCTACTGATTTGCGAGGTTCACCATCCACGCGCCGAAGGATCCGTGTGCCCGCGGCTGAAACAGCAGGGTTATGTATTTGACTGGATGACAGGGGAGCAGGCGTTCCCCCGACACCTAATCGCGGAATTTCAGTCTATCGCGCCGGCTCTTTCCTCGAATTCCCAGCACAGGTTGCGAGTTAGCGCCCTGACCCAGCCGTGAATCAATCGCAAACCATTTTGAAGAACACAGTTGTATTGGGGCTTTCCGAGGTCATTGAGAGACTCAGTACGGTGTACCTCGGCATTTGCGTGGCCCGGAAGCTCGGAGCCGGGGCGTTCGGCGTCTACTCGGTTGCCATGGTCTATTACAGCCTCCTGTTTCTTGCGGCAGAACTGGGCTGCACGACCTACTTGGTAAGAGAAATCGCCAAAGACCGGACTCAAACCAATAGGCTTGTGGTCCATGCCGCATTGCTGAGCGCTGCACTGGGATTGGTTCTGGCAACCGGAGCACGCATGGTTCTGCCGTTTGCGGGCTTTTCACGGGATGTACAACTGGCCTTGTACATCATCGTATGGGCGATTGTGCCGGCAACTCTGAAGGCGATTCAGGAATCGGTCTTTGTCGCTTACCAAAAAGCGGAATTTCTCACATATTCCGCACTGGTCGCGGGCATAGTTAATTTGGCCGCCGCCCTCTACCTATTATCGCTTGGCTTAGGCGTTGTGAGCCTGGTTTTGGCGTTCATCGTCGTGCAATTTGTTGTTGCAGCATTCTATTTCCTTTCCGTAAATCGCTACATAACAAGGCTGCATTGGGAGTTCGCACCCAGCTTCGCTTTCAGAATGCTCCGGGAAATTCGGCCATTCACCGGAACGTCTCTCATCCAAGGAATGTTGTCGCGTCCAGAGATCATCTTACTGTCGTTTACCAGGAATAATGCTGAGATTGGTTTCTACAGTGCCGCCTTGAAGATTGTTGATTTGTGGCAGCTTGTTCCGCGAAGTCTCATGACGAATGTGTTCCCGCTTTTGTCCAGCGGCTACCGCGCCGGAAGTCAGGAGGAGACGCACGTGCTGCGCGAGAGGTCTATAAAGTATCTGCTGGCGCTCTCCTCGCCTCTTGCGGTAGGGCTGTTCGTAACCGCCCGGCCGGTGCTTCACTGGCTTTATGGCGATGGCTTCGAATCATCAGTCGTGGTCTTGAAGATCCTGGTCTGGACGATTCCACTGGGATCGCTATGGTCCGTCTTGTGGCGGGTGTTGTCGGCGAGAGGTGAACATGGCGCCGCCCTCGAGAGCCAGATCGTAACTCTCCTGTTCCGCTTGGCAGCCGGTTACCTTGTGATCCGTTCATTTGCTTCGTTAGGAGCTGCCGTCTCAACGACTGCTTCCATGCTCGCTCTGGATCTGCTTCTCGCATATCGCGTGCGGCGCGACGGCAGCCAGCTCAGATTTGTACGGCTTGCAGGTCGGACGGCACTGGCTGCGGCCGGAATGGGAGTCATCACTCTTCTGCTGCGGGATCATTTGCAGTTGTGGGCGCTCGCCTGCGTAAGCGCAGCGGCCTATGTAACGATGATTTTTCTGGTGAAGGCATTTTCGAAAGAAGATTTCAGCTTGTTTCGCAATCTGTGGCATGCCCGGACCACCTAGTTTCTCAGGCGTTTTGGAATCACCAACAGAAAACCTATCAATCGGGGAGGCTTCCGTGAATAAATCTGCGACCTCTAGTGTCGAATCCTGTAAACCTGCTGAAGACACGCTACAAGCGGCCCTGCTGAGCGACAACGAAGTGACCCGTCCCCGCGACGTATGCATTCCTGAAATGTTTGGGCTTCAGGCTGAGCAGACTCCGCACCATACAGCGCTGGTCGGGAATGAATTGGATCTCACCTACGTAGAGTTGGACGCGCGAGCCAATCGGCTGGCGAATTATTTGCGAGCCTTAGGCGTCGGGCCCGAGGTTCGCGTCGGGCTCTGCATGTTGCGGTCCCCGCTCAATGTGGCCGCGGCACTCGCAGTTCTAAAGGCGGGAGGGGCTTACGTTCCCATGGATCCGAGTTATCCGCGCGACCGCCTCTCGCTCATTCTGAACGACGCCGACGTCGCTGTACTTCTGACGGATGCGCGAGTGGCAGGCAATCTACCTACCGGACAGTGGCAGTCGGTGATCCTGGACCGCGATGCGTTAGCGGTCGCGAATTACCCGACCGTGGCACCCCCGGAGACTGCGCGCCCAGACAACCTGGCATACGTGATCTACACTTCGGGTTCAACCGGCACTCCGAAAGGAGTGCAAATAACGCACGCCGGCCTTCGTAATCTTGTGCTGTGGCACCACAAGGCGTTCGCTGTCACCCCTGCAGATCGGGCGACGCAACTGGCGAGCTTTGGATTCGACGCCGCGGTTTGGGAACTCTGGCCGTATCTCACGGCCGGAGCCGCAGTCTACATCACGCCTGATGCTTCGCGGAACTCTCCGGAATTGCTGCGTGATTGGCTCGTCGCCCACAACATCACTATTAGTTTTGTGCCTACCCCATTAGCGGAACGGCTTATGCTGCTCGATTGGCCAGCTGAAGCCAAGCTAAGGCTCTTGCTCACGGGAGCTGACACGCTTCATCACTATCCGCTCCCTGGCCTCCCCTTCAAGCTGGTCAACAATTACGGCCCGACGGAAGCCACCGTCGTCGCAACTTCTGGCTTTGTACACTCAACGCCAGCTCCGGACGGACGGCCTCCAATCGGTTGGCCGATCGCCAATACTCAAGTCTATGTTTGTGATGAGTCACGGAACTTATTACCAATCGGTGAAGTGGGCGAGATCTACATTGGCGGCGCGGGAGTAGCACGGGGATACGTGAATAGCCCTGAGCTCACCGCTCAAAAATTTGTCCCGGATCCCTTCAGTAAGAACCCTGGTGCGCGACTCTATCGAACCGGAGACCTTGCCCGTTTACTTCCCGATGGTCAGCTGGCATACGTGGGAAGAGCGGACGATCTGATTAAGATCCGCGGTTTCAGGATTGAGCCCAATGAGATTGTGAGCGTTCTCAATACGCACCCCGCGGTACAAGCCAGCGCCGTGGTTGCGCGCAAAAGTGGCACGGGAAATTTGCGCCTGCTTGGATATGTGGTGTCGAACGGCAATGTCACCTGCGGTTCCCTTCGAGCACTACTGCGCGAGCATTTGCCAGACTACATGGTGCCTGCCACCTTCGTTGGAGTAACTGCCCTACCGCTGACGCCGAATGGCAAGGTTGATCGCGATGCGTTGCCCGCTGCTGACGACAGCAACATGCTGCCGGACGAAGACTATGCGGCACCACGCACTGTTCTTGAGCAGAGGTTGTCGGGAACTGTGGCCAACCTGCTGGGTCTGGAGCGGGTCGGAGTGAACGACAATTTTTTCTTGATCGGCGGCCATTCTCTGTTTGGGACCCAACTTATCGCGCGCATCCACGAGACTTTCGGGGTGGACCTCCCTTTGCTCAGCATTTTTGATTTGCCAACGCCAGCGCTGTTGGCGCAGGAGATTGAGCGCCTAATTGTCGCCACAGTCAGTGCGATGGACGAAGAGCAAGTTCAAAGCGCTTTGCAGCAGGCCGCCGGAGGTCAACAACCATGAACTCCGCCGCAGCCGAATCTCCCGCGGGGCGCGGCACGCCAGGACCTGCCCTTAGCCTCTACCACTTACTCGATCCTGAAATCTTGGCGGACCCCTATCCACTGTATCGTCGCTTGCGTACCGAAGACCCGGTGCATTGGGACCCATTTCTTCACGCCTGGGTGGCTACTCGGTACACCGACGTCATTCGTGTGCTTCATGATTTCTCCGCAGATCGCACTCCCACTCCGGAACAACTAACCGAGATGGGACTCTCCCGCCTAAATCCTATTGCGGCCGTGATGGTGAAACAGATGCTGTTCCTCGATCCTCCCACCCATACACGTCTGCGCTCACTGGCATCCAGTGCTTTTACCCCGCGGCGGGTGGAGCTGTTGCGCTCGCACATCCAGGAGATTGCCGACAAATTGATCGATGCGGTCGCGGATAAGGGGCAGATGGACGTGATCGCTGATTTCGCCGCGCAGCTCCCGGCGATCGTAACCGCCGAAATGCTCGGGGTGCCGATCAACGACCATCTCCAGCTGAAAAACTGGTCAGCGGATTTTGCGGAGATGCTCGGGAATTTCCAGCACAATCCTGATCGGATTCCACGCGTGCTGCGCAGCCTTGAGGACATGCTCGAATATTTCCGCTCCGCAGTTCGCGAACTGAGGGTGCGCCCCCGTGAAGGGCTTGTCAATTGGCTGCTCACCGCGGAAATTCAGGGGGACCGCCTCAGCGAGGAAGAAGTCATTGCCAACGTCATCGTGACCATGGTCGGGGGGCAAGAAACCACCACCAATCTGATCGGGAATGGGTTGCTCACGTTGTTGCGCAATCCGGGAAAAATGCAATGGTTGCGTGACCAACCCTCCCTTATGCAGGCAGCGGTCGAGGAGTTGCTTCGTTATGAAAGCCCGAGTCAGCATACGGCTCGGATGGCGCCCTATGACTTGGAACTGGGCAACCGTAAGATCCGCAAAAGACAGGCCGTGATCGCGGTCATGGGAGCAGCCAATCGGGATCCCGAACGATTCCCTGATCCGGATCGACTGGACCTTGCTCGAACAGATAACCGGCACGTGGCTTTTGGCTGGGCCGCTCATTTCTGCTTTGGGGCCGCGCTCGCTCGCATCGAGGGTCAAATTTCTTTCGGCACGATACTTCGCCGCTTGCCGAATCTAGCTCTCAGGCCTGGTCCGTTAACCTGGAGACCGAATTTAGGCTTACGCGGCTTGACCGCACTTCCGGTCACATTTTAGGAAGGTAAGAGACTCACACAAAAAACCATGCAGCTCTCCGCAGCCAAACAAGCTCTCGTTGATAAGTACGTTCGCGGCGACCTGGCGTCTATCCTGATACCTCCCAAACCTAAGCGGCGAGCAAGCGAATCTGTGCCCGCTTCTCTGTCCCAGGAACAGGTGTGGCTCCGAGCGCAGGCGGCCATCGACATGCCTCCGCTGTACAACGAGACCATAACTATCCATCGCTCCGGGCCAATGGATATCGCAGCGTTAAAACAAAGCTTGGGCGAAATTCTTCGTCGGCACGAAGCTTGGCGGACCACCTTCGAGATGAGAGATGGACAAGTCTGGCAAGTTGTTCATCCGGTTCCGGCAGAATTCCCTCTGTCTGCGGTCGACCTACGGGGAAAGGTATCGTCGGCGCTGCTCGATGCTGAAGCTCTGAAATTCGCGAACGAACACGCTAGTCAGCCATTTGACTTGCAGGGCGGCCCACTCGCACGCGGGTTACTCGTCTCCATGACCGACCAACGCCACTGTTTGTACATCGATATGCACCAGAGTATCGTCGACGGCATTTCAGTTTATGAAGTGCTTCCGACAGAATTGGCCACTTTGTACGAATCGTTTTCGCGAGGCTCGCCTGCGCACTTGCCTGATCTACCGATGCAATTCGCCGACTTCGCCTTGTGGCAGCGTGATTTCCTGAAGGAAGAGGTGTTTGAAGGACAACTAAACTACTGGCGTAAACAGCTTGGAGACGGAGTTTCAACACTCTCATGGCCGACTGATCGGCCTAGGCCACCGGTCGAGAGCTACCGTGGCGCCATACGGCCGTTCACGTATTCGAGTGATCTCCTCGCAATGTTGAACGAAGCCAGGGGAGCCACAAGAGTATCACTGTTTGCTGTTTTGGTGACTGCGCTGGCGGCGCTCCTCCGCACGTACACCAACCAGAATGAAATTGTGCTCGGCACACTTGCTCCGTGTGGTCGCGACCGTTCGGAATTTCAAAACCTTCTGGGATACTTCCTCAACCCGGTTGCGCTCCGGCTGACGATTTCCCGTTCCCTCACGTTTCGTGAACTATTGCTGCAAGCACAGGATGTGATCGCCGCTGCGATTTCCCATAGTGACGTGCCGTTCGAACACGTCGTGCAGCATCTCGGCCTTAACTCCGATCCGAGTCGCCACCCAGTATTTCAAGTCGCAATCTCGCTGGCCCCTTCGCTTACCCCGCTACCAGCCGGGTGGGATATGACTCCGATGGATGTCGAAAGTGGCGGGGCTCGCTGGGACCTTTATCTTGAGCTTTCCGAACGACCCGAGGGTTTATTGGGTCGAGCGCAGTACAACCCCGACCTGTTTGAGCTAAGCACAATCACCAGACTGCTGAACGATTTTCAGGCATTGCTCGAGATCGCTGGCTCCGAACCTGACAAACCAATTTCGGATTTGTCGGTCTAGTTGACGACCCGCGGGTCCGTCGGCGACGGATGATCTCTATGACTGTGGCCCAAGTTGCGCCTAAAGAACGATTTGCCTTATCCCCCGAACTGCTCTGGGAAATCAACCGGACCTACCCTGAACTACAGGCGCAGGATGCTTTTGTAGTGCCGACCTGGTATTACCGGCAGAATTCATGGATCGAAGACAGTTGGCAATCCGAAAATGCGCTTTACAACTACCCCATTGCGTTGCGAATCCACGGACTGCTGGATGAGGGGATCCTGCGGCGGAGTCTCTACGATGTTCGGCGCCGCCAGCAAGTTCTGAGGTCGGTGTTCCGAATTATGGACGGCCGCTTCGTGCAGATCGTTGTTCCTCCGCAGCCAGTTGATTTCACGAAAGTAGACCTAAGCGGTCTGGAAGAATCGACGCGCGATTCGAGACTTTTCCAGTTGATCTTAGAAGAGGCGCACCGCCCGTTTGAGCTGGTCCGCGAAACCCTGTTAAGAGCGACTCTGATTCAACTCGGCAGCGAAAAACAAGTTCTATTGCTGAACACGCATCATCTCGTCTGTGACGATTGGTCGGTTGCGATCCTGATCCGTGAGCTGTCGACTCTGTACCATTCATTTGCAGCCGGCGTGGATGAGGGCACTTTAGAACTCAACTTTCAGTATGGCGACTTCATCAGATGGTGGGAGCAGCGTCCAAACAACGATGCCCGGCTCTCGTCCTGGAGAGCCAAGTTGTCTGGTGGCAGCGAACCCTTTCGTCACCTGCGCACCGATTTCCCGCGAAGCCCCTTGCGGAGCCGCGGCGGAACAACTATCAGGCACGCTCTGCCTCACACTCTAGAAAAGGATCTCAAACTGCTGAGTCAGCGACACAACGTCACGTTTTTCATGACAATGCTGGCAGGATTCGAGTGTCTTCTACACTCATATTCAGGACATAACGATATCGGAGTGGGAACTTGTGCAGCCAATCGACCCTTGCCTGCTGTTGAGACATTAGTCGGCAGATTTGCGAACGATCTCCTTGTACGTGTAGATTTCTCGGGCAACCCAAGTTTCGACGAGATACTTCTGCGTACTCGTACGGCGGCCCTTGGCGGCTATGGCTATCAGGACGTTCCCTTCGGTGCGGTCCTTGAAAAACTAGCCCCGGTCGCAGACCAGAGCCATACCCCTCTGTTTCAGGTAATGTTCATCCTGCAGAACGCTCCCAAGGGAGAACCCAACCCTGGCGAGTTGACCATCGAAAGGCTGTCTATAGATACACGGACCGCAAAGTACGATCTAACCGTCTGGCTTAGCCTTGAGCAAGGAGTTGAGATCGCGTTTGAGTACAGCCACGATTTATTTGAGCATAAAACTATCGAGCAAATGGCCAAGGACTACGAGACCATCTTGACAACGGCGGTAAGGGATAGCGCAACCCAACTGTCAGAGCTAAACTCGGCTTTGGATCTTGCACATCGGCCAGCACACAACTGCGTTACAGAGATCGCTACGCAGGAGCACACTGCAGGGGCGGAGGTTTCCGCAGCCGGTAACCTCGAAAATGAATTACTGACAATCTGGCGGCAGTTATTGACGATCGAGAAAGTCGACCGAAAGGACGATTTCTTTGAGTTGGGGGGAGACTCGCTACGCGCAACACAACTGCTCAGTCGTCTAGAACAGAGGTTTGGAATCGCTCTTCGATTGGATTTGTTGTTCACGGCGCGCACAATCGAACAACAGGCACTGGCAATCGCACACGAACAGGCAATGCCGCGCACTGAAGGAATCGAACCCGAGATTGCACCGCAGGCTGCGCACGATATACAGACTGCATCCGACGGGCTCACTGCCGCGGAGGCTCACGATGGCGCTGGGGCTAGAACCAATCGTAAGTCCCTGGTTCGGAGATCGCTGAACAGAATTCTCCATATACTTTGCCGCTTTGCTCCAGGTGCAACTTCTCTGCGACCTTTCTTGCATCGCCTACGCGGAGTAAAGATTGGCAAGGGGGTCTGGATTGGCGATGATGTTTATCTTGAAAACGAGTATCCCGAACGCATCGAAATTCAAGATGGCGCAATGATTGCGTTGAGAAGTACCATTGTTGCCCACACTCGTGGTCCTGGGCAAATCGTCATCGGCAAGAATGTTTTTATTGGTGTCGGTTGCGTGATCGTGACGTCGGGCAACCGGCACCTGGTTATTGGCGACGGCGCGGTGGTCATGGCTTCATCGCTGGTCAGCGCCAACGTCGCTCCTCACACCTTGTACGGATCAGATGCTGCGAAGCCTCTTGCGAAGATCACTAAGGCCTTCACTGACAGCACCAGCTACGAAGAATTAATCGCGTCGCTACGACCGCTGCCGAACTAAGGGAACCCCGTTTGTTTGCCCCGTCATATTTCCACGGTTCGGGCACGGCTGCTTCCGCCCACGCGGTCGATAACAAGTCCGATCGATAGAGATCCAGATATGCGTATAGGGGTAATTGCCTCGATGAAAAAAGGTCTGGAGCACTTCGTCTACACCGAGATAAGCTTTTTCGCTGCCTCGGGGCTTTCCATCAGCCTTTTTCCGACCAAGCATGGGCTCGGTCTGTACAGCCCACGCGCGGAATGGAAGCTGTACCAATGGAATGTGCTGGCAGTGGTCGTTCTGCAGCCGTATTTCTTCCTCCGTGCGCCGCTCAAGTACCTGCGTTTGCTTTTCGAAGCATTTTTCATCGGGGCACTTACCGAGTTCGTGCTTGCCTGTTACTTCTCTCGGCACATGACTGATGTAGACGTTATCTATTCCACCTTTGGCGACCGCAAGCTGTTCGTCGGTTACTTTTGCAAGCAGATATCGCATAAGCCGCTCGTAGTGACCATTCATGCCTACGAGCTCTATCAGAATCCTAACCCAACGTTATTTCGTCGAGCGCTGGCCTGCTGTGATCAGATCATCACAGTCACTGAGTACAACCGCGAATATCTCTCACGTCACTTCGGGATTGATCCTCTGACCGTAGAAGTTGTCCGTCGTAGCGTGGACATTGAGGAATACCGGCCTGAGAGAAAGTTCGTCATTCTCATCGTGGGTTTCTTTGTCGAGCGCAAAGGGCATGAGATTTTGTTCAAAGCGGTAAGGCAACTTGGGCGGAGCGATGTTGAGGTCTGGGTGGTTGGAGACGAAGGGGCAGAGAACGTAAGTGTTGACGTACCTGCAATCGCCCGAGAGCTGGCGATCGACCACCAAGTCGCATTCTTCGGCAAGCTCAGTGGAAATGCTCTGAAGGCGGCTTACCGGGCCTGTGATGTTTTTTGTTTGCCATGCCGAACGGATAGCACTGGTGTGGCTGAAGGATTTCCCGTGGCGCTAATGGAGGCTATGGCATTCGGCAAACCTGTAATTACGACAAGGCACGTGGAGATCCCTCGCATCATCGAGCAAATCGTGGTAGCCGAAGACGACGTGCAAGGATTGGCGGATGCGATAGGGCAGGTTTACTCATCCGCATCCCTTTGCCAGCAGCTCGGTGCGGCAAACCGCAGGACCGCGGAACAGATGTTCTCACCCGCGAATGCAGCTAGAGCGGCAGACCTGCTTCGCCGTTTCAGCAAGGGCAACCAGACGGGTGAATCGAGGGCAACTTTCAAGGCCGCTGAGAACGTTTCGCGAGTGTAATCACATGTGTGGTATTTGCGGAATCTACCAATACCGCCCCGGGGAACCGGTGCAACCAGAAACCCTGGGGGCAATGCTGCACAGCATTCGTCATCGTGGCCCGGATGGCGAGGGCATGCACCTTGAGCCAACTTTGGGTTTGGGCTCGCGGCGCTTGAGCATCATCGATTTGCCCCGCGGCGGACAACCCATTTACAACGAGGATGGCAGTGTTGTTGTCGTCTTTAACGGCGAGATTTACAACTACCGTGAGCTGGCGCGTTACCTACAAGACCGTGGACACAAGTTCTCGACCGCCAGTGATACCGAAGTCATCGTTCATCTTTATGAACAGCTCGGGGATGATTGTGTCCAAAAGCTGCACGGCATGTTTGCATTCGCGCTTTGGGATGTACAGCGTCGGCGATTGTTGCTGGCACGCGATCGTCTGGGAATCAAGCCTCTCTATTACGCCGATAGAGGAAGGCTCGTCTTCGCCTCCGAAATCAAGTGTTTGTTTCAGGATCCCGAGATGGAGCCGCGAGCGAACCTCGATGCCTTAGGCAATTTTTTGTCTCTCAAGTACGTGCCTTCTCCGCAAACGATGTTTACGGGCGTGGCCTCACTGCCGCCCGGTCACCTGTTGACCTGCGATGTCAAGGGCTTGCGGATTCGCCCGTACTGGGACCTTTCGTTCCCGGCCTGCCACAACGACCACGTGCGCGAGGAGGAGTACGCAGATCAACTGTTGGTGTTGTTGCGAGACTGCGTGCAATCGCAGTTGGTGAGCGATGTGCCATTCGGCGCGTTTCTGAGTGGCGGAGTCGACTCCAGTACAGTTGTGGCCCTGATGTCTCAATGCCTGGCGTTACCCGTTAGAACTTATTCGGTCGGCTTTGACGGCGAAGGCGGGCACTTCAGCGAACTGCGGTATGCGCGCCTGGTGGCCCGGAAGTTTCACACCGACCATCACGAGCTCATCGTGCGCGCACAAGACCTGATTGATCTCGCCGAAAAAATCGTCTGGCACTTGGATCAACCAGTCGCAGAGGAGGCAGCGCTGCCCAATTACATGCTGGCAGAATCGGCTGCGAGAGATGTGAAGATGGTGCTGACGGGCGAGGGCGGGGATGAATTATTTGCCGGCTACACGCGCTATGCCGCGGAGAAGTTCTCTTCCCTGTTTCGTCTTGTACCGCAGCTGACGAAGTCGCTGGCGCTCGCAGCTAGCCCGCATATTCCGGGGCTGCGCCGGCCGAAGGTAGCGCTTCACGCCTTGTGTGAGCCGCAGGAAGCGCCGCGGCTGGCCAATTGGGCGCCGCTCTTCAATTTGGAAATGAAACACAAGCTACTCTCGGAAGATTTGAGACAAACGCTAAATGGTCATTCGCATGAGCAAATCTTCATTCAGCAACTGGAGCACGCCGATGTCACTGACACATTGAGTCGAATGCTTTACGTGGACACAAAGCTATACCTGCCCGACGCGCTTCTGGCCCGCGGTGACAAAGCAAGTATGGCTGCGTCGCTGGAGGCACGGGTTCCCTTGTTGGACCATAGGTTAGTGGAATTCGCGGCGGCCCTACCTCCAGGATTGAAGGTGAAAGGACTTACACGCAAGTACCTGCTGAAGAAAGTTGCACGAAGGTTGCTGCCTGCGGAAGTCATCGATCGAAAGAAGGAAGGTTTCCCGACGCCTATATCCGTTTGGTTCCGGAAAGAGGCTCGGTCATTCCTGCGTGACACTCTGTCCCCCTCGGCCGTGGCTCGTCGTGGGCTGTTTAGTCCAAAGTACGTGCGGCAATTGCTTGATGATCATGATCGCGGCCGCGCTGATCACGGGGGAATGTTGTGGGCTCTGATCCACGTGGAGCTCTGGTACAGGCTCTTTATTGACAGGTCCCCAGCGGTTCGGCCGCCCGAGATCGCCCTTCGGGAAAAGAACTTTACCAATCCTGCGGATCCGGCCCGCCTCTTCGCTGGACACGCTTAATCTTCATTCGCAACTACATCACACGAACTGCACTACAGCTTCCGGGGAAGGGCAAAGGTCCAAGAAGATGCTGAGCAGAACGACCGTCCACGAAGAACCCTCGGGTGCCCATGTCGAGCCGAGCCAGACCAGACCCGTATTCATCTTGGGCATTTCCGAACGGAGTGGGACGACCTACTTGCAAGATCTACTTCGTGTGCACCCGGATTGTGATGTAGACGGGCTAGAGCTCGAAGAAGACCATTTTGTAGCCTATGCCAACCTGCTGGTGAGGTTTGTCAATCTGGCATCGCGAGATTGGAAGCAGTGGCGGCGGCCCGACCAACTACAAGAGCAACGCGAGTTGGTGTGCCGTTGCCTGGGTGACGGGCTCATCTCGTACCTGCGATTGCAGGTGAGAACCCGCCGCCTACTCACCGGCAAGGTCCCGGCCGACAAACCGCTGCCAGTGCTAGTCACGAAAACTCCGGACGTGACGAATCTGCATTTGTTTTTCAGGATGTTTCCGGATGCCGAATTGCTTATTCTTGTTCGCGATGGGCGGGCAGTTGTGGAATCCGCAGTGAAGACTTTCTATCGCAGCTTTGCCCAAGAGGCGCGTCAGTGGGCGATGCGCGCAGCGGCTATCCGCCGCTTCGTTGACGGCGACTCCCATCGCGCAGGTAGGTATCTGGTCGTCAGATACGAAGATCTCTACACCAATACCGAGGCAGAGCTTCGCAAGGTGATGCTATTCCTACGCTTGGATCCCAACGTGTACGATTTCGAGCGCGCCAGGAATCTCCCGGTAAGAGGCTCTTCCAGCCTTCGCCAGGAAGGCGCGGAGTGGCGGCAATCCTTTGTAGCACCGGGTATCCATTGGAATGCAGTGCCGAAAACTGCGGAGTTCCGCCCGCTGGAGCGGTGGAGCTACTGGAGCCGCGCGAAGCATGAGCGCTTTAACTGGATCGCTGGCAAATGTCTGGTGGCGTTTGGTTACGAAAAGAAGCTCGATTCCAGCAATCGCTGGCTGTGGAACACGTGGAATGTGGTTCTGGACACGTTGCCCGTCGAAAAGGCTGCACACCTAATCCGTAAGGCATGGCGCGAGGCACAGTTTGTTGTCAACACTCCCGGAGCAGCGCGGCTCTTATGGCCGAGACTACAACGCCTAATCCGTTCTTCAAGGCATGAAGACAGCCTCTGACGGGTCACATCGTCAGAAACCCTTACTTGTCCGCGAAGGCAACTATTCTCATGTCGCAGTCACTAATCAATCCGATGAACCTCGCGATACCGGCAGACTGGAATCGTACGGAGATGGCCTACCCGCCAGTTTGCGTCCACGAACTGTTCGAGCAACAAGTCGAACGAACGCCAAACAGAATCGCGGCTTGCTTCAATGAGCATCAACTTACATATTGCGAGCTCAACGCCCGTGCAAATCAGCTAGCCAACTATCTTGTGAAGTTGGGAGTCGGCCCTGAGGTTCTGGTTGGAGTGTCCCTGCCGCGTTCCCTCGATATGCTCATTGGGGTGTTGGGCATTCTCAAGGCGGGAGGCGCTTACGTTTTTCTGGATCCCGCCTATCCGGCCGATCGGCTCTCTTTCATGCTGGAGGACTCGCAAGCACAGTTGCTGCTGGCAGAGCAGGAACCAGTCGTAGAATTACATACTCGCTTCCGAAGAACGTTGGCTCTGGGCAAGGAGCGCGGTCCGATCTCCACTCAATCCAAGGCCCGTCCATCCGTGGGAGTGGCCCCACACAATTTAGCTTACGTGCTATACACCTCGGGATCCACGGGCAAGCCAAAGGGTGTTCAAATCGAGCACCGGAGCATTGTCAATTTCCTGACCAGCATGCGTAAACGCATCGCCTTCGATGCCGACGATGTTCTGCTAGCGGTCACTACTATGTCATTCGACATTGCGGGGCTGGAGTTGTATCTCCCGCTCATGACCGGGGCTCGCGTAATCATAGCCGACCGCAGGATGGTAATTGATGGTCGCCGATTAGTCTCAGCCATAGAGGAGAACCGCGTCACCGTAATGCAGGCAACGCCTGTGACCTGGCAGTTGCTTCTCGATGCCGGTTGGCGGAAAAGCAGCATGAGGGTACTCTGTGGCGGCGAAACACTGCGCCGCGACCTAGCCATGCGGCTTATCAAGAACAGTCCATGCGTATGGAACTTATATGGGCCGACGGAGACCACGATCTGGTCGTCTATTTATCGAGTTGTGGGCGAGGACCAACCGGTTGTTCCCATCGGACGTCCGATTGCAAACACTCAAATGCATATCTTAGACTCAGCTCTCGATCCGGTTCCGATCGGCGAAACCGGTGAACTCTACATCGGCGGGGATGGCCTGGCCCGAGGATACCTGAACCGCCCCGAGCTGACGGCCCAGAAATTTGTCTCCAATCCATTCCGCAGCGGCACCCGCCTGTACAAAACTGGCGATTTGGCCCGTTATTTGCCTAGCGGCGATGTCGAGTTCCTGGGCCGCACCGACCACCAGGTTAAAATTCGCGGGTTTCGTATCGAACTCGGCGAGATCGAAGCGATATTGGAAGAACGCTCGGATATTGTGCATGCAGTTGTGGCGACGAGCGGAACGGGAAGCGATATCCGGCTGATCGCGTACTTCGTAGCCAAGGCAGGCTTTGATCCTGGTGGAGGGGAGCTGAATCGCTGGCTCAAAGGGAAATTGCCCGATTACATGATACCGGCGGCATTCGTCAAATTAGATTCGATGCCGTTGACGGAGAACGCCAAGGTGGATCGACACGCGTTGCCTCCGCCAAACCGGCAAGAGTATGTGGATGAAAACTCCTCACCACCGCGCGATCAATTGGAAGCACAACTAGTCAATATATGGGAAGCAGCGCTGGGCCGAAGTGGGATTGGAATCCGCGACAATTTTTTCGACTTAGGCGGGTACTCGGTCCTAGCGGCCAGAGTGGCGCAGCGGATCGATGAAGAACTTGGCAAGAGGCTACCCATTATTGCTCTGTTCCGCGCGCCTACCATCGAAGAGCTTGCAGCCCTGTTGAGAAAGGCGAAGCCGACCGAGGAATGGTCTTCGCCGTTTGTGGTTCCACCGGAAACGGAGAATTCCAGAACCGGTTTACC
The DNA here is from genome assembly GCA_035496675.1 of Terriglobales bacterium. Taxonomy (GTDB): domain Bacteria; phylum Acidobacteriota; class Terriglobia; order Terriglobales; family Acidobacteriaceae; genus Gp1-AA145. The sequence goes on from DATJEL010000029.1 coordinate 77,524, forward strand.
ACATCGCCGCAGCGGCACGAACGGTTTGCAGAAATCAATGGTCCGAAAGGGTTTTAATCGTCTTGTTCATCTGTTGTGCCGAGTCTTACCCGGCGCTAGCAGCGTGCGGCCGTTTCTGCATCGACTTCGGGGAGTCCGCATCGAAAGCCAGGTATTCGTCGGAGACGACGTTTATATCGAGAACGACTTCCCCGAGTGCGTTGAAATTCACCAAGGTGCGACGATCGGACTGCGAACAACCATCGTGGCCCACACAGGGGGAGCTGGACGAGTAATTATCGGGAAGAAGGCATTTATCGGCGCCAATTCCCTTCTGGTCACTGCAGGCAATCGCACACTCACGATCGGAGAAGGCTCAGTACTTATGGCCGGATCGGTGGTCACTACCGACGTTCCACCGTTTACCGTGTATGGCGTCGAACGAGCCAAGCCGCTAGCCAGACTGACCGAGCCTTTTACCGCACACACAAGCTACGAGGAATTTATCACTTCCTTACGCCCGATCGGGTGGCAACATTCGCCCGAAGCTTAGACAGGCACAATTGGGCTCGAACCAGCGCAAATGAATTCTCACGCGACGCTCGTTCAGTATGAGAGTTTGGCTCCGGGCGACGTGCGACTCAGGTCTCTCACCGACTTTTTCGGAGTTCCCTCCGCAACGTTAGACCCCGCCGGATTGGAGGAAGAGCTTAACCGCTCGCCCGATCACGATCTTTGTGTCTTGACGAGTGCCGGCGCTCTTTCGCGTTGGTGTCACGATAGCTCGAACTATCTTGCCTCGCTCGAGCGCTTGCGCCAGAAAAGCCGCTTCTTGTACGTGTACGGTTTTTTGCCGGGGAACGACACGCGTTCTCTAGCAACAGGGCTGACGCGCGGCCGAATTTCAGATGTGCGGAAATTTGCGAGGGCGGATTTCAAATATGAGGTTGCCTCAACTCACCCAGAGCTCACGAAAGAGTTTACTGGCCTGTCATTCGGCCCCATTCACAACCACGCGGATTTTGGATTCGCTTGCTCGTCAATCTCAGGCGACTTTTACCCGTTGATTTCAATCGCCGCCTTGCCATTCTGGGTTGTAGCAGAAGATAGTGGGTGCACAACCTTTCTTCTAGCCTGCAACGAGATTGTCGACATTCAGGAAAAAACGGCCGATCACGTCAGTCTTCTCAAATATTTCTCTCGCCTGCTGCCACCCGCGATGTTCTTGAAGTGGGCATTCAAGAATCGCTGCTGGTACAGCGAACATCGGTTCGCCAACTTCATCATTGATGATCCGCTGTTGAAGGACTCTTACGGATACCTGAATTACGAAGACCTGCTTTTGAAAATGGACGAGAATAATTTCGCCACGACCATCGCTTTCATTCCATGGAACCACAGGCGCACCGGGACAAAGACGGCTCAGCTGTTTCGCGATCGCCCAGACAAACTATCATTGTGCATTCATGGTTGCAATCATACCCAAGCAGAGTTTGGGATTACGGACTTAGCGGTTCTCAACCAGAGACTGCTGGCAGCCTCGGAACGGATGAATGCTCATCGAGCCAGCACCGGGCTGAAGCATGTTCCGGCTATGGTTTTTCCGCAGGCACATTTTTCGCGAGAGGCCCTCATGGCCTTGAAGTGCAACAACTACCTGGGCGCCGTGAACTCGCGCGCAACGCCCGACAATTCTGTAAAGGGCTATGACTTAAGGGTCTCGGACTTTTTGGAACCGGCCATCACCCGCTTTGGCGGCGTTCCCCTTTACCTGCGAAGGTATCCTGGCGGCTTGGAGCGGTTTGCATTCGATCTATTTTTCCTCAAGCCACTACTCGTCGTCGAACACCACGCTTACTTAAAAGACGGAGCGTGTAAGCTGATCGACTTTATTGTCCGTTTGAATTCGTTGCGCCAGCTGGAATGGAGCGATTTGGGGAAGATCCTTGAGAATACGTATCTGAGGCGAGACGTATCAGCCAAGGCAATCGCGTGCAAGCTATATTCGAATTCCCAGGTAATTGAGAACCACAGCGACAACGACCAGATTTTTGCCGTTGCCAAGTCTCACGCCGATGACGTTCCAGTCGAGAATACTTTTATCAATGGTCGCGTTGCAGATTTTAGGATTGCCGACCAGACGATTCAATTCGAAATCCCAATCCCAGCACACTCGTCAGCCAGGATAGAGATTCTCTATAAGAACCTGCTGCCTTATGCCAAGCCGCAACACAGGTTTCAAACTGCAGTTCGGACATTGACGCGCCGCATGCTTTCTGAGTTCCGAGACAACGTCCTCTGGAAATCCGCCTTTTTGATATCGGCCGCTCAGACTGTAAACCACCGATTTCTAGGAGAACGCCTGAAGTCGCTTTCCCGGACAAGCACAACGGGCGAGGAGCTTGTATGAGTCGCAACTTTGCACTACTGCAAAAGCTAGAGCAGGAACAGCGATCGCGAACCGTTCCCACCTCTCGATTGGTACCCGCGCCGGAAGCTTCATTTCCACAGCTGGACGCTGGACCTGAATCGCAACCCGGCATGCACTCCCCTGATGAGGTCTGCATGCTGGCACGACGGCTGTTTCTGCTCGACCCCAGGGAACCGAGAATCGTAGTGTTTTCAAGCGTGGAGAGAAATGCCGGCTGCAGTTGGATGGCCGCCCATTGTGCCCGGGCGTTGGCCACTCAGGTGCGGCAATCAGTTTGCCTTGTAGACGCAAACTTGTCATTTCCGGCGCTACACAGATTTTTCGGAGTGGAAAATAGTGATGGCTTCGCCCAGGCCATGTTGCGCACCCAGCCCTTGGCGAAATGTGCCACACCATTGGTGCCAAGAAACCTATGGCTGTTGACTTCAGGTGGTGGTTCGGCGCACGGCATATTCCCGGATATCGAGTCGCTACGCGATTGCATGCAGCAGTTGCGCGAAGAATTTGACTATACGATCATTGATGCTCCGCCTTGGAGCGTCAATAGTTACCCTGCGCTCCTCGGAGCGTCCGCCGATGGAATCGTTCTCGTGTTAAAGGCCGATTCGTCGCGCCGGAGTACTGTTCAGAACGTTGTGGGGGAGATAAAGACAGCGAACATGTGCCTGCTTGGCGCGGTGTTGAATCGCCGAGCTTTCCCCATCCCCAAGGCGATCTATGACAGGTTATAGCTGTTGCGGCGTCTGCTCGGATATCGTGTCGCTTGTATCCAGGAATCACAGTGCCCAGCGGGTCGTTCCCGCCAGGCACTGTAGCTGCACTCTGCCGACGCCGCTTTCGGACAACGAACGTCTCAATTTACTGTCACTGTTAAGCCCGTGGGCGGTGCGATTGGGCTACTTGTGCTGCCTGATGATTGGTATGCCCCCAGATCCATGCCGGAGTGGGGACGAGCGACGCCGTTGATGTCCACATAGATGTAGCGCTGCATATCGGCAACAGCCTGCGACGAGATGCCGCTGATGGTAGAAGGATCAACCCCGACTCCCTTGGCCGGACTGCCAGACTGCAGCGTAAGGCCGCTTCCAAGGGTCCCGGGATCAATGCTGTTCGCATACTGACCACCCGCGGTTGCGCCGAAGGCTGGCGGGTTTACGAACAACGGATCGGCATTCATGAATTGTGAGGTGCCGCTTGTGCCCAGAACGCCCCCATACCACAACTGTTTATGGAAGGTCGTTCCCGTAGCGCTGTTCACCACCTGCACGTTGGGAACGGTTCCATTCCACCCCGACCATGCATAGGAAATATTGTTTATGAAATGGGTGTTTTGGGAACCGAGATCCATGAAGTTCGCCCGCACTGATAACGAACTCAAGTCGAGAGAATTTTTATAGCAGGTGTTGTTCACGACTATGGTGTTGGTCCAGTAATTGGGAGACGTTGATCCTACATCGATACAGCGTCCACCGTTCCCGTACACCACATTGTTCACGACTAGCGTTGCTCCGCTGGTAGATTGATTTGTGAGATCGAGACTGATGCCGTTGCCGTCGGTGTGAGCAGTTGTCGGGTCGAACTGGCCCGAGATGATGTTGTTGGAAATGACGCTGTGCAGACCCGAGTAACTGTCAAACAGGGTTTGCTGGTTATAGGTGATTCCGCTTCCTGCGTTACTCCCGATTGTGGCCAAGCCGTAAGGGTTTTCCCCAACATGCCAAATTTGGTTATGATCGGCGGTCATGTAATCGCAGGCCGAACTCTCCAACCCGGAGTAGATCATGTTCTTTACATACAGGTTCTGATAAAGAATGTGATGACCGCCGTGACAGAGAATGCCCGCGTTTGCATATTGTTGACCATTCAGATTAAAGCCAATGAACTTAATGTACGAAGGTCCGTTGATGGCGATCATTTGGCGCCCGGTTCCCACATTCGAGCCAGCGCCGCCGGTCCAAACCAGGTTCGCAGGTGAATTGCCGTACGCCCTCCAGGTAATGTAGGCAGTCGCTGTGCCACTGTGGGAGGGAGAGAAAGTGGAAGAAAGGTTGTACGTACCTCCTTCTAAGCAAATCACCGAACCCGCTACCGATGCGGAATTCGCACCTGCAAGAGTGGTTGGGCTGCTCGCCGTTGAGCCATTTCCGCCCCCGGAAGGAGACACGTAAATCGTACAGTTCGTTGCCAACTGGGAATAACCGAAACTGGAAAATAGCGATAAACAGAAAAAAATCAAGATCGAATTCCTAAAGCCCTGCATTAATAAAGTCTCCTCATCCTCATCGCTCAATTATGAAAGTGACGCACTGCGCGTTTTGCTAAGATGCACAGCCTCGCGGCGCTGTCGTCTTCCAACTGCATTAAAGCGCACTTGGCGAAGGATAAAAAGCTCTCGGAAGACCGACTCAGAAGGACATGCCGGCGGACGGAGTCCGGGTATGCCACCGGAAGGGGAAGCCATGTCCGGCTGGCGCCCATGCATGCGGCGCAGGGTCACGGTCTTCGGTGTTTAGCGGTGCTCAGCACCTGTTGCGGGATCCACGAGCCTCCCTCATCGACGATCTCGAGGGTGGACTTGGCTTCCTGGTGCTGATTGCTCCACGTCAATCTTCACAGGCTTGAAACCTCAATCGAAGCTCCGGCCCAAGTTGGCACGTCCGTACAGAAAACTCGAGATATAGATATGCAGCCTGCAGCAGCATCTAACCGAAATCCCCTTTTTGAACAACTAGGAATTGTGGAGAACCCGTTCGGGGTGACGCCCAATCCGCGGTACTTCTATCAGACCAAGAGCCATGCGGAAGCAAGAGCATCTCTCATCATTGGACTGGAATGCGGGCTTGGGTTCCAAGCACTAGTCGCTCCCCCGGGAATGGGCAAAACCACGATACTTTTCGACGTTCTCGAGCGTTTCAACAAAAGCGCGCACACAGCATTTCTGTTTCAGCTGCAAGGTGGGGATTCGAAGGATTTTTTGCGCTATCTGACGCTGGAGTTGGAGAATGCGGACGCTCCCTCCGATATGGTGCAAGTACAGGACGCCATTAATCGATTGCTCATCAACGAGCGTCGTAGAGGCAGACGAACAATTCTCATTATTGATGAGGCTCAGTGCCTGAGCACTTCAGTGCTCGAGACCATAAGACTGCTCTCAAACTTTGAAACTCCGAGTGAGAAATTGCTGCAGATCGTACTGGCCGGGCAGCCCCAGCTTGCCACCAAGCTGGCCGCTCCTGAATTGCAACAACTTCAGCAGCGCATTTCCATCGCGAGGACCCTGGTGCCGCTGGAAAGAGAAGAGACTGAGCAGTACGTAGAGCACCGCCTGAAGGTGGCCGGTTATCGAGGGCAGCCGCTATTTGCTTCCGAAGCTGTCAGCTCGATATGGGAAGTAAGTCGCGGCGTTCCACGTGACATCAACACCCTTTGTTTCAATGCATTGTTATTAATAGCGGCAACTGGCCAGAAGCAGATCAGCGGTGACATCATGCAGGAGGTGATTGCTGATCTCGGGCACAGCGAATTCACATCCAAGCTGGGCCCGGTGCGCGCTTCCAGTCTCCCCTCAGTGCCCGAAAGTCGCGTGGAAACCACTGCCTCTGATCCCGGGCTTCTGGAGTTTTACGGACTCAAGCGAAATCCGTTTGAAACTGCGCCCGATGCATCCTTCCTATGTCTGACATCAACCTACAGGGCAGCCCTAGGCAACCTGTACTCGGGAATTCTGGCACATGAGAGGATGTTAGTACTGACTGGTGAATCTGGCGCAGGAAAAACCCACATCGTCGCCTGTCTCATCGAACTACTTCGAATCGGCAACGTTCGCACCGACTACGTTCTGGCCAGTCAGTGGCCCTCGTGCAAGCGTAATCTGGTGTCCCGAACTGAGCTTCCATTGAAAGCCGGGCGCGAATTCTCGGTTGTGTTCATAGACGACGCACACGAACTTTCGGATGATTCGGTCGAGGACATTCGACTGCTCGCAACTTGGCCAACACAACAGGGAGGCCTACAATTCGTTCTCGTGGGGATTCCCCAATTGCGGAAGCTTTTCGGTGTCGAGAAGTTCACGGACTTTAGAGTGTCGGACAGAACTCAGAATTGCCTCGAGTCCCTTGATCGATCCGAAATCGAGAACTATATTGCATGCCGGCTTCGCAATGCACAATGGCTTTCCAAGCGCGAGCCCATTTTCGACACCGAAGTTCTGACTGCATTGTTTGTCCACTCTAAAGGCATTCCGCGCTGGATCAATCTTCTGTGTGAGGGGGCGTTGGTTAAAGGCTATTCTCGGCGGGAACGAACCATCACGGCAACCATGATCCAGGAAGTGGCAATGCAACCCCATACGACGCTGCGAGGGGAGGAAAAGGTTCCAGTAGGAAATCAGGGGAGCGAGAACGCCGTCTTGAAGGCGGCTCGAGTGCTCTTCGACATCCACATGGCTTTGAAAACTACGCCTGTATCTGAGCCTCCCAAGCCATTACAACTATGCTCGTGAGTTGCTTAACGGAGCTGTAGCCCTACAATTCGATTTCGATATAGACCAACCCAAGGCGCATGCGGCCTTGGGTTTTTTATTTTTTCGCTTTGAGCCTGACGGCCCACTTCAACGCGCCCAAATCGCCGTCAGAGAAGAAGCATGATCAACCCTCCTTCTGAGTCCACGTAACTACAAAATCATGGCGCGTCTAAAGGCTGCAAAAGAAACGATGTTCTCCGAGGATGACGAACTTGCTTTAGGGGCAGCAAACTCCGTCGAGAGGTGGGGATGAATAGAGAAGAATCTCTCTACGGAATCCCAGGGGGCCGCAGTGTAAGGCACCCAGACAACACAGACCCCGAAAGCTCCTCGGAGTAAGTCCGCCTCTACTCTGCTATCGGATGAGGCCAGGCACTTGGCACGGCTCCATCCTGGTTTCCCAGACTGTGTTTAGAAGATCTTTTTGCTGGGACATTGCTCGATTGAGATTTTGCAACATTTTGACCCTCGTATATTGACTCGATGAATGCCAGAGTGCTAAACGGTTAGGAGAGCGTGGATCCCGAGCTGGGGAACTTTAGGGTTGCCTCAGGCGGACACGCTGGGCGCAAGTTTGCTGAGCTGCGGTTCACAATAAATGTTCGGCTCGAACCGGTTGCAGAGCTAAGGCCAACACTTCTGGCGACTCCCGCTTTAGATTCCCACCGTGGTTTTCTATCCATGATGTTTCGAAGCTGGCGTTGCAACAAGCTCTGCAAATCGTGCGCCATGGAAACGGAGTGTGCGGGAATATGGGAACAGGTTTGGTGCCTTTTGAAAGATCTCTTCCAAATACGGGTGATTCCGCTGGTTCCCAATCGCAAGAGGAAACCTTGCTCCGCCGTACGGGACCGCGAGAGCAGATTCGCGTTCTCGTCGCTAACCGGACCGCGATTGAGAGCGAACTGCTGGTCGACTCAATTGGAAAAGACCGCAGGTTTGTTGCAGTTGGCTGGGGCGTGCGTTACGCAGAGATCGATGCCTTGGCCCTTACCGGGAATCCAGACGTCCTACTGGTCACGCCGAAGTTGGACGATCAACCAAATGCCGGGTTCGACGTGCTCGCGGACTTCCGAATCTCGTATCCTGCGGTGAAAGCCGTGGTCCTGCTGGAATCTCATGATTCCGAATTTGTAGTCCAATCCTTTCGGCTCGGTGCACGTGGGGTTTTTTCCAAGGATCTACCGTTAAAACTACTAACGAAATGCATCACACGAGTATTTGAGGGACAGATCTGGGCCACCAACGAGCAGTTCGGCTTTGTGATGGAGGCCTTGGCCTTTGCGCGCAATGTACATCCATGCAGGGGTGACAATGTGAAACTGTCCGCACGCGAATATGAAGTGGTCAAGTCTTTAGCCGATGGTCTTTCTAACGAGCGGACCGCCAAACGCTTGAAACTGGGCAGGAACACGAACACAGGCTGAAGTTCTCACAAGTTAGGAGCTTCAGGGCATTTCGGCAGGTCTTCCGCTAAACTAGGCTGCAAATTTATCTCGAACTACCAAATTTCACATTTCGGTTACTCACCTCAGGGATTTCCCTTCACCCTTGCAGCGACAGAAGTTTCTCTTGAGAGGCTCTGAGGGTTCTCTTCAAAGCAGGTCAGCCCCCGTCAGCACTCCTGCCCTTGTTCTTGGGCTGCATTGCAGACACTGTACAGAATGACAGTGGATTCTGCTTACAGGCACACTAACAAGAGATCGTCGCCGTTCGGCAAACAAGTTTTGGCACTTGCATCTTTACCGAAAACACCCAAAGCCGTTCTGGGTTTTTCCTATGGGTTCGCCGCTGCGTAAAGAAATTCACGTCATTCCGTCTTCCTCTCCGCCAACCGGCCTCGTATATGGAAAGAATGAACAACCGCGGTCAACGCACGATTGGGTTCTTTACAGTTTTCAATGGCTGGTCACCATGGTCTATGCAGTGGTCTGGGGCTACGCCATCGTTGGCGTAGGGTTGAATTTTCAAGGCGCAAGAATGACGACCTACATTTCCTCTGTGGTGCTAACGATCGGAGTTAGCACCTTGCTGCAGGCGTGGTTGGGTCATCGGATGGCGATGGTTCATGGCCCGAATGTCATACCGTCGTTGGCAATTGTCGCCGCCTTTGCCGCAGGGGGCGAGACCTACGCGCTCCAGTCGTTTACCGCACAAGCATTGTCGGGAATTATCATCGTGGCTGTCGTCGCTCTGGGAGCGGTTCGTTTCATCCGCAAGGTGTGGAGCCCGCTGGTCTTGGGATCAATGATCATTATGATTGGGCTGACGGTCGCCCAAGTCGGCCTTGGCGACATGACACAGGCCGGCTTCGGCCTGGGTTTCTTGATCGCCTTGGCTTTGGCTCTCGGCGGAAGCGTACTGGCGATTCGGGGGCGGGGAGTTTGGGCGACTTTACCTCCCGTCTTTATTATCGTGTTGGGGTACATCGTTTTTCTTGCCTTAGGTCGAGTAGACCTCAGCCTAGTCAGACAAGCACCGCTCATCTCCGTTCCTAGACTCTTCCCGTATGGCCGGATGATGCCGACCTGGGATCTTGTGGTCATCATGCTAATCGTCAACTTGATGGCGGCAATGAACTTTTATGGCAATTTGCACGGATATGCCGAAATAGTCAAAGAGAAGGTGCGAGAAGGCGAAGAGCGCCGAAGCTTTCTGCTTTTTGGTCTGCTCGAAACTGTACTGCCGGGACTCCTGGGCACTCCAGCAACTGTCGCCTACGGTGAAAATCTAGGCATTGTGCAGTTGACCCGAGTCGCGGCTCGCGCATTCGTCATTGTTGCCGCAGCCATCTTTATCGTCCTCGCCTTCATCGGACCGTTCGGGGCACTGATGGCGGCTATGCCGAAGGAAGTGGCGGGTGCGGTATTACTTGGGATTGCTTCGACGGTAATTGGCATCGGCGCAAACATCTTGAACACTGCGCCGGCATTTGGCGGTCGCGAACAGACGCTGGTGGGCTTCTCGATTTTTCTGAGTCTCGGCCTTCACCTCCTTCCTCAAGACACTTGGCAACATACCCCAAAGGTAGTCGAGACGATTTTCAGCAATCCAGTCATCTCCGTAATCATCTTTGTTCTTGCCTTTGAAAAGCTTATCTTCCCGCTCTCCGCTGACAAGAAGCAGAGTGACTCAATATCCAGAACCTAGAGGGAGTATCAGAAATGCTTACAGCTGAAGAACATCTAATCGAAAAGGGAACACCTTCAGATCATGGCGCAGAACGCGAGTATGAACACCTTATGTTCAAGAGGCGGGACGAAATGCTCGCACACGTGGAGGATGGCTACGAAGAATGGAAAAAGACCAGGACATATAGAGTGCCGCAATGGCTCTATGGTCCACCGAAAGGAAAGTTGTTCAAAGTCGAATGTGAGGACGTTCCTAATTTTGGCGAAACGTCGTATCTGGAATTCGACAGCGCACGAACCGCCCTCGTGTCCATCGACTTTCAGATCGACTTTTGCGGCGAGAAGGGGTACGTAGACGTGATGGGCTATCCACTCTCGAACACCGCCAATCCTCTCACTTTCGCCAGAAAAGCATTGGCCGACGCCCGTAAGTCGGGAATCACGGTCATCCACTGCCGTGAGGGTCACATGCCCGACCTGAGCGACTGTCCTTATAACAAGATCCTGCGCAGCAAGATCATCGGCAAGGATGCGGTTGGGATCGGCGAGAAGCCCAAAGGAGGCGTTGGGCGCCTGTTGCTCCGCGGGTCTCAGAGTTGGGGGATCGTCAAAGAGGTTGAGCCGGTCGAGGGCGAGATACTGGTTGACAAGGCCGGAAAGGGCGTTGGCTATTGCAGCGATTTCTTTTTAGTCCTGCAGCAGCTCGGCATCACTCACCTCATCCTATGCGGAATCACTACCGATGTTTGCGTACACACAATGATGCGCGAAGCAAATGACATCGGATATTGGTGCCTGCTCCTGAAAGACAGCGTCGGCGCTACGGATGTCGGAAATCACGACGCCGCCGTGAAATCGGTGAAAATGCAAGGCGGCGTTTTCGGCTGGGTGTCTGATACAGAGCACCTCCATCGAGGCCTGAAGGACGCGAGATTGGTGGCCTGAGGAAAGGCACTCCAATATCGCGACCTGCGGACCAGGTCGAAACAAGAGTAACGATGCAACTTACTTTGACCGTCCATTTTTGTGTACGCTTTCGCCCCCAAGCAGTCCTAGGGTCATTACATGAATTTCCGGATGTTCAAATCTGTGTGGTTGCACCTATGATTTGCGGTGCTTTGTTCTCAAGATCGGCTCTGTCCAGATTTCCCGCTGAATCGGCTTTCCTAAACTTCTCAACCTAACCACAACTGTAGTGATGGAACTAAGGAGTTTGTGATGGGAAATATGCTATTGCGCGCTTGCTTCATTGTCTGTTTGTTCGTTGCAGTGTCTCAATTTTCGCTAGCAGGAACGCTATGTGTGAACCAAGGCGGGATGTCGGGGTGCTACTCGACAATTTCCGCTGCTGTGGCCGCCGCAACTGACCACTCCACAATCAGGGTCGCGCCGGGGACCTATGCTGAACAGGTTCAAATCGGTAAGCCTCTCTCGCTCATCGGAGATAACCAGAATAATACGATCATCGACGCGACTGGACTACCCAATGGAGTGAACGTTGACGGCCTCGATCATCCCGGATTGCGGGCAGTGGTGGTAAGCGGATTCACCATCAAGAACGCGAATTTTGAAGGGGTTCTGATTACCAATGCGGCAGACGTAACTGTTTGGGGCAACAAAGTCACCCACAACGATCGAAGCCTCAGCTTCGGTTCAGAGGGGCCCTCCTGCCCCGGCATTCCCAATTTTGAGACGGCCGAAGGATTCGACTGTGGGGAAGGGGTCCACCTCAGCGGAGTGGAACACTCCATCGTCGCGAATAACCAGGTATTCGGAAATTCCGGCGGCATCCTGCTCAGCGATGACACCGGTGCAACTCACCACATTCTGGTTTCGGGAAACATTGTCACCGAAAACCCGTTCGACTGCGGCATTACGCTGGCTTCGCATCCTCCAGCAATGCAAACAGGTGCTATGGCGCCGCTCGGCGTTTTTGATAACACGATCTCTGGCAACGAGTCCTCTCGCAATGGACTTGCCGTAGGAGAAGGGGCTGGGGTGGGCATCTTCGATTCAGTGCCAGGCGCTAAGAACTATGGCAACGTGGTCATTGAAAATAAATTGACCAACAACGGCCTTCCTGGAGTTGCCCTGCACAGCCATACACCCGGACAAAACCTGAATAACAATTCCATCATCGCGAACCAGATCTCTGGGAACCATGCCGACACCGACGATGCCGCAACCCCGGGGTCAACGGGAATCAACATCTTTGGCGTCTCCCCGATTCTAGGAACGATCATTTCACAAAACGTGATTAAGGATGAGGCTGTCGATGTTGCAGTCAATACCCCGTCCATCGTGGCAGTCCATCTAAATAACCTGCTCGGAAAGATGATCGGACTCGCGAACCTTGGGGCCGGTTCGGTCAATGCCACTCAGAACTGGTGGGGCTGTTCGATGGGGCCCGGATCTCCTGGCTGCTCTCACGCGAGTGGATCTAACGTCATGGTCCAGCCTTGGCTTAACAAGCCCTTTTGAGTGAAATCAGGGACAGGGACTCCCCTGTCCCTGAACTTGAAGAAATGGCTTGAGGCACCAGCGGGTCAATCGACGATAAGTTTCCATTTTCGTGTCGCCATAGGGAGCAATTCACAAAGCTGCCGTGGAGCCGATCCACGCTTTGAAGCCAGCAAACTAGCAGCCGCACTCCCGTTCCGATTTATCTTGAGGATTAAAAGCATCTCGACAACTCAAGCCCTCCAATGGCTGTGCTGCTCGTGGCATTCGCACTGGTGAAGGTGTTGGTCCATGAGTCTCTCTCTATATATGGTAAAGGTGATCCCCCGCAGATTCTGACAAACTGTCCAGGTTATAGCTGCAGCAGTTTAGTCAGTCAGGACTTGATCATTTCAAACCGACACGAATGGTTTCGCATCTTTCGCGAACCAGGTTAGTATGTGATGGTCTATCGAGTTGCTGCGATGAATGTAGGCGCTTTCCGAAGAATTGCTCTTAGCCTCGAAGGGGCTGAAGAGGGTTCTCACATGGGCCACCCCGACTTTCGGGTGAATGGACGAATCTTTGCTACGCTTGCCGCCGCAGCCCAGGGCTACGGAAATCTCCTGCTTACCCCTGAGGAGCAAAGCGCCTTTGTGGAAGAGCTGCCAGAGATCTTTGTTCCGGTTGCGGGCGGCTGGGGAAAAAATGGGGCAACTCACGTTCGTTTGGCCGTAGTAACCGAGGATGTTCTGACAGGCGCTCTCCGCACTGCATGGAAGTTGAGGGTTGAGAAAAACAGCAAATCCAGCAAGAAGCGTGCGCCAGGCAAGCTGTTTGGACAAAAGAAATCTCCCCGCAAAATGAAATAGGCTTCCCCTATTTGGAACCGGCTGCAACAGCTGCGAAGAGAGTCATCGACACGTAGCGGGTCAGAACCGCAGCAAACGCACTTCCCAGCGCAAAAAGGAGCCATCGGAACTGCTGCCAATGCAGCCGAAAGGCAGACGCCTGTACGAACAAGTCCACGACGTAGGCAGCACAGTAAGCCACGTTAGCTATAACCGCGAGCAGGAAAAGCCAGAGAACGGAATCGATGGTGACCGCTGCTCGGGAAGAGGGAAGGTTCAGCCAAAAAGTGATCGCTACAACGAGAACCAGTAGCAAGTTGTAGAAAAGACGACGAGGTTCCCAGTAGCGAATTGCCTCGGTGGCGTAGTCTCGAAGTGCAGATCCATTCATAAATCATGGAGTATCCACCATTCGGCCAGATGTTGCAATTTCTCGTATGGTCCTGACAAGTCTTTCGTCACGACCGGGTAAAGCAACGACGACTGAGATTGCTCGGGGCTTTTTCGTTCGGACATTTCCAATTCGTCTCAAGGGAATTGGCGAAAGGCCAAATTTTAGCGGTGGAACGTCCACATGAAACCGAACGATTGATGAAATTCGGGGAAGAGTAGCCGCGTCGCGTTTCATCGCCGGAGTGACGTAATAATCCAATTCAAGGCACTTGGGGCTCCCGCTCTCGCCGTGAGAAGATCGTTTGATCCGTACCTTCTACCTCCATTCCGGGCCGACGATGATCGAGAGGGCGTCGACTGTCTCAATTCGAAAGAGCATGCCGATTTTCCTTGCCTGCGTCACCCTGTTGTTGCTCTCGGCAGCCCCCGGCGTGACGCAGCAAACAAACCCGGCGGAGAACCGCGCTCAGCAGAATGGGGCAAGTACCGGCGTCGCACACGCTCCGGTCAAAGATGCTTTGTCCCGGCCGATTACGGCTGGGGGCTTCATTGACAATGGACCGGTCATTTTTTCGGACATCACGCACTCGGCCGGACTGGACAAATTTCATCATGTTTCTGGGACTCGTGAGAAGACAACGATTCTTGAAACTCCCGGTTCCGGCCTTGCACTTCTCGATTACGACAACGACGGCTGGCTGGATATATACCTATTGAACGGATCGACCGTTGCCGCGCTTAACGGCAAACAGGCGGCGCCGCGAGCCATGCTGTTTCACAACAATCACGACGGAACGTTCACGGACGTGACTGATAAGGCCGGCGTCGCGAACGAGGGGTGGGGGTTTGGGGTTGCCGTGGGCGACTTCGATAATGACGGCTGGCCTGATATTTATGTTTCCAATTTCGGCAAGAACCGGCTCTATCGCAACAATCATGACGGTACCTTTACCGACGTCGCCGAGCGGGCAGGGGTTGCGCTTGGCGGATGGTCGACCGGGGCAACCTGGGGAGATTACGATCGCAATGGAAGGCTGGATCTTTTTGTTCCCGGTTACGTGAAATTTGACCCTGACAAGCCACCGATTGCGGGTAAAGGCGGCCTTCCGCCGGGATTTTGCCAATTCCGCGGTGTGGACGTGATGTGCGGGCCGCGTGGCCTTGCTGGCGAAGGCGATCACCTGTTCCACAACAATGGTGATGGTACTTTCACAGATGTAAGCCTTAAAGCCGGCGTATCTGATCCGCGAGGCTATTACGGCTTGGCTTCCGTCTTCATTGATATAGACGACGATGGCTGGCTTGATTTGCTGGTCGCCAACGATTCCGTCCCAAAGTTTCTTTACCGCAACAAGCACGACGGCACGTTCGAGGACGCCAGCTATCTTTCGGGATTTGCCCTTAACGATGAGGGTCGTGAGCAGGCAGCGATGGGGATTGCGGTGGGCGACTACAACCGAGACGGGCGGGTGGACTTCTGCATCACCAATTTTTCTGATGACTACAACACGCTCTACCGGAATGATGGGGAAGCGAGCTTCTCGGATGTGAGCTATGCCTCCGGAATTGCGAATGCCACCATTCCCTTTCTTGGCTGGGGAACCGGGTTTCTCGACTATGACAATGATGGCCTGCTGGATCTATTTTTCGCCAACGGCCACGTCTATCCGGGCGTTGACAAACAGGATTGGGGAACCACTTGGGCACAACGTCCTCTGTTGTTCCGCAATGTGGACGGATCAAAATTCACGGAGGCTCCGCCTACTACCGGAAGTGGGCTGGCGGACGTTATTTCCGCTCGGGGTGCCGCATTCGGTGACCTATTTAACGACGGGCATATTGATGTGGTTCTCAATGTGATTGATTCAACGCCCGTCTTGCTTCGCAATGTGGTTCAGAATGGGAACCACTGGCTCACTCTCAAATTGATTGGTGGTGGGAAAAGCCCTAGAGACGCGCAGGGCGCAAAGGTATTTCTAACCGCCGGAGGCGTGCGGCAGAGAGCCGATGTTTTCAGCGGTGGCAGTTACGCTTCAACCTCCGATTCGCGCGTGCACTTCGGGTTAGGGGCAGCGGCGAAAATCGAAAAAGTCGAGATCCTCTGGCCAGACGGGTTCAGGGAGGAAGTGCGGGTTTCGGCGGTGGACCGCATCCTTACCCTTACTGAAGGCAAAGGCATCGTGGAGCAATAGTGGCAAGCCCAAGGGCTAAGGTCGGGTACGCTTTCGTGATCGCTCTGCTCTGGCCCTTTGCCCGGATTTCGAGCCTTCAGGGCGCTCTAAACGCCCAATCTGCACCGGCTCCGCCGTCTGCTCCTGCTGGATCGTTCGTTGAGGTCACGCAGGAGCTCGGGGTTGCGTTTCAATACCGTTCTTCCCATACCTCCAAGAAATATCTTCTTGAAACGATGGGCTCCGGCGTCGCTCTATTCGATTACGACAACGACGGGCGGCTGGATATTTATCTCGTCAACGGCGCGCCGCTTGCTGATCCCACGCCCCGAGGATCGATTCCGCGGAAAACAGGTCCCGAGTATTGGAATCGCCTTTACCATCAGAAAGCAGACGGTAGCTTCGAAGACGTTACAGAAAAGTCCGGACTTCAAGGCAACGGCTATGGCATGGGTGTGGCCGTCGGAGACTACGACAACGACGGCTTTGAAGATCTCTATGTCACCGCCTATGGTGGCAACAAGCTCTACCACAACAATGGTGACGGGACATTTACGGACGTGACCGAAAAGGCCGGAGTCTCAGGCGGTGGCTGGTCAACCAGTGCAGCCTGGGTCGATCTGGACAGCGACGGGTTTCTGGATCTTATCGTTTTGCGCTATCTGGATTGGGACTTCGACGACATCTGGTGCGGAGAACACAAGGAAGGTTATCGCGCCTATTGCCACCCGGACTACTTCAAGCCGGTCGCGCCGCTTGTTTATCACAACAATCATGACGGAACGTTCACAGAAGTGGCCGAGAAGGTCGGCCTCGGCAAACCGGGTAAGGGACTGGGCGTTGCCATCGCGGATTACGACCGCGACGGCCATCCGGACCTCTTTATTGCGAACGACTCGATGCCTGAGTTCCTTGATCGCAATCGGGGAGACGGTACCTTTGAAGAGATCGGGCTTCCGAGCGGCGTAGCGGTGGATCAGGATGGCCGAACCTATGCAGGAATGGGCGTTGATTTTGCCGACTACAATAATGACGGCTTGCCGGACATCGTGGTCACAGACCTGGCGAATCAGCGCTATGCCGTTTACCAGAACAACGGCGATGGCACATTCACCTACACCACCCAATCGGTCGGCATCGGTCCGATGACGTTAACCCATTCCGGCTGGGGAATGCGGCTCTTCGACTACGACAACGACGGCTGGAAGGACCTGCTGGTTGCCCAGGGACATGACCTCGATACGATTGGGCTGAATTCTCCCAATCTTCACTATCGTGAGCCAATGCTACTCGCCCGTAATACCGGCCATGGCTTCGTTGACGTCTCTTCGCAATCGGGAGCCGTATTCGAGAAACCATGGGTGGCTCGCGGGATGGCGATCGGCGACCTCGACAACGACGGCCGCGTGGATGCGGTGGTAACCACGAATGACGGCCAGGCGCACCTTCTCCACAACCAAACCGCTACCAAGAGTCATTGGATCCTGCTGAAACTGATCGGGCACCGGAGTAACCGCGATGCCATCGGTGCCGTCGTCACTCTGGTGACAAGTTCAGGCCAGCAATACGCGACCGTTTCCACTGCAAGTAGCTATCTTTCTGCCAGTGACAAACGCGTGCATTTTGGCCTTGGCGGGGAAAGCTCAATCCAGAAACTTGAGATCCGCTGGCCAAGCGGCGTCCGGCAGACGCTCACGAATGTTGCCGTGGATCAGGTGCTACAGATTGATGAGCCAGCCGTAACCGGAGCGGCCAGGCCATGAAAACGCCTCGATTGACTGCCTCCATTCTCTTTCTGTGCCTGGCATCTGCATCTGAGCTCTTCCAATTACCCCTGGTTGCCCAACCGAACACTGATTACGATCGCGCCGTCCGAAAGTTTGTTGCCGGTGACTATATCCATGCAGCAGAAATGTTTGCGGCGGTCGAAGATGCCCGGCCTGGGGCTACCGATGCGTTGCTCTACCGCGCGAAATGCTTTGCTCATACCCCAGACTTTCCTGCTGCAGAACAATCTCTGCGCAACTATCTTCGGTATCATCCAAAATCTTCCGACGCGCTTTACATGCTGGGCTTCGTGCTCAACCGTGAGAACCGTCCCGTCGACTCCCTGGGAACCTACACCCAAGCAGCTGCCTTGGAAACGCCGACCAGCGACGATTTGAAAATTGTCGGCCTCAATTACGCTCTGCTTGACGATTATCAGGATGCGATCAAATGGCTGGAACGAGCGGTTGCTCTTGACCCTAATAATAAGGATGCCTGGTACTACCTGGGCCGCGCCTACTACACCAGAGCGCAGCTCGGCGATGCGCGCGCTGCGTTCGAGCGAGTTCTCGACCTCGATCCAACCAACGCCAAAGCGGAAAATAATTTAGGTCTGGTATTTGAGACCAAGGGCGATGTGGCCGCGGCCGAGCAAGCATACCGGAAGGCAATTGCCTGGGGAAAAGATGCCACAGAATCGAGAGAGCAGCCGTACGTCAATCTGGGCAATCTTCTTGCCGAACAGAATAGAACTGAGGAAGCCGCGGGGCTGCTCGAAACGGCGGTTTCACTGGCACCCGAGAGCGGTTATTGCCACCTGATTCTTGGAGTTCTTTACCGGAAAGTGGAGAAGTTGGACGCCGCGCGACGGGAACTCATCCGCGCGACGTCGCTCGATCCGCAGAATCCGGTCGCTCACTATCAGCTTGGCCGAGTGTACAAGGACAGGAATGAGCTCGAGCGCGCGAAAGCGGAGTTCGAGCGCACCGCAGAACTCGAAAGCCGGGCTGCGGCCCCAAAGTCCGCACCCCATTGAGCCAACCGTTCGCTCCTACTGCGGATGAACCGGTGCGGGTTCGTTCACATCCGGATGCTCCTGGCGGTAGGTCTCCAGAGCCTTCTGCGATTTCTGCGCGTCAGCATCCTTGAGTTGCTGGTAGGTTGCCATGGCCGCGCGCGCTTCCTCCATTCGGTGCAGCCGGCGATAGGCGGTCCCCAGCTGAAACCAGGCCTGCTCGACCACCTCGGAATCACTGTCAGCCTTTACGGCCCGTTCGAAATGTCCGGCGGCAGCGCTGTCGTTACCTAATAATGCTTCCGCGCGGCCAAGGTTATAGTCGAGATGGATCAGATCGGGTTTCTCTTTCTGTGCCGCCTCAATCAATTCTTTGCCTCTTGCCCCGTCGCCTTTTTCAACCTCCAGAGCTCCTAGCTTGTATCGGGCCAGAACATTGTGGGGATCCAGCTCCAGCTCGCGCTCAAAGGCCTGCTCGGCCTCTGCAATCTTATTGACGGCACGATATTCGGTTCCCAGTTCCTCGTGAAGTCCGGGTTGGGTTGGAGCGAGTTTGATCGCCTCCTCATATTCGGCGATCGCTTCGGTATGACGTTCGGCCTCGGCGTTCGCTTGCGCCAGTACTCGGTGCACCAGCCATGAACCCGGATTGACTTTGAACATGTGCCCATAGCTGTTCTTTGAGACCAGCAAGTGTGCACGCCCGCGATGATACAAGATGTCTTGGTCGTCAGGCTTCAGCTTTCCAGCCTTGTCGAGCGCTTCCGCCGCATCCTCGGGTCGATCCTGGGCCAGCCGCACCACACCGAACCACATCCATGCTTCCGCGTCCTTGGGGTAGGCCGCAACTTCCTTCTGCACCGCGGTTGCAGCTTCTTCGAGATGGTTTAGGCGGAACTCAGCGACGCCTAGGAACAGGTTGGCGCCACGCAGGCGCGGCTTCAGTTTCAATGCCTCCCGGAAACTGGCAACAGCGTCATCATATTTGCCCAGCTCTTCGTCAACCAGGCCAAGGTTGAAATGTGCCTCGGCGAAAGCCGGCTGGCGCCTCAGGGCCGCGGCGAATCCTCGAGCCGCCTCATCCAGCTTGCCTTCACGCATAGCCTGGGTAGCCTGAATGAACTCGGGTGGGACGGCCGAGACTTGCGCCGAAACCCAGATCGACGCGGCAATGAAAAACAGCAAGCCCAAAGCCGTTCTCAACGAGGACAATGGCGGTAGGTCGTCTAAACGAAAGAGGACGGAACGCACAGTTAGAGTCTATACCTCGGCAACAGTCGTCAATGACGGGAAATCCTTCTGGCGCTGGCGTGCCAGAAGGATGGGCTGTCGGGTCGTGAACTTGCTACTCAGAACTCGTAGCGCAGAGTCAATTGAATCTGCCGCGGGCCGTTGATCACGGCGTGGCCGCTCCCACCCGGCACACCGAAATACTGATCTGTCGGCCACCCGTCAATGCCTCCAAAGACATGCCGATTGAAGGCGTTCGGGATATCCGCCTTGAACAAGATATTCTGCCCCTCTCGAATGCTGGTTCGTTTGATGATGGCAAAATCCTCATTCTTATACCCCGGACTTCGCCACCAGGAGACGACACTCGGAAGGTTTCCAAAAACATAGCCTCCTCCAGCCGCTAAGGAAACCAAGCTCGGGTCCTCGAATGCCCCGCAGTTGACTGTCTGTGCCGTATTTAAAGGGCTCGGGGCATACAAGCCGTTGGATGCTGTACAGCTGCTATTCCAGCCAGCATCGAGCGCGGGCGTCCACTTCGTAGGATGTGCGAGAAAAACCGATTGTCCGGACACCGCACTGAGCCGGTAATTCCCTCCGCTATATGGGTTCGCTGTGGCAAATTCGTTAATCACCGTGGGCGACCCTATCTGATAGCGATGCACTCCGCCGATTTGCCAGCCGCCCAAAACCTTGCTGGCGACGCCATGATTCAGATACTTCTTTCCGGGACCAACCGGAAATTCATACATGTAGCTCAGCACGAACGCGTGCGGAATGTCCTGGTAGCTGACGGCCTTTTCGCCGCGCAGGTTATAGGGATTTTGTGCGCCAAAGACCTGGGAGTTGAAGCCGGTCAGGGTAGAGAAGGACGAATCCGCGTCCGTAATCGTCTTCGAATAGGTATACGATGCGAGCAAGTTCAGTCCATTGCGGAACCGCCGCTCCACCTTCGTCTGCAAGGCGTTGTAGGTGGATTGGCCGAGGTTCTCAAGGCAGCAATTCGTGGTGATCGCTCCAAACTGCGGAAACGGCCGCAGCAACTGACCGACGGTGGCGTTTGACCCCCAACCCGGAACAAACCAGGAAGGCACCGTCACTCCCAGTTGAGAGAGAACGGCAGGGCCATTTTTGCCGTCGCTTCCGTCCACGAGAAAGTTCAAGGCATCGCCGAGAGAGTTGTACTGCGGATTCGGGGTGTTCACCTGGGCGAGATTTGATCGGAGTCTGGTCGCGTGCTGTCCCACATATCCGATGGCGAAGATCAAGTCAGGCGCCAACTGGCGCTGAATCTCTAGCTGCCAGTTTTGAACCATGCCGGGCCGATTGTACTCGGCAGCAACATAGCTGACAGTGTTGGTGGTAAAAGTATTCAGAGTAGGATCCTGCTCATTGCTCGGCAGGGCGTACGAGGGAAATCCTGCATCCAGACCCTGCACGGGAGTGAAGTTGTCCGGATTCTGGAAATTCGGGTTGGCAGTCGTGCCACTGCTCAGATTGCCTCCGAAGTCAGAGTACGTGAGGGGAGCGTAATAGATGCTGTAGCCGCCGCGGACGACGGTGTTGCGGAGGAAATCGGGTGAATAGGCAAACCCGACGCGAGGCCCGATATTTTTGAAGTAGGTATTGGTGCCGGTTGCGCCGCTTCCATACACGGTTGCTCCCGGTTGCCCGGGCGTCAGGGAGTTCGAAGCGGTGGGAGAAAACACCGACTGTGCCCCGATGGCCTCATGACGCGGCGTTTCGATGTCCCAGCGAAGCCCGAGATTCAGGGTCAAATTGCGCCGCGCCTTGAAATCATCCTGCACGTAAGCCGCATAGTAGTTTTGGGCCCAGCGAGAGTAGTGGGAAGATACGGTGAGAGATTCCTGATCTGGCAGGCCCAATAGGAAGCTCGCGAATGGATCTCCAGTGAGGCCGGCATTGGAATCTTCGCTGAGCGGAGTGAAGGAAGTCTCTCGACTGTTGAAAATGTAGTGAGGCGAGGTCGCTCCCGGACTCTCTATCGAGTATTGATAGGAGCGCCAGTCGAAGCCAAACTGAAACGCGTGGCGGCCGTGCGTCCAGGTAACGCTGTCGGCTACCACGAGGGCATTGGGGACCTGAAGACTATAAGCGTTGTTCCCAAACTTGCTGTAACCAATCGAGTACTGAGCGCCGTTAAACTCAAAGATCGGAAATGTCGATCCGCTTGCG
Organism: Terriglobales bacterium; assembly: GCA_035496675.1. Taxonomy (GTDB): domain Bacteria; phylum Acidobacteriota; class Terriglobia; order Terriglobales; family Acidobacteriaceae; genus Gp1-AA145. The sequence continues at coordinate 99,649 of DATJEL010000029.1, forward strand.
TTCCCGATGCCTAGAACCTGCGGCCAGTCTTGCCCCGTGTTGCTGGGAGATTTGCTGGCTGTGTAAATCCGATTGAAGCCGATGGTCAGGTGATTCAATACCGTAGGAGCGGCCACGTAGTCCCACCCCAGACGGAGATAGTGGGTGTAATAATAGTTGTAGTAATTATCGGGGGTAATGGGCGCGGGCAGCTCGAAGCTATCGGCGTTCAGGAAATTCTGCTCACGGCTGTGATAGGTGAAGAAGATCTTGCTCTTCTCTGTCAGGTTCTCGTCAATGCGGAAGCTCGTCTGGGTCGTGACCACGTGATCCAGAACCCCGGGATTGAGGAAATTGTTGATAAGTCCCGCAACATTATTTGCGGAACCACCCGGCTGGTTGAGGGCAGGCAGATAGCCCGCAACCGTCTGAGCCACACCGCTCAAATTCGGGATCTGATTGTTAGCAAATGGTAGGCGACAGGTTCGTCCTCCCACCACTTGTGTGGTTGAAGGATCGAAAATTTGGCCCTGGAGAACCTGTTGTCCGTTGCAAGGGTTGATGACGGGATGCACGACGTTGTTGACGTCTTTAAAGGTTAGCCCCGGACCGAGCAGCGCCGAGAAATCTCCGTTCCGTTCGGCCGCGGTCGGCAATGTCTCCGGGCTATTGGATAGGCCTCTGCGGTTGCGATATTGTTCCCACGCGAAGAAGAAGAACGTCTTGTCATGCCCGTCATAAAGGTGCGGAATTCGCACAGGTCCGCCGAGAGCACCGCCAAAATCATTTTGCCGGTCGCGCGGCTTTTTAACACCAAAGAAATTGTTGTCCCAAGAATTTGCGTTCAACGCCTCGTTGCGGAAAAGCTCGAAGACGCTGCCGTGATAGCCATTCGTACCGGACTTGGTGGTGAAACTTTCCACCCCTCCCGACGTGTGTCCGTATTGCGCAGTCGGCGTCGCCGTGGTGACTTTGAACTCGGTGAGCGCTTCCACGGAGGGAGCAGTTTGATCGAACGCCGTCCCCGAGTCGGAACGCTGCACGCTGGCGCCGTCCAGCAAAATCTCGGAGCCAAAATTCTGCCCGCCTGACAACTTGGTCTCAAATACGCCCGCGGAACCGTGGTCCCCTACGGTGCCCTGACCTATGGTACCTGGCACCAGGAAGATAAAAGTCTCGGGAGAGCGTACGAAGCTCTGTCCGGTGGAATTCAAAGCAAGCGGCAGGTCGTGAATCTGCTTGTCGCCAACCACCGTTCCGACATCTGAGCTCTCGGTCTGAATGGTCGGGGCATCCGCCTGGATCGTCACTTCCTCTTGCACCGCCCCTGCCCGGAGCGTGATGTTGAGGGCCGCAACCGTGTTTATCTGAATCAGAACTCCCTTTTCGACCGAAGCCTGGAAGCCGGACGCCTTGACGGTCACATCGTAACGCCCGATGGCAACGTTCGGGATGCGATAAACGCCTTCAGGAGTGGATTCGGCCATGTACACATTGCCGGTATCAGCGCCCCTCACTTCAATAGAGGCTCCGCCGATCACCGCGCCGGAGCTGTCGGTAACCGTTCCCGCAATGCTGCCACGGTCGGACTGCCCGAATGCCAGGCCGCTAAGGACCAGGCAGACGATTCCAAGCAAACGCCCTGCGGAATTCTTCTTCATAGATACACTCCCTGAGAGCCTTGAAGCTAGGCGAAGACCCACGAATGAGGGCGAAAAACACTTCACCCAGGTACTCGCGACCCCTAATACAAAATAGCTAGGCGAGCGTTGTCAATACTGTACGAAAGTAGTATCAAGAGAAACGTTTTCGTAGAAGGGACGAGTGAATTGGGGAGCCGCTCTTCAGTCGAGCGAGATGATCCCTCTGCGTAACGCCACCGTAGCCGCCTCGGTTCGATCCTTGACGCCGAGCTTTTCTAGAGTGTGACTAACGTGTAGCTTGACCGTTACCTCAGCGATCTTCAGGGTGTTGGCGATGTCCCGGTTTCCCAGACCTTTGGCCACCAGGCGCAGCACCTCGATTTCTCGGCTGCTCAGGGCGCGGCGGAACCGCCGCTCTGCCAGGTGCGCAGCAACGGTTGTTTCCATGTAGGAACGACCGCTGTGCACTTCACGAACTGCCCGCAGAAGCTCTTCCCGGACAATGCTTTTCACAATGTATCCGTGTGCTCCGGCTTGCATCGCGCGATAAATCTCCTCTTCATTGGAATGGGTGGAGAGGACGAGTACGCGCGCCTCCGGAAATTCGCCAAGGAGAGTAGCGATGCAGTCGGTTCCGCTCATGCCGGGAAGACGTAGATCCATGATGACCAAGGTGGGGCGATGAAGGCGGTAGGCTTGCAGCGCGGCCTCTCCGGTAGAGGCCTCGGCCACCACTTCGATGTCCGGTTCCACGTTTAAGGACGCAGAAAGACCCATCCGAACCATGAAATGATCATCAACGACCAGCGCCCGGATTGGTTTTGAGTTCAGCATCGCGTGTTCCTGTTGGATGATGCGCTTGAACCTTGACGGAAACCGTAGTGCCTCGCCCCACTTCGCTTTCGATGGTGAGCTGGCTGCCCATAGCTTGCGCCCGCTCATGCATGTCCAGGAGCCCGAAGTGGCCGGCAGCCAGAGTCTTACGAACGTCGAATCCCTGGCCGTTGTCTGCAATCACCAGGTCCACGCAGTCGGCTTGGTATTGCAGTTCAATCTGAATCCGGCTGACGGAACCATGCTGTATCGCGTTGGCTACAGCCTCCTGCGATATCCGAAGCAGATTCATTTCGAGCGGCCCTTCCAACCGGACTTCGGTCCCTTGAACCTTGAGGTCGACCTCTACGTTGGAACGCGAAACGAGCGGCGCAACGATCTGTTCGATGGCCACCGAGAGATTCCCGCTCTCGAGAAGTTGGCAGCGCAAGTCCCAGACCGAACGACGCGCATCGATCATACTGCGGCGGCTCATCTGCCGGGCTGACTCGAGGGCTCTCTGGGCGACATCGGGAGCCTGCTCAAAACAGTCAGCGGCGAGATCCAGTTGCATGGTGATGCCGCTCAGTTCCTGTTCGAGAGTATCGTGCAGTTCTCGAGCAATGCGATTGCGTTCCTCTAGCACAGCCCCGTGTCGGAGTCTATGTCGAATGATGGCCATCTGTTCCCGAACTCGACGCCCGAGCACCACCACCCACGCCAATACGATCAACAATGCGCCTGAGGTAATCGCCAGCACCCACAAGGTATGTGGCAGATTCCACCAGGAGGGTTTGGCCACGACAACGATATCTTGCGGTGAACGCAGCAGCAATCGGAAAGACTCTGGCGTATGCCACAGTCCGCCACTTCGCACCAGGCAAATTCCAACGACGTTAACCTTGCTGTTTAGGGGAAGCGAAGCCAGTTCCCTGCCCGAGCGGTCCCCAATGAGGCTTGCTTCAAACACCGTCTGGCCATCCTGCAATAGGAGGCGAACGGAGTCAGCCTTCACCTCGCGATTCAGCAGGACGGCATGGACGCCCACCAATGCGCCATCAAATTCCTCCCACGGACTATCAAGATTCAATGCGATCGGTTCCGGAGCGGTTTCATGAGCCAATCTGTGAAATGCGGCGTCTTCTAGTACAGGAGCAGATTCTCCGGTAGCGGGAAACCCGAGAACATCCACCACATCGCCGATGGCGAGAGTGGTGGCTTGTTCGGTTAATACTCGGAGGCCTTTCCCCTGGGCCTGAATGAACAATGCCCTCCCGACTTGCTGGTAGGTCACAACCCCGCGCACCCTTACCCGATGGCGCGTGCTTGCACTGGGAGAAAATCGCAACAGCCCCGAGACCGATACCTCGGGCGCGGGGGCTTCGATCTTGATGAAGCTCAACCTTGGAACATAAAAAAGAATTCCTGAGAGTTGGCGGTCGGCAGTGTACAGGCTGCCGCACACGCCCTCGATGAGCACTTCGCTGTCAACCCAAGAGGAAAAATCTTGCTCCCGCTCAATGGGGACGCGCACGTTGAACTCACCCCCCTCGGATGCAACGCGCATCGCGAGGGTCATTTCGCGCCATGAGGTACGGTCGATGGCAACCGAGCGCAGGATCCCTCGGACCTCCTCCCATTGGCTGTCGAGTTGTCCCCTGGCAAAGTGGGAAAAAGGTGAGAGTTTGGCCGCTGGAAGTGCGCCCTTGCCAAGCACGCGTACACTCGTCGCACTGACGATTGGAGCGAATTTCCCCGGTCCAGTAATTCCCTCGATCTCGACCAACTGGCCAAACACAACGCGCGGGTGTCCCGCATTCCGGCCTTCGACATAAATCCCTGCGGTCGAGTCTTGAACGAAGAAGTCCGGTGCCGGCGCATCCATGGTGACGACACCGCGAAGACGAACTCGGTAGGGGAGAGAGGCTTGTTGCGCGGTCAACGTTCTGATTTGCTCAACTCGGGTTAATAAAGGCAGATGTCCGGTTGTTTGAGCCGCGGCTCCGGGGATGATCAGCAAGGGCAACAGCCAACAACCGCGCCACCCCGCCATGAACATGGACTTCAGACTCATCTCTCGACTCAAGCAGATCGTGGGCGCCACGAGGCCACACCCAGATGACAGCGTTTGCTGGCACTCAGGGTAGCGCAATCCCGGTGCCGGGGAAAGCAGACTCTCGGTTTTTGAAGCCTGCGAATAAACCTGTCCAGCTATTGGGGTTGAAGCCCTGCGCTGGCTTCGACCAGTTCCTTCACCGGGTCGGTAATTGTAAGTAGCAATGCGGCTTTTGCAGCCGTGGCTTGATTGAGCTCCTGGAGTCGCTGTGCCCTCCAATCTGGGGGAGAGGTTTGAGACCTGTCCAGGTAGTCCAGTGCAAGCAAACCAGTCGTTGCGGCGATCGAGAGCTCCCGAGAAAGAGGCGTGACTTCGCGCAGCAGGAACGATCCCTCGAGAATCGGCTCCAGTTTCTGGTCGTTGTCACGCCAGGTTGTGAGCAAACTGCGAATTGATTTCTCCGCCTCTTGATCCTGAAAGCGGCTGTGAATGTACCGCTCCACATTCCCCCGAAATTTCCTTGCCGTTTCGCTCTCCGGGTTGGCAAGATCCACCAGGCGATTCAGGGGAGCCCGAAAGTCCCAGTTGCCAGATACGGCCTGCATACGCGAATAGTCCTTCACCGGTTCGAGGACGGCGGCAAGGGTGCGCAGTGCCTCGATGTCCTCTGTTCCCGTCATGCGCTCGAACATCGGTATTTCGTGAGATCTATGGGTCAGCCCTACCCATTCGAGCCGCCAGCTCAACTCCTCGAGTCTCCCATACATCGAGGAAACATCCTGCACGGTTTGAGGAGACCAAAGCCGTTCGGCGATTGCCGCCGCCCGGGGCCAAATACGCGAATCAATGTTCTCAGGGCTAATCCACTCACTCCACATACATGCCTCTCCGCCGAGGATTCGACTCTTCTGCTCGGGGTTTAGCGTGGAAGCTGCACCCGACATGGGATCAACCGCGTAGTGTCGCGAGGCGGGCCACATCAGGTCGAGATAGTAGCCGAACGACAGAATTCCGCTATAGCCTTGCTGCGCGGCTGTGGCCAGCGATTCTTGTCCGCGCCATGATTGGACAACGATCGTCTTCGGCAGGTCTGGCCGTAAAATTTCGTCCCATCCCACCATAATCTTGTGGTGTTTCTTCAAGATCTTTTCCAGATTTTGGTTGAAGTAGGCTTGCAGATCCTGGTTCGTTTTGATCCCGTGAGAATGCATGAACGCCTGGATTTTCGGATTGTCATCCCACGGCTTTCCATTCACTTCGTCTCCGCCGATGTGAAAGTAGGGATCAGGAAAGAGCTTTGCCATTTCCCGGATGAACTTATCTAGAAATTTATACGTTCCCTCCCTGGTCGGATCCATGATGGTATAGGGCGCGGCTGGGTCGATTTTGTACACGCCAGGAGTGCTGGCCAATTCGGGATAGCCTACAAACCAAGACAAGCTATGGGCCGGCATATCAAACTCTGGCATCACGCGAATACCACGATCGCGTGCATACGCGATTAAGTCCCGAATTTCAGATTGCGTGTAATACATGCCGTCCGACCCCAGGGTAAGCCTGGGGTAGCGGCTGCTCTCGACGCGGAATCCCTGGTCGTCCGACAAGTGCAGGTGCAGCACATTCATTTTCACCATCGCCATCCCATCAAGATTGCGCTTGAGCACGTCCAGAGGAATGTAGTGACGCGCGACATCCAGCAAGAGCCCCCTCCACATAAAGCGCGGCTGGTCGTTGATGGTTACCGCGGGAACGTAAAATCCATCCGGCCCGGTGTGGACTAACTGAAGAAACGTTTGCAGGCCATGCAGGATGCCAAGAGAAGTGGGAGCCGAAAGTGATCCTTCCGACGAGGTTACGCGCAGCTGGTAGGATTCATCCTCGCCAACTCGTTCTTCCCCAGCAGACCCCCGTTCTACCTTCACCGAAAGCGTCGGGTTGTTCTTTTCAGAGGCGGCCCCAAGCAGCATTCCGGTTTGCTTCGAGAGTTGTGCGATAAACCTTTCGACACCTTTATCGACGAGAGCGTCACGATGGCCTGAAATCGCAATTGAGAATGACTGGCCGATCGGCAACTGCCCCGATTCGAGTTGCACGCTCGCTGGCATGGGCATCAGGTTCAGGCGTTGAGCCGTTTGCCCTAAGGCCGTGTGGCTCACTGAAAGGAGAGCAAGGATCACTAGTTCGATTCGCATATGCTGTCGAAGGCGCGGAAGGGCCGAGACGATTTCGATGCATGCTACCGCAAAGTGGATGAGTAGCGTCCCAGCAACCTTCCCCGTTGTGCTCCGAGGAGGACTTCGATACGCGGTTTAGTTGTCAACCTCACCGAAGCCCGTCGGTGGCGAACGCAATTTTCGAGCAAAGATGCAAGCTTTGCAACCGACTTCCTCGAAAGTAGCGCTTGGGCAACTACCCTTTACTTGCTTTTGTAGGTGAATGCTACCTTGGTTTCCTCGTTGACCACTAGCGGGCGCACGAAATGAAATGCCGTTCCGGTATGCGGAACATCAATTGCGACCGGCAAAACACCGGCTACTCGTCTTTGCAGGTTTACGACGTTAGCCGATGGAGCGGCCTGCGCGGCTTGGGCCTGCGCGGCTTGGGCCCGCTGCTTGTTTACTCGTTCCATTTGGTCAATATTGATGCTGCTTGCCTCAACTTCGACCGTCTCCGAAGTGTTTGCCACTTGCAGAGTGGCATGGAACGGCTGCGGATGCTGAGGGTCGTAGGAATACCCCCGCGCCAAAAGGGCCTTGAAGCCTTGCGACTCGATTTTGATGTCCAACCGTCCGGCCGGCATGTTCCATACCTGCCAGAAACCCTCTTGGTTCGTGGTCGCCTCCCTTCGGTACCCGTTTTGTTCCGATGTCACGGAAACGTGGGCATTCGGGAGAATCGCTCCGCTTGGATCCAGCACGAGTCCACCCAATTGTCCCTGAAGCAGCGACTCAACTTTGTAGTTGGCAGGACCTGAAGAGGCGAATCCAGGTTGCGTTGCAGCGTATGTTTCGAAACCGGCACTCTCGAGGAAGGCTTGCGGAACACGATCTGCTGGTATCGCATCGCCGCTGAGGTCCTTCACTTTGTATTGCTCGGGAAGGAAAATCTCCCATTGCAGCAAGTTGATAGGGATGTCCATGCCGGGCAGCGACAAATCCGAGCCGCCTTTTTTCGCAAATGGAGCCCCGGAGTGCATGAATACAAATGAAACGGTGTAGGCGTCGGTGGGCCTGAAACCCGCCCTGAGCAAGGGAACGCGATTGCCATCCGCAGCTTCGACGGGCTTCACCTTCTCGCCAGCAACATCCGCCGACAGAATGGTTGCTCCTGCAGGCAGTCCGACCTTTAAGAACGGTTGCGCCTGGTTCTTAACCGTCAGCTTCACTTCCGTCAGGGATTTCCCCTCCGATGTGACCAGGGTAGTTACTTCGGCGTTTTCCGCAACCGCAGCAAGAACTGTGCTGTCGGGAAAGCGTAGCCATTCAAGAGAGAGCGTTGGCCCCTCGTTCGGTTGGCGGTGGTAGCGAAAAGCAGCTTGCGCCGGGAAGCGAGCTAAAGAGCGCAGGCTGGGGTTTGCCTCCTTGATGTCCATGCGCTTCATGCTTCCACCTTCGGTGGCCGTGATCTCGGTGCTGCCTGTCCCCTCAACCAGCACCTCGCCCGTTTCACGCTGTGCGCCCATAAACTGAATGATCGGCGCATCAGCTTTGGTGGCGGTGAGCGAGCGTTCCATCGAGATCAGGAACTCATACGCCTTTAGATTTGTGCTTGCGAGCTTCAGTGTCAAAACTAACGATTTTTGTTCGGTTGAATCAAGAGATGCACCCGTCACCCCGGTGACCTCAAAACCAGCCGGAATTTCAACATCAAATTGGGTTGGCTCGCCTTGCACAACGGTGACATTCGCAAGCACGGCTGCATTCAATTGTGCTTCCGTAACCGAGGTTAGCGTTTTCACGTCGGCTAGAAAACGCACTTCTTTCGCGGCTGCAGGCGTAGTTGTGGCAAAGTCCCTCGTCGTCCATTCCACGTTGACATTTTGTCCAGGGACAAGCGTCGCCAGTACGGTCGTGCGACCGTTTTCTGACGTGCGGCTGGTAACCAAGCCGCGGTTAAGCCTCACCGCCGTATGCTCTCCGGGAACACTCAAGGAAAGCGTTACACTGCCGGCCAATGGTACGGGCAAAGTCATGAAGGCGCGGCCAGCTTCGAGACCGAGTGGCTGTCCTACTTCGAGAAGCAACGAGAAATCGCCCGGGCCCGCCAAGACCGCGTTTTCAAAACCACTCTCCAACTGGAGAGGAAGATCCTTGCCTTCCTGACGGGCGTTGAAAATCGTAAGACCGCGGGTCAGCGGAACGGTGACGATTCCCTTTTTCAGAACTTCTCCACGAAGCTGCACAGTTCCTGAGACCGCGTCAGCGCCTGCTGTCAGTTTCAAATCCGCGTTCTTCAGCGAATACGCGAGCGGAGGCATATCGATTTTCCGAGGCGGCTTACTGGCAAGCTCATTCAGACGATTGAACTCATCCAGCGTGAGCGTCACATCCCCAGCGCCGGGCTGGGGAGGAGCGTTCCTTTCCTGAGCCGCAGCCGATAGGCCGCACAGCACAAGGAACATGGCTAGAAGAATTCTCATCTTCGGCCTCCTTTCTTGTCCTGTTGGTAGTTGAACGTGGCGCTTGCTGCCTGGCTGACACTGGTCAATTGCGCAGTGAGGAACACCGACGGGCCAAACGCAGGAAACGAAACTCGGATCGGCAGAATACCGCGGGCTCGTACGCCCTGGGTTTTTGCGAAGAAGGCGGCCTTGCGACGCGTTTCGTCGTCTCGATTATTTGCACTAAGGTCATTGGACTGTACCAGCCCCTGCACGCCTTCCCCGGTCCCTGAGCCGGTGACGGCGTCCGTGGACAAGGTGGTCAACACGTCCGAGACCGGCGCAGCATAGGTTTGTTCGCGAAAGACTCCGGGCTCAGCGGAAAGCTTAAAGAGTGGCGGGTAGTACAGGAGCAGGCCGGTGCGGGAAACCGGCAAGTCCAAAGCAGGCAACTGAACCACGACTTTGCCTTTGTCCTCCCACTTGGGTCCCCGGCTGAAGTACACGAATTCAACCGCGAACTCCGATGCATCTTCGCCCCCGCGCGCCTTTTCTAGTGGAAGGAGAATGCTGCCGTCGGGAGACTGTCCAGGACGTATCGCTTTTCCCGACAGGGCGGCGCTCCAAACCATCGCGCCCGGCGGCAATGTGATCTTCAAGAAATTTCGCTGATTGTTGCGCACCGCATACCGCGCCTGGACCAGCATCTTGCCGTCATTGCTGAACAGCGCGCGATAGCGGGCCTCCTCCACGTTGGCCATGAGGACGGCCTGTTGCGTGTACCTTGCTACTTCTACCGCCAGCGACCGGGGCCCTGCCTCCACATTCCGGAACCGATAGGCCGCAAGCGATGGTGATTGCCGGCTCGCGACCATGGCTCCCAAGTCAGTGGCGTCAGCCTCCTCAAGACCCTGCGCCTTTACATCCTTGATCTCGCCCGCGCCCAGCACCTCTACCGCGATTCCTCCGGTTTGTCGAAGGTTACTCTCGACCGCAAAGATTGGAACCGCGATTTGGCCGTCGCGCGGAAGCCGCGTTTCGCAGTTCACTACAAAACGAACGCTGTGATCAGCCGGTTCGAGAAGCTTGACTGTAAGTTCGCCGTTCTTGATCTCCCAGTCAGAAACGGTGGCGCCAGACACTTGATTGATGCTTATGTTGTCGCCCAACTGAAGTTTTTCTTCCTGCGCGGTTCCCTGCAGAATCTCTAGATCTATTTCGGCCGTGATCGCGGTGGAGTCCTCGCCGAGGCTGACCAGTTCGATGAGCGATCCGCGCTGTCGCAGCGGTAGACTGCTGCGATGATCTTCCGTCCGCCGTCGCCAGGTAAAAGTCAACGGCTCCGTGCCGTGACCGTAGGCCGTCCATCTGGTTTCATGGGACTGCTCCCCTTTCTCTGTCAGCAGGCCACCCGCGATTGCAAGATCCACCTCGGGCCGTGAGATTTGCATAGTGGCACGAGTGATCCCAGACGCGGTCGCCGGAAGGGAGAGACTTTCGCTCGCCGCAGCGCTGGTGACCGGCACCGCGATATCAAGCACGAGAACAGCCCTACCCGGCCTGGATAACAGTGCACTTAACTCGCTACCGTTGCCGGGACCTAATGCGAGCGATACCAGCTTCCCTTCCAAGTGCGCGGCCCGCACCAGAAGGCCGTGGGGAATTGGGACCCGCACCCAGCCGTCTTTAACAACATCAACGGTCAGATTGGCCTGCCCGGTGGCGGCATCACCATCGATTTTCAAATCGTAATCGACCCGAGTAAGCGTTGCCTCGACGCTTAAAGGTTCGGGCCGGGCCTCGGAGGGATAGGCTTTGGCCCGCAGGTCGCGATAGTCGTCGACTGAAATCACAACCCATCCGGGCGAGTGTGAGACATCCTGAGCCGTAGCGAAGGTACCGACCAAAGCGAGGAGTAAGACTGGCAAGATACCACGCGAAAACCTGAGCAAGAGCCAATCGGAAATCACGCGCTGACACCCCCTTCACGAGGAAACGCCCGCTTGAAGAAGGATAACGGCACTTACGGGAAAAAACGTTATCTCTGCCGATGCGGGAACCCCGCTTGGCACGGGCGCTTCATCATTCAAGAAGGAACGAATTCGCAGGAGCTGTCTTGCATCAATTCCGTAACTGTTCTTCCTGCGGCGGGGGGGTGCTCGACTCGGGTTGCTCGAAAAAGGAGTTCGTTGCTCGGGGTCTGACGGCGTCCGGTTGCAGGCTTAAGATAGGTTTGTGCAGAATGTGACACCCGCCGCCCTCGCAGCATTCGGGATGTTGCTCGTTCCTGTTGCATTATTCGGTTTGGCGGCGGAACAAGTGGTTCGCTCCGTGCAACGCTGGCCAGTTCCAGCACGCGTTACCTTTCCCGCCCTGTTTGTTCTGCCTTACCTGGCTGTTTCGGTTTCCCAGCATGTTTTTCACTGGAAGTGGTTTGCGCTGTATGCGGGACTGCCGATGGGGTTGAGCTGGTTGCTCGAGCGCGCGGCGGTGGTTGACAGGGAACAGCGGGGGAATTGGCGGGACGCTTCCACCTTGCTGGCGCTCGGGCTGGCTGTCGATTTGCGTTGGTTTGAAGGCGCGTGGCCGGCCGGACTTCAAGCCTTGGGCAAGCTCCTGCTGGTCGGAGTGGGCTTGTACGGCTTTCTTGCCATTCGGCAACTCAGCGGAACCGGGTTCGACTTGCATTTAAGGTGGAGCGATTTGAAGACCGGCTTGTGCGAACTGATTTTTTTAGCACCGGTCCTATTATTCCTGGGGATCGAGCTCGACTTTATTCATCCCCATGCCAGCGCTCCGGGACTAGCCACAGCGGCGCTGAGCTGGGTAGGAATCTTCTTCTTCATCGCACTTCCTGAGGAACTCTACTTTCGCGCGTGGGTGCAGAACCTGCTCGAGCGGCGCCTCGGGTCAAGGACAGCATTGATGATCTCGTCTGCGCTCTTCGGGTTGTCGCATTTCAACAAGCGATCCGTGCATTTCAACTGGCGCTACGTATTGCTGGCTACGATCGCGGGAATTTTCTATGGGCGAGCGTGGCGAAAAAACCGGCGGGTGCCGGCCTCATCGATCACCCACGCCAGCGTAGATTGGATCTGGTCGTTTTGGTTCTGAGGTCCTGGAGGATCTTTCTACTTCAACAGGCTGCTCGAGGAATGGCCGAAGGCCTGGCTTGCACTATGGCGCCGGCCGGGTTGCGTGATAGTGCAAATATCCCAACCCAACCCGCATGTGGTGATTCAGTGCGTCCGGCACACAGACCGCGAAGCACAGGCCGAGCAGTCCCTGCGCCAAGCCGAGCGCATAGAGATTGCGATAACGCCGGAACAACATGCACGAGATCACGCCCCACGCAAAGGTGGCTGCCGTGAGTACGGGATTCGGCAAGTGCGCCGTAGCGAAGAGTACTGCCACGAGGAGTATGGCCTTCGGTTCGCTAACGAGAAGCCGCGTCACGCGTGGTAAGAAGTAATCCTGCAAAAGAAATTGCTGGTAGATCGTCCACAAGAAGTATCCAACAACGTGCCTGGGATCAGCGTTGTACAAGGAGTGCAACGTACCTGCTCTCTCGCAGAGGAGAACGCTCGCTATCGCGAAGGCAGCCGCGGCGGGCAGGATCCACAGTGACCGAACCAAACCGCGCAAACCGAAGCCGAGTTCCTCGCGGCTGAGTCCACCCGCAAGCACTACGGCTAACGTCACTACGAAGGCAATTGGAGAGAGAATGCGCTGTGCGGATTCGGGCGTCCACAGAACGAGCAGGATCAGACCATAGCCGAGAATCAGTTCAGCGAGGGCTCGCGCTGAGCCGGGCTGGAGACGTGCCATCCAGGAAGTATGGCATAGGGAGCCTGCAAGGGGACGCCAGGCTCAATTGGGAGTTTCACGCTTGATCCTGAATCTCTGTTCCGTAAGAAGAAATTATATTTTCTGCCACTCTGCTGTAACCTTTTCCCGCGACCCCCGTATTGTATGAAAAGCGATGAACTTCTCGGAACTTTATGGTCGATACGCTCAGGACGTCTATCGCTTCGCTTTGTATTTATGTGGAAGCGAATTCCTGGCTGAGGACCTGACCTCTGAAACGTTCGTCCATGCGATGTGCGGCCCCACTGACTTGAGACTGGGTACTGTAAAAGCGTACCTCTTTGCAATAACCCGAAACCTTTATCGGGATCACGTGGCCAGACAAGGGCGGATGGTTGCATCCGGCTCATTGCCCGAGCGCCCCGATCCGAGGCCCAGCCCCGAAGCAAGCGCCCAAGACAGGCAGGAACTGCAAAAAACGCTGCGTGTCGTACAAACTTTGCCCGAGCACGAACGCGAGGCTTTGTTGCTGGCCTTGGATGGAGATCTAAGCTATGAAGAGATCGGAAGGATTTTGGGTTGCTCCTTGACGGCGGTGAAGGTACGTATCCACCGCGCACGCCTGTCTCTCAAGGCAGAATTGCAGGAAAGGAGTTCGGTATGCAAAACGTAACCCGGGACATCATTTCAGATTTATACGTTCTTTATTCCAGTGGCGACGCAACTGCGGACAGCCGTAGGCTAGTGGAAGAATTCTTAAACCAAGACCCTGATCTTGCCGCATCTTTGAAGGAGAGCGGAGGCACGATACCGATTCTGCCGGCGCCACTTCCTCCCGCTCATGAACTGAAGACCCTCGACCGGATCAAACGTCGCCTGTCCGGGCCGCTCTGGCTCCTGCAGTTGGCTATGATCATGAGCGGGCTGGCCTTCGGGCGGATCATCTCGGACACATCCTTTGATGTTTCGCCACGCCGGTTCATTATTACCGCGGTTATTGCTCTGTGCCTGTGGGTCGCGTTCTTCGTGAAGCTGATCCGCGGACGTAGGGGCTTCCTGGTGAGGGTGCGACGATCTTGGTGAGTGAGTGGTCGGGTATTTTGTCGCCGGGCCTCGTCGAGTTGGCCTGTTGCGGGCTTTGCCTCGAGGCGGCGCGGAAGGAGGCTCGATGAATCGGCGGGAATTTTCCAAGGTTCTGGCGGCGTCCGCGACGCTGGCCCTTCCGCGTTTCGCGAACGCCACATCTCGGGCGAGGATCGAACCCGCATCTCACCGTACCCGTGCCCTGGGTGAGTTTGAACAGCTGAGGTTCGGCGTTTCGTTTCACTTCAGCATGAACACCTTCACGGGAAACGACTACGAGACGGGCGGGGTACCCGCAACCACGTACAACCCGGCGCACCTCGACGTCGGCCAATGGATTCGGGTTGCGCGTGACCTCGGGGCCGGATACGCCGTGCTGACTGCGAAGCACATGTCGGGATTTTGCTTGTGGGATGCCAAGGACTATGACTACGACGTGGCCGCCAGCCCAAACAAAACCGATGTGGTCGCGGAGTTTGTGAAGGCCTGCCAAGAGAACAAACTGAAACACGGGTTCTATTACTGCATTCTCGACCCGCACAATGAAGGCAAGTTCGACTGGGACATTCCAGTCAAGGACGATTACTACAAGCTCATCAAACAGCAGCTCACGGAACTCCATAGCCGTTATCCGAATACGTTTTATCAATTACTCGACATCACCTGGAAACTTTCCGAGGACCAGCGTTGGGAAGTTTATGGGCTGATCAAGAAGTACAGCCCGCACGGAATCGTGGTGATGAACCAGGCCTATTACCAAAGCCGCCGCAACTTGGGACGGATCTGCGAGCCCAAGAGCTGGCCGACCGACGTCATCAACGGGGAGGACACACTGCCTCCGCCCGAGGGCCACCGGCCAAAGATAGAGTTCGAAGGCAAGACTTATTACATGCCCATGGAAGCGTGGATACCGACCGGACCTCCCTATAAACCCATGCCTCCGATGAACAGCTGGTTCTGGCGGCCTGGATTTACCACCCAGAGCGCAGAGAAAATTGCCCAAGAATACAGCGATTGCCGCGCGCGAGGCAGCAACCTGCTCCTGAATCTTTCTCCCGACACATCGGGTAGGCTGCCAGAGGAGGCCGTCAAACAGCTCCAAGAGGCCGGACGCCTCATTCGCAAATCTTAAGCTGTGCCGACAATCCAAACACCCGAGTATGGAATTTGCTCATTTGGCGAAAGCCTGCAGCTAAGGGCTTTTCGCCAGCAAGCGATCGAGTTGGAACTCAAGAGGCGGGGTTTTCAGTCCGAACAGGGCGTCCCTCACCATCTCACCCATCACCGGTCCATGTTTGAAGCCGTGCCCTGAACCTCCGCCAACGATCCACACATTCTCGGCTTCCGGATGAAGGTCTAAAACAAAGTTCTGATCGCTGGAATTTTCGTATTGGCACACGCGGCTGTCAACGAGCGGCGCTTTGGCCAGGTCCGGAAAACGTATCTGCAAATAAGCCCGGGCTGCTGCCAAGGCTTGCTCGGAAATCCTGCGCTCGATGCTCGTCGGATCAACAACCGAACCGCGCATGTCATCGGCAACCTTAAAACCGCGCCCGCGGTTTCCCGGAATGCCGTAGAACCAGTGATTGCCAGGGAAGCCTTCGAGATCGCGGTGGCTATTATCGGTCCAGACCGGAATGCCAGTGTCGGTGAATCGCAGATCTCCGGCTTCGGTGCCAAAGAAAAACACTTCTTGTTGGGTTGGCGTGATCTGCGGACTCAAAAACGGAAACACTTTGCCTAACCAGGGGCCACAGGCAAAAACGTACGCGTCAGCCTTCAAGGCTTCGCCGCATCCGAGTTTGATCTCTCGCATGCGGTTGGCTTCAACGTGTCCTGGAACAACCTCGGCCTGCCTGTATTCCCCGCCTTCCTTCAGAAAATTCTTCAAAACCGCCTCGCACGCGCTCCGAGCAGCGAGATAGCCTGAGTCGGGCTCATAGAGAGCCCACCGAATACCATCGAAGTTGATCTGCGGCCAGCGTTTCGAGCATGCCGCAGCGGAGAGTTTCTCAAACCGCACCCCGGCTTCGCTCAACGCCGCCAATGCGTCGAGCTCATTAGAATCGTCTTCACCTGTCATCCAAAGTACGCCGCTCGGAAAAAAGAGCTGCAAGCCCCATTCCCGTTCATACTCTTGCCACAACTTCAACGCGCGTGCAGCCATCCGGGTGTAGATGCGCCTGGAACCATAGGTTGCGCGAATAATGCGAGTTTCGCCGCCGGAACTGGCGCGCGAGTTTGCCGGCCCCCAGGCGTCCAGCAAGGTGACCTTCGCGCCTTCCTTGAGAAGTTGCAGTGCGGTCCAACCGCCAAACGCTCCGGCTCCCACAACGATGACCGTTTTTTTCGGAGAGCTTGCAACTGTCCGTGTCGCGGCGAGGTGAGCGCCAGCAACTGCCGACGGCTTTGAGGAGGCGCGGCGAGATCTTGCCCAATCAGGAGGCACGGTGAACCCGGAGAATAATCTAGCTCGATTTCATTGGCCATGTGATCTGGCCGCCACGGTTCAAAGCCAGATTGCCGATGTGCCCGGCTGCTGCAGCCGCAACCCCGGTCTCGACGGGTGCATTCGGTTCCTTGCGGCTCTTGACACAATTAAAAAAGTTCTCCATATGATCAATGGTGCCGTCGCGATAACTGCTGGCCGTTAGCACTGGATTGCGGTCTTTTGGGGCTCCCTCGCGGAAAAGGTTGAACCCGCCGCGTGTGAGTTTGAGCGTACCTTCCGTCCCGCGGAATTCAAGCCCACCGTCATCAATCGACGAACTCATCATCCCCTCATAGATCACATCGAAGCCGCCGTATCGAAAGGCTGCCTGCAGGGTGTCGGGGCAGTCCCATTGATCAAAGACATATTTGTCGGCAAGGATCTGGGCCCGCTTTGGCTGATCGGCCTTCATTGCCCAGTGCACGATGTCGATCCAGTGGGTAAACAAGTCGGTCATTGCGCCGCCACCGAAGTTCCAGAACCATCGCCAATGAAAGAACTTTTCTTCGGTATATGGCTGATCAGGAGCCGTGCCCAGCCACAGCTTCCAATCAAGCGCCTCGCGGTCCACTGGATTCTTCGGCCAGTCTCGTTGGTAGTTCTGCCACCAGTAGCAGCGCACTTGCACAACCCGTCCCAAACTGCCCGCCTGAATCAGGTCCACCGCATCGCGAAAGTGCGCCCAGCTGCGCTGCTGCATTCCACACTGCAATATCTGTTTGCTTGACCGAACCGCTCGCGTGAGGGTTGCTCCTTCCTCTAGGGTGTGGGTGACCGGCTTTTCCAAAAACACATC
Source organism: Terriglobales bacterium (assembly GCA_035496675.1). Classification (GTDB taxonomy): domain Bacteria; phylum Acidobacteriota; class Terriglobia; order Terriglobales; family Acidobacteriaceae; genus Gp1-AA145. The sequence goes on from DATJEL010000029.1 coordinate 116,917, forward strand.
TTTTCCGGCTTTGATCGCATCCACCGCCATCGCGACATGCCAGTGGTCAGGAGAGGCTATGATCACGGCGTCGATGTCCTTATCGAGAACCTCGCGATAATCCAGGTGGCCGGTCGCTAGTCCGTTGGATCGTTGCGTAATCGCGTCCCGGTGCGGCCGATAGGGATCGCTGACCGCCACGATCTGGTATGGTCCAGCCTTTTCGCCCGCATCCAGCAACCACTTCATTCGCTGGCCGGCACCGATGACCCCCAAACGAATGGTGTCATTGGCGCCGAAAACACGGGTGGAGGCAAGAGCGGTGACTCCGCTGGCAATAAGAAAGCTGCGGCGAGTAGGCATGCTGGCGATAATACGCCGGAATGTTTTCGACTAACAATCTAAGTTTTCAAAAATGGCCAACCTCACTGTGCGCGCCGTTGAGCACACTGTTCGTCCTCATATCCGAAAAACATTCGGTGTATGCTGGAGCCATGCGTCTTAGACTATGGGCATCGGCCGCATTCTTCAGCATGGTGTTTCAGGGTTCAATATTACAGGGCCAGCAGAATCAGGCGCCGCCCAAGCCAAAGCCCGAGGAAACTGAGCTGTGGAGCCCTGTTCCTAATGTTGTAACGCCCGGTTCCGTTTATGGCGCGCCTCCATCTGATGCCATCGTCCTCTTCAATGGCGAGAATCTAAACGAGTGGGTCTCTTCGAAGGACAAGTCCCCTGCCAAATGGATCGTTGCCGACGGTGTAGTGACAGTCAACAAATTAGCGGGCAATATCGAGACCAAACGTAAGTTCCACAATTATCAGCTTCATCTCGAGTGGCGGGTTCCCGAAAACGTCACCGGAAGCGGCCAGGCGCGCGGGAACAGCGGCGTATTTCTAGCTGCCACAGGGACTGAAGACGGCGGCTACGAGCTACAGGTACTCGATTCCTACAACAACCAGACTTACGTCAACGGCATGGCCGGCAGCGTTTACAAACAGGCGATCCCGTTCGTGAATCCGACGCGCAAACCGGGCGAGTGGCAGACTTACGACGTAGTCTGGCAAGCACCCATCTTCAACCAGGACGGAGGGCTTAGGAGCCCAGCATATGTAACCGTCTTATTCAATGGAGTGCTGGTTCAGAACCACTTCGCCCTGAAGGGTGAGACGCGCTACATCGGCCAGCCCTATTACAAGGCTCACGGGCCTGAGCCAATCATGCTCCAGGCGCACGGCGACCCCAGCCCGCCGATCAGTTTTCGCAACATTTGGGTCAGAGATCTCGACTGAACTTTCAGACACGTTTAATCAAGGCTCTTTTATTATGCGGCCCATGCTTGACAGATCGATATCTATCTGTCAAGCTTTGACCGAATGCCAACGTTTTCGACCAATCAAGTAGCTAAAAAACTGGGAATCGCGACTAAGACTCTTAGTCGCTATATTGCTCAAAAGAAGGTTCCTGCGCCGACGATCGTCGAAGTTGGTGGCATCACTGTCCATTCGTGGACGGAAGATCAGATCGATGCGCTTCGCAAGCTACTACCGCACATCGCAAACGGGAGAAAGACACGCTATCAGAAACAAAGGCGGCGTCCGAAAAAAAAGTAACTCGATAAACTAAGCGGGCCGCGCTCGATGCGGAAACACCGAGCGCGCCCTAACCCAGCGCCACCTGCGGAGGCAGGCAAACGATGGCTACCACAGACGTTATACGCTCCATTCTTTGGGCGCAACTTGACAAGCCTCAGATCCGCCCTCGCTTCAACTCAGGCCAAGAAATACTCTACGGAACTGCTAGAGACTTAGAAGGTGGGCTATGAGCGGCCCCACCTGGAGACCTCAAGTCCAAAAACTCCACATTTATGAGGGAATCTTCAACCTCAATCGGGCGTTCCATGCCACTTTGCTCAGCCTCGAACGACTGGAGGATCTTGGATTTTTCAGATCTGAGTATTTGAACGCCTGCAAGATCGAACTTGAACATACCCGTGCTGCCGCAAATGACGAGTTAATAGAAACGCTCCGCGACTACGAACAGGAGGAAGGGGTGCGTTTTTGG
>DATJEL010000030.1:0-5300 GCA_035496675.1 Terriglobales bacterium
CGTGTGCAGGTGAAAGCCAAATGTGCGCACTTTGCGCAGCAGCGGATCGAGTAGGAGCTCCGCCAATCTCTGGCCTCGATTCGCCATCAGGCTCTCACGAATCATCAGAAGATCACCTTCAAACTCTTGTGCGCTGCCGTACGCATGTGTGCCCCCGGGTGCTTCTCGGCTGTCTCGAAGCCGCGCGCTGATGTAATCCAGCAGGCAGCGATAGATTTCAGCTTCCGAAATGCGTTTCCAGCGTGAGTGTTCCTCTCCCAATCGTGAGTCGTAGTACCGCAGGCGATCTGAGAGCGCCGGCAAAACCCGGATCCGCCGCGTAGAAACGCTCAGGTGTCCCCCCAGTATGGCGATTTCGCCCAGGTAATGCTCAATGATCCGGTACCTCGCCATCCGCAATGCTTCCTGCGTGCTGCGCGAGGTGACCGACGGATTCCCGTCCCGGTCGCCTCCAATCCAGGAACCAAAACTCAACAACTCCGGCAATTTCCCGCACTCCTCAGCCGGGTAGACTTCCTGCAAACTCTCCTCGAGTTCCTGATACAGCCGTGGCAAAGTGTCAAACAGGACCATGGGAAAGTAATCGAGCCCCATGTGAATTTCGTCCCGCACCGTAGGCTTCTTCAACCGAACCTCGTCGCTTTGCCATAACGACGTGATTTCCGCCAGTATCTGCGCTTCATCCTCCGACGCCTCTCCGTACGCTAGCGGTAGCTGATCTAATCGTTCCAGCGCAGCGGAAATTCGCCGCCGCTTGTATAGGACTGTGTGCCGCGTAACTTCGGTGGGATGCGCAGTAAACACGGGAACAACTTTGATCTTGCGCAAAGCGGCAAGTACCTCGGACGCCGGCTTGCCCGCCTCCCGCGCCCGCATGAGAGTCCCGCGCAGCGATCCTTCCACCGGGTTTTGATCGGAATTGAGACGCGCCGCTCTTCGCCGCCTCTTGCGGTGGTTGGTCTCAGCCAGATTCGTCAGTTCGAAATAAATGGAGAATGCTTTGGTCACCCGGTAGGCATCGTCCACCGAAAGCGATCCGATCAGCTCACGTGCCTGCGCCATGAGTCTCTGATGGAATTCTTCTTTACCGGAAGGCTGTTCCCGGTGCTGGATCAGCAGTTTGCGCAGACGCTCCACAATTTCCAGAAACGCCTTGCCTTCCTGTTCCTCCAGTACCCGTCCCAGCAGCATGCCCAGATATCGCACGTCACGGCGGAGCGGAAGTTCTTTCCTGGAATCGCGCGTTTCTGCCGTGAGTTCAGCAAGGCGGGAGGCCTGGTCCTCTCCGCTCCATAGCGGGGTATCGGGCATAAACGCATTCTAACAATCAGGACTCCTCATCTCGCCCCCGCTATCGGCGAGCAATCACGCCCTCTTTTTCCACATTTATTTCCGCATCCTTTTCTGCCATAATTGATCGTGCACGCCAACCTGCACGATTCCACAACACAATTCAGAGCGAGGGCGCGATGTCGGCTAAGTACATCTTCGTAACTGGGGGCGTAGTGTCTTCCTTGGGCAAGGGGCTGGCTGCGGCATCCATCGGATGTCTGCTCGAAAGCCGCGGCTTGAAGGTCAACCTCATGAAATTCGATCCGTACTTGAACGTGGATCCCGGCACTATGTCCCCATTTCAGCACGGCGAAGTTTTTGTCACCGACGACGGCGCCGAAACCGATCTTGACCTCGGACACTACGAGCGCTTCACCCACGCCAAGCTAAGCCGCGACAATAACTGGACCACTGGCCGAATCTACGAACAGATTATCGCCAAGGAACGTCGCGGCGATTACCTCGGTAAAACCGTCCAGGTCATTCCTCATGTCACCAACGAAATCAAAACCGCGATGAAGAAGGTTGCCCAGGACGTTGATGTCGCCATCGTGGAAATCGGCGGCACCGTCGGCGATATCGAATCTCTCCCCTTCATGGAGGCCATCCGCCAGATGCGCCAGGAACTGGGCCGCGAGAATACCCTTTTTGTGCACGTCACGCTGGTTCCCTTCATCGCTGCCGCCCAGGAACTCAAGACCAAGCCCACGCAGCACTCGGTGAAAGAGCTCCTCAGTATTGGAATTCAGCCCGATATTCTCCTCTGCCGTACTGACCGCTTCCTGTCTAAAGACATCAAGTCCAAGATCGCCCTCTTCTGTAACGTTGAAGAAGAGGCCGTCATCACCGCCAAGGACGTTGCTTCGATTTACGAAGTTCCAGTGGTCTTCTCCAAGGAAGGCGTCGACACGCTGGTTTTGCGCTATCTTCACCTTGAAGCCAAAGAGCGTGACCTCAGCCAGTGGGAAGATATCGTTCACCGCGTCTACAATCCCAAAGCCGAAGTCAACATCGGCATTGTCGGCAAGTACGTCGAATACGAGGATTCATACAAGTCTCTGAAAGAAGCCTTGGTCCATGGGTCTCTGGCTCATAACCTTAAGCTTCAGCTCAATTGGGTCGAAGCCGAAGGCCTCGAGTGCGATGAGGCCAGCCGTGACGCGCAACTGGAAGAATATGACGGCATTCTGGTCCCCGGCGGCTTCGGTAAACGCGGCATCGAAGGCATGCTGCAGGCCATCCGTTATGCTCGTGAGAAGAAAGTACCCTATTTCGGCATCTGTCTTGGCATGCAGACTGCCTGTATCGAATACGCACGCAACGTTTGTGGTCTCGAAGATGCCAACTCCAGCGAGTTCGATCCCGCAACCCCGCATCGGGTCATCTATAAGCTGCGCGAGTTGCGCGGAGTAGAAGAACTAGGCGGGACCATGCGCCTCGGCGCCTGGACCTGCAAAATCGAACCCGGTACTCTCGCCAATCGCACCTATGGCCAGCTCGAAATCAGCGAGCGACATCGCCATCGCTATGAGTTCAATCGCGAGTACGAATCGACCTTGGTTGCAGGAGGTTTGCGGATTTCAGGCTCCACTCCCGACGGCACTTACGTGGAGATGGTCGAAATCCCCGATCACCCCTACTTCATCGGTTGCCAGTTCCATCCGGAGTTCAAGTCAAAACCATTGGAGCCGCATCCCCTGTTCAAGGCCTTCATCGGAGCCGCCTACGAGCACGGGCAACAACGCAAATCGCAGAAACACGCCGAAGAGGTCGAGATGTTCCTGCGGCCCGGAAAAGTCGCAAGGCGTTAGACTCTTCACTTCGAAGTTCGAGCAAAGCCCGAAGTCTTTCCAGACCATATGCTTTGCTCCCGTGCCTATGGGCGAAGGTTTTCAAGTCGGGAATGCTGTTATCGGAGGAGGAAACCTCTTCCTCATCGCCGGCCCTTGCGTCATCGAAAGCGAAGATCATGCCATCCGCATGGCGGAAATCATCAAGGGCGTAACCCGTTCCCTGACTTTCCCGTTCATCTTCAAGGCTTCCTACGACAAAGCCAACCGGACTTCGCTCACAAGCTACCGCGGGCCGGGTCTCTCAGAAGGTTTACGCGTCTTGAACAAAATCAAAACCCAACTGAGCGTCCCCGTCCTCACCGACGTACATGAAACCTCCGACGTCTCCCAGGTTGCCGAAGTAGCCGACATCCTTCAAATTCCCGCCTTCCTTTGCCGTCAAACCGACCTGGTCGTAGCCGCCGCCAAGAGCGGGCGGGTCGTGAATATTAAGAAAGGCCAATTCGTCTCGCCCTGGGACATGCGTCACGCTGTGGATAAATGTCGTCAGGCTGGAAATCATCGCGTGTTTGTCACCGAGCGCGGCTCCTCCTTCGGCTACAACAACCTAGTGGTAGATATGCGCTCGCTTGCGATCATGCGTAGATTTGCGCCGGTCGTGTTCGATGCTACCCACTCGGTTCAGCTTCCATCGGCTTCTCGCGGCGATGACCATGGAGACGCAGTCAGCGGAGGCCAACCCGAATTCATCCCCGTACTCGCTCGTGCCGCTGTCGCGGCAGGGGTTGACGGAATCTTCCTTGAGGTTCACGACAACCCCAAAGCCGCGAAATCCGACGGAGCCAATGCCCTCGAATCAACCAGGCTGCGTATGTTGTTAAAAGAGTTGCTTGCGATTCAGCGTTCCGTCACGGATGCTGCCCGGACTGTTTAGTAACCCATGTCCGGAATAGTGATAGTTGGTTCGCCGTTCGCTATCCGCCAGCTCTCTTCCAATCTGTTACCATCCCTAACTCACAGGACCATCCGATGACTCTGTTCGCTATTATTGCCGGCCTTCTCATCATCGTGACCGTCCTTCTCGACGCCTTTGAGACTGTCGTACTCCCCCGCCGCATACAGCGATCTCTTCGCTTGACCTCGTGGTTCTATCGTCGAACCTGGACGCCGTGGGCCTCACTATCACGCCACTTTAACTCCGTGAACCGCCGAGAGGCATTCCTGAGCTATTTCGGCCCGTTATCGCTGATTGTCCTGCTCATGGTGTGGGCTGGAGCGCTGATCCTTGGCTTTGCCCTGTTGCAATATGGGGCTGGCAAACAGATCTCTCTTGCCAATCATCCCGTCACCTTTGGCGGGCTCCTGTATCACAGTGGTGAAACTTTCTTTACGCTGGGATATGGCGACATTCTGCCCACCTCTCCCCTGGCCCGCACCCTCGCTGTCAGCGAAGCCGGCATGGGATTCGCTTTTCTCGCAGTCGTAATCGGATACCTTCCGGTCGTGTATTCCTCATTTTCCTCCCGGGAACACGAGATTTCCCTGTTGGATTCTCGCGCCGGCTCACCCCCCGCCGCCTCGGAATTGCTCAAACGCCTTGGCTGCTGTCCCGACCAATCTGTATTGGATTTTATCTTTCGCGATTGGGAACGCTGGTCTTCCGAAGTCCTTGAGAGTCATCTGTCCTATCCGGTCCTCCCCTACTATCGTTCTCAACATAGCAACCAATCATGGTTGGGAGCCTTGACCCTCATGCTCGATGTCACAACTCTGATCATTGTCGGCGTTGACGGCCTCCGGCCTGATCAGGCGAAGCTTACCTTCGCCATGGCTCGCCACGCTGCCGTTGATTTGGCCCAGGTTCTCAGTGCGCGCTATGACCCTCATTATGCCGATCGCCTTCCCCCGCCGGAGTTGCAGCATTTGCGGAGTCTGCTGGCCGAAAACGGAATGACGTTGCGCCAGGATCCGGAGGCCAACAGGAAGCTCAATGAATTGCGTCTCCTTTACGAACCCTACGTGAATGCTCTCGCGACTAAACTCTCCATTACCCTGCCCCCTTGGATCCGCAACTTCGATAAGAAAGACAATTGGCAAGCTGGACCTTGGGATCGCGCCGTCCAGGCACGAAATCTCGAGGGTATCGGTACACCCCTGGTTAGGGATCACTTCTAA
>DATJEL010000031.1:0-2656 GCA_035496675.1 Terriglobales bacterium
TTACTAAGCAAATTTCTCTGCCTCTCGAAAGGAGACTCCCCGGCTATCCTTGGCGGAAATAATAGGAGAATTGGTCAGTTGCCAATCAATCTTCAACTCCGGATCGTTCCACGCAATCGTCCGCTCCGACTCGGGATCGTAAAAATTGGTGGCTTTGTAGAGCACGTGAGCGCTCTCTGAGCGGACATGAAATCCGTGGGCAAAACCGGACGGAACCCATAACATCCGTTTGTTCGCGTCGGACAGGATGTGTCCCTCCCATTGTCTGAAGGTCGGCGAACTCCGGCGCAAGTCTACGACTACGTCTAGAATTTCACCCACTACCGCCCGCACCAGTTTGCCTTGGGGGCGTACCTGGTAGTGCAAACCCCGCACCACATTGCGGGAAGAGAACGAATGGTTGTCCTGCACAAAATGCTCCCTAATTCCGGCCTCCTCCATAGCTTTCTCGTTGTAGCTTTCCATAAAAAAGCCTCTGGCGTCAGCGAACACCTTGGGCTCGAGAATGAGCGTGCCCGGCAACCTGGTGGGAATAGGTTTCATGACCAAAGGGTTTCGCTTGAACTCAGAACAGCCTTTCCGTGAGCAGTTGTTGCAGGTACGCACCATAGCCGCTGCCCTTCATCGTGGCAGCGGTTTCTTCAAGTTGCTGTGCGCTGATGTAACCGTAGCGATAGGCAATTTCCTCGGGGCACGCGATCTTCAGTCCCTGGCGAGTTTCGATGGTCTGAATGAAGAGCGAGGCTTCTAGCATCGACTGGTGAGTTCCTGTGTCGAGCCAGGCCATGCCTCGTCCCATGACCACCACTTCCAGTTGCCGGCGCTCTAGATATTCCTGGTTGACGGCGGTGATTTCGAGTTCGCCGCGGGCAGAAGGCTTCAGAGACCGGGCAATGTCCACCACTTGATTGTCGTAAAAATAGAGTCCGGTGACAGCGTAGCGCGACTTCGGTTGCTTCGGCTTCTCCTCCAGGCTCAGGGCTTTTCCCTTGCTGTCAAATTCCACTACGCCGTAACGCTCCGGGTCTTGCACCGGATAGGCGAAGACGCGCGCGCCCTCGCTTTGCTGACCCGCATCCAGGACGGTTTTCGCAAGATCATGGCCGTAGAAGATGTTGTCGCCGAGAACCAGCGCGCAACACGAAGAATCGATAAAGTTACTTCCCACCAGAAACGCCTGCGCAATGCCTTCTGGCCGGGCCTGAGCGGCATATTGAAAATTCATCCCAAAACGCGATCCGTCCCCCAGGAGTTGTTCGAAACGGGGCGAGTCTTGCGGAGTGGAGATGACAAGAATATCGCGAATGCCCGCCAGCATCAGGGTGGAGAGCGGGTAATAAATCATGGGCTTGTCGTAAATGGGAAGCAGGCTCTTGCCGACAGCATGAGTCACGGGATACAAACGCGTGCCCGATCCGCCCGCCAGAACGATGCCCTTATATGTGGACCGCTTGGGATTGGTTGTTGGCATGGACAAAGTAAATTGCGCTGCGTATCTTTCAACTGCTCAACAATGCACAAGAGCACTGCATCGTGATTCGACAATAAATACTACACCGATACTTCGTAATACCTCAGCGCCCGATCCTAGTGGTGCATTACCTTGTTCGACCACGGAAGCAGGTTCCAGATTTGCCAGAACGCCTGCATTTCCTTTGGCGTGCCGATCGAGACCCGAATATAGGTGTTCATAGACGGAAAGAATGGTCCAATCAGAATTTTGTGCTGGCGAAAGTGTTCGATGACCTCGGCAGCGTGATGCTGAATGTTCATCATCACAAAATTAGCGTGCGGATCTATCGGGCTGAGGTTTCGCGTCACTGCGCGGTTCAGAAACTCCTGCATGTCGTCGTGATTACGCTTCAACGCTTCCTGCACTCCCGCCACATCGTCGAGGGCCACGCCCACGATCTCAGCCATGACCGAGTTGAGGCTGTCCCGGGTGAGAAAATTTCGCATCTTCTCGATGACCTTCGGGGAGGCCACTGCATAACCCAGCCTCAATCCTGCCAGCCCGTAAACCTTGGAAAAAGTCCTGGTGACAATCACTCTTTCATCGTCGATCGGGTTATCGATGAAGGAAGAGTAGATGCCGGTCGGAATCACGTAATCGTGATATGCCTCATCAATCAGGACTTGCGTAGTCACCGGCAGCCTACGGATCAAACTTTCCAAATCCTTTCGGGGAGTGAGCGACCCGGTTGGGTTATTCGGGTTGCAGACGTAAACCAGTCCCGTGGAGGCGTCGGCATGGGAGAGCATGGCTTCGACGTCGTGGCCGTAGTTCCGGCTAATGGGCACATGTGTGACGTCCGAACCAACGGATTTGGTGTAATTTTCCAGCGCCTCAAAAGTCGGTAAGGCTTGTATCAGCTTCTTGTTGTTGCCGAGGAAAGCGCATGCGGAGACGCGAAGTATTTCGGTCGACCCACAGCCGAGCAGCACTTGCTCGGGCCTCACACGGTGGTGATGCGCGATTCGCTCCGTTACCTCGCCTTCCCTCATGAAGGCATAGCGGTTCACCAGTCCAGCGGCGGCGCGAATCGCATTTGCCACTCGCGGAGATGGACCATAGGGATTCTCATTGCTGTTCAACAGTATGTATCCGCCCGGCCCGCCGGCCCGCGCTAGCCCCGGAGACAACCCTCCTGCTGAA
>DATJEL010000032.1:0-2167 GCA_035496675.1 Terriglobales bacterium
CCGCAACATCGGCATCACAGAAAGCCGCGCTGGCCTCATCGTCTTTCTGGATTCCGATGACTTGCTCAGGCCCAATTGTCTCGAGCGGCGCGTCGAGATCATGCAGCAAAATTCGACTCTGGACTTCGCTGTTTTCCGTGCAGGTGTTTTTATCAGCTCAGTGGGTGACCTGACGCGCCTGTATCATTCACAGAATCCGGGCGATGATTTGCTGCGCTTCCTGTCTCTGGAGTGCCCTTGGCAGACCTCGGGGCCGATTTGGCGACACAGCTTCCTTGATTCGATGGGGGGCTTCGATGAAACGCTGCTCAGCATGCAGGACTTGGAACTTCATGTGCGCGCTCTGTGTGCTCGCGCCAAGTACGTCTGTTTCCCTGACACAGATCACGATATTCGGTGGCAAGACGACGCTGCCAAGACCAGCGTACGACATTTTCAGGATCCAAGCTATATTGAGGCGGCCGAGAGAGTGCAGGGGAAGCTTCTCGATGTGGTTACGAAGTGCGGTTTACTCACTTGGAGCCGACAGCGAGCACTCCTGGGACTTAGTTTCGGTGTGGCTGAATCATGGGTGAAGGTGAGGAGCCTTCGTCAAGGAATGAATGCTTGGAACCGGGGCTGCGGTAAACAGGGAGCCCCCCTGCACGTGCGGATTGCGGGGTTGTTGATGCTTTACGCGGCTCGACGAGGTGCAAGGCCGGACGGACTTCGCTCACGGCTGGTCAACAAATGGAAGGGCTGGGCGCGCTTTCGGCAGGAGCCGTTGCTGCTGGAACACGCGCGGGAGAGTTCTCCCAAGCTTCCGAATGATTGTGCGGCTTAGACAGAAACTGCTGGACCTGGTCGGACTTGGCAACCCGGCTCACTCTTACGACGTTCGTGCACATCGACTCCGGCGGACTATCCTGCGATCCGACGAGCGCTTGCGGAATGACTACCTTCACAATACGGCAAAACCGAAGTTACACATCGGCGGTGGGTGGCACCGATTGGACGGATGGTTAAACACCGACATTGAACTGATCCCAGACGTTATGCGGATGGACGCAACTCAACGTTTCCCCTTTGCCGATAGGACCTTCTACTTCGTTTATACCGAGCACATGATCGAACACGTAGCCTATCAAAAAGCGGTGTACATGCTGCGGGAATGTCACCGCGTCATGCAGGAAGGTGGCGTGATCCGCGTCGTTACGCCCGATCTGGCCGCCATTGTCGGATTGTACGGGGGCAAACTCTGCGCCGATCAGCAAGAATACCTCTCGTGGTTTTGTCAGACGTTTGCGCAAGAATGCCCCCCTAGCCCTGTGTCCGCTATCAACGCAATGTTTCGTCAGTGGGGGCACCAGTTCATTTATGACGAGAAGACATTGGCTGATTCGATGCTTGCAGCGGGGTTCGGGTCAATTGAAAGATGTGGATTAGGCGAGAGCCGTCATCTCGATCTCCAACACATGGAAAACCAGCAACGCTACCCTAAGGGACTGCTCAATTTTGAAAGCGTTGCCTTGGAGGGGCTCAAGTGATACTCGGGCCCGTTGGATCAGCAAGGAAATCAAGCAGATCTCAGTCAGGTGATTGATTGTGTTTACATCGTGGCTTCCGCAGGGGATGCGCGGTACACCCGTATCTGCGTCGCCAGCGTTCGCTACTTTTACCCTGAGATCCCCATTCGGCTCCTCGTGGGCGGGCGTCTTCAGCGGGGACTGGCCCATGAGTTACAGAGATATTGGAACGTCGGAACGGCACATCTTCCTACGGCGGGCGATTACGGCTGGGGCTTTGTAAAGTTGGAAGTGCTTTACGGCCCACCGGGGGAGAGATTTCTGGTGCTCGACTCCGACACGGTCTTCACTGGACCGGTCCTGAATATGTGGAAAGACAGTTGCGCGCCGTTCCTTGTAGATGATGAAAAACAATCTGAGGCTGACGCGAAGCGGCTTTATTACGACTGGGAGAGTGTGCGCAAAATCGATCCGAGCGCTCAGCCGCCTGAATTCGTCTTCAACTCCGGTCAATGGTTCGGAACCGCCGGCGTCCTGACGCGCGCTGACTTCGCACCTTGGCTGGATTGGACGATGCCGCGGAAGCTTCGACATCCGGAACTCTTTATGCCCGGAGAGCAAGGCGTCCTGAACTACCTGTTCAATCGAAAGACGGCCCTTGA
>DATJEL010000033.1:0-157146 GCA_035496675.1 Terriglobales bacterium
ATTGCCTCGTCGTGATTCATAGCCCCCAATCCCTTACCTTGATTAGTGAGGCGGCAGCGTGAAACGTTTCATCCCGGTCCCCCGCTGGCTGGGGGGCCTGACTCTTCCTTCTTGGTAAATTGGGACTTAAAGGTCTGCTTGGCGCGGTGCAGCAACACCCGCAGGTACCCCCGATCAACCTGGAAATCGCGGCAGACCTCGTCCTTATCCAACTCCTCGAAGAACACTGCCTTGAGAAGCCGCCGGTCCCTCTCGCCCAATCCCTCGAGCACAGCTCTCACCCTACCCGCCATTTGGCCCGAGATGAGGGTACCCAGGACGTCGACTTTCTGGTCCGGGATCTCAACCTCTTCCTCATCCTCATTCAGCGGAGTCGTGCGCGAGGACGAGCGATAGTGCTCCAGAAGAACATTATTGCAAACCGAGTTCACAAAGGCCCCCAGGCGCGTCGCGTCCCGGATCCCTTCCTGGCTTCTTAGCACCGCGAACACGCGCACGAATATTTCCTGCCTGAGTTCCTCGACCACATCGTTGGATGGCACGCGGGAGCGAAGCTTGAGTTGGATTAGCTGGGTGAAGTAGGAAACAAAGTGCTGCTCCGTGCGGAAATCGCTGGAGCGAAGCCGCTCAAGATACACATCATCAAACGCAAAAAGTTCCAACCCTTGCCGCCTCGAAGCCGATAAGTGTGCCGTATTTTACCACCAGCTACGTGGGGTTCTGTGTCGAGACATTTTGACCGCGCATAAAAGGTCGTTCGAAACCTTGCCGAGATGAAACGAAAATTCGCTTCGCTGCACTATAGAAATGACGTTAGCGCCGGCTCGGCCTATAAGCGAGGGTTGGATCGGTCGACGTCTCGGGTGCCCTTGGGGGGAGACTCCATCCCCAGCCTCGATGGGTTGGAGGGTCTCAAGGGAAGTAGCGGGAGTGGTAATGGTGGGTCATTTGATTTGAGTGAATTCCGGGGGGAGAGCACTCACAGATTTGCCCCACCTATCGCTCCTGCATTGCTAGGGCAAGCCCCTGTTCCAGGAAATCGAGTCAAAACTCCATGCATCTTCGGCGATTGCGAACGGCAAAACTGCCATCTTCAGAAACACTGATCAAGAATGGTCGGGTCCTTGTTGTATCCCTTTGGACTTTTGTAGCGCCTTGGGTAACTGCGCTTACCGCACGGGCGTAGTATCTGGGGCGAATAATGGCCGCATCCAAAAAATGCGGCCGTTTTTACTAACATCAGTCCGTATCCCTACTCGGCTTTGGGAATGACAATCTCCGTCATCGAATAGCGGGGAACCTCTACGGTGAAGGTTGCGCCGAGACCCTCAATCGGGGCCTCGTGTATGGACTTGCCTGTTTCATCGGTGGTCTGGCCATAATCGTAGCGGGTACCTTTGCTTGCATAGTTGTATCCATTCACCGTAACAGTCGTCACAACACTGCGCATTGTGTCTTTATTGATGAAAAGCAGCCCCAGACCACCTTTGCGGCGCTTGGTTGCATACACGGCGAAGTTTTCGGCTTCCGTGCTGGCATTGATGAAACTGTCGCCCGGCGCCGCGATCTGATGCAAGAACTTGATTCCGTAATAGGCTGGCTGAGGTTTGTTGTCGGTGTCCAAAAAGCTTGGGGCGGTTGCTCCCACCGGGCTATGGACTGGAACCCATTCCACCGTGTACGTTCCCCTTTCGAGCAGCTTTGCATAGGCTTCAGCGGCAAATATTCCTCCCACCGACGCACTGCTTTTGAAGGGCAACCAAGCGGGTAATCCCAAGCTGGTGACAGCCAACTGAGGGTAGCGGTTGGCGGGACAGAACTTCTTGTATTTGTCCAGAAGATCATTGCCTAGCTGCCGGTAGTCGTATTCGATCGCATTCACGCCATTAAAATTTCGGTCCTTATTCATCGGGTCTCTGGCATTTGTGATCAGATCGTTTTCGTCCACCCAATTCCAATCGGGCTGGGCCCCTTTTGCCTCCCAGAAAGTAGCAGCGGCAAAATCCATACTCCCGCATGCCGCCTTCAACATTTGGGCATTCCAGTTCTTTCCTTTTTGGTCGGCATCTGCCGAATAAGGCGGCTGAATCACGAACGCGCCGATCAGAATCGAGGGATCCACGGCTTTCATGGCTTTGGCGAATTCGACGACTGCCGCGCCATAGGCTGCGGGCCCTACCTTTGAATTGCCTTGATGTCGGCCCCACTCCTTCGAGTTCGGAACCGGCCCGGCATGAAGATCCGCCTCTGGCGATGGGCTTTGTCCGAGTTTTCCCTCATTATCAGCATCGGAACCGATGGTCCGCGCCTGATTGTAATAGCCGTTATTGAATGGTTCATTCCCTATCGTCCACATGGGAATCCCGATCGGCTCGGGGTGATGGATGCGCAAATGGTTGTAACCGTCGTCAGTTGCCAGCGGAGCACTGCCGCGCAATCCCGCCCAGAAGCCGACAGTCTTCCAGTCATTCCCTTTCGAATCTTTTCCAATCGATTGCGTATTGGCAGGCTTGCCGTTGGCATATGCGACCCATGCCGCGGCTTCAGCAGGCTCACCTCCACCGCTTCCGTCCATGTTCGTTCCATAATTTACCGTCACCAGACCCGACCCAAGAGTGTCTATGACCGATACCATCGCTGGAAACATCTTCTCAGGCGGAAAAGCGGGAATGCGGTCGTTGGGGTAAGGGTTGGTGAGCTTTCCGGTGGACCAGTGGTAGAGGGCGTCCACGCCGCCGTTGCCAGGAAAGCGCACATTCGTGATGCCCGCCTCTTGCAGCAGCTTGATGGTTTCAGGGTCATACCACTTCTTGTCCCAGCGGTCAGCCGCAATGCCGAACGAAGTCGTATAGACGGTAGCTTTGCTTTGCCCAGGATCGATGGTCACTTTCGCTTTGAGTTGGGCCTGAAGCACGGCACTATGAAGCAGCAACACAGCAACAAAAACGACAGACATTTCCGCTAGCTTCGTTATTTGCTTACAAACATGAAAGATCATCAGTGAAGATCCTGGGCGAATAGGGTTTTTGAAAAGCGAGATTATACCCCGGGGAAACATTCGAGCAAAATCGAATTTCTTGATCTTTTTTCGTTGCAGCGGCTTCGAGCAGAACGTCAAGGGGCGACGTTTACCTTTCTCAAGGGCAACGCGACGGCAAATACCGAGCCCTGCCCCAGTTGGCTGGTGACGCGAATACTTCCGCCGTGGGCGTCGAGAACCGCCTTGGCGATCGCCAGGCCCATTCCGGTTCCCTGTACCGAACTGCGGCTGCCTTTGCCGCGGTAGAACTTATCAAAAATCAGGGCCTGCTCGAATTCATCAATACCGGCGCCACGATCGGCAACACTGATACTGACTTCCTCGCCGGAACTCTCTGCCGAGATTCGAATAGGCGAGTTCGGTGGCGAATACTTTGCGGCATTCTCTAAGAGCTGCTGCAACACATTCACGATGAGTCCAAGATCAAATTCAGCCGGCGGCAGATCAGCAGCCAGTGCCAGCTCCACCGGATGATTGGCTAAATCCTTCTTCGCAGATGTCACCGCCTTTTCAACGGCTTCTCTAATCGCGTGAGACATAAGATCAAGCTCTACCTGCTTGGACTCGAGTCGCGCCAGCTGCATCGCCTCCTCGACGAGATGATTCATCCGGTCGGCTTCCTCGTTGACAACGGTCAGAAGTTCATTCTGCTGGGCCTCGTCGAGGCCGCCAGACAGAATGGTGGTCACCGATGCCTTAATCGCCGTCAATGGCGTACGGAACTCATGTGCGATAGAGTCGAGGATCGCCGAGCGCAGCTTCTCATTTTCACGCGCGGCCTCCGCCTTGCCTACGTTTTCAATGGCTCGTGTACGTTCGATGGCAATGGCTACGAGGGTGGAAAGAGCCTCCAAGGTTTCGTGGGAAAGATGGGCTCCTGAGATACCGATCGCGCCAATGCTGCGCACGCCAAGGCGCAAGGGAACGAACGCCAGCGCCTGCTCGGCAACGATAACGGGCTCTCCTCGGGCCGTCACTGACTGCAGTCGACTGGCATCGATCTCTCGAGTGTCCGCGCCGGAGCGATAGACGTCGACCTTGTCATGAACGAAGATCGCCGCTCCTTTGCTGGCGAAGGTTTCCGTGATATGCCGCGGAACAAGGTTCAATAATTCCGGCACGCTCTCGATCGTGAGCAAACGCTGACTGAAGGCGTAAAGATACTCAATCTCGCGTCGCCGTTGATTCGCGTCTATGGTCTGCCGCCGCGCCCGTTCGGACAGCTGGCCGGAAATGACCGCCGTTGTCAGAAACGCAAAAAGAGCCACCCAGTTCTGCGGATCGGTAATGGTCAAGGTCCCAACCGGAGGGAGAAAGTAAAAGTTGAAAGCCAGAGTGGAAATAACCGCTAAGAAGGCCGCGTACCAAAAGCCCCAGTTGGCAGAGATCACCAAGACGGCAAGCAGGAACGTCAATGCTACCGTTGTGGCATTTACATGAATCACGTGTTTATAGAAGGCGACAACGGCCGCAACCATCGCGGCGCAAAGCAGGGCCCGACCAACCCTATTCCATGGGGCTTTCACGTGCGCGATTGTAACGCGACTCACGCCACACCGAAAGCATCGGGGCGCCCGAGGTTCTTGTCTGCGTTCTCGACAAACGCCTTCCCTCGGTTGACAATGTGGACGTGCAAAAACGTCCTGAGCAGTGGTTGGAAGAAATCGCTCCCGAAAAAAGACAAGGGATCTTCAAGATCTTTCTCGGATATGCTCCTGGCGTCGGCAAAACCTACAGCATGTTGAGCGAGGGCATTCGCCGCTACAGCCGCGGTGAAGATGCCGTCATCGGCGTGGTAGAAACCCACGGTCGAAAAGGCGTGATGGAATTGGTGTCAAAAATGGAGACGGTTCCACGTCAAGAAATCGAATACAAAGGCACCGTCTTCACAGAAATGAACGTGGACGCAATACTCGCCCGCAAGCCGGCGGTTGTTCTCATCGACGAACTTGCTCATACCAACATCGAGGGAAGCAAGCACCCCAAGCGCTATCAGGACGTCATCGACCTGCTCGACGCGAGAATCGACGTGGTTTCGACCGTCAACGTCCAGCACATCGAAAGCCTTAACCCATTGGTGGAACGCATTACGGGCGTTCATGTACGCGAGACCGTTCCGGACTGGGTGATTCAGCGCGCGGAAGAAATAGTGATGTCAGATCTCACACCCGAAGCGCTGCAAACTCGCATGCGGCGGGGCGACATTTACCCGCTCGATCGGGCGGAGCGAGCGTTGGGGAATTTCTTTCGTCGCGGAAATCTGATCGCACTCAGGGAACTCGCGCTGCGTCAGGTAGCGCAAGTTGTCGACAAGAGTTTGGAGGCACATTGGTCACGGGAAGGGCTGCAGCAGAGTATCGCCGTACGTGAAAAAATTGCGGTTGCGATCAGTTCCAATCCGATTGCCCAGTACCTGATCGCGCGCGGCGCTCGCATGGCCGATGGAATCGACGCCGAGTTCTACGTCGTCTACGTGGACGCCGCCATCGATGAGAACACCGACAATCGCCGTACCTTGCAGGAAAACATTCAGTTTGCAGAAAACCTGGGGGCCACCGTGATTCGCCTGCCGCGGGGTAATGTTGCCGAGAGGATGGCCGAGTTTGTTCGCGAAAAACACATAACGCATGTGATTTTCGGCCGCTCGGCGCAAGAAGGCTGGAAAAAATATTTATATCTCACGGTCATCCAGAAATTTCTGCGCCACGCCCCACCCATCGACGTTCACATCGTGACACAGGAGGCGAAGTGAGCCCTTCGGAACATCGCGGCGAGCATCGGCGCATTCTGATCGTCGATGATGAGCCGCAGATCACCCGCGTGTTGCGCACTTCGCTGGACGCCCATGGCTACGACCTTCGCGTCGCCAATGACGGAGATACTGCCCTGCAGATCACACGCGACTGGGCTCCTGATCTGATGATTACCGACCTTTCCATGCCCGTAATGGACGGCTTAGAACTGTGCCGCCGTTTTCGTCAAAAATCCAATGCGCCGATCATCGTTCTTTCCGTCAAGGGCGAGGAGCGCACGAAAGTTCAAGCCCTTGATGCCGGAGCCGATGACTACGTCACCAAACCATTCGGCATCAATGAACTCCTGGCACGCGTTCGCGCTAACCTGCGCCGAGTTCCCCAGGAACAGGAGACCCTAGGTGGAGTGATTCAGGAAGGCGACTTCCGCGTCGACCTTGATGCGCATGTAGCCTATGTACGCGGGCATGAACTGAAGCTCACCCCGAAAGAATTCGATTTGCTCGCTTATTTGGCCCGTACTCCGAGAAAGGTGGTTACCCACCGGAAGCTTCTTGCCTCGGTATGGGGACCGAACAGCACCGAACAGCCCGAGTATCTGCGGGTTTTTATCGGCCAATTGCGCAAGAAGATCGAAGAAAAAGGATTGCAGTCCTATATCTTGACTGAACCTTGGGTGGGGTACCGGTTCGAACCTGAAGGAGTGCCGCAGGATACCTGAATGCTTAGGCTGGGTTACCTCTTATAACTTTTTTACGAGCTCCTTAGTTTTTTTTTATGGCTTGCCCGCTCGAATGGGAGTGTGAGCTTTAAGACCTCCAGGTCGAGGTCAGGAGTCACGCCCATGACGGCGTTTCGAGCAACTGTGCTGTTTGTCATTGCAGGTCTTTCTTCCTCAGCCCTCGCACAAGAGACAATTTTCAACGTTCCCAGTGGCGATGTTCTCGATCGAGGAAAAGTGTACGGAGAATTTGATTTTGGCTACCTCTCGTATACCAACTTCGCGACCTACACGCCACGCTTCGTCGCCGGAATCGGCCACCAGCTCGAAGTCGGCCTGAATCTCAATGGCATCACCACCCCTGGCCCGTCCCAAACAACACTAGCTCCGACCGTCAAGTGGAGACCGTACAACCAGAACGGTTGGGGGGTTATTGTTGGCGACAACCTTTTCATTCCTGTCCAGAACAGAACCTACAGCGCCGGCAACTATCTTTACGCGGCCCTGATCAAAACTTTCGAGACCCAAACGCGACTGACCCTGGGTGCCTACGACTTCACGACTCACGTGGTTGCAAGCGGCAATAAAGCCGGTGGGCAGTTCGGGATCGAGCAGCCTCTAAACAAGCGAGTAACTCTGGCCGCGGACTGGTTCACCGGAAATCATGCCGCCGGGTACTTCACGCCAGGCGCTTTGATCAAGCTGAGTTCAAAAGCGACTGTGTACGCTGGCTATGAGATCGGGAATTCGGGTCTTACGCGAGGCAATCGCCTCTTGCTTGTGGAACTCGGCTGGAACTTCAACTAGGCCATGACGTAGTCCTTTCTGGTGCGGACTCCCAGGCCACGCGCTCAATTGCCTCATGCACGCCCTTCCCTGCACCGAACGCTCCACCCTTACACATTCCTTACGAACCTTTTAGCCCGTCTTTACGCCCGTATTGGTCCAATGAATTGGAGAGGCACGACGGAACGAGGGCAATATGAACCCAGTTCTCCTGATCTTCACGCAGATTGCAATCGCCGGTTGTGGTTTTCTGGTCTATTTTCTTTTCGCCCTGAGGCGTGAGTCGAAGAGGTTACGCAAAGAGTCAAGAGTTGAGATCAGGCCCATGTCAACTCAGGCCCGCAGGGAACAGGTGGTTCAGCTTTATACGGTGGAAAGAGTCGCCACTCGCAAGATGCGTGGCGCTGCAAGCCGCTAACCGGGAGGTTCCGTGCAAGACCTACTTTGGATCGTAGTCACAATCGGATTCTTCGCAATCGCGATTGCGTACGTCGAGTTCTGTGACCGCATTCGGTGAGGATGCCATGGGTCTTGAGTCGATCATCATGCTCGCAATCAGTACCTTAACGACGGCGTATCTCGTTTACGCCTTGTTGCGACCGGAGAAATTCTAATGACAGCGAACGGTTGGTTTCAGATCTTATTGTTTTTCGCCATCGTGGCGCTGATCACGAAGCCCCTGGGCAAGTTTATGACGCGGGTGTTCAACCGCGAACGCACCCCGCTTGACCCGATCTTCCGACCTATTGAGCGCCTAATTTACAAGCTGACTTGGGTGAACGAAAACCACGAGATGGGCTGGAAAGAGTATTGCATCTCGATGCTCTTGTTCAGCGCAGTCTCCATGCTCGTGCTGTATGGGTTTGAGCGGCTTCAGGGTTTCCTGCCGCTGAACCCGCAAAAACTTGGGGCAGTCAATCCCGCGCCTCTCGCCTTCAACACTGCGGCATCATTCACCACAAATACCAATTGGCAGAACTATAGCGGCGAGACCACGATGAGCTATCTCACCCAGATGGCAGGCCTCGCATACCACAACTTCATGTCGGCCGCGGTGGGAGTAGCTCTGGCGATCGCATTCATTCGTGGAATCGCCCGCCGCCAGATGCAGACGATTGGCAATTTCTGGGTCGATCTGGTTCGCTGCAGTTTATGGATCCTGCTTCCCGCATGTGTCCTCGGCTCCTTGCTCCTCGTCTCCCAAGGTGTGGTGCAGAACTTCAAAGCCTACGACAGGGCGAAGTTCGTAGAACCGATGCAGATTCCAAAACTTGCAACTGACGGGAAGCCGTTGCTGGATGCGCAAGCCAAGCCAGTAATGACCGCCGTCACCGACCAAACGATTGCGCAGGGTCCAGTCGCATCGCAGGAAATCATTAAAGAACTTGGCACGAACGGCGGCGGTTTTTTTAACGCCAACAGCGCGCATCCGTTCGAGAACCCCACTCCTCTCAGCAATCTGATTGAACTGGTCGCAATATTTGCGCTCGGCAGCGCGCTAACTTACACGCTCGGCCAGATGACCGGTTCGCAGCGTCATGGCTGGGCAGTGTGGGCCGCAATGGTGATCCTGTTTTTCTCCGGGGTGCTGGTTGCTTACTGGGCAGAAGCCCACGGGAATCCGCTGCTCACAGCCACCGATCAACGGCCATCTCTCACCCAGCCCGGTGGAAACATGGAAGGCAAGGAAGTCCGCTTCGGAATCGCCAACAGCGCACTTTGGGCTACGGTCACAACCGACACTAGTTGCGGATCAATCAACAGCTGGCATGACTCCTTTACGCCCATTGGGGGGCTGGTCCCGCTTGCAAACATTATGTTGAGTGAGGTCGTTTTCGGGGGCGTGGGATCGGGCATGTACGGAATGCTGGTTTACGTCATCATCGCCGTCTTCATCGCGGGGCTGATGGTCGGTCGGACCCCGGAATATTTGGGCAAGAAGATCGAGTCTTACGACGTCAAAATGGCAATGCTGGTCGTCTTGATTTTCCCTCTCATCATCCTTGGTCTTGCAGCGGTTTCCGCGGTTTATAGCTTCGGCACGGCCAGCATTTCTAATCCCGGCCCTCATGGCCTAAGCGAGATCCTGTACGCCTTCACCTCCCAGGCGGGCAACAACGGTTCCGCATTCGGTGGCCTCAGCACCAACACACCCTGGTACAACGTCGCCGGCGCGATGACGATGCTCATTGGCCGTTTCCTGATGATCATTCCCATGCTGGCGATCGCCGGCAATCTCGCGCAGAAAAAATACGTGCCCCCATCTCTCGGAACATTCCCGGTTACGACACCGCTCTTCGCGGTGCTACTGATCGGAGTGATACTCATCATCAGTGCTCTGACTTTCTTTCCCGCGCTCAGCCTTGGCCCGATTCTCGAGCACCTGCTGATGATGGGGGGAAGGGCATTTTGATGAGAGGACAGGAAACCGATGACGCTATTGTCGGCGTTTGGGCTCTTGGCGGTAACCCTGATGCTAGTCAGCTATGCGCTCGAATCGCGCAGCGAATGGTACGTTCTCGCATTCGCGTTCGCGTGCGGTCTGGGCTCGGCTTATGGCTTTCTGCAGGGGGCTTGGCCCTTCGGGTTGGTTGAGTCCGTGTGGTCGGTAGTTGCCATCCGCCGTTGGTGGTTCAGGCGGAAGCGAGTGGCACACGAGCCATGATGATCTTGCAGTTGCTGGGAGTCAGTAGCTAAGAGCTAAGGCTTGATATGGCAAAACAAAAAGCAGTCTGGGGATGGAAGATCGTAAAGCGGGCGATGTGGGACTCGCTGTTGAAGCTGAACCCGCGCAAAATGATGGGCAATCCCGTGATGTTTGTGGTCGAGATCGGAAGCGTGATCACGACTGTTCTGCTCTTCAAGCACGGCGACATGGCCCTCAAGTTCAATCTGCAAATCACGCTTTGGCTGTGGTTCACGGTGTTATTCGCAAACTTCGCGGAAGCAATGGCAGAAGGCCGGGGAAAGGCGCAAGCGGACACTTTGCGCAAAGCCAGGTCTGAAACGGTTGCCAATCTGCTCAAATCCGACGATAAGGTCGAACGGGTTCCCAGTTCAAAGCTCAAGGCAGGTGATCTCGTCCTAGTCTCGGCCAACGAGTTCATCCCATCCGATGGCGAGATCATTGAGGGCGTGGCGTCGGTCGACGAATCGGCCATTACCGGCGAATCCGCTCCTGTGATACGCGAAGCCGGTGGCGACCGCTCGGCCGTCACCGGCGGCACGCGCGTGCTCTCCGACCTCATCAAAGTCCGTATCACCTCCAACCCCGGCGAAACGTTCCTGGACCGCATGATTGCTCTCGTCGAAGGTGCGGAGCGGCAGAAAACGCCCAACGAGATTGCGCTCAACATCCTTCTTGCAGGACTGACGATTGTATTCCTGCTCGCCGTCGTCACCCTCCAGCCGTTCGCCATTTACTCCGGCTCGCCGCAAACCATATTCGTTCTGGTTTCGCTTCTGGTATGCCTGATCCCCACCACCATCGGCGGTCTGCTCTCGGCGATCGGCATCGCCGGAATGGATCGCCTGATCCAGCACAACGTGCTCGCAATGTCCGGGCGCGCAGTCGAAGCCGCCGGTGATGTGAACACGCTGTTGCTTGATAAGACCGGAACCATCACTCTGGGCAATCGTCAGGCGTCGCGCTTCATCGCCGCTCCGGGAATTACGGAAAAAGAGTTGGCTGACGCTGCACAGCTTTCTTCCCTGGCCGACGAGACTCCTGAAGGCCGCTCGATTGTGGTCTTAGCTAAAGAGAAGTACGGACTGCGTGGACGCGAACTCGGATCACACGAAGCAGTATTCGTTCCTTTCTCCGCAAACACCCGCATGTCGGGGGTGGATCTGAACGGCTTTCAGATCCGCAAAGGCGCATCTGAATCCATCGCAACCTTCGTCTCCCAGCATGGCAGCAAGTTTCCCACCGAAGTGCGCTCCACCGTTGAAGAGATTGCCCGCTCAGGTGGAACCCCCCTGGTGGTGGCTGAAAAAACTCGCGGGGCTCTCGGTGTGATCGAGCTCAAGGACATTGTGAAGGGTGGCATTCGCGACCGCTTCAATCAGCTGCGCGCGATGGGTATTCGCACCGTCATGATCACCGGCGACAATCCTCTGACGGCTGCGGCCATTGCTCGCGAGGCAGGTGTGGACGATTTCCTCGCTCAAGCCACTCCGAAAGACAAGATGGATCTGATCCGCAAGGAGCAGACAGAGGGCAAGCTGGTGGCTATGACCGGCGACGGCACCAACGACGCGCCCGCGCTTGCTCAGGCAGACGTGGGGGTGGCCATGAACACCGGCACCCAGGCGGCGAAGGAAGCCGGGAACATGGTGGACCTCGACTCCAATCCCACCAAGCTCATCGAAGTCGTCGAAATCGGCAAGCAGTTGCTGATGACGCGCGGTTCCCTGACAACGTTTTCGATCGCCAATGATGTAGCCAAATACTTCGCGATTATTCCGGCGATGTTCGCCGCGACTTTCCCGGTGCTGAACACGCTCAACATCATGCACCTTCAGACGCCGCAGTCGGCCATACTGTCTGCCGTCATCTTCAATGCGTTAATCATCATCGCCCTGATCCCGCTCGCCTTGCGCGGGGTAAAGTACCGTCCCATGGGCGCGGCTAGCCTGTTACGCAACAATCTCGCGATCTACGGTGCAGGTGGCGTCATCATCCCGTTCATTGGAATCAAGCTCATCGACATGATCATCACGCGCGTGGGCTTGGCCTAGGAGTCACCTATGAAGAAAAATCTCTGGATCTCGATTTCGATGACGGTTGTAACGACAGTGGCCTTCGGCATCATTTATCCCATGATCGTGACTGGGCTGGCACAGCTGATCTTCCCCCACAAGGCCAATGGTCAGCTGATTGTGAAAGATGGCCAGGTGATCGGGTCCAGCATCATCGGCCAGGGGTTTGCCGGACCCCAATATTTTCACTCCCGGCCCTCGGCCGCGGGTAACGGCTACGACGCCGGCAGCTCTGGAGGTTCCAATCTTGGACCGACAAACCAGAAGCTTCTCGATCGCGTAAAAGGGGACGTGGGCGCAGCCCATGCTGAAAATCCGGGAGCTGCAGTTCCCATCGATATGGTCACCAGCTCAGCCTCGGGCTTCGATCCTCACATCACCCCGGCGAATGCCGAATTTCAGCTGCCGCGAGTCGCGAACGCCCGCGGCATCACGATCGACCAACTCCGGGCCGTTGTCGCGAAGCATAGCCAGGCGCGAACGTTCGGAGTCCTGGGTGAAGCCCGGGTCAATGTCCTCGAACTGAACCTCGATTTGGATGAGCGCTTCCCTGCCGGCGCGAGAACCAGAGTCAACTAGCTCTCCTCCCTCCGCTCCCAGCTCTGCTGTGCAGAGCCCCAAGCAGAAAAGCGAAGCCCTGTGTTAAATTGCTTGGATTGTAGTTGTTTACACTCCGAATGGCTTCGTCCACCCAAAAATTTAATCGCCCAACGGTCAAAGTCTTTGTCGCGACTACGGTTCTGCTCAGCTTTATCTCCTTTTGGCGGGCTGCAGCCATCGTGCTGTCTGATCTGGGTTCTTCAGCGTACTACGTTGGCGGAGATGCAGAGAAGGTCATCGGCAAGAGCGCGCCTTGGTTCATTCTCGCGGTGATGCTGTTCGCGAACTGTGTTCGCGCTCTCTACGTTGAATCGACCAGCATGTTCGTGCGAGGAGGCGTATATCGCGTAGTGCGACGCGCCATGGGCGGAACGCTTGCGAAGTTTTCGGTTTCCGCTCTGCTTTTCGACTACGTACTTACTGGCCCGCTGAGCTCGGTCGTCGCCGGTCAATATCTCATCGGTTTCTTGCACGATATCGGCCAATACCTGCACCACCCTTTTACGATCTCGATCGACAACGCCTTTGCCGCAGCCTTCGGCGCCGCCGTAGCCATGTTCTTCTGGTGGAAGAACATTCAGGGCATCCACGAGTCGAGTTCTACGGCTGTACGCATCATGGTGGTCACTACCGTCATGGTCGTCATCCTGCTCGTGTGGTGCACGGTGACGGTGCTTCACGGCCCCTTCCAAGTCCCCCCCAATCCACTGAAGTCCGGCATCCAACTGGACAGGGAGTCGCTCGGCTGGCTATACGCCCTGAAAACTACCTGGCTGACGCATTCCACCCTCTTCATTTTGTTGCTTGGCTTCGGCCACTCGGTTCTCGCCATGAGCGGCGAAGAAACGCTCGCCCAGGTGAATCGCGAGATTGCCCACCCCAAGTTGCTCAATTTGAAGAAGGCAGCAGTGGTCATTGGTGTTTACGCCCTGCTTTTTACGGCCCTCACTTCGTTTTTCGCGGTAATGATCATCCCAGATGCGGTGCGGCCCGAGTTCTTCGGGAATCTCATCGGCGGCATCGCCATGCACCTGTGGGGACCAATGTGGGCACGGCTGATTTTCCACGGGTTTGTTGTTCTCGTAGGAGTGCTGATTCTCTCTGGCGCGCATAACACGTCCATCGTTGGCGCAAACGGAGTTCTAAACCGGGTGGCCGAAGATGGCGTTTTAGCCGACACCTTCCAAAAGCCGCACCCGCGATTTGGAACCAGCTACCGCATCATCAACCTCGTGGTCGGCCTGCAATTGCTGACCATCGTTCTGACAAGAGGCAACGTATTCACCCTCGCCGGCTTGTATGCCTTCGGCGTCATCTGGAGCTTTGCCATGATGGCGCTAGCCATCCTCGTGCTGCGCTACACCGAGCCGGCCAAGAGGGAATGGAAGGTTCCTGGCAATATTCCGCTGGGCAACGGGCGCGAACTCCCGCTCGGCATCATCCTGATTGCGACAGTTCTGTTCTTGACCGCGCTGGTCAACTTCTTCACCAAGTACGAAGCCACCGTGGGGGGCATCTGTTTCAGCCTGGTGTTCTTCGGAATCTTTACTTACTCGGAACGCCGAGCGGCACGCCTTCGGGCTGGAAAGCCAGAGGGCTTGGATCAATTTCGCGTCTATGGCAACGAAGAGCCAGCCACCCAAACCTTGGGCGTGCGTCCGGGAAATATCCTGGTAGCCGTGCGTGATCCGAAGAACCTTTACTATCTGCGAGACGTGCTCCGGCGCACTGAAACCACGAAACAAGATGTGGTTGTAATGACGGCTCGCCTTTACCATCGCGAGCACTCCTTCAGCGGGAACACGGTTTTTGAGGCCAGTCAAGTTTTCGAGCACTATGAGCAGGAGCTGTTCACCGCCGCCGTCGCGGCTGCAGAGAAAGAGGGCAAACCGATTTCGCTTCTGGTTGTGCCTGCGGCAGACGTGTTCGACGCGATCGTGGCTACGTCGCAGCGACTAGAGTCCAGCCGCATCGTTTGCGGCCTGTCCAACAAGCTCACGCCGGATGAGCAGGCAAAACTCACGGGCGATGCGTGGGAGCGCCTGCCGGAACCGAGACCTCGGCTGATTCTCGAGATCCGTCTGCCCAACGGCACTGGTCGAGAGTATTCGCTTGGCCCGCACACGCCTCGCCTGAGAACCCAGGATCTCGACCTTCTGCATCGCATTTGGCTCGAAGTCACTTCTGATCCCAACTTCGCCGGCGCCCATCACTATCATGTGGTGGCTGTGGCCCTGGAAGAACTGGACCGCGAGTTACACGGTTCTAACCGCGAACAGGTTCTCAACCGGCTCCGCCAGGAGTTGCAGAAGCGCTCCGACGACAGCGCCTGAGTGTTGTCGTTCTGATTAACCACTACTTCGCCATCTTGCGACGCGCGCTCCCGACCGCATAGAATTCAAACATACGTCGAGTCCCGCATCTTTGCGGGAGCGGGGGACCCGCACCGGAAGTAATTCCGACGGGGCGAATCCGTTCAATCCGGCCCAACCGGTAAACGGTAGGACACCTTTCAGTCCGAGCCCGACAGCTAACCTCGCAGACGTGGAAAGGAGCGCGTCCGCGAAAGTTCGCTGGACCGTATCGCTAAATGGCCACTTCACAAATTCCCCATCCAAGAACCGGTCAACGTGTGCTGGTTGCATCCAGCGCCATGCTCGCCTTCATTTCCTTCTGGCGAGTCGCCGCCATCGTGCTGAACGATATGGGCTCGTCCGCCTTCTATGCCGGCGGCATTTCCGAACACTTCATCGGCAAAACCGCCCCGTGGTTCATTCTGGCAATCATGCTGATTGCGGGAACGGTGGCCTCGCTTTATATCGAGAGTTGCGGGATGTTTGTCCGCGGCGGCGTGTATCGCGTGGTCAAAGAAGCCATGGGCTCGGGCCTGGCAAAGTTCTCCGTTTCGGCCCTGATGTTTGACTACATCCTCACGGGACCGATCAGCGGAGTTTCAGCGGGACTCTACCTTTCCGGTCTGCTGAACGAGTTCTTCTCGTATGCCCACCTGCGCATCCAGCTCGCGGACAACGCTACCGCGGCGGCGTTTGCCATCCTGTGCACCATTTATTTCTGGTGGGAAAACATCAAGGGCATACACGAGTCGAGCGAGAAGGCCATGCGCATCATGCAGGTCGCCACCATCATGGTGGTAATCATGATCGTGTGGTGCTGCTACACCATGCTGGTTCGCGGCGCTCACCTTCCGCCATTTCCCAGCGCCCACACCATCACCTACTACGACGGTGCACACGGCGGCGCGCTCGGATGGCTGAGACATACCGGTCTTCCGTCGATCGGTCTGATCGGAATTCTCATCGGACTCGGCCACTCGGTGCTGGCCATGAGCGGTGAGGAAACAATGGCTCAGGTGTATCGCGAAATCGAACACCCGAAGCTTCCGAACCTCAAGAAGTCTGCGCTGATCATCTTCCTGTACAGCCTGATCTTTACGGCCGGGGTCTCGTTTTTCGCGGTAATGATCATTCCGGACTCGATCCGCAAGCAGTTCCAGGACAACCTGATCGGCGGCCTGGCGATGAACTTGGTGGGACCCTATTGGCTGAAACTGGCGTTCCATGCCTTTGTTGTTGTGGTAGGTGTCTTGATGCTCGCGGGCGCAGTCAACACCGCCATTGTCGGGTCGAATGGCGTTCTCAATCGGGTGTCTGAAGACGGTATTCTTCCAGACTGGTTCCGCAGACCCCATAAGCGCTTTGGCACGTCATACCGGATTCTGAATCTGGTGGTGGCGCTGCAACTGCTCACCATTCTCTTGAGCCGCGGCGACATCTTCGTCCTAGGCGAGGCGTATGCCTTCGGCGTGATGTGGAGCTTCTCGATGAAGGGCTTGGCGGTGCTGGTCCTTCGTTACAAGGCACCCGGCAAGCGTGAGTATCGCGTGCCCCTGAACTTCCACATCGGAAAAACAGAGATCCCTTTCGGTCTGGTTGTGATCACTCTCACCCTGATTGCTCTGTGCACCATCAACTTGTTCACCAAGCAGGTTGCGACCATCTCAGGGCTCGCCTTTACCGTCGTTTTCTTCGTAGTATTTGAAGTCTCTGAGCATGTCACGCGCAAGCAGGCGAAAGCACATGCTGAACTCGATCAATTCAACATCGATCCCGGCGATGCACTGACACCGCAGACTTTGGGCGTTCGTCCTGGCAACGTGCTGGTCATGGTACGGAACTACAACACCCTGTACAGCCTGGCCGCCACGCTTGACCGCGTGGACGCACGCAAACAGGACGTGGTGGCGCTCCATCTCCGTTTTCTAGGGCGCGCCGCAGGCGGCGAGTACGAACTCGAACCGGAGCAGTTGTTCAGCACCGAGGAGCAGACCCTATTTACCCGCGCCCTGGGACTTGCGGAGAAGAAGGGAAAGACCATACACCTGGCCGTCGCCGGAGCGACCGAGAAATGGGAAGCGGTGCTAAAGTCAGCTCAAGGACTAGAGTCCTCGGTGGTCGTACTGGGCGCGTCGCCCACCAGTCCTCTCACTGAAGAAGCTCGCCTGGCGGGTCTCGCCTGGGAGCGTCTGCCCGATCCCAAGCCGCAGCTGACATTAGTGATCTACTTCCCTGGCGGGCAAGAGCACGTCTTCTATCTCGGGCCGCACGCACCGCGCCTCACGCCCAAGGAAATTGACCTGCTGCACAGTATTTGGCTGGAACTCAGTAACGACGTTGCCCCTCTTGAAGTCCACCACCACGACATCATCCACTTCGCTCTGGACGAACTCAAAGGGGAACTTAACTATTCCGATCGCGAACAGGTGCTCGGACGGCTTCGCAGACACCTACACGACATCGAAGCGAAACGCGCCGTGCCGAGCTAAAGGGCAGGAAAACGCCGGTGTCCGCATGCCCTGCCTTGAAGGACCGGGCTATGCGCTTTTCTTCGAAGTCACTGCATAGAACGCAGCGGCTTCCTGTTCTATGTTCTTGCTGCCGCATTCAGGACAGCGCATTTCTTCGTGATCGTGTTCGTGAAGGGTAAGAATGCGTTCGAAGGTTTTCTTGCAATCCTTGCACGCGTAGTCGTACACGGGCATGAAACACCTCCCGCCGAACTCAGGGTCATTCTAACGCTCGAGCAGCAAGGCAGAGCTGTAAAAAAAGGCGGACGCCCAGGGCGGGATTCCGCCTAGAATCGATGGACGACCCGGACACTCCTATTTCTCGGTAAACTTGGCCGATGCCATGGTATTGCCCCAGCTTAGCTGCAGCGTGCAGCCGCCGCTCTTGTCAAAGCTGATGGTAAAGTTCTCAACCGGGGCCGACGTCTTCCCAACCTGCATGGGGACCCGCGCGAGTTCCTTCGATTTGTATTCATCTTTATACGGAATTCCCCACTCGCCGGTAACTTTGCTGATGATCAGCGTCCACTTGTCCTGCTCTGGGATCGTAAAGAGGGTGTAACTGCCAGCAGGAACATCGGTTCCCCCGACCGAAAGATTCGCGGTGGTCACAAACGTGGTCGCTTCATTTGCGCCGGTGCGCCAAATCTCGCCGAACGGCGCAACTTCGCCTCCCACTTTTCGGCCCTTGAGTCGCGGGCTTGAGTAATCAACGGTGATCGTCTTCCCGCTCGGCAAGGTGCATTGGGCTTGTGCCGGCGGGCTGGGACGTTGGCTCTTATCTTGCTGCGCAGAGGCGAGTAGAGTGAAGGTCAGAAAAAAAAGAAGTCCAAGTGAAATTTTCTTCGTCATGACAGATCTCCTTAAGCAGTCAGCACCCAGCGTTCAGCCAAGTGGAGGTGTGAGCTTGAATCGAGAAACTGAAGACACCAATTCACCGCATTAGACTAGCGCTGGTTGAGAAGGTTAGCAATTCAGGATCGAGCGGAGGGGCCAGGCGATTCGGTCGCTCAGCCCGGCGTCCTGGGGGGATGAGCGAACGGGGTTTTAAGCAATCAGAGGCAGGGATTTCCCTACCCCAGCTTCGACGCAAACGCCAGCACCAGCGCACCGATGAGGATGCGATAGACAGCAAACGGAGTGAATCCCCGCCGGCGAACCCAAGCCATAAACCATGCGACGGAGCCGTAGGCCACGATGAAGGACACCACAAAGCCAATCAGCAACACCACCCATCCGTGAGCATCGATCTGGGAAACGCCGATCGGATTTGCGCCTTTGCCGCGAATGGATTTCAGCAGATCGTAGCAGGTCGCTACTACCATTGTGGGGATCGAAAGGAAAAACGAGAATTCAAGGGCGGAGGCTCGCGACATACCTGCAATTTGGCCACCGGCAATGGTAGACATAGAACGTGAAGTTCCGGGGAAAACGGCCGAAAGGATCTGGCAAGCCCCAATCCAGACCGCCTGCCCCAGGCTCATCGCTTCCATCTTCCAGGTATGAATGCGGGCGCCGGCCTCGGTCGACCCCAACCTCTCGGCGCTTGCATTCAGTGCATCCACCGCCCACATGACGATGCCTCCGACCAGCAGTGACGCCCCCATGATCATCAAGTTCTCAAGGTGCTTGCCGATAACCTTGGTCAACAGAAATGCGGGCACCGCCGTGACCACAAACGCCGCCATCGTCAATCCAAGCGGATGCGTGAGTGCGGTGCGGTCGCCGTTCTCCCCGCCCGGGAACGTGCTGAGGAACTCGGCAATACGTGCGCGGAAGTAGATGGGAAGAGTCAAGATGGCGCCCAATTGGATCACGATCGTGTACATCTTCCAGTAGCCGTCACCTAAGCTGATGTGAAACAGGCTCTCGGCAATGCGCAGATGCGCGGTCGAGCTGACTGGCAGAAATTCTGTTAGGCCTTCAATGATCCCCAGTACCACCGAGAGCAAATAGTCGTTCAAGTTTCCTCCCCAACCAACCACAACTAGGCAGTTTCTCCGCGAGCCTCAGCCGCCGACGCGGGCACCGCCCGCTCCCTTGCCCACTCCCTCTGCGCCTGGATTTCCTCGGCGCGAGTGGTAGAGAGCGGCACGGTCTTGCTCAGTACCTCGAGCAGGATCTGGGTCGTAAGGTTCCGTTTGCTGCTGTAGGCGGCGTAAAGCGCGCTCTGAACGGCTGCGTCGATCTCTGCGCCGGAAAATCCTCGAGCAGCCGAGGCAATCTGCTTGAGGTCCAAATCGAGTGGATTTCGCTTACGACGCCTGAGTTGGATGCTGAGGATCTGCTCGCGCTCGGTTTGCTTGGGCAAGTCCACAAAGAAGAGCTCGTCAAATCTTCCCTTCCGAATCAACTCGGGGGGCAACACGGTGACGTTGTTGCAGGTTGCCGCAACGAAGACGGGCGCCCGGCGGTCTTGCATCCAGGAAAGAAAAGAAGCCAGAATTCGCGACGAGACACCCGCGTCAACCGATGCCGAATCTGGCGCGCTACCGGCAAAGACCTTTTCCAGCTCATCGATCCACAAGACACAGGGGGCAAGACCCTCAGCCACGCGAAAAACCTTCTGAATTCGTTTTTCCGTTTCCCCAATGTATTTGTCGTAGATCGCCGCGGTATCGAACTTCACTAGGGGCAGCTTCCATTCTCCCGCAATGGCCTGCGCACAAAGGGATTTGCCGCAGCCCTGCACGCCCAGGATGATTACCCCGCGGGCTGGCTCCAGGCCAAATTGACGCGCCGATTCTTCCCAGGAGCCGCGACGTTCAGCCAGCCAGCTCTTCAGATTCTCCAGGCCCCCAATCGAGCCCATATTCTCCGAAGCCTCGACGAATTCGAGCATTCCCGCATGCTGGAGCAGCTCCTTTTTGGCTTCCAGCACATCGGTGACGGTCTCAGGAACCAAGCCATATCGCGTGACCAGGGCCCGCGAAATCGCTCGCTCGGCTTCCTCTTCCGTCAAACCGCGCAGATTGTTGATTATGGCATCGACGCCAGATGCATCCAGCTCCTTACGCAAGGTTCTGTTCGAACTAACCCGCTTCCACACCTCGTCGAGAATCTGGTGCAACCGCTGTTTGTCGGGTAAAGGAAGTTCCAGAAATTCCACCAGGCTGGTAAGTTCCGGCGGAATGGTCAGAGCCGGAGCGGTTATGACAACCGTCTTGCGATTGGTTGAGAACTTCTGGCCCACGTCGCGTAATCGTCGAACGACGACCGGATCTTCAATATGGCGATGAAAGTCTTTCAGTATAAAAACGGCTTCGACAGAAATGGATTCCAACGTTCCCAGCGCCTGCGCCGGTTCTCGACTGTTGTAGATGGCAGCGGTTGCATCATCGGGCTGATGCAGCGTCGACCTGGCAGCGCCCGGGAACTTCGCTTCGTAGGAAACTGTCCCGGGGTCACCACCGCAGCGCATCAGTCCGCTGGCAATGCTCCACTCAAACACAGCCAGGTTTAGGGGTGACGAAGCTTCTCGGACTAGCCGCACAGCGCGCGTCTCCTCGACCGTTTCCATAACAATGATGGGCGTCGAAGAGTCGATGAGGATTTTCAAACGCTCGAGAACATCGGCCATGTTGAGAGTTTAGGTGAGAAAAGACCGGCCGTTAGAAACTTTATGTTGCAATGTGGCAGCCAAATGGTCAATGTCCGTCGGTGCCAAATGACCGGCGGAACGGTCTTCGAGTAGCGGCTGGCGGTTCGTGCCCACCGCATCGCGGCGAATCTGAATCAACAGCGCATGCACGGCGTTGGGATCAAACTTCTGCGGAGCCATGCGGACGATCTCGGTCAGGGTTGCACCGAGCGACAGGGGTTCACGATACGGTCGCGGGCTGATCATGGCATCGAATGTATCCGCTAGTCCAACAATCCTCACCTGCATGGGCACATCGTCGTTCAGCAATCCGTCAGGATAACCGGAACCGTCGGCCCGTTCATGATGCCAGCGCACGACCTCGGGAATCCTTGGCCAGGGGAAATTCACGCCAGTAACGATCTGGTGTCCCACGGTGGTGTGATCGGCCATTTCCTGAAATTCCTCGGGATCGAGGGTGGTCGGCTTCCCAAACAGCCGCTTATCGACCGCCACTTTGCCGATGTCGTGCAGGTAGCCAGCCGATCGGAGGGCAGCAACTTCATTGATATCCATGCCCAGCGCGTCGCCGATCGCAGCAGCGTAGCGTCCCACCCGTAAGGAGTGGCCGTGGATATTAACGTGCTTCACGTCGATAGCCGTCGCGAAAGCTTCGAGCGCGTTGTCATAGAAACCGTGCAGCGATGCCATCAAGCGAAGATTCTCCGCGACCCGTTGGGCGAGCGTCTGAGTAAGCGAATGGTTCTGGACTGAGAGCGCGACGTAATGACAAAGCAAGTCGAGCGACTGCAGCGCATCTTCTTCGTAAATGGAATCTCCCTGCCGACGACCCAGTGCCACCGCGCCCACCAGCCTTCCTCCGACTTTCAAGGGGGCGATGCACTTGAATAGCTCGGGGGCGACGTTTCCATTCGCGCTCAGAAAGGTATCGTAGGAAGATTGGGCTAACAGCACCGCCCCGTGCGTGGTGCTTAAGGCGTGCACGTGGCGAGGAAGAAGGGGGATCACAGAGGGTTCTGGGATCAGAGCGAACCCTGCGGTTGCAACCGAGTTCAGCATGGAAGGCTTTTCGATAAAAACGAAA
The DNA here is from genome assembly GCA_035496675.1 of Terriglobales bacterium. GTDB lineage: Bacteria > Acidobacteriota > Terriglobia > Terriglobales > Acidobacteriaceae > Gp1-AA145. The sequence continues at coordinate 22,211 of DATJEL010000033.1, forward strand.
AGAACGCCCTCATTCGCGCCGGCGCCCTGCATGAGCGCGGTCAGCATCGTCTGCGCCGTTTGCGCGAAATCCCGCTCCGCCGTCATCTCGGGACCGAGATCCGACAAGGTTTCGACGGTGCGCATCAGGCGCCGAAAATTTTCTTTTTGGGCGGTCACCCTCGATCGGAGCAACACACACCAGAGCAGTTTGAGAGTACCACGGTAGGAATGACCCAAAGGTGGGAGGTTTGTTGGTTAGTTTGGTGCGTGAAAAGCGAGATCGCTTCCCTTCTCAACCCCTATATTTACAAGCATCATCCCTCTCCTGTGGATGAAGTAGAAATGAAGTCCGCGGACCGCGGCGAAGACTACTTTGCCATCGCTGAAAGCTGGCGGACCGTACTGATGAACGTCGTGGTTGCGCGAGTAAGCGTCCGGTCGCGGCGGTATGCGACGCCCAGTTCCCGCCACAGCTCCTCACCCTTGATCGGAATGAGCCTCACGCGCCCCGCAAGCACCTGGTCGCGGGCAAAACTGGCGCTAATAATGGATACGCCAAGTCCGGCAGCAACGAAGCTCTTGATCATGCCTACGCTCGGCAATTCCATGCGAATCTGCAGCTGGGCGGCATAAGGACGAAAGAGCTTATCCATCACTCGTCGGCTGAATCCGGTTTTGGGCAGGAGCAGCGGTTGCTTTGCGATGTCGCTGACGGTGACGACCTCGAGCTTCGCGAGCGAATTCTGTGGGCTCACCATCAGCATCAGCTGATCGCGAAAAATCGGGTGAGTGCGAACGTTGGAGCTTTTCACCGGAAGCGTCACGATGCCTACATCCAAGGCACCGGTCTCCAGCTTCTCGACAATCTTATAGCTGAAATTTCGATAGATGCTGATCTGCACACCGGGGTAGAGGCTACAGTACTTGGCAAAGACGTCGGGAAGCACGTAAAGGCAGGTGGCCTCATTGGCTCCAACCGTGATGGTTCCGCGCGGCGTGCTACCCTGGTCTGCAACCGCCAATAACGATTCGTCGCGCATCTGCAGCATGCGTTCGGCGTAGGCGAACAAGGCGCGCCCCGCAGGGGTCAGGGTTACGTCCTTGCCGCTGCGGTCCAGCAGGCGATCGCCGTAAGCCTGTTCCAGTTGGCGGATTTGCGCGCTGACCGCGGACTGCGACCGGAAGACCTTTTGTCCCGCGCGGGAGAAGCTTCCAAGCTTTGCCACTTCGAGGAATGTGACTAGCTGATCGAAGTCCATTGTTGCCGGAATTATACAGTGGTCACTGCTCGGTGGTCAGTGGCCAGTTCAGAACTTCGACCTCTTCTCCGCGGATGAACGGGTATTAGAACAGATCAAAACGCAGAAAAAAATTATTTGTCGATGTTTTCCTCTGAGGCTGACACAAAGTACAAGAAGCCAAGCAATCCCCAGGGAGCCGCGTTGATCTGCGAGAAGAAATTGCCTTACTCTTCTGCCCCAACTGCGGCGAGCTGAACCAGGGGTGCTGCGGTATTTCCTGCTGCCGCGTGCAGACCGCACTCAGTTTTACCGAAGCCGGACCAGCGTCCTGCCCGAGCATCTTCGCCAAGAAGGACGGCGCGGGTGCAATTGGTGCAACCGATACTCGGATAGTTGCGATCGTGGAGAGGGTTATAAGGAACGTTGTGCTTTACGATGTAGCTCCAAACCGTCTGCTGCCGCCAGTCGGCAAGAGGATTGATCTTTACCAGGTTGAATTTTGGGTCCCATTCGACTTTCTTTGCCGCAGCACGCTGCGGGGTCTGGCCGCGACGGATCGCAGTAATCCAGGCATCGAGGGTTGAAAGCTTGCGCCGCAGCGGCTCGATTTTCCGCAAGTTGCAGCAACGATCTGGATCTGTCGCCCACAACTTCGGTCCAAATTCGCGCTCCTGCTCTTCCGGCGACAGTTGCGACAAAATGCGCTCGATTTTGATTTGGTAACGTTCTTCAACTCGATCGATCAAATCGTAGGTCTCGGGAAATAAGAACTCTGTATCCCCTGTAAAAACCTTCATCCCAGGATTGATTTGAGACGCAATATCGAGAAGAACCATGCCCTCGGCACCCATGCCGGTTGCAATGGCGACGCGGTCGCCGTAGGTACCAAACGCCCAGGACAACACCTGGCCGGCTGTCCATCTCTCCGCAAGCAGACTTACGCGCTCGATATCGGTCATCACGCACTTTCTCCGGTCTCAGGACTTACGTCGGAAAATTGGATCCCCCAAGAAAATTCATTGAATTGCTCGCGCAACTGACGCGCTTCGGCAAAGCGCACAACCTCACCCACAATCAGAAGGCTCGGGGCATTGTGTCGCGGCGCAGCGAAAAGATTGGCGACAACGGTGAGGTGTACTTGTTCGGATTCGATAGTTGCGCCGGAAATAATCGCACAAGGCGTTTCCGGCGCAACTCCGGAGGACAACAGACGCTGTTGAAGCGAGGACAAATAATGGCCCGGCATATACACGACCAGCGTCGCGTTTTGGGGAAGGGCATCCGGCCAATTTGCTATGTGCTCTGCGTTCCTGCTGCTCCCGGTAACCAAAATCAACGTCGATGAAAGATCGCGGTGAGTCAGCGGAATCTGCGTTCCGGCGGCGGCGCCAAGGGCCGCAGTGATGCCCGGAACAACTTCCGTTTCGACTCCCGCCTGGCGCAATGCTTCGATTTCTTCTCCACCCCGACCGAAAATGAACGGATCCCCGCCCTTCAGCCGAACCACCTGCAATCCCATGAGCGAGTACTCAACAAGTTGACGATTGATTTCCTCTTGCGGCGTGCTCTTCCTGCCGCAGCGCTTGCCCACGTCAATCAGCTTGGCACCGTGCGGAACCAGCGCGAGGATTTCGGGGTTGACGAGACTGTCATGCAGCACAACATCGGCGGCGCGAAGTACCTTAACGGCCCTCACGGTGAGCAATTCCGGATCGCCCGGGCCCGCGCCCACGAGAAATGCTTTGCCGCCCTGCATCAGTTGCGTCCGCCTTCCTGCGCAGCACTTCGCTCAAATGAAGCGCGGCTGGCGAGTTCATGCAGGATTCGCTTGCGAACTTCAGGATCCAGATCCGTCGCAGCAAGCTCTTCCCGTTGCTTGCCGAGCGTGGCAACCCACGATTCATACTCAGCACCAAACTGCTTTTCGAGTTCCTGGCGAATTCGTTGCGCCAGCGCGGGGCTTTGACCTCCGGTCGAGATTGCGATCTGCAGGTCTCCGCGGCGCACAACCGCCGGGTAATAAAAGTCGCAATTGGGTGGATCATCGACCGCGTTGCAGAGGATGCCTTTCGCGTGAGCTTCGGTGAAAACCTGTGTGTTCACCTCATGTGAAGAGGTGGCAACGATGACCAGGAACATTCCCTCAAGGTCGCGCGACTCGAATGTGCGCTGCTCCCAGTCAATTGCGCCCGCAGACGCCCATTGGCGAATCTGGGCTGTTGCCTGGGGAGCGACGACTTTCAAGGACGCGCGTTCGGCGAGCAGGCCCGCGATCTTGCCTTCGGCAACAACGCCGGCACCTACGACCAGGCAAGCCCGCGATTCGAGTTTTAGGAAGATCGGAAACATTGTTTTTCAGTACAAAAGGGAAAAGCCCATCACCAGGGGCACTGGCGATGGGCTTTTCAGATCCTTTTGTTCTCAGTGTTTCAGGTCAGAAGCTTCCCGGCGCCAGGCTGTACACACGTACAACAACATGTACAACACTGACAGCGCATTGAGCGAGAAGCGTTCATCGATTCCGTATATCGTAGGGACTGACGTCCCACCGTGTCAATGTTACTGATGACGATATGCCATGCAAAGTTTCAATCTTGCTGATCGAAATATCGAAATTCCGGGCGATTTTAGTGCGCCATTGGCGGCCCCTTGCCCGGTTTCGGCTTCTTCATGAGGAACAATAAAGGCAGTAATAACAGGAACATACCTCCCAGAAAGCGGAAAACATCGTTGTAGGCCAGCATGGAAGCGTGGCGCAGCAACATGCCCCAAACCACTCCATGTGCCTGTTGGGCAGCCGTTACCGCATCGGCCCCCCCTGCCATGAATGCCTGCTGGAGGCCGGCAATGGTCTGCTGAGCCATGGGACTGGTGCTTGAAACGTGTTCCCCGAGGACATTGATATGTATTTGCGTCTGCCGGAATTGCAGCGTGGTAACCGCCGAAATCCCTATACTGGCACCCAGATTACGCATGAGATTAAAGAGGCTGGTCGCGTTTCCCATGCGCTCGCGCGGAATTGGGTCATTGGTAACCGTGGTAAGAGGCACAAAGATGAGCCCCAGCCCGGCTCCTTGAATCATGAGCGGCCACCAGAAATTCCAGAATCCGACATCCAGGCTAAAACTTGAGACCATAAACATGGCTATGGCCGTTGCCGTGAGGCCCACGGCAAGGAGTTTTCGCGCGTCCACCTTACCCGTGAGGATGCCGACCAGAGGCATGAACAGGAATGACGCCAAGCCTCGGGGGAGGTTGGTCACTCCGGCATGGGTGGCCGTGTACCCGAGCAATTCCTGCATGAGAAGCGGCAAAAGCACCGTGCTACCGTAAAGCACAAATCCCACGATGGTCATTAAGAACGTACCGACGGCATACGATCGATAGGTGAAAACCGTGAGATCGATGATGGGGTGTGCCGTCCTCAGTTCACGGAGAATCAGCCCGCCTAGTCCGAGGATGGCCAGCACGAGCAGGACGACGATGAAACGCGATCCGAACCAGTCTTCCTCTTGGCCTTTGTCGAGCATGATCTGCAGAGCTCCCATGCCAACGACCAGTAGGCTGATTCCCCAATAGTCAATCCCGGTTTTCTCGCGCCGCAGGTAGGGCGGATCAAAGACGAAGGCTTGGGTGAGGAGAATCGCGATGACCCCGATGGGGACATTGATATAGAAGACCCAGCGCCAGCTGTAGTTGTCGGTCAACCAACCGCCGGCGACCGGGCCCAGCATTGGAGCCACTACGATTCCCAGGGCCCAGAACGCCATCGCTTGTCCGCGCTTCTCCGGCGGGAACGACTCCAGCAACACCGCCTGGGACAAGGGCTGCAATCCGCCGCCACAAGCGCCTTGAATGATCCGAAAGACGATCAGGAACGGCAGGGAGGGTGCCAATCCACAAAAGAAAGAGGCAGTCGTGAATCCGCTGACCGCCATCAGCAGCAGCCGCTTGCGGCCGAAGCGACCCGCCAGCCAACCCGTCATCGGAAGAACAATGGCGTTTGCTACCAGATAAGAGGTCAGCGTCCAGGTCGCTTCATCGGTGCTGGCTGACAGGTTGCCGGCGATGTGCGGCAGCGAAACGTTCACCACCGTCGTGTCCAGCACTTCCATAAACGTGCTGGACATGACCGCGATCGCGATGAGCCAGGGATTAATCTGTGGCAGGGCTTGCTGTGATGAGCTCATCGTCTTTCGCCAATTTCCCTGAACCGAATCCAACTTACATTCGATTCCCTGGCTCGGCAACTCGGTGCACGGGTTGCATGGTTTGCCTGGGAGTAACCGTACCAGTAATCAGGTATGCCCAGTATTGCTTTTAAGAGGTGCAGCTCCAGCATAATGGGTTCTGCTTGGGCCTGTGTACCCTTTGCATCGAAGTTAGCAGGGGGCGTGGGCTGAGCCCTCCCCGGTTATGGCTGTACGCATTCTGATTGCTGATGACGATGTCGCGATCCGACGGCTCCTCCGCCGCTTGTTGGAATCGCATGCGGAATGGCATGTCTGCGCGGATGCCTGCGACGGCAACGAAGCCATCAGCAAAGCCGCTGAACTGAACCCGGACATCGTTGTTCTCGATCTGGCAATGCCTCACTGCAATGGTCTTCAGGCGGCTCGAGAGATTACCCGGGCATTGCCGGACGTGCCCATGCTTCTGCTCACCGTACAGGAAGTTTCGCGTGAACTCACCAGGGAAGCAGTTCATGCTGGCTTTCGAGGCGCCGTCTCAAAGAACACCGGCAGCGAAGTGGTGCGGGCAATCGAGAGCCTGCTGAACCATCAGAGATTCTTCTCGCCCACGCACAGTAGCCTATACGGACGGCCGGTCTAGTCGATTTCCGCCAATGCTGCGAGCAGGCCTTCGTCTGGAGCCGGGGGCATTGCGCCCGAATTCGACGCCAGCCATGCTCCCATTCGATTGGCGAAGTCGTTGGCTTCGGCAAGCGATTGACCGTGCAGGTATTGGTTCACAAGGGCGGCAGTAAACGCGTCGCCAGAACCTACGGTATCGCGCACTCGAACCCGGTAGCCGGGATGATCATGCTCTTCGGAGCTACTGACGAGCAAGCTCCCCAATGCTCCACGAGTCACACAGATCAGCGGCAGCTTGAAGTGGTGCAGCGCTTCTTGGCAGAACGATCGGGGCTCATCGCCGGCAAAGCCGAGAAGGGCCGCTACTTTCGGCACCTCGTCCTGATTCAGCTTCACAATCGTTGCCCGAGAAAAAGATTCTCGCAGTACCTCGGTTGAATAAAACGATTGGCGCAAGTTCACGTCGAAGACTCTGGCGGTGTCTTTGCGAACCTCGTCCAGAAACTTGCCAATGATTTGTCGCGACTTGGGGGAACGCTGGGCTAGCGATCCGTACGACACTGCGTCGGCAGATCTTGCCAGGTGCGCGAGGGCAGGATTCCATTCCAAGAAATCCCAGGCAGAAGGATAGGTGATGGTGAAGTCCGGTTGCCCGGCCTTGTCGAGCTTTACTTTCACGGTACCGGTGGGATGTTCCTCGTCGCTCTGCACGAAATCATCGGAAAGGCCGAAGGTGGCAAGAGATTCTCGAATGTCGTTGCCGAGTTCGTCCGCACCGACACGGCTCACGACAGTACCGCTGTCGCCTAATAGATGGGAGCAATAGGCAAAGTTCGCCGGCGCGCCGCCGAGCTGGCGTCCCGAAGGAAACAAATCCCAAAGAAGTTCTCCCAGACCCACGATGGTGAGGGGCGCGTTTACCGAGGGCCTGTCGGTTGCTCGCGTCTCGCTGTTAGTTCTCGCCTGCGGGCTCATGGTTCAGGCTCGTTCTCAAACAAAGCGCACCGGCGGCACCGAGGACCAACGCAACCGTCCCCGCGCATTCTGCAAGCCGCCAAGTCTTTCCTCGCTGTTTGAAGCCAATCGCTACTTCTTCCGTTCCAACTGCGCCTTTGCGGCCAGCAATTGCTTCCGTTGTTCAAGGCTGACGGTAGGATAGGCAAGGTTCAGGTCTTTCAAAGTATCCACGACGGCGGCAGCAACGACTAGGCGCGTGTACCACTTGTTATCCGCGGGAACCACGTACCAGGGAGCATGCTTCGTCGAAGTCGCCGCAATCATTTCTTCGTAGGCTTTCATGTAATCGTCCCAGCACGCGCGCTCGCGAACATCGGCAGCCGAAAATTTCCAGTTCTTCTCGGGGTTTTCCAGGCGCTGCAGAAAACGGTGTTTCTGTTCCTTCTTTGAAAGGTTCAAGAAGAACTTGCGGACTGCTACTCCGTTGCGAGACAGGTAGCGCTCGAAATTACGGATATCCTCGAAACGATCCTCCCATAGGTTTTTGCCAAGCAGCTGCTCCGGCACTCTTTCATGCTTCAGGATTTCCGGATGCACGCGCACAACCAGCACTTCTTCGTAGTAAGAGCGGTTGAAAATTCCAATGTGCCCACGCTCCGGCACACGCCTGGTCGTTCGCCACAAAAAGTCATGATCCAGCTCTTCCGGAGTAGGCGCTTTAAACGAGTAAACCTGGCAGCCTTGCGGGTTCAGGCCTGACATCACATGCTTGATCGCTCCGTCCTTGCCCGCGGCGTCCATGGCTTGAAACACCAGCAACACGCTCCAGCGGTCCTGAGCGTATAACTTGTCCTGCAACTCGGCCATTTCGCGGATACTGTTTTCGAGCAGTTTCTTCGCGTGCTCTTCGGAGTGAAGATGGGATGTGTCGTCGGGATCGAAGTCCTTCAGGCGGAAACCCTTGCCCGATTCGATCCTGTAGGGCTTGGAAAATTTGTTAGCCCAGCTCATGCACCCTCGCGACTTCAGAGATAACGCCGGAAGTTATGCCAACTTCACCGCTTTGCCGGTCCGCGCCGACTCATACACCGCCTCGATAATCGTCAGGTCTCGAAGCCCCTCTTCCCCCGGCGTCAATGGTTCCTTATTTTGCATGACGCAATCAGACATGTGGTCCATCTCGGCGGCGAAGTGATCGACTTCGTTTATCTCGATCTGCTCGATCTTTCCGTCGCGTTCGATCCACATACGATTTCCGTTGTACCAGGTGGCCGGGTCCATCTCCAGCCGTCCTTTGGTGCCCATCACCCGGTAATGGCTCTGGTGGAAATAGCAATAGCTTGAAGAGCAGTTCGCAAGAATCCCGCTGGGGAACCGCAGTTGGAAGATTGTATTCCCCTCCACTTCCTTGAAGCGGGGATCATTCGGAGCGCTGTAGGTCAGGGCATTCACTTCGACCGGCTCTTCTCCGGTCAAATAGCGAGAGGCGTTCAACGCATAGATCCCGATGTCGAACATGGATCCGCCGCCGGCCAAGGATTTCTTCAATCGCCAAACGTTTGGATCCCCCATGGCAAAGCCGGCGTCGGCAAGGATCATCTGTGTGGGCCCGAGTTCCTGGGAGCGAGCGATGCGGATCGCCTCTTGATTCAAAGGCTCATAATGGCAACGATAAGCAATCATCAGCTTGCGACCGGCTTTTTTAGCAACGTCGATCATCTGCCGGCATTCGGCTGAGGTGACTGCCATCGGCTTCTCGCAGAGTACGTGTTTCCCTGCCTGCAATCCGCGGATGGTGTATTCGGCGTGCATGCTATTGGGGAGGACGACGTAAATGACATCCACTTCGGGGTTATCTTTGATCGAGTCGTAGTTCTGGTAGTTGTAGATGTTCTTCGGATTCACGCCATAGCGGAGAGCAAGCTTGTTCGCCTTGTCCGGATGGCCGCTCACCAAGGCGACGACTCTTGACTTCTCGCATTTTGCGAAAGCAGGAAGAATCTGGTTGATGGACAAACTTCCCAAAGCCACGATCGCCCAGCCCAGCTTTTTCCCGGGTGGGTCGGGCACTCGCAATTGCGCGTGAGCCTGCTGCACGAGCGGTGCTGCAACGTTTGCGACTACCAGGCCCTGGCCTACCCGGGTGATGAATCCGCGCCGCGTAAGTTCTTTCTCGGAAATCTTGATCATCACTTCACCTCGCTTGGATGCTTTTGAGCGCGCTGTTTGTGGAGTTCATCGAGCCGAGCCTTGAGATACTCCGCATATTCTTGCTTGAGTTTCGGATCACTGGGCGAACCGTATATCTCACTGGACTTGTACTTCCCTTCCGCGAACTTCTTTTTCGTCCATTCATCATGAATGTGCGTCTCGTCGGCCCTATCGAGAACCTCTTGCACAAACTGCGGCGGAATGAAGTACACGCCCTCGCGGTCACCGACAACTAGATCTCCCGGCATGACGGTGACCTCCCCGATGCGCACCGGAACATTGATTCCCGTCAACATGACGTTTCCGATCGGAGTCGGATCGACCGCGCGGAAATAGGCAGGCATGTCGATTTCCGACAGCCCATTCAGGTCGCGCACGCTGCCATCGACCACCAAACCGCCATCTTGGGTGGCCTGCTTGATATAGAAAAACAAGTTGTCGCCGACGATGGTGCCATTCACCTTCTTGCCGAAGAGATCAACGACCAAGACGTCCCCGGGCTGCAGCATGTCGATGGCAGTCTGGTTCATCAATCGCGGTATCCCTTTCGCTTTCGCCTTGGCGGCCGCAACCTCGCTCACATCCTCGCGAACCGGCATGAACTGAACCGTGAAAGCGCGGCCAACCAGCATCTTCCCCGCATGTAAGACCTGAAACCCGTCGGCGTACTGATTGTTGTAACCCTTGGCCTGAAGAACCGCCCATACCTCTTCCGAGGACAAACCGCGGGCCCGATCGATCAGATCGTCGGGAACTTTGGGCCGGCCATCCGGCAAGCGTCCGAATGGATTCTGCGCGGTGTAGTCGGTCAGGTCCTGCTTGGAAAACTGAATCAGTTGCGCCGCGGTGCTGATGGGGGTTGCAAGAATCAATACCAGGCAGGCAGGCAGCAGGCGCGCGTGAAGAAAAACGTTTCGCATCAGTATCGGCCTCCGATAGAAGCGCGTTCACGAAACTCTCAAATTGAGGAAAATTTGTCAAACGCAAATCGCTGCATGCGGTTACAATGCTTGGCTTGCACTCCCGATGAGCACTCGCCCAAGCCGCGTTCGCTGGTTGCTGATCTTCTGGATGTTCATGATCAGCGCCATCGCCTTTCTCGACCGCGTGAATATCAGTGTCGCGGCCACCTCCATAGAGCGCGCCTACGGATTTGACCACGTCGAATTCGGGATTGTTGCGAGTGCGTTCAACTGGGGATATGCGCTTTTCCAAGCCCCCGGGGGACGGTTAGCAGATCGATTTGGAGCTCGCCGGATCCTGGCACTCGGCACGCTCTGGTGGGCCATTTTTACGGCCCTTACCGCGTCGGTCCCGGTTGGATTCCCTCTGGCGATCGCCCTCATCATCGCGATCCGCTTCTTGCTTGGCATTGGGGAAGCTGTTGTTTATCCCGCCGGCAATCGCTTGGTTGCAAGCTGGATTCCGCTTCGGGAACGCGGCATTGCGAATGGACTTATATTCGCGGGGGTCGGCGCCGGAGCCGGTATCGCGCAACCCCTCATCACCTATGTTCTCCTGCGCTGGGGCTGGCGCTCGTCTTTTTGGGTCAGCGCGCTCATCGGACTCGCAGGCGGTATCGTCTGGTTTTTGATCGCACGCGATAAACCCGAAGATCACCCGGCCGTCAATCGGGAAGAGGCAGCCTTGATTCGCCAAGGCCTGCCCGCAACCGGCACGTATTCCGCTAAGCCCGTCGCCTGGCGGGCAATCTTCACCAGCCGAGACGTGGCCGCGGTCACAGCGAGCTATTTTTGCTACGGCTATGTCGCGTACATTTTCTTTACCTGGTTTTTCATCTATCTCAACGCGGTACGCGGGCTCAACCTCAAGACCACAGCCGTCTATTCGATGCTCCCTTTTATCGCCATGGCAATCTGTTCCTCGCTCGGAGGATGGATCAGTGATCGCATAACGGCCAGGGTCGGGAAACGTGCAGGCCGCTGCGGCGTTGCCGGTGCCGCAATGGTGTTATGCACCGTTTTCCTCGCCCTGGGGATGTACGCTGCCGATGCCCGTCTGGCGAGCGTCGTGCTCGCCGGCGGCGCAGGAGCACTCTACCTTTCGCAGAGCTCGTTCTGGTCCGTGAGTTCAGAAATGGCGGGCGCATCCTCTGGATCCGTGTCCGGCGTGATGAACATGGGTGGCCAGATCGCCGGCGCGGTCACCGCGTTCATGACACCCCTGATTGCAAAATATTTTGGCTGGAACACGCCGTTCTTCGTGGCGGCGGGATTGTGTTGTTTGGGTGCGCTGTTTTGGCTATGGGTCGATATTGATCGCGGGGCGGCTTCCTTAACTCGGCTAAAAGTCGAAACCCCGAAGACACAAGCTTTAGGAGCACAAAATGTCTAGAAAAGTCATTGCCACGCAACCTTCCAAACATTTCATCGTGCGCGTGGTGACCTTCTCAATGCTCTTTCTCGCGGCCATCTTCGTGATCGACGCTCCCAAAGCGGTTTCGCGGCCAATCGACCCCGCTTCCGATTCCGCGCTGCTTGACGGATTCCGCCATGTCGAAGTGGCCTCGATTTCTGATGCCTTGGAAAAGATCACGGGGCAACGGATGTACCTCTCGCACCGCTTGCGGCCGATCTTCTCCACGAGGTTCGTGGGCCTGGCCTTGACCGTGAGCCTACACAAGGAAGAAAACCAGGACCCCCATGCACTCGATGGCATGCTGGCCGCCATCGATCAAGGTGGTCCCAATTCGGTTTACCTGATGGTAGTCGAAGACGGAGCAGACATCGCAGGCATGGGCGGGTTGATGGGGACGGCCATGCAGGCACGTGGCTTCTCCGGTGCGGTGATCGACGGTGGTGTGCGCGATACCGCTTACCTGACCAAAATAGGATTTCCGGTGTATGCGCTGGGCAATGTACCGTCCACATCGGTTGGACACTACCGCTTCGCGGGAGCCAACATTCCAGTAAAGTGCGATGGCGTCATGGTTTCAGCGGGTGACATTGTCGCCGCAGATTCAGACGGCGTGGTCGTGGTTCCACGGGCAAAGGCCGCCGCGGTCTTGACCATGGCCCAAGACATGGACTTCAAAGAGCACTCGATGTATGCCTACATCGAAAAGCTGAAATCGATTGAAGAGGCCGTGAAGAAATTTGGGAGACTGTAATAACTGAAGTTTCGGCGCGAAAGACAGGAAGGCCTGGGTTGCTCTGCTTCCTGGACGCCATTCTGGAAGGAGGCTTTTTGGCCAGCAAAAGGCGTAAGGACTGGCGAATACTCGGAGGTCGAGCATGAGCAAAAAGATTCTTAATCGTCGCGACGCAATCAAAACCTCAGCATTGGCTCTCGGCGCCGGGCTGTTGATCGATGAACCGGCCTACCCCAAAGGCGTGAATACGAATTCTTCCCCTTCTACCCTGAAGATCACCGATATGCGGGTTGCGACCGTCAAGAAACCCGGCCCGAGTCCCTGCCCCATCATTCGCATCGATACGAACCAGGGCGTGTACGGACTGGGCGAGGTGCGGGACGGCGCCAGCGCAACCTATGCTCTGTTTCTGAAGAGCCGCATTCTCGGCGAAAACCCGCTGCAATTGGACCACATTTTCCGCAAAATTAAACAATTCGGAGGTCACGCGCGCCAAGGCGGCGGGGTATGCGCCATTGAGATGGCGTTGTGGGACATCGCCGGCAAAGTCTATAACGCGCCGGTGTATGCGATCGTCGGGGGCGGAAAATTCCGGGACAAGATTCGAGTGTATGCCGATACGACTGAGTCAAAGGACCCTAAGGTCTACGCGCAGCGGATGAAGGAGCGCAAAGAAGTGATGGGCCTCACCTGGCTCAAGATGGACCTTGGCGTTGAAATGGTTTCCGACACCCCCGGCACCGTCACCGGGCCCTCCGACCTCACGCAATGGGAACAGAACCAATGGGAGCACCCGTTCCTCGCCATGGAGGTCACCGACAAAGGGATTGCGATGCTTTCCGAGTACGTTGCCGCGGTCCGCGATGCTGTCGGCATGGAGATCCCGCTCTCCATGGACCACCTCGGTCACCTGGGAGTGCACTCAATCATCCGGCTGGCCAAGGCGTACGAGAAGTTTAATCTCTCCTGGCTCGAGGACGTCATCCCCTGGCAATACACCGAACTGCTCAAGCGGATTACCGACGAGAGCCCGTTACCGATTCTTACCGGGGAAGACATTTACCTCAAGGAACCCTTTAAGGTTCTCTGTGAACGGCACGCGGTCAGCAAGATTCAGCCGGACCTTGCCACCTCAGGCGGAATTCTTGAAACGCACAAAATCGGCGACATGGCCGAAGAATACGGGGTGCCGATGGCGATGCACTTTGCCGGAACGCCCGTCAGCTGCATGGCCAATGTTCATTGCGCCGCCGCCACCCAGAACTTCCTCGCTCTCGAGAATCACTCCCTCGACGTGCCCTGGTGGTCGTCGATGGTACAGGAGTACACAAAGACGCCCTTGGTGAATCATGGCTGGATTGAAGTTCCTGACCTCCCGGGACTCGGGGTTACGCTCAACGAAGATGTGGTGCGCCAGCACCTGGAGCCAGGAACGGGTTACTTCGAACCTACACCACAGTGGGACCACGAGCGCTCGTGGGACAGGCTTTGGAGCTAGGTCGGGCAGGGCCATGCGCAAGTCTCGCCGGGGCCCTCGAAACCCAGGGCTCAACAATAGGCTTGTGGAGTGAAACGTTCCGAGCATGGCGCCAATGACTTAGCGCCTTCGAAGCGGCTAGCTCGGTTTGACTTCGGGCTGGGCCCTACCAAATAATCTTCCCGTGGACATTTATGAGGAGATCGTTGCCCTCCGCCAGCAAGGACGGAAGGGGGCGGTTGCCACGATCGTCAACGTGCGCGGCTCAATCCCATCGTTTGAGACCGCCAAGATGCTGGTCCGCGATGACGGATCGATCGCCGGAACCGTCGGGGGAGGCTGTGTCGAGGCCGATGTGTGGCAGGCGGCTCGCGAGGTGATGGAATCGGAAAAGCCCCGAACCCTAACCTTCAATCTAAATCAAAATCCGAAATACGATACTGGCCTGGTCTGCGGTGGCACCCTTGACATCTTCATCGAGCCCGTAATGCCTCCAGCGTTACTTTATGTTTTTGGAGCAGGGCACGTAGCTTTAAACCTTTACCGGACGGCAAAAAACGCCGGATTCGACGTCACTGTGGTCGATGATCGCGAGACCTATGCCAATCGCGAGCGTTTTCCCGAAGCAAAACAAGTTATCGGGGAGGACTTTGACAAAGCCATGGCCCGGCTTAACCCGACGGAGACTTCTTTCATTGTGATCGTCACTCGCGGACATCGCGATGACATGCGCGTTTTGCGCTGGGCGGTGCAGACACGCGCTCGCTACGTTGGCATGATCGGATCAAAGCGCAAGACAATTACCATCTTCCGCGAACTGGTAAAAGAAGGCATTCCCGAGCACTTGTTCGAGCGCGTTCATGCCCCAGTAGGTTTCGATATTGGGGCGATCACGCCGGAAGAGATCGCCGTTGCAATCACGGCCGAACTGATCGCCGCGCGCCACAAAGTTGAACGTCCTCTTCCCCACATGAGCTGGTTTCATTCGAGGAAACTAGGATCAGGAACGCCGGAACTACCGGAACTAGAAGACGAAAAGAAAAGCTGATTCGCCAGAGGGGAGCCGAGGCCCGGGGAGCAATCCTTGCAATTTTTCCCTGCAGTCCAGTGTCCCTGCGGCAAACCGTTTTCAGGAGACCTCATGGCAACTCTCGGCCTCATCGAATATAAAGACGCTTCCCCAGAAGTCCGTGCCGTCTATGACGACATCATGGCCACTCGCACGACGGATTGGATCAATAATTTCTGGAAGGCACTGGCGAACGATCCCTCAACCCTTAAGCGCACTTGGGCAGATATCAAGCAGATTATGGCTCCGGGCGCACTCGATCCCCTGACCAAAGAATTGATCTACGTTGCGGTGAGCGTCTCGAACCAATGCGGATATTGCATCGCATCGCACACCGCGGGAGCCCGAAAAAAAGGCATGACCGACGATATGTTTCGCGAGCTGATGGCCGTGGTAGGAATGGCAAACGAAACCAATCGCCTCTCAGCCGGATATCAGATTGCAATTGACGAACAGTTCAAAGTGTAACCGCTAGATACCGGATATCGGCAACAGACAGGAGATTGTTATGGCCCATCAATTTTCAACTTCCTACATTGAAGATTCGCTCTCGCTCTTTCGCTACTACAAAAAGCTCGGCGAGGGTGCGATTGAGCAGGTTAGCGACGAGCAGTTATTCGCCTCTTTAGACCGTGAGATGAACTCGATCGCGATCATCGTGAAGCATATTGCGGGGAACATGCGTTCGCGCTGGACTGATTTCCTGACAAGCGACGGCGAGAAGGCGGACCGCAATCGCGACACCGAATTTGAACATCCCCCCTCCACGCGTGGCGAGGTGCTCAAACTCTGGAGCGAGGGCTGGGATCGCGTCTTCTCTGCCTTGGAGCCGCTGTCTGATTCTGATTGCCAACGCACCGTCAGCATCCGCGGCGAACCGCATTCGGTAATGCAGGCAATCAACCGGCAGATCGCCCATTACTCGTATCACGTCGGTCAGATTGTGTTTCTCGCAAAGCACTTGCAGGCGGAGGGCTGGAGGTCACTCTCGGTACCGCGCAACCAATCGGCTGATTTCAATCGCAAAGTATTGGCGGGGGAAGCCAGCCAAAGATAAGAACGACGGAGATCCCCCCTTTTGAGAGTCACCGTTTGGCAAACTGGTACTCGTGCGCTTTCATATCTACGCGACGTCCGCGAAAACGCACGCCTTCTGCTTCCAAGCGGAATCGCTGCTCCAGGCTGGAGTCGCCGCGAAGCTTAATCTCTCCCCCTGATCCGAGCACCCGCTGCCAAGGTAGGCCATAGGCACCGCGCAAAACTCTGGCCACCTGCCGGGCATGTCCAGGAAGACCTGCGGCTTTGGCGACCGCGCCATAAGTCGAGACTTTCCCACGCGAAATTTGCAGGATCGCCGCACGAATACGCGTTTCCGGAGAAAGCTGCTTACGCGCAGGCAAGCTTATGCCGCGGCTCCCTTTCGAAACGACTGCACGGCCTCGTCCTCGCTGTGATAAACCTCGAAAACGGTTAGAAGCTTTGTAACCTGCAGCAGGTCGCCTACTCTCTGGGTGAGTCGCGCCAGCTTGATGGCCCCCCCGGCGTTGCGCGCGGTGGTATAGAGCGCCACCAGCGTTCCCAACCCACCCGAATCGATGTAAGTGACGCCCGAGAGGTTTAGAACAATGTGGCTTCCATCCTTCACTAGCGCGCGCACCTGGTCGCGCAACGCAGCCGTTTCGTCACCAAAAATCAGGCGTCCGGCACAATTCACCACGAGAATCCCGTCGTTCAGCTGGCGAACATCAATCTTCAATTGCATAGCCAACTCCTGAGACCAAACTCGGCCTGCTGAAGGGTAAACCCAAATTCCGCCTCTCGCAAGCCAAGCATTCCGGCCTAAGCCTTCACGTATAATCAGGTGATCTTCCTGCCATGAGCTACCAGGTTCTCGCCCGAAAATACCGCCCGCAGAAGTTCTCTGAGGTGATCGGGCAGGAGCACGTTACCCGTACGCTTAAAAATGCCATCGAGCAAAGCCGGATCGCGCACGGCTACATCTTCAGTGGACATCGGGGGATTGGGAAAACCACCGTCGCCCGCATCTTAGCCATGGCGCTGAATTGTCGCTCAGGCCCCCAGCCTGTTTCCGAGCCATGTGGCGTATGCGATTCTTGCGTCGAGATCCGAGCGGGAAATTCGGTCGATGTAATCGAGATCGACGCTGCCACAAATCGCGGAATTGACGAAATCCGGGAACTGCGCGAAGCAGCGCGTTATCGACCGGCACGCGACCGGTTCAAGATCTACATCCTCGACGAGGCTCACCAGATCACCGACGCGGCGTTCAATGCGCTGCTTAAGACCTTAGAAGAACCCCCGGGCCACGTAGTTTTTATGATGGCAACGACTCAGCCCGAAGACATTCCGCAGACCATTCGCTCCCGCTGCCAGCACTTCAGCTTCCGGGCAGTAAAGTTCGATCAGATCATCGATCAGCTGAAGGACCTTTGCCAAAGGGAGAATATCGCGGCAGAAGAGGAAGCTCTCGCACTTCTTGCCGAGGCCGGGGATGGCTCCATGCGCGACGCGCTTTCACTGCTGGACCAGGCCATTGCATCAGGCGAAGGAAAGCTCGTCGCGGAGTCGGTTCGACACCTGACCGGGGTCACCTCTTCCGGAATTCTCGAAGAAATCATGCAAGCGGTTGCGCGCAGCGCCAGCGACGAGATCTTGCATACCACGGACCGACTGCTGAGCGAAGGCCAGAATCCCTCTCATTTTGCCAAGCAGCTGGTGCGCTTTCTGCGAAACGCAATCGTCGCCAAAGTCTCGGGCAACGACAGTTCCCTGCTGCAGATTTCCTCCGACGAGCGCAACCGGGTAGCGCGCGTGGCAGAACTGTTTTCCGAAGAGGATCTGGCCCGGCATTTGCAAATCATGTTGCGGACACACGCCGAGCTTGGTTACCGGCAAGAACAGAGATTCCATCTCGAACTTGGCCTCTTGAAGTTGGCCCACGCTCAACGGCTCTTGCCGATCGAACAATTGCTCAGTGGCGTCGAGCCGGCCAAGGCAGGCACTCCGGACCGCAAGCTTTCTCTTGCCCCAGAGCCGAAGAAGACAGAACCCTCCACAACCGCGCGAGAGTTCGCGTCTCCCTTTGCCGCCGATTCCGCTCGCAAAGGCAAGCCTCGAATGGAGGCGGTTTCCGAACCGCAGAATGCGAGCCCCCGCCCGCCTGCGCCGGTCAGTCCCCCGGTAGTCATGGGCTCGGCAGCGCCTGCCGTGGCGCGTGAGCTTCAAAACCAGCCGTCAGATTCCGAACCAACGACGAACTCGGCGAAGGTCGATGGGGTGCGTGCAGCGGTGCTGAATGCAGTCGAGTCTGCGGGGCTCAACATGTTTTCCTCAATGCTCTCTGCCGGAGAGTGGGCGATTCATGGCAACGAATTGATCATCAAAGTTGCCGCGTCAGCAGCGCTGATCGACATGTCGGTCAGCAATGAAGGCCGGAAAATTTTAGCCGCAGCGGCGAGTGGCGCGCTTGGCCGCCCCATAAGACCGCAGGTGCTGCCGGGACTAACGCCGCAGCCTGGAGCTCCACGTCCGGCGTCCTCCGGATCCAACGGCAGCCCGCGCGGGCGCGCAGAACAGGAACCCGTGGTTCAGCGCATGATGGAGAAATTTGGCGCCGAAATCCGGGCCGTGATCGATTACGCGCAGAAGAAGTAAAAAAAGTGGCCAAGTGTCACGAAACAGCTGAGGTCTTATGGGCGGATTCAACATTCAGGAACTAATGTCGAAAGCTAAGCAGCAGTATGAAATGCTGCAGAAGAAAATGCAGGAAACCGTGGTGGAAAGCACTTCAGGCGGCGGCACCATCACCGTCAAGATGGACGGCCGCAAGCAGGTGCTGAGCGTCAAGATCGACCCTGAGGCTATGAAGTCTGGCGACGTCGAGATGCTTGAGGACCTGATCACGGCCGCGTTTAACGGCGCTTCCCAGAAGGTTGACGAAAGCATGAAGTCCGCCATGGGCGGAATGTTGGGAGGAATTCCAGGGATTGGCTGAAAAGGTCATTGGGTGATCGGGTGATCTGAGACGCCGTTCTGAGTTCACCCGATGACCCGATCACTCCGCACCAACGGATTCCCATGTCTCGTTTCGCTGAACCCATGGCTCGTCTGATCGACGAGCTCAAGAAACTTCCCGGCGTCGGCAGCAAATCGGCGCAGCGGCTGGCGTTTCATATCCTTCGCTCGACAGAGGATGACGCCAACGCCCTCGCCCTTGCCATTCAGGACGTGAAGGCGAGCTTGCGCCTGTGCTCGGTGTGCAACAACATCACCGACATTGATCCCTGCGTGTATTGCTCAAGTCCGACGCGCAACCAGCGACTCATATGCGTGGTGGAAGAGCCCACGAACATCGCGGCAGTAGAGAAGACCCGCCACTATAACGGCGTATACCACGTTCTGCACGGATCGATTTCGCCAATTCACGGAGTGGGGCCAGATCAACTCCGCATTGCCAACCTGATGAAGCGCGTCGAGGACGGACAGGCGGATGAGGTGATTCTCGCGACCAACCCAACCGTCGAAGGCGAAGCCACCGCGACCTATCTCTACGGCCAGCTCCGCCGTGCGGGACTCAAAGTAACTCGCATCGCAACCGGCATCCCGGCTGGCAGCGATATCGAGTATGCCGACGAAGTCACCATGCTGAAGGCGATGGAAGGGCGACGGGAGTTGTGACCAGCAGCGTCAACCACCATCCCTTGCCAAGCGGGCGAATATCCCCCACCAACGTGCTCACGAAAACTCAAGGGGAGCTTTCGGATTGCACTCGACTTCGCAACTGCTCTCTGCCCTTTTGCGCCAAGTTCTTACACCCTTCGCCGTCAATGAGGGGATCAGGCTTTGCCCCTTGATGGCGTCGTTCCAGGCTGCTCCACAGTCCTGAAACGTCGGGATGCGTCGTAATCAGAATGTCACACGGGGTACTGTCAAGAAACGCAAAACTCTTCTCAAATTCCTGGAGAGCTGCCGGATGTACCATGAACTTGAATTCCGGCGCCGAGACCGCGGTCACGCTGTCGGCATAAACCACAGTCAGGCACTGGTCGCCCTCGCAGGATCTCCACGTCCAACTGGTTCCGCCGGGAGTATGACCGGGTGTGAGATGTGCGGTGATCGCGAGGTTCCCGGCGTGAACAACCTCTTCGTCAACCAAAGGGTCCACGTGCTTGACCTTGGCAATATCAGGGAGAAGCCCGTACTGGGGATCATCCCTGGCGACTCTTCCTTTCCGCAAGACCTGCGCGCTCCACTGGCTGGCAGCAACTCGCGCATGGCTCCAGCGCTGCAGCTCCGCAATCCCGCCCGCATGATCGAAATGAACATGCGAGTTCAGGATAAATTTCACGTCCTCGATTCGAAATCCGAGCGCGGCAATATGGTTTTTGATCTGCTCGGCTGATTCAGGAAGCGCTCCGTCGATCAGAACATGCCCGGTTGGCGAGGTGATGAGGATCGAACTCAGGCCATGCGTGCCTACGTAATAGGTATTGCCGTAGATTTTGAAAGGCTCCTGCGGTTGGTTCCAGACTTTACACGGTGGACAGTCGTTCTTGCTGTACTGACCCCGAAGCGGCGGCGAGGTCAAGTGCAGAATCCCCAGGGAAAAAATTACGAGGATACAAAATTTTGCCGTGTCGGCAGGGATCAAAGGCCTCAAGATCTAGTCTCCATCGGCCCCTGGGGCCAGAAAGTTGTTGGACTCATCTCGCGCCGGCAAAATGCCCTCCGGAAGAGTCCCGCGATTGTATTCCGCCATACGATTCTTCCACTTCAGAAATTCGGTGATGGACTGCGGCTCGATTCGTAACTCCACCCGGCGCAGACTCGCCAGTAGCAGGTTCATTTCATAACGGAAACCGATCGCCGTCCGCATCTTCTTCGATCCCGCGGCCAATTCGACTACTTCCCTCGCGCGGAGTTCGAGCAACCCCCAACCGGGCGGAACTTCGTTTGCTGTGATCAGCCCGCCGGGAACGAGGTAAAACCTCTCGCATCCCATGCCTCTCTCGGGTTTCATGCGGAATGACTTTTCGCGATCCGCCAGAAAATCAGAGCGCGAAACCTTGCACTCAACGACAACCGAGTGGCAGGCTCGCTTCCATCCGATGGCATCCGGAGTTTCGCCGCTGGCACAACTTTGTTCGGACAGTACGACCCCACAGCCATAGCGCCGAAGCCAAGCCACGGCCGCCCTGACCAACCTCTCATGCGTCATGCCATTAGATTCCACTCTCCCCGTTCCTGCGAGAAGTAACTCCGCAGGGTCCGTCTGTCAGCAAACGCTCCTTTTCCGTTTAACTGTGGCACACTGAAGGGTGAACGTTGGCGAATTTACATTCCTTGTCTGGGCAGGTTCGCTCGCCGCTGGGTTCCTGGGCGCCCTCACCGGGCTCGGCGGCGGCGTGGTGCTGGTTCCACTCCTGACGATTTTCTTCAAGGTGGACCTCCACTACGCGATTGGGGCCTCTCTGGTCTCGGTCATCGCCACTTCTTCAGGCTCTGCTGCCGCCTACGTCAAAGAAGGGTTCTCCAACATCCGCATCGGGATGTTCCTTGAGATCGCCACCACTTTTGGCGCGTTGCTCGGAGCCTTTCTGACGGCCCATGTTCCTACCCGAGCGATTGCGATTATCTTCGGCTTGATGCTGATGTACTCGGCTTACGTTTCACGCAGGACGCGCTCGCGAGCCGAAACCGACCAGGCGCCCGATTCCCTGGCGACCAAGCTTAAGATGAACAGCAGCTTTCCCGATACCAATGGCATCCGCCACTACAACGTCTATAACGTCCCCACCGGCTTCAGCGTTATGTTCGGCGCGGGCACTCTTTCCGGACTCCTCGGGATTGGTTCCGGCGCTCTGAAAGTAGTCGCGATGGACCAGGCGATGAAGATTCCATTCAAGGTCTCGACAACCACCAGCAATTTCATGATCGGTGTTACCGCCGCCGCCAGCGCGGGCATTTATCTTAGCCGCGGTTACATCGATCCTCATCTGGCAATGCCAGTCATGCTGGGCGTACTCATCGGCTCACTGATGGGCACTCGCGTGCTTGTGAAAACAAAAACCAAAAGCCTTCGTCTGGTATTCAGCGTGGTGATCGTTCTGCTGGGAATCCAAATGCTTTTCAAAGGACTGACGGGGACCATCTGATGAACGATTTCATGAATCCGGCCGCGCTGCGTGACCGACTGCAGGAGTGGCTCGACCAGCGCATCGAGATCGTACTCGCGCAACTTCTCCGCGCCGGAGTTCTGGCTTCAGCGTTGGTGGTCATAGTGGGAGCCGTGCTTTACCTGGGGAACAACCCCCGCGCCCGCGTCGACTATCACACCTTCCGCGCCCAGCCCGAGCAACTGCGGAGCGTGCACGGAGTTTTTGATGCTGCACTTCAAGGACAGACAGCCGCGATCCTCCAGCTGGGCCTGTTGTTGCTGGTTGCCACCCCCATCGCAAGAGTCCTCTTCTCGGTCTTCGCTTTTGCGCTCGAGGGCGACCGCATGTACGTAGCATTTACCCTGACCGTGCTCGCCGTCCTGCTCTACAGCCTATTCGGCTCGTTCCTGATCGCCTAGCTGCGGAAGATGCACCGGCTGCGAAGCCTTGCTCGCCGTCGCGCGTCATCCTCGTAGCAGGTTTCGCGACCAGCGCGAGAGAGCCTACGAGGCTTCACCCATACGAGGCTTCACCGAAGACACGCCCCGCGGAATTTATGGCGGGGAGGAAAGTAGCCGGCACCGGAGCGCGCACAGAACTCAGATTTGCCCAGATCGCAAGGTAATCAGCGTCACCTCTGGCGGGCAGTTTAGTCGAATGGGGGCCCGGATCGTGCCGATTCCCAGGTTTGTGTATAAAGTCAGCTCTTGAATCCGGTAAAGTCCGCGCGGGTACCGCCTTGACATGGGTGGTAACCAAGGGGCTCCAATGCCCGGAATCCAAATCTGTCCTCCATGGGAATGCCCCGATAACTGAAGGTCCACAGGGAGATAGGCGGCTTGGTCTGCGTAGTCGGGCTCATGTGCCAGCAGAATCGTCGCTTCGTCCGGTGGAATGCGAGCCAACGTCAAATCGATTCGCGGCATGCCGCGCAACAAGTCATCGATTCCAGCCAGCCAAATTCGGCCATTGCCGCGTTCGATGGGCAAAGACCGGTTGCGCAGGACAGGAATTCCCTTTTCCTCGAGCGAACGTACGATCAAGGGCGGGTTCGCCATGGCATCATGATTTCCGAGGATGGCGTACTTTGGGCCCTGTATTTGCGCCAGAAGCGCGGCGCACGGGATCGCCGTCTGTGCCGATTTGCGCAGAAAACGCTCACGATCGAAGATCGGTACCGTGACAAAGTCACCGGTCAGCACAGTCAAATCTGGCCGCACGCCGTTTACGAGTTCTACCGACTTGCGGATCGGCACCACCGAAAAGTGAGACTCGTAATGGAAGTCGCTGAGATGCGCGATGGTGAAGCCGTCGAAGGCGCGCGGCAGACGTTTGAGGGTAATCTCTCGCCGCACCAAGTGAGGATGATTCGATTGAACAAAGCCGTCCGCAGAAAGCACTGCTCCAACTCCTACGACGGCGCCCGCGTATAGGAATTTCCTGCGGCTAATTTTGCGTGTGATGACCAAAGACAAGTCAGGAGGGGCGTTCGAGCCTTGGGGCCTGCCCAAGCAAAAATTCTACTGTATGTCCGCAGCTCCCGTATCGCGCTTCTCCTGGTGGGGAACATAAATACGCAAATAGAACATAAAAGCCACAATCGCAAGGTTGATGACTAACACGGCCGCGTGGAGGGCGCTGGGGTGGCGCCATGTGACCCTGGCCTCGAGCGGAAGATAAATCGCACCGGAAACCAGCGCAACCCACTCCGCCCAGGCCCGCGCCTTCCACAGCCCCACGGCTTCGGCAAAACGGAGCCCCGAATAACATAAGACTCCCACGGCAAGGTGCCAGAACCTTATGTTGCTCAACCTTTCCGCCATGTTCAGGAGAAAGCGGGCAAAGTGGCGGTCGGGACTAATGTGGAGCAATTTGAGGAAGGCACCTGCCACGTCGCCCGGCACGAGCCAGTGCAATGCCACCAACGCCCCGATTGCCAGCACCCCCTTGGCGAATTCAAACATTGCCACGCTGCGCAAAGCCTGAAGGCGCGCCCGGTGTGCTTGGGGGTGCAACGTAGCAGATGCTGGCAAGAAGTTCATTGCGACGTGGCTATGGAGTTACGAACGCTGGTCCGGAGTTCTTCGACGATTTCCTTCGCGGCCGTGCGGGCTTCTGCCTGCTGGTTAACGTCAAAAGAGACTGCTCCCACGCGAGCATGTCCGCCGCCGCCGTACCGTTCACAAATCTTTGCAAGATTCACCGTGGGCGGCGACGGCGCCCACGGGTTTGACCCCACAGAGACCTTCATACGAAAACTGCTCTTGCTGAGACCCACGCTGTAAATGGACTCAGGATGAAGGAAATACGGCACAAACTTGTTGTAGCCTTCCAGTTCGCGGTCGGTCACGTCGAAGAATAATGTTCCATCCTTCAATTCGGTCCTCTCACGAAGCAGGGCGATAGATTTTTTGTGTCGATCCAAGAGCGGCGGCAGCAAAGGGGCGATAAATGGAGCTTGGATCACCTCGGCCAGCGGCTTGGTCGCGAGCAGCGGAATCACCTGGGGAACGAACCCGGCATCTTGGGTGGACTCAATCACCATCGTGAGCTGCATCGCGGGCTCCTTCATCTCCACCGCAGTCTTTGCGTCGGGATAGAGCGCGCCATCAATGATGTCAGCCCACTTCACCAGGTCGGCCACCGGGGACGGATTAAATCCAAAGTGTTCGGTGGCAATCATGGAAATGAAGCTCGTGCACGATTTGAAGCTGGGATCGTAGAACTTGCGGTTGCTCTGCTCCTGCTCGAAATGAGCGGCATCGGCTGGGCTCAGGAATGCGCTCTCGTGATGATCAAACCACCAGGTGATCTTGGGCGACGGAGAGTACTTGAAATCTACAATCGCGTTCTGATCCCCGGTGAAGTCGGCCTCATTAAAGAGGGCGCCGGCACGGTGCAGCAACCCGGAAAACTCAAACTCGACATCTTCGCTGATTCGCTCACGGTAGAAACGCGAAAACAGAGCGGCCGAAGACGCACCATCGAAGCAGCGATCGTGGTAGAACACCTTGAGTTTCAAACGACCTCTTTCCAACTACGACGTTGCGTCCGGGCCGGTCACCGCACGCTCGATGCAAAGCAAATAGGAATGCCATCTGGAAGGGGGGTCTGTCAAGCCTCCGTCGGTCCCCTTCACGGGATTGTTTACCGATTCGCCAGGCTGGCAGCCCGTTCGCCAATGAAGGGAAGCTCGTAGGCCTCTCCCAAGGCAGCCTTGGTGACAATCGCGATCCATAAGAAAAACATCGCGAGAGCCACTAATCCAGATAGGAGCCACGCGAGTAAAAAACCAAGGAATGGCAACAATGCGAGGGCCACGAAAAACAGTTTCGCCACGATTCCCACCACCAGTGTACCCGCCCCAAAGAACAACGATTGCCAAGCGTGAAAGCGGACAAAGGGGTGCTCCTTCAGGGTGGGCAGGGCCAGTAGAACGATCGCCGGCAGGATTCCAAGGTAGGCAACAACCCCCAGAAAAGAATCGCGGGAAAGTGGCGCAACCTCGGGAGTACCGGTTTCCAAGCCTGCTGTAACCGCGCGTCCGCACCCCGGACAAAACGCGCTTACTTCAGGCATAGTGGCGGAGCAGTAAGAGCAATTCATGCGGACATAGAATCATACCGGCGTTTCTAGTTCGCGCCAAATACGCAATTTTCTCAGCCGAACTCCGAACCTTCCATCCTCGTCTCATCACCCTTGTGCTTGCCTCGGCTGAGACCTACAATCGAATGCTTCCATGACAGCCGAAATCCTCGTCCAAAGTTCCTCTTCCCCCGCTAAGTATCGCCTCCGAGGTATGATTCCGCTGCTGGCGATTGTTGCCATAGCGATTCTGGGCACGGCAGCCATTTTGCTTTCCAGCTACGCCCATTCCCCGTTGCCACAGCTCGACGGAACCATTTCGGTTTCTGGCCTTTCGGCGCCGATCAGCGTGACCCGCGATCGCCAGGGAGTGCCCACCATTGAAGCCACCACCTTGCGGGATCTCTTTTTTGCCCAGGGGTATGTGACCGCACAAGACCGTCTTTTCCAGATGGACTTCCTGCGTCGCGCCGCGGCGGGCGAATTGTCGGAGGTAGCCGGTGAAGGCACGGTCAATCACGACCGCCAGCAACGCATACTTGGAATTCGCTCCGCCGCCGAGCGAGGAGTCGGATCGATGTCGCCCGAGGACCGCCAGCCGTTTGAGGCGTACGCCCGTGGGGTCAACGCATTCATCGACTCTCACAAGGGGAAACTCCCTCTTGAGTTTCGCCTGCTGGACTACTCCCCTAAACCCTGGACCGTCCAAGACTCGGTCCTCATCGCCTATCAAATGGTCGAGACCTTAAGTCTCAGCCCCCGGGCAGCACTGACGCGAGAGAAGATTCTCTCCAAACTCGGCCCCGAACTCACGGCGGATCTTTATGTCAACAATTCCTGGCGTGATCACCCGCCGACAGAACCACCACCTGCACTCGATCAGGCTCCATCGGAACAAAAATCCTCCCCTTCTGCTGTGACTTCCCTTTCGCGACCATGGCGGGGATCTCCCAACCAAACCTGGCAGGAAATGCCCCAGCTAACACCGTTTTTTCGCGACCGATGGCTCCCCATCGGTTCGAACAACTGGGTTCTGTCTGGCATCCACACCGTTTCCGGAAAGCCGCTACTCTCCAACGACATGCATCTCGGTCATCAAATGCCGAATCTCTGGTATGAAGTCCATCTACATTCCGGCAATTTTGACGTCGCGGGGGTGAGCCTTCCCGGCCACCCGTTTGTGGTCGTCGGGCACAATCGCCGCATCGCTTGGGGTTTCACGAATGTGGGGCCCGCGGCTGAAGACGCTTACATCGAAACCTTCAACGACGCACACCAGTACCTCACTCCGGATGGGTGGAAAGATCCAGAGGTCCGGCACGAGATCATTCACGTCAAAGGAAAGCCGACGGTTTCTGTCGAAGTCCAAATCACTCGCCACGGTCCCATTGCCACCGAACTTTACGCCGGGGAATCGCGCAAGATCGCACTGAAATGGACGCTTTACGATGGCGTCCGGGATCCTTTTTTTCGCGTGGATTCCGCGCAGAACTGGGAGGAATTCCGCCAGGCGCTCTCCGAATTCGACGCCCCTGGCCAAAATGTTGTCTTCGCTGACATCGACGGTAACATCGGGTACCAGACCACCGGCAAGATTCCAATTCGGGCGAGTGGGGATGGCAGCCTCCCGGTGAACGGTAGCGACAACACTCACGAATGGATTGGCTACATTCCTTTCGAGAAGCTGCCGAGTATCTACAATCCGCCATCCGGCATCATTGCCACTGCCAACGGGCGCATCTCGCCTGACAACTATCCCTACTCGATCAGCGCCGAGTGGGAGTCGCCATGGCGCACGGACCGTATCTATCACGTCCTGCAGTCGGGGAAGAAATTCTCCGCTGCGGACATGCTGGCGCTAGAAACCGACGTTTATTCAGAGCTGGACCGCTATGTCGCCGATCGCATTGTCTACGCGGTGGATCATGCACAGGCAGCCTCTTCTCTGGCGCGTCAGGCTGCCGACATTCTGCGCGAGTGGAACGGCCAGATGGATGAAAACATGGTTGCACCCACCATCGTCTCGCGGGCGCGTGAAGAACTGCGGCGATTGCTTCTTGAGCCGAAACTCGGCTCTTGGTCAGATCATACCGACCAACTCAGTTGGAAAAACTATCACTGGATGATGGAAACCGTTTGGCTGGAAAACGTGTTGACTCACGAGTCGGCGCGATGGCTGCCAGCACAGTATGCAAACTACAACGAGCTGATTACCGCGGCCTTGGAAGATGCGCTGAAAAACGCTCCCAAGCGGCTGGATTCTTGGAAGTGGGGCGCACAGAATACGGTCACCATCCAGAACCTGGTGCTTTCCAAGGTTCCTTTAATCGGAAGCTGGACGGGGCCGGGAGAAAGCCCCCAATCGGGAAGCGTGTACACGGTGAAGGCCGTAGGGGCGGCACACGGCCCTTCCGAACGTTTCACTGCCGACCTTGCGAACCTCGACGCTTCCACACTGAACCTGGTGACTGGCCAGTCGGGAAACTTTCTCAGCCCCTACTACATGGACCAATGGGTTGCCTGGTACAAAGGCACGACATTCGTCCTGCCGTTTTCAAAAACCGCAGTGGAGAATTCGGCGACCCATCGCCTGATGTTGGAGCCAAGATAGGTGAGCCTAAAGCCGGAGGTCTCAGAAATCGATCACCTTTACGTCGACTGCCTCGCCGGCCAGGTTGGGTTGGCCATTGGGGGGAATCTGGGCTAACTGGTCGGTCCGGGTGTCGTAGACACGCAGCATCGTCCCCTGGCAAACGTACACCACGTTCCGGTTCGGAATCGGGGCAATACCGGTTACATCGCCTGCGGTATTTGCCGACGGCTTCACGATCTGGCCGGTGAGGGTGTTCAAGATCGTCAGGCAAACGCCCGAACAACCCCTCGACCCTACAAAAAGACGTCCGTTTGCGCCCATTTGGATCATGGTGTGATAGCCGTCAGCGACACCATCGGCAACACCAAAGAGCTGGCAATTCGCCGGCGTAGCAGATGAGCAGTTCACCGATCCTACGCCCCCCGCCAGGTTCAACACCGAGAGTACTCCGCCGCCTGCAACCTGAGTACCCGCGACATAAAGCGTGGTCCCCTGCAAGAACGCCGTTGTAGACGCGCTCAGCGACACCCCACCGAGCACCAGGCTCGCGGCGTTTCCAGTATTGGTCATATCGATGGCTGTGATCCCGGCATTTGTGCCACCACACTCGGAGCCACAGTTGATGACATAAGCAGTCGCGCCACTGGGGTCGAAAATTGCTCCCACGGGGCGATCAAAGGTCGCAGGCAAGGTACATGCCGGCACTTGGGTCGCTGTACAGGGCGAGATCGTCGCTGGCTGACCTACCGCCCCGATGAGTCCTGGGGTAAGCAGTATTGCCGTATCCGTGTTGTCCGAAAACACAAGAATCTGATTGCCGCTGGGGCTTTGCACGAGATAATGCGCCGCTGGAATTGGGATCGTCGCATCCACGGTTCCGCCTGAACTGTTGACCTTTTCGACGACTCCCGAGGCTTGTCCGTTAACCGCAGCACTGGGGATAGCGAGGAATGCCGTATTGTTGTCGCTTGAAACGAAAAAACTCTCGCTGGGACCGGGCAAGGTGATGGTACCTACAACCCCCTCCTTGGTGTTATCCACGACGGCAAGCTTCGAGTCGCGGGGACTCATCACCAGCGTCCGGTCGTGATTGGGGCTCAAGGCCATCATTCCGGCATCGGCAACACTCCCGCTCAAGCTCGAGAGCGACACGACGTAAAACGACAGCAGGTCCTTCGAAGCGTCCATGATGTCCAACGCTGGAGACCCGCCGCCGGTGATGTTGGGATGGACGGGATTGGAAACAAAGGCGCGGAATTTTAGGCCACTCGAAGTGCCGCCACCCGAGCCGGAATTGTAGTTGCTGCAGGACAAAAGCCATGCAGCCGAGATAAACACAGCTAGGGTGCTTAACGCCCGGTGTAACCTTGGAAATTTCGAGAGCATTGACGGATAGAGAGTTAGATGCGAAGAGCGGATTATATCAGAGGACCGAGCTGAACTTTTTCCTGGCCCGAGTCCTCCGGGGCAACCCGCGTCCCAGTTTTCTACTGTATTCTCAATACTATGCCCGGGAAGTTTCGCGAACGACTGAAAGCCTCGCCCGTTCTTTGCGACGGAGCCACCGGTACGCTTCTCTATGGGAAGGGGATTTTCATCAACCGTTGCTATGACGAGCTCAACCTATCCCAGCCCGATCTGATCCGCGGCCTGCACCACGAATACTTGCAGGCCGGGGCCGAGGTGATCGAGACCAACACCTTCGGTGCGAATGGCTTCCGTTTAGAGCGTCATAGCCTGGCTGACAAAGTTAGGGAAATTAATGTCGCCGGGGCACGGATCGCCAAGGAGGCTGCCAAGAGTTTTGACGCATGGGTTGCCGGGTCGGTGGGCCCGCTCGGCATTCGGATCGAGCCCCTGGGCAAAACTTCTTTTCAGGAGGCTCGGGAGGCATTTCGCGAGCAAATCAGCGCCTTGCTCGAAGGCGGTGTCGACCTGCTGATCCTAGAAACGTTCGGATACGTGGAAGAACTTCACCAGGCGTATCAAGCTGCGCGCGAACTGGATCCCTCCATTCCGTTGATCGCGCAGGTCACGGTGGATGAAGAAGCCACCTGCCTCGACGGATCCACGCCCGAGGTCTTTGGTCCCCGCATTCAGGAGTGGGGCGCCGACGTGATCGGTTGTAACTGCAGCGTGGGCCCAGTGGCGATGCTTGACGCCATCGAACGACTGCGAGCCGCCACCACCTCGCCCATCTCCGCCCAGCCGAACGCGGGAATCCCCCGCTCGGTGGAGGGACGCAATATCTACCTGTGCTCGCCCGAGTACATGGCGAGCTATGCCCGCAAGTTTGTAGCGGCAGGGGTAAAGCTTGTGGGCGGATGCTGCGGCACAACTCCCGAGCATATCCGTGTCATGAAGTCCGGGCTTCGTGTCTCGCAGGCACGCGCCAAGATCGCTGAGGCCCAGGTAAACGCAGAAGTCGCCCATGCAGTACCGGCTGTTCTTCTCGAGCAGCGCTCAAAATTGGGAGCCAAGCTCGCGCGCAAGGAATTCTTCGCCATGGTGGAGATCGTTCCCCCCAAAGGCACAAACATCGAGAAAGAGCTGGAGGGAGCGAAGTTTCTCAAGTCGGTTGGAGTTGATGGAATCAACATCCCCGACAGTCCCCGTGCGTCGGCTCGCATGAGCAATCAGGCGCTCTCACTGCTGTTGCAGCAGCAGGCCGGAATTGAAGCCATCCTGCACTATACCTGCCGCGACCGGAACGTGCTGTGCATCCAGTCGGATTTGCTTGGCGCGGCGGCCATGGGGATACGGAACCTGATCTGCATCACCGGGGACCCTCCAAAAATGGGAGGCTACCCCGACGCGACCGCCGTCTTTGACGTAGACGCGATTGGCTTAGTGAATATCGTGCACAACCTAAACCGCGGTCTCGACATTGGTGGCAATCCGATCGGGGCTGGCGCGAGCTTCGTCATCGGCGTGGGAGCCAATCCGGGAGTGCCGAACCTCGACGAAGAAATTCGCCGCTTCGAATACAAAGTAGAGGCGGGCGCCGAGTACGCCGTCACTCAACCCGTCTTCGACCTATCGCTGCTAGAAAATTTCATTCAACGGATTGAGCACTGCCGAATCCCTGTCATCGCCGGGATTTGGCCGCTGGTGAGTGCCCGCAACGCGGAATTCATGAAAAACGAACTGCGAGTCTCTGTTCCTGATTCCATTTTGGAACGCATGACCCGCGCCCCGAACCCCGAGGCGGCTCGTCATGAGGGCGTCGCGATAGCCCGTGAAATGCTCGTGGCCGTCCGCGGGATGGTGCAGGGCGCCCAGATCAGCGCCCCGCAGGGCCGTTACTCCTCGGCTGTCGATGTGCTCGAGGCGCTTGGCAGCGACGCCGCGCGCGCGTGAGGTGCGGTAATCGTTTGCTATGTAATTTTTTTAAATTATTTGTCCGCAAGAACGTTTTTGCTACAGCATTCCCCCTATAGACTCTCAGTACGTTAGGTGTAGACTTCGCTCAGGAGCTGACACTCATTTGCCAAAATTTGAAGACTGCATTCAGCGCCTCGAGAATATTGTTCGAGAGCTGGAACAGGGCGAAGTTCCATTAGAACGATCGCTGACCTTGTTCGAAGAAGGAATGCAGTTGTCCGCCACTTGCAGAAAGGAACTCGAGGAAGCGGAAGGCAAGGTCGAGGTTTTGCTCAAGCAAAACGGGAAAGTTCAAGCCGAGCCATTCGAGCGTTAAGCGTGCGTTCACGACCTTGTGCAAAGGCTGCATGGTTGAGCGTTCAGGAGGATTGTATGCCGTCCAGTAATGTAGTTTTACTCCAGAGCGACCCAGACATCGCGCGGATCCTCGCCACTTCCCTGGCGAATTCATTCCACGCGGTACATGTAACGAAGTCGATCGACGAGCTTCGCCATGCGGCAGCAAAACTCCGTCCGCATGTCATGATCGTGGATCTGGAAACTGCGTCTCTTGCGGACGTGGAAACCCTCAAGCAACAATTTGGAACGACCCGCATCATCTGCAACCATCGCGTAGCCGACGAGGAAATGTGGACTCGCACGCTCGACGTTGGCGCTGACGATTGCTGCCCTTCCTCGGATACCCGCGGCATTCTGTCCTCGGCCGTCCCCCACAAACCGACAGTCACAAGCGTCGCCGCATAAATTCAGACCGCTCTCGGCCAGGCGCCTACGCAAAAGGCGCTTTGCGGTCGATGAGCGCAAACCCCAGGCCAAGAGCACAGGGGGAGCCGATCAAGGCTGAAGTCCCGCTCACTTTACCCCTTTCTCTGGATTCCAACTGCCTTGCGCCTTTCGTACCATGACGATCTCGCCGATGTGGTATGCGTTGTGCGCGCCGATATGGGCAATGCTTGACGCCCACTCGCTCAGCTTGGAGTCAGAAGCGGCTTGCACGGCATTCTCCCAATCGCTCAACACCTGGTCTAAGTGCTTGACCGTTTCGTCCCATTTCTTCGGGTCGTAGTTGTTGAAGGTGTCATCATTTTTCCCGCTGTACTTGACGGGAGGCTCGCCGTTGAATTTGGCCAATTCTTCCTTGTCCCAGAACCAAATGTGATACGCCAGTTGTCCGACCGAGTGATTCCCTTTTCCGTCGGTCCAGGCAGCCTGCTCGGCGGAGAGCCCTTCGACCGCCGTATTCACCGGCACAAACCATCCTGCCTGGTTGTGCGTCGAGCGCAATTGCTCGAGCAAGATACTCTTCAGACTAGTAGGCGGTTTTTTTGCCTCTTTGTTTTGGTCCTGCGCCAAACATGGAACCGCTAGTGCGATGACAAGAGCGACAAATAGACCTTTCATAATGTCTCCTTTTGACTGGCAGCACAATCCGGTGGGCAGCATCATCGCACATGCGCGGGTTATGGTTGTTAACCGGCGTCTTCGTGCCGTGCGCCCTCCGGCGATTCGAGTTACAATACGCCCTTGAGGAAAGCATGCTGAAGCGCACGCTGATGTTGAGTTTGGTGATCGCGGCCACGATGGCTGTTTCCGCCCCCTGGGGGATCTCCGCCGTTGGTGAGGAGCGGGTGCCGGCTTATCATCAGGGATTTCCGCCCTCTGGCGCGAAGCTCCCTCCGATCCTGGGGAAAGAACAGCTGTGGGGGGAGAACGAGCAGTACGGGTTCCAATCTCGCGCTTACCAGATCGCAGCGAAAATTCAACCGATCCTTTACCAGATGCCCTGCTACTGCTATTGCGACCGCATGGGGCACAAGAGCCTACACAGCTGCTTCGAAAACACGCATGGCGCGCAGTGTGCGACCTGCATGAAGGAAGTTTTTTACGCGTACCAGATGAGCAAGCAACGCAAGACTGCTGCCCAGATCCGCAAAGGCATTATCGCGGGCGAGTGGAAGCAGATCGACCTGGAATCAGCGGCAAAAGCGAATTGAATCATTAAACAAGCGGTCACGACATCCTTGGAACCGGTTCCCCGATGAACCTCCAATGATTCAATGGCTGAATGACGAAATGATTCAATGAATCAATCCGAATGTCTCCTTCAGGAAAAATTCTGCACATGGCCCAGAAACCAACCGCCAAACACACGCTTGTCAGTGATCCACAACTGGCGCAACTACTTCAATCCTACGAGGGTGGTCTGCGCGCGATGCAGGAACACAAGTACGACAAGGCAAAAACCCTCCTGCAAAAAGTTGTCGCCGGCACCAACCGCGAGCTCGCCGACCGCGCCGCGGTGCATTTGAACGCCTGCAATCAGCAATTGGAAAAAACCTCGACACAGTTCAAGACCCCGGAAGAGCACTACGATTACACGGTTTCACTCATCAACTTAGGCGATTATGTCGGCGCCCGCGAACATTTGGACTCCTTGTCCAAGCAGGTTCCGAAGGCAGACTACGTGGCCTACGGTTTTGCCGCCCTCGATTGCCTGACCGGGCACGCAGAGGATTCTCTGCGTCATCTGGCTCGCGCGATTGAACTGAATCCTGCGCTTCGTTTTCAAGCGCGCAATGATACCGACTTTCAGAATCTTTCCGAGGATCCCCGCTTCACCGAGTTGCTATATCCGGATCCGGGCGCTGAAGTGCCCATTCCGGTCGAGCCGGAATTTGGGGATCTCGACTAGGAATCAATGCAAGTTTCTACGGGCCGGCAGCACTCCAGGGGATCACGCGACTTGCGCGTGGTTGCAATCGGCGGGGGCACAGGCCTTTCCACGCTGCTCAAAGGATTGAAGAAATACGTCGCAGCCCAGCCGGGGGCGTTCAGCGCTCCCGGACTTCCCCACAAAACGTATGCAAGCGCCGCTGGCAGTGCCACCATCGAAGAACTGTCTGCTGTAGTCACCGTCAGCGACGATGGCGGCTCGAGCGGGCGCCTTCGCAAAGAATTCAACATGCTCCCCCCAGGCGATGTGCGCAACTGCATTGTCGCCCTTTCCGAAGACTCCGCCTTGCTTTCCAAATTGTTCCAGCACCGGTTTGAGAAGGGCACGGGGCTGGAGGGCCATAGCTTCGGCAACCTGTTTCTCGCCGCCCTGACCTCTCTCACCGGAGATTTCAGCGAGTCGGTTCGCCTTTCAAGCGAGATTCTTGCCACCCGGGGACACATCTATGCCGCTACCACCGCCAACATCGAACTCGAAGCTCTGATGCAGGACGGGGACCGCGTGCGCGGCGAGACGCAGATCACCGCCAGCAAGGGGCATATCAAAGAGCTTTTTCTTCTCCCTGCAGATCCCGATCCTCTGCCCCAGACTCTGGATGCCATCGCCCGCGCTGATCTGATCACCATGGGTCCCGGTTCCCTTTTCACCAGCCTGATTCCGAATTTGCTGGTCCGCGGAATCCCGGAGGCAATTCGCGACTCTGCGGCAGTCAAGGTTTACGTCTGCAACTTGATGACGCAGGCGAACGAAAGCCTGGGGCGGACCGCCGCCGACCACATCCGCGCGCTGAACGATCACGCGCACTGTCAGCTTTTTGACTACGCTCTGGTAAACCGCGCGTCCTTGTCGCCCGAGCTGAAAGCAAAATACGCCCTCGAAGGTGCAACCCAAATCGTTGCCGACCTGGACGCCATTGAAGCCATCGGGGTCTGCCCGGTCCTAGGGAACTATCTTTACGAAGATAATGTTGCCCGTCACAATACCGAGAGCGTAGCGTCCGATTTGATGGAACTGGCGATTACCGCCGCCGGCAACCGAAAAGCACCACGCTCACTGAACCGAATGTAGGAAGGGCGCATAGGGTCCCGACGAACCGCGCATCGTGATAACCTCCAGTCACGTCGTAGGTCCAACCGCCTTTCGCGTTCGCATCTCATGATCAAGGGAGTGTCGCCCAAGTATGGCTCGTAACCAACAATTCTGGTTCGCCAAACGGTTGATCTTTCCTTTGCTCGCTTTGGCCATCTTCCCGCTTGCCCAAATCGCACGAGGTTCCCAAGATCTCCAGGGCATCGGGGTGGCGGATATTGACCGCTCTGTCCAGCCGGGAGATGACTTCTACCGATACTCAAATGGGCGCTGGCTGGCTACCGCCGTCATTCCGCCGGACCGGCCATCGATCGGTGTGTTTGCGCGGCTCACCGAGCTCAGCGATCAGCGCACGGCAGCTCTCATAGAAGATTTGGCGAAATCCGGTGCCTCGACGCCAGGGGAAAAAAGAATCGCCGACCTTTATCACGCCTACATGAACGAGGCTGGAATTGAAGCCAAGGGCCTGAAGCCCCTGGAGCCGATATTCTCGGCCATCAATAACATTCACGACCAGCGCGAATTAGCCCGCGCCCTTGGTGAGAGCCTCCGGGCCGACGAAGATCCGCTCAACTACACCAACTATCACACCCCGAACTTTCTGGGCCTGTGGTCAGCTCCGGATTTCAATGATCCTGACCACTACACCGCCTATCTGATGCAAGGCGGCATCGAGTTGCCGGACCGCGAATATTACCTGCAGGACAGCCCCAGCATGCGCGAGCTTCGCGAGAAGTACCAGGCGCACGTGGTTTCCATGCTGAAGGCGGCGGGCATTTCCGACCCTGAGTCGCGGGCAAACCGCATCATCGCGCTCGAGCACGCCATCGCCGAGAAGCACTGGACGCTTGCCGAAGACCAGGAGGTCCGAAAGGCGAACAATCCCTGGAAGCCTTCCGAATTTGCAACCAAGGCCCCGGGACTCGATTGGGCCGAGTTTTTCCGCGCTGCCGGCCTTTCGACTCAGCCCGCGATTATGGTGTGGCAGCCAAGCGCCATCGTCGGTGAAGCCGCCCTCGTTCATTCGACCCCTCTCGAAACTTGGAAAGACTACCTTATGTATCACGCCGTCGAGGACCATGCCGACGCCCTCCCCCGGGTGCTTGCCCAGGAACATTTTGCCTTCTTTCAGGGGGAGATTTCGGGAGTCCCCGAACAGAGCCCCAGGCGGCAGCGTGCGATCGACGAGGTGAACTTCTTTCTCGGAGACGAAGTGGGCAGGCTCTACGCTGCCAGATACTTTCCGCCCGAATCGAAGGCCCGCCTGGAAGCAATGGTGGCCAACATCGTGGCTGCATTCCACAAGCGTATCGACGCGCTCTCCTGGATGAGCGAACAAACCAAGGCACAAGCACATACGAAACTCAGTTCCCTCTATGTGGGGATTGGGTACCCGGAAACATGGAAAGATTATTCGCAACTGGAGATCAGGCCCGACGATCTGTTTGGCAATGAATTGCGCAGCGAATTGTTTGAGTACAACCGCGCCGTCGCGCGACTCGGGAAGCCGGTAGACCGCCGCGAGTGGTGCATGACGCCGCAAACCGTCAATGCCGTCAACCTCCCGCTTCAAAACGCTCTGAACTTCCCGGCCGCGATTCTTGAGCCGCCTTTCTTCGATGCGCAAGCAGCAGACGTCGTCAACTACGGAGCCATTGGCTCGATTATCGGCCATGAAGTGAGCCACACCTTCGATTCCCAAGGCAGCGCATTCGACGCCAAAGGCCGGTTGCGCAACTGGTGGATGCCCGAAGATTTTCGTCACTTCGACGCGGCCACCGCCAGCCTCGCCCGACAATACGACCAATATCGTCCCTTTCCGGATCTCGCGCTGAACGGGCACCAGACTTTGCCCGAAAACATCGCCGATCTCGCCGGGTTGACGGCCGCCTACGATGCCTATCGCGCAACGCTTAAGGGTGGGGAGCTTCCCGCCGTGGAAGGATTCTCAGGCGATCAACAATTCTTCCTGGCCTACGCCCAGAGCCGGCGTTCGAAGATGCGGGATGGTGAATTGCGGCGCCGGGTGATGACCGATGAACACTCCCCCTCGGAGTATCGCACCGACACGGTCCGCAACCTGGACGCGTGGTACAAGGCATTTCATGTGCGCGAAGGACAGAAGCTCTATCTTTCCCTTCGAGAGCGCGTGAAAATCTGGTAAGGCCTCTCCTAGGCTAGGGAAGCGAGTTGATGTAACAGGGGCCGCTGGTCGGCTGGGATGGGGGCGTGGGCGGGCTCAAGTTCGGCTTGTTCGTGAAATCGAAAAATAACTGGCTGATGTCGGGCTGCGCCGCATCTCTCGCGGTGAGAGCCTTCACATTGAAGCGAATTTCGATCAGCTTCAAAATGGCCGTCGTATCGAAGGCAGTGTGATCCACGTAATGCACCTTGGAAAATGGCGAGATGATGATGTTCGGTAAGCGAAAACCCGTGTAAACGAAATCGCATGCTGGCCCAGTCGTGACCGTACAGGTGTCCCCCGCCCCTAGCACTGGCGGGATTCCATCGGGCGAGATCGCGGCGGCCGGTGCAACATGGTCGTAGAACCCTCCGCCTTCGTCAAACGAGAGAAAGAAAATCGAGTCCTGCCAGGCGCTGCTGTTCATCAGTGCATCGATAATCTTCTTCACGTAGGCTGCGCCTTTTTGGATTTGCACTCCTCCTGGGTGCTCGTCTAAGCCGTTCTTGGAGTCCCGGTCGATGAAGACGACCTGCGGGAGGGTTCCATTCTGCAAGTCCGAAAAGTAGTCGGTCATGGGCACGATACGGGTTCCTATGTTTTTTGCGTAGGTTGGGAATGGCTTGAGCGAACTGCCATTCGGATAATCAGGCACGTAGTTCTTCCAGGTAATGCCGGCCGCCTCAAGTTCATCAAAAATGGTTGGAATATTAATCTGGGTTAGCGGCTTATTGACCACGCCATGCGAAGTGGCGGCCATGGCATACAAACGGTTGGCAGGCGTGTTGGTCATGACCGGAGAGAACCAGGCATCGGAGATCGCAAACTGC
Organism: Terriglobales bacterium; assembly: GCA_035496675.1. Classification (GTDB taxonomy): domain Bacteria; phylum Acidobacteriota; class Terriglobia; order Terriglobales; family Acidobacteriaceae; genus Gp1-AA145. Next base: position 60,648 of record DATJEL010000033.1, read on the forward strand.
GTCGCCATGAAATAGTAGTAAGGCAAGTCGGTGTCATCGTAGTAGCCCATCACGCGTTGGCCGTTGATGTCGGCGCCGCCGCTGTTCAGCGAATTTCCTCCCGCCGCATGGGCAAACCCGTCCATCATCGCTGTCGCCGACGTCGGGTCAGCGTGATTGCGCGCATTGTGACTCTCGTTCCAGTAGGGGCTCAGGTCTTCTACGCACATGGAATTCATGTGAAAAGGAGTCAAAATCGTCACGTTGTCGCGCGCCACCTGCTGTGCGTTGGCAGGCGTCCCGTTCACGTCTGGGCTCAACCCCTGGGATGTGCGGTAGTTGTTCAGCTGCCCGAAATACTCATCAAATCCGCGGTTCTCCTGCAGCAAAAGAATGATGTGGTTCACATCATTCAAACTTCCCTGGGGCGGAGGGGGGTTGGTGTTGGGCGGCGGGGCGGAAGGCTGACTCTGCGTCATTCCTCCGCACCCGGCCAGAACTCCGGCCAGCATCAACGTGAGGACACCTGCAGCTTTGTACATGCAGGATCTTCGATGAAAGCTGCTGCTCAGGTGTTGTCCCAGTGAGATCTCTGGACCCTCTAGGACGCTCGGTCCGCGGGCAAGCCTAGAAAGAACCGTACAGGACTCATTTTTGCGGCTTCGCGGTTCCTGGGCCTAGAGCCAAAAGCCTGCCAGGGCTTCTCTCGCGTTTTTGTGCCGGCGGCCTACCTCGAACCTGCCACCCTATCCGCAATCCACTCAGCCGCTTCCCGGGTTCCTAACCTTCCGCCCACATCCTGAGTCGTCTGTTGAGCGCGGACCGCGTCTAGCACAGCGGCTTCGATCCGGGCGGCTGCCGAGAGAAGTCCGATGTGCCGAAGCATCATGGCCGCGGTGAGTACCGCCCCGATTGGATTCGCGACATTCTTACCTGCGATGGAGGGCGCCGAGCCATGTACGGGCTCGAACATCGAGGTTTTTCCCGGATGAATGTTCCCGCTCGCCGCCATGCCCAAACCACCCTGGATCGCCGCTCCGAGGTCGCTGATAATATCACCGAACATGTTATTGGTGACAATGACATCGAACGTTCGCGGATCGCGCACCATCTGCGCACAGAGAGCATCCACGTACATGTGCTCTGCGTGGAGCTCGGGATACTCGCCGGCAACGAGCTTGAACACCCGCTGCCAGAGACTACCCGCGTAGGTCATTGCATTTGACTTGTCGCACAAAAGCACTTGGCTTCGAGCTCTGCCTTCCATCCTGCTTTCGCTCTTGCAGTATTCAAAAGCGAACCGGATGATGCGCTCGACTCCTTTGCGTGTATTGACATCCTCCTGCACGGCCACCTCGTCGGCACCACCTTGGTTCGTGATTCCACCTCGATCGACGTAAAGTCCCTCGGTGTTTTCGCGGATCACGACCAGGTCAATGTCATTCGGCTGCCTGCCCTTCAACGGACACAACCTAGGATCCAGTAGCCGCACCGGGCGCAGGTTGGCGTACAAGTCCATCTGGAAGCGCATTCCCAGCAGGATTTCTTTGGCATGAATATTGGTGGCAATGCGAGGATCGCCGAACGCCCCCACAAAGATCGCATCGAATTTTTGGCCGAGCATTGCGAAACCATCAGGCGGAACCGTGGTCCCATCGGAAAGGTAGCGGTCCGCGCCCCAATCGAAGTATTCGAATTCCACTGGCGCCCGCGACGCCTCAATGACTCTGATGGCTGCAGGAATCACTTCCTTACCGACGCCGTCACCGGGAAGGGCTGCGATTCTTTTATTGCTGCTCACGGGAGGAAAGGTAACACAGAGATTGGGCATTTCGGGGCTAGACGCAACCAAATCCACGCTGCCGATGGTCGAACCGTCGTTCCCCCTGCAGGAAGCGGTGGGCCACCCGAGGTTGTTCCCTGCGACCTAAACGCCTTGGCTATAATCAAACTGTCGAATGAGCCCGGTGACCCAACAGGAAATTCTGCCCGGTGAGCGCGGCCAGCTTCGTTCGCAGCTGCACTCGCTCCTGTCTGGATGTGCCGCCTACAAGCCCGATCGTATCCTGGTCGCGTTCACCGGCAAGGATCGCACGCGTTGGCTAAACGGGATGGTCAGCAATAACATACGAGACCTTCCCGCGCGCCATGGGGTGTACGCGTTCGTTCTCAATCCCCAAGGGCAGATTCAGGGCGATCTCTACGTCTTCCACCGCGGGGAAAGCCTGCTTGTCGAAATTGATCGCGCTCAGGCCGGCCTTATTCCACAACTTCGGCGCTACATCATCATGGACAAAGTCGAGGTCGAGGAGTTAGGCGATCGCGTGTCTGTTTTCGGAGTCGCTGGCTCCGCCGCCGACAAGGTGCTCTCCTCACTTGGAATCAACCCCCCGGCAACTGCTCTCGAGTTATTGGAAACAACCTGGAACGGCGTGGCGGTCACCGTGGTTCGCGGCGACAATCCTTGTGTTCCGGACTTTGAGTTCTGGATCGCCCAAGACCAGGCGCGCCAGTTTTGGAATTCGCTCCTCGAGGCGGGGGCCGCGGAGGTCCATGAGACCGCGCTTGAGGCATTCCGGGTTCTCTGTGGAATCCCAAAAATTGGCGCCGACATCCGCGAACGTACGCTGCCCCAGGAGACCGCCCAGGACCGCGCCCTGAACTTCAACAAAGGCTGCTACATCGGGCAGGAGATCGTGGAACGAATCCGAGCGCGAGGCTCGGTGCACCGCGTCCTCACCGGACTGGCCATCAGCGGATCCGTCCCGCCTTCCGGAAGCTCAATTCAGGTGAATGGAAAAGACATCGGCCTGATGACGAGCACCGCCCTGGTTCCAACGCGCGAGGGTGATCGCATGATCGCACTCGGCTTCGTGCGTAAAGAACATTTGTCAGGCAGCGTAAGATTCGAGGTGGCCGGAAGGGAGGCAATCCCCGTTCCGCTGCCGTTCTCGAGTGTGATTCAACAACTTTAGTTGAGCCGCAAATGGCTCGCGAATTACGACCATGTCAGAAAAGAAAACTGAAAATTTCACAGTAACCGATCGCAGGTTATTCACCTCCGAAGGCGACCTGCGCAGCGAGGCATCCGAAGAGGAATCACCGGCTCCGGCCTCGACCGCAACACCGGTGCAGCCAGAGCCGCCCGCTCCCCCAGCGCCGTCCGCCGACGAGCAGCAGCAACAGGCAGACGCCTATGCGAAATCCGCGCGAGACCTGGACCGCCAGGTGGAACTGAGCGGCAATTCCGCCCAAGACCTCGAAATCACCTTCGAACGGTTCTTGGCCTCGCTCTACATGACCGGGATGCTGCAACTTGGACTCATGCACGAGCAGGGAGGGCAGCCGGGGCTGGATCTGATCGGCGCGCGTCAAACCATCGATACCATTGGCTTGCTCGCCGATAAGACCAAAGGCAACCTCACGCCCAAGGAACAGAATTTTCTTCAGAACGCCTTATATGAGCTCCGCATGGCGTACGTAGAAGTCACGAACGCGATCGCGCGCGGACCGCAGCAGGCGCCACCGTCGAGATGAAAGCTACCCTGACCGTGCTTGGAAGCGGCACTTCGATGGGCGTGCCCACGATCGGCTGCACCTGCGCCGTGTGCCATTCAAGCGACCCTCATGACCGCCGCACCCGGCCTTCGGTGCTGGTGGAATACAACGGACATGCCATTCTCATCGATACGACGCCTGATTTCCGCGAGCAGGCGATTCGCGAGAACATTTGCCACCTGGATGCCGTGCTCTATACACACACCCACGCCGACCATATCCTCGGCATCGACGACTTGCGTCCGCTGAGCTTCCTGCACAAGCCAAATCGGCTCCCGCTCTATGCGCACCCCGACGCGGCAGAGTTCATCCGCAACATGTTCCGCTACATCTTTGTTGCCGATTACAAGTTCGGCGGGCTTCCCTTGGTGGAAATGAAGCCGCTCGACGGACCACTGGAGCTTTTTGGCGCAACCTTCACGCCCATCGTTCTGATCCACGGAGAAGCCGAGATCTACGGATTTCGGTTTGGTTCGGCCGCCTATCTAACCGATCACAGCAAGATTCCGGAGAACTCTCTCACCCAACTCGAAGAGCTGGATGTCCTGTTTCTGGATGCGCTTCGCTATAAGCCACACCCCACGCATTCGACGGTTGAGAATTCCCTGAAGGTGGTCGAGCAGCTGAAACCTCGCCGGGCTTTCTTCACCCACATTTGCCATGATCTGCCGCACCAGGCGACCAATGCTTCCCTGCCGGAAAACGTCCGGCTCTGCTATGACGGCATGAAACTGGAGTTTGAAATCTGATGCTCGTCTTCCGGCAGCTGACCGACATTCCCGCAGACTTTGCCCCAACCTTCGTCAGCGTCGGCAATTTCGACGGCGTGCACCGCGCACACCAGTGCGTGCTGGAACAGATCGTGACCCGTGCTCGAGAGCGCGGAGGAAAATCCGTGGCCGTCAGCTTCGAACCCCATCCCATGCGGATTCTGCGGCCCGACTCGGCGCTGAAGCTGATCACGCCTACAGGGGACAAATTGCGGCTGCTTGAGCAATCTGGAGTAGATGCGACGGTTTTGCTTCCCTTCACCCGGGACTTGTCGCTTATGCCGCCGCGCGAATTCGCGGAGCAGATCCTCTCACACCGCCTACACGCCGTCGAAGTCCACGAAGGCTACAACTTTCATTTCGGACACCGAGCCTCCGGCAATGTTTCCATGCTGGCTGAGTTTGGCCGAGAACTGGGATTTGAGGTGGTGATCTATCCCGAGATGCGTATCCGGGGTTCTTCCGTGTCGAGTACTCGCATTCGGGAGCTGATCTCCAGCGGCGATATGCACCGTGCACGGGTTCTGCTTACTAGGCCCTTCAGCATTGTTTCTATTCCGGGCCGCGGTCGCGGATACGGCTCGAAATACACCGTTCCTACCATCAACCTTGCTCGCTACGAGGAACTAGCGCCGCGCGATGGCGTCTACATCACCAGGACACGCGTGGGAGAAGAATGCTTCGATTCGGTCACCAACGTGGGCAACCGCCCTACCTTCGGGGCCGATTCCTTTGCCATCGAAACTCATCTATTGCATTTCCATCCTCTCGAACTCACTGCCGAAACCCCCATCGAGCTGTCATTCCTCTCACGGCTTCGGGATGAGATCAAGTTCCCCTCCGTACAGGATCTGCGCAACCAGATTGCACGCGACGTGAAGAAGGCGGACCGTTTCCTGCACAAGCTACGGCAACAGGAAAAGCACGAACCAAGCTCTCAGCTCTAATGTTCGCGGAGAGAATCGGGATCTTGGGAACCCGTGTGCGTTATAGGAAAGCGCTGTCTTGACCGGGACCAGCTACACGCCGACGGCCTCTGCCGGTACTCCGCGTTGCTTGCGAAGTTCCATCTGGAACACCTCGGATGGCAGGTCAGTCTTGGTGCGGAACAACGAGAGCAATGGGTCGATTCGTTCATCCGGCAACTGCCAGAATGAATATGCGTCACTGCTGTTATCGATGGTGTCTGGTTTCACGTCGATGTCCGGTACAGCGTCGGTGGTGCTAACCAGGGTGCGAATAAAGTCTTCCACGCGAGCCTTTTGCACGGAGGTGTTCTTCGTGAATTCCACCCCCATGCCGGTTCCCGGATGCATCAACCTGACGATGCCTTCGGTCTCGACGACCAATTCCCCGACTTTCATGGCCAACTGCAAGCGCGTACGCACAGGAAATGGCGATTCAGTTTGGAGGTAACAGGCGCTCGGGCTCAAGTCCGTCAGTTTGGAGTTGACCGGTATCTCTTCGGCTTCGGCGCCCAACAATTGTCGTGCTACCCACTGCTTGAGTTGATCTTTCGTTTCCATGGCAACGTCGCAAAAGCGGATGCCTAATACTTGTCCGCCTTCCCAGGCAACCTCGCCGTTGCATTCAACACGAATTCCGCCGCCCGGAAGTGCGAAGCGCACTGCAAAGGAGGATGGCAACCTGCGGCCGCGAGTGTTGACCGCCATGCCGTTTTCCCCTAGGTCCTGAGTGTTGGCTTGGACCGAAGACGATTGCTGCTCTAGGTAGAATTCAACCGGGATGTCGATCGGAATTCGCGCATGCCGCCGCCGCTCGCGTTTCATCAAAGCGCGCACCGCGCGAAAGCTGGACCGCGTCCGCTCGATCGAGATCGGTTTGAACAGGACGAAATGTGCGCCCAGGCCGAAGGCTCGTTTCAATGCTGCCTGACTGTCCGCCGCACCCACGGCATCTAGGATCGCCACCGTGATGGCTCGGCGATTGGCCGGCGCCGAACGCGTGCCGCTGAGCACCTTCCCTGCAGTGTCTGGGACCGTGCAATCCACGATAACCGCCTCGAAGCGTTGGCGGGTGAGCTTCTGGGTAGCGCTGTCGGCATCGGAACAGTGCTCGACAGCGATTTCCATCTCGCTCAGAACGCGCCGCAGCACGCGCACGACCTTGTCGTCGTCGCATAGGAGCAATGCCTGAAGACCTGGTTCCACTGAAACCTCTACTTTCCTCAGAGGAATGTAAGCAGTTCCGCCTTTGCGGTCAAACACTTACGTCCTGACGGAGGTTACTCGGGTAACCACTCCCCTCCGCGAGTCTAGACTTTCCATGCAAACGGAACCAGAACTCGCGACTCCTCTTCCAATGGGAAGGTACTCCCATTTATTCAATAACTTACGAGCCGGTGCTCCCCTAATCATTGACTTTACAGACATCTGACGTACAATCCTTAGTTCCGGCAGGCCGTTTCACATCCCAGCGGGCTTTCTCTGTTTATCTGTGCACAGATGCGAAGGAGCGGAATCCTTCGCAGGGCCATCGGAATCTAAACTCATAAGAACCAGGCACCGAGGCAAATATTCATGGCAAAACGACGCGGAAATCCAAATTGGGGGAAACCGGAGCCCATCGGGCCCATTGTCCCCACGGTCACCGAATTCGAGCAGGTGGTAAAGGAGTACAAGCTGACTCCGGACCAGTACCTGCGTTCAACCCGCTTGCGAGAGTGGGCCCGTCGCAATAAGAATTCTAAATACATCCCTGAGCCATTGCTCGAAGCTTGGGGATTTGAGATCGAATCCACTCTCTAATCGAGCCAGTTGAGGGAAGGCCGCCTGCGGGCGGTCTTTTTCATTTCCCCTCCCTGTCATCGTCTACAGCAAGCTTCTCCTCGTCTTAGGGAATGTACTGTATCGAACAGAGGGTTCCACCTGTCGAAAAATACGGCAGCCACCTAGTCCACTATCTACAACGATCGTAAGCCGTCGTGCGTCAAATTGGTTTCTTTAGCAGCGCTACTCGCCTCAGCTGTGTGAGGACCTACTCGATGGCACATACGTTTGAATACAGAATGCTCATTGTTGATGATGACGCGGTTTTCTGCGAAATCGCCGATCAGCTCTTCAGCTCACTCGGTTATACGGTGCGCTGCGCCGACGATGGGTTCGAAGCGCTCGCCATGATGAAAGAGGCGCTTCCAGACGTCATTATCTGTGACTTGAACATGCCGCGCATGACCGGCTTTGAATTGCTCTCGATCGTGCGACGGCGATTTCCCCATGTTCCTGTCGTGGCCATGAGCGGCGAATATCTAGGTACGGAGCTGCCTACCGGAGTTCTCGCTGACGCCTATCTGCAGAAAGGAGGGGAACATTCTCCCGAGGTATTGGTGACGAAAATCCGAGATCTGCTCGAGAATTCCCCGCTTCGCGCCAACATCATCAAAACCCCTCGGGCCGCGGTGTGGATTCCTTTGAACGGCAAATCCTACTTTGTACTGACTTGCCCTGAGTGCCTGCGCTCTTTTTCCCTGCCGGTGCCCGGAAATGCGGGGGACCCAGAACGTGAGCGGAAAGCGAAGTGCGAATCCTGTGGACAACAAATCACCTACGTGTTGGATTCTGGAGTCATGCAGCAGGTCAAACGGGCGGCGGAATGAATTCTTTCATGGTCAACTTCGATAAATCCCGCGACGGAAGGAATGTAGTCCGCTACGACCGTCTGCGGCAGGGCTCCTTTTACGCCGACTTCAGACGCGACAAACGGCTTTATCCCGAGGTCTACCATTGCATCATCCAGAAGGAGGGTTCGACCCAAATCCTCAGCTGGAGTCAGTTCCGGACGCTTGATCGCGCAAGGTTGGCGGCTGAGCGCGAACTTCAGCGCCTGGTCGACGTAGAAGCGTTGAAAACGAAAACGCAAGCATAGGCCCAGCCTCGCAATCGCCCGCAAAGCCTCATTGCAAGACCCTGGAAGAGCAGATCCAGGTGGCTCGGGCACGATCGACCGCCCGGCAGGACGGGATCTTGCGCGGGACGAGAGGCTAAACCTCCCCAGCAGGCGCCCAAACACCCTCCTGAGGCTTAGCACGTTATAATCGCGGGTTCCGACCACTCTTCTGGGGAAAACATTGGCCTATAACGACCTTCGCGATTGGATGGCCGCGCTTGAACGTGCCAGCGAATTGAAGCGCATCAAGACCGAAATCGATCCCGTGCTTGAAATTGCCGAGATCACCGACCGTATATCGAAGAGCCGCGACAAGAACGGCGCCTATGGCGGCCCCGCATTGTTGTTTGAAAATGTTAAGGGCAGCAACCTTCCCGTCCTGATCAATCAATTCGGCTCAGAGCGGCGCATGAAGATGGCACTCGAGGTCGACTCGCTCGACCAGGTTGCCGACCGTATACGCCAGTTCATGGACGTGAAATCTCCGCAGGGTTTTCTCGACAAGGTCAAAATGCTGCCCATGCTGGCGGAGATGGGCAAGTTTTTTCCAAGAACTGTTTCAACCGGCTCCTGCAAAGAAGTCATCCGCAAGGATCATTTCAGTCTCAGCCACTTCCCTGTTCTCAAATGCTGGCCGAAGGATGCCGGTAGGTTCATTACGCTGCCTTGCGTGGTGACCCGCGATCCCAGAACCGGTAAGCGAAATCTGGGCATGTATCGCATGCAGGTGTATGACGAGCGCACGACCGGAATGCACTGGCAGCGGCAAAAAGTCGCGGCGGAACACTATCGGGAACTCCTGCGACGTGGCAGCGCGCCGGAGGATGCTTCTCAAAAACCTCTTGCTCAGAGGGGCCACTCATCCAGGAATGTGGACATCATGGCCCGGACCTCGGGCGGATCGCTGATTCCTGACGGCGAAGTCCCTAAAGGCAAAATGGACGTGGCGGTTGCAATCGGCACCGATCCCGCACTTACCTTTTCGGCAATTGTTCCCGCTCCCCCCGACATCGAGGAATATCTCATCGCTGGCTTCCTGCGGCAAAAACCGGTCGAACTCGTCAAATGCGAAACCGTGGATCTCGAGGTTCCCGCCACATCGGAGATTGTGCTTGAAGGCTACGTCAACTTGGACGAACTTCGGAGCGAGGGTCCTTTCGGCGACCATACCGGATTCTATTCGCTCGAAGACCTGTATCCAGTTTTTCATCTGACCTGCATCACGCATCGCAATAACCCGATCTATGCGACCACGATCGTCGGCAAACCGCCGCAGGAAGATGCCTACATGGGTAAGGCAGTGGAGCGCATTTTCCTGCCGCTGATGCGACTCACGATTCCAGAACTTGTTGATATCAATCTTCCCATCGAGGGCGTGTTTCATAACCTGATGATCGTATCGATTCGCAAGTCCTATCCCGGCCAGGCGCGCAAAGTGATGAATGCAATCTGGTCGCTCGGCCAAGCCATGTTCACAAAGTGCATCCTGGTGGTGGATGAAGACGTGGATGTGCAGGACCTCGGCGAGGTGACTTTGCGGGTCACAAACAATATCGATCCCGAACGTGACATTCAGTTCACGCTCGGGCCTATCGACTCTCTCGATCACGCATCCCGCCTGCCCAACTACGGATCGAAGATGGGCATTGATGCCACGCGCAAGTGGTCGAGCGAAGGCTTCGTTCGGCCTTGGCCGAATGAGATCGCGATGGATGAAAAAACCAAAGCACTGGTTGACAGCAAATGGCAAGCCCTGGCGAAAGAGCTCGGATGGTCCTCATGAATGACAAGAATTTGACCGGATTTGCCACCGCCAAGGCGATCCGCCTGCTATCGTAGGTGCTGCCCGAGCAACCCCCTTCTCGACATGAAGCGGACGCCCGGGACAACAGGTCCAACCGAGGGCACATGAAGCGGCGCTGCGTAATCACCGGCATGGGGGTTGTGAGTCCCAACGGGATTGGGACTTCTGCATTCACCGAAGCGGTTTTGGCTGGAAAGAGCGGCGTGCGCAGGATCTCTCGATTCGATCCGTCTGCCATTGAAGTTCAGATTGCCGGGGAGGTTTCGGATTTCGACGAACTTGCCTGGGTCGATAAGAAGGAACGCAAACACGTGTCCAGGGTGTTGCCGATCGCCCTCTGCGCAGCGTCAGAAGCGCTCTCGAACGCGGGAGTGGATTCGGCTTCCCTCGCGCTCAGCGAGCGCCAAGGCTTCGGCGTGATCATCGGCACGGGAGGAGGATCGCAGGAGTTTACCGAGGAGCAGTACAGGCTCTACTTCCACGGACAGCTTAGCAAGATGAGCTTGTTCTGCGTTCCCACGGGGGTGATGGGTTCGATCTCCAGCGACCTGAACGTGCGCTTCGGATTAAGAGGGCCCAGTCATGTCATCACCACAGGTTGCACATCATCCACGGATGCCATCTCCTATTCCATGCGGCAAGTTGAGTCCGGAAGACTCGACTGGGTACTTACCGGCGGCGCGGATGCGCCTATCTCGCTCGGAACGGTGCGTGGCTTCATCCTGATGAGGATCCTGACGGAGAAATGGAACTCCACCCCGGAGAAGGCGTCGCGGCCGTTCTCGGTGGACCGCGACGGATTTGTTCTCGCCGAAGGATCCTGGATGTTTGTACTGGAAGAGTATGAACATGCCAAAGCCAGGGGTGCGAGAATTCTTGCCGAAGTGGCAGGTTACGGATCCACTTGTGAGGCCTACCATCGTGTCCGCCTGATGGAGTGCGGCGAGGAGCCAGCCCGAGCCATTCAGCTGGCGATGAATCAGGCAGAGATCGGCCCCGAGAATGTCGATTACGTAAACCTGCACGGAACCTCGACTCAGCTCAACGACCGCATCGAGACCCGGGCGCTAAAGCTTGCCCTGGGAGAGGATCGCGCGCACCAGGTCCCTATGTCTGCCTTAAAATCCCAGATCGGCCATCCTCAGGGCGCTTGTGGAGCGGCAGGCATCGCCGCAACCCTGGTAGCCATGCAGACAGAACAAATCCCCCCCACCCTGAACCTGCACAATCCCGACCCCGAATGCGACCTTGACTACGTTCCAGACGCTGGAAGAAAGAAGAAGATCGAGCACGCGGTGTGCAACTGCATTGCATTCGGGTCGAAGAACTCAGCGCTGGTACTGCGACGGGCCGTGTAGAAGTAGCGGCAACTCAGCCGTGAGGCAGGTTCTTATGGCGTACAGCAAAAAATTCGTGCCGGCAAGATATTCAGCGGCTGAAAGTCTTGCTCTACCGAAGTGAAATTGGATCGCAAATAAGGCAGAACGGTCCGGGTGAATTGATACACCAGGAGCGCGCCCTCGGGATCGAGCAACTCGCGGGTCTCTTTCAGAATTTCGTCACGCATCGAGTCTGCCATGGTGCTATACGGGATACCCGAGATTACATAATCCGCGCGATCCAGCCCCAGGGCAGCAAGCACCTCACGAACATCGGTCGCAGAACTATGAATTACACGTAGCCGCGGGTCTGTGATCTTCTTGTCCAAGAATTCCACGAATTGCGTGTTCAATTCGATCGCAACCAGAATCGCGTCCTCGCGCATGCTTTGAAGTATTTGCTGGGTCATTGTTCCGACCCCAGGTCCATACTCGACAATCACCCGAGCCCGTTCCCAGTTCACCTGTGACAAAACAGCTTTGACAAGAAAACGAGAGCTGGGGATGACTGACCCAAGCATCGTCGGGTGTTTGAAGAAGTTCATTGCGAACAGCAAGAGGTGCGACCCTAATGACCTGCTTCCGCCATTCCGTGAAGTGCCCATATTCTCGCCTTCTTGCTCAAAACTTCGGATCTATTCATTCCTAGCAGCGAAACCTGCTAAGAAAAAGAGTACATCAGTGATCCCTCGTGTTCGCAGCCCATTCACTAGCCTTGTACCTTGATCTACGGTAACTTGCAACTGGCGCACCCGCCTACGGAAAATCGGTGCATTCGGTGGTTTGAGTAACTTTGGAGGAACGGTGAGAACCTGGGCAAAAATCGCCCTGACATTGCTGTGGGGCAGTTTTCTTCTGCTCACCTCTGTTTACTGCCTGCTCTCGTACCTACCCTATACGTTTTACGCTCTGATCAAAGCCCCTCCCTATGCCTGGATGCCGTTCTTCGTGCGGCATCATGCCTTCTTGTACTGCACAATAACGGCCATGGGGGCGCTGGCATTTTGGCCCAAGAGGATTACCTGGGATTGGATGCCAGGTCTGAGCATGGCTGTAGCCGTGGGTGGTTATTTTGCGGCAAAACCGGTGCTTTGGTCTCTGCAAAACGATACCGCTGCTTATATATGGAGTTTGATTCCCCTGCTATTGGCGATCGCTTTGTGCACGCCAGCCTTATGCGGCCTTCTTGCAAAAATGGACGAATCCATCCCCCCGCGCCTGATTTCACTCCGGCTGGTTGCACCGGTCGCTTTGCTGGTCGGAATTGCCTCCGCTGCCGGATTTCGAGTGCGCCATTATCTGGATGTCAGAGTCTTTGATTTCCATGCCTTGGAGGCCGAACTGACGGCCTGGAGCATCGCCACGCATCTCGTGGTCGCAGTCCTCATAGTGACTCTCGTCAACGTCGCCACCCTGGCGGTCAAAAGAACCCGGCGGCCACGAGCTACTCGCGTTCTGCTGATTTTCCTGATGTTGTGGATTGGCTTGGCGGTCGGATTATCCCGCTTCCTCGCAAACGCTCTCGGGTTTGAAGGTTGGGAAGCAAGGATTTACGCAACACTGTTATCCGCAACTGTGAACTCCATCGGTGCGTGCCTATTACTATCGCTCGCGACGAAAGAGTCGCGCGAATTCAAGATTGGCCGCTCTCCGCTGTTTATCGGCATGGGCGCGCTTGCTCTCGTGTCGATCGCGTTGCCATCGATTGTGGCTGGCGGAGACTGGAACGGGGTACAGCAAGCTACATTCGCTGTCGTGTTCTGGTGTGCTGCAGCCGCATTTATGTATCACATGCAGCGGCAGGTCTGCGAGTACAAGCTTAGAACTGTGGTTGCTGTAGCCGTTTTCGCAGTGGTCGCGTATGGCACTCTGTACGCATCCGCATTTCTATGGGCCAAACCGCTGGGGAACACCGCAGACGACGTAAACCGAGCTCTCGACAACTATGCGGTCCAGGACGTGTCGTTCGGACTCGCTCATCACCTGCTGGGGAATGGCCACGTTGACCCTTGTACTGATCTTTGCCGCATCCTGCGGGAGTATACGAACATCCGTGGCGCCGAAGCGAAGCACGATGTCAGCCTGGTCGAAAAGCTCGCACCATCACTTTATGAGCGCCCGAACATCTTCATCTTCGTCGTGGACTCGATGCGCCCTGACTACCTGGGAGCTTACAACCCACAGGTCGATTTCACCCCGAACCTGGACGGCCTTGCGCGAGACAGCGTTGCTTTCCGGAACGCGTATACCGAGTACATGGGCACGACACTTTCCGAGCCCGCGATCTGGGCGGGAGCACGCCTGCTGCATGCGCACTATCTCCAGCCTTTTTCGAAAGTGAATAATCTCGAGAAATTGGCACAGACCGATGGCTACCAACTGGTAGTGAGTTATGACACCGTGCTGAGCGAGGTCCTCTCCCCGTCCACCCAGCTGGTTAAGCTCGACCAGGACAAGCTGTGGAATGCATATGACGTGTGCTCTACGGTTAGGGAGATGGAGAACTGGGTCGAGCACCGAACTGACTCGAGTCGTCCCATATTGTTCTATTCCCAACCGATGAACTTGCATCAGTTCGCTCGCAATGACGAGCCTGGGCCAACGGCCAAAAATTGGAGAATGAGGTCTGGATTTAACAACCGAATCGCGTACGAGCTTTCGCAAGTGGACAACTGCATGGGTAGTTTTGTGGGTTACCTGAAACAGAACGGGTTATACAACAACAGTATTCTCGTGGTGACCTCCGACCATGGAGATGCGACGGGAGAGTTCGGCCGATTCAGTCATTCCCTAATCATTTATCCGGAAGTGATGCGGGTGCCTCTCATTGTGCACCTGCCAAAGCGGTTTCTAAACGGCCGCGTCTATGACCAAGATGCGATCGTGGCTCTCACAGATATTACGCCCTCGCTCTACGAACTGCTTGGGCACACTCCAATTGGGCACAATACGTACTTCGGGCGGCCGTTGTTCGCGCATACGAGAGAAGAACTGAAGAGTTACCGTCGCACGGAGCTCTTTCTGGCTTCGGACGCCCGGGCTGCTTACGGAATTTTGGACCAGGACGGCCGGTACCTATATGCAACCTATGACTCGCCGGCCCAAAGCTTCTTATTTGACCTCGCCCATGATCCGCAGGCACAACACAGCATTCTCACGCCCGCACTGAAGCAGGCATTTGACCAGCGCATCATCCAGGAACTTCAAGGCATTTCTACTTTCTACGGTCATCGACCGGACGCGGGCCTGATCCTCACTTCTGAGTTCGGCGCGAATGGCCTGGCCAAGCACTGACCTGCTCTGTTTTGGTATAATTGTGCAGCGGTTCTTGCCTGCGTTTATCCCGGATGTTTCCAGACGATCGTTCTGCGGATTTACCTCTATTTTTTGCAAGAGGCTCTCCGATCGTCGTTCCTTCTTTGGGGGAAATCCGTCTCACCGCGGTCGCAAAATGTCGCAAAGTGTCAAATGGCAGTGACAAAATGTGACGATGGCAGCAAAATTCGGCATTCAGCCGAACCGCATTGGGGGGCTAACTGCTTGAAAAAGCTCAGATTGAGCACCAGAAATCAGCGCACTTTGGTAATTACCGCGAGTGGCGATCCAAGTGCGATTATACGGGCACTGGGTCGTTGAGACCGAGATCGACAACAGAGATACACGGTTCAAAACCGAGAAGAGGACAAAACAGAATGCGTAAACAGAAGGGTTTTTCATTGATTGAGTTGCTGATCGTGGTCGCGATCATCCTGATCATCGCCGCCATCGCCATTCCGAACTTGCTGCGCGCCCGAATTGCGGCAAACGAGTCGTCTGCAGCCGCTTCGGTTCGTACCATTTCCACCGCTGAACTGACCTATCAGACTTCGTATCCGACGGTTGGTTATCCTGCAACTATCGCTCCTCTCGGGCCGACGGCTGCCACGGGTTGCGCGACACCCGACTCATCCCACGCTTGCATCATCGACTATGCGTTGGCCAACGCAACTGCTGCGCAGCCCAAGAGCGGCTTTGTATTTGTGGCCGCCGGTGCTACGACTGGGGGAGCCGGAGCTGCGAACGACTCTTACACGATCGACGCCAAACCCTCAACGCTGAACACCACCGGTGTTAAGGAATTCTGCGCGGTGACTGACAACGTTGTGCGTTTCATCAGCCCATCCACCGGCGCCCTCACTGCGCCCACGGCGTGTGCTGCGGCGCTGCCGATCGGCAACTAGTTTGTGAAGTGGCAAGTTTGGCAAAGTACCTGGGGGAGGGTACAAAGCCAGGGAGCATCAGATGAAAATCTGATGCTCCTTTTGTTTTTTAAGCGCTTTACGAAGAACGGGTACGCTGCGGCGAAGACTTTAGTCACTTGTTCGAGCTACCGATTCGGAAGCCGAAGTGCAACATCCTTTAGGCGAGGTGAATGGAATGCGCCAACGAGGATTTTCTCTAATCGAATTGCTGATCGTGGTGGCAATCATCTTAATCATTGCCGCCATTGCGATCCCCAATCTGGTGGCGGCACGCATGCGGGCGAACGAGGCGTCCGCTGTTGCCACCGTTCGAACCATCGACACCGCCGAGCTGACCTATAGCCAATCGTATCCAACCGTCGGATATGCGGTGAGACTGCTGAATCTCGGTGGAGCACAACCGTGTAACGTTCCTACCAGCACTTCTGCGTGCCTCGTTCCCGATCCCGTATCCACTGCGGCGCCTGGCACCAATGGCAAGAATGGGTATTTCTTCGTCGCGATTGGCAGCTCGAGTATCAGTGCTGCCAATGATCAGTTTGTGGTCGGCGCCGCCCCCACGAGCCCGAACGTCACCGGTATCCGCCTGTTTTGCAGTACTCACGATAACGTGGCTCGTTGGGCAGCAGGGCCGAGTAGCACGCCGGTGTCTGCAGTTTCGGCGTGTGTGGCATACCTCCCGATCTAGGGAGTACGCGAGCCTGGTGACCTCTTGCATGTTCGGGACTTAAGGCCAACATCCCAACGCGCAGTCGTAAGGTGCTTGTAGGGCTGCCATCCTGGGATAGCAGTACAGAAAGAACACAAAACTGGCTGCGATTAACACGACGCTGACGCGAAGGCCCAGGATCTGGCGCACTGTTGAACGCGACAACACGATAGCGACAGCAACACCCAGCACCATCATGGAAGGATAGTAATAGTAGTAGCAAGTAGACTTCTGCGGGATCACCAGCCACTGCAAAACGTTGGTTCCGTAAAGCAGTACGACTGACAATTCCGGCAGGGATTCTGCCGGCTTCTTCCACAGCCCCCAAATGCAAAGCAGAATGGCCAAAACACCAGTCCAGGCAACGACCCAATTCCCCATCAGATATGCGAGTCCGCGCTCGGGGCTGGCACGGAAGAACCATCGATACCAGCGCACATTGAGAGTGGGGTTCCCTGGAACAATCCTGTGCCAATGCCACATGAACTGGTTGGCGGCGATAAATTCCCTAAATGACGGCGAAGAATGAGTCCAGAGGGATGTGCCCACAAATGTCAAGTAGTAAGCCCCAAATGGTATGGCAAATAAGGCCAGGAGCAATACAGGCACGCCAATCTTCAGGACTTTGCTCCGGTCATAGCGGAAGAGATATCCGGAGATGAGGACAACGCACCCGAGGAAAACGACTGCATTCCATTTGCAGGCCATGCCCGCTCCAAACATCAGCCCTGACCAAAGCATGAGTACCCGCTTTGCTCGGGTGGATACATCGCACACGAAGGAAGCGGTAAACGCCAGCACTCCAAGCATTACGAATGCGAAGTACACGGAGTCGAGCATGGCGGTTCTTGCCATTACGAAAAGGAAGTTGTTGAAGAGGGTTAGGATTGCCGCGAGCAACGCGAGGGGGAAATCGCCGAGAAGCAGATATGCCCAAAAGAAGATTGCGACCAGCGTCGCCGAGCCACAGACGGCGCTCGCAAACCGCCAACCGAGTGCGCGGTCCCCAAGGACCTCTATGCCGCCGGCGATCATAAGTTTGCCAAGAGGCGGGTGCCACGAGGCCGTATCGGGCCCGCCGTTCAAAAGGGATCTTGCGGCAGGGACGTAGTAAGATTCATCAGGGTAAACAGCGACCGGAGGAACCTCGATCCTGAAGAGGAATAAGGCCAACGATAACGCGGCCAAAACAATCGCGGCGAACGTCATTCGGAGGGGCATGTCGAATAATAATCCGGTGTAAAGCCTGCCGCTGGATGCGATGCCTCACAACAGTAACGTTGGTCACGCCGCTTATTGGTGTCGGCGGGAATAAAATTCAAACATGTCGGCAGGCCCTAGAGCCGTACAGGTCAACCAAGGCGGGCTGTTCTCCTTGCCCGAGAAACGTCGGGCTGTTTTCTCGCTAGGTTTGTTCCTACTTACCCTGGTGGTCTACAACCCTGCCTCACACAACCGTTTCGTCAATTACGACGATCCGGACTACATTGTTGGCAACAAACACGTGCTTGCGGGCTTGAACTGGGAAACCATTCAGTGGGCGTTCCAGAGCACCGAGCAGGCGAACTGGCACCCGATCACGTGGCTCTCCCATGCATTGGATTGCCAGCTTTTCGGATTGAACCCGGTGGGCCACCACTACATGAGCGTGTTGCTGCACGGGCTTGCGGTGGTATTGCTGTTTCTGTTTCTTGATGCGACGACACAGATGCCGTGGCGATCGGCTTTCGTTGCCGTGTTGTTTGCGCTTCATCCTGCAAACGTGGAATCCGTTGCGTGGGTCGCCGAGCGTAAAAATGTCCTTTGCACATTCTTTCTCTTCCTGACTCTTCTTGCCTACCGGCTCTACGCGCAAAAACCGGGCATCCGGAGCTACCTCTTGGTTCTGGTGGGGTTTGCCCTTGGGTTAATGTCGAAGCCGATGCTGGTCACGCTTCCGTTGGTTTTGTTGCTCCTCGACTACTGGCCCTTGCAAAGGACCAAGGGTGTCCGCCATTCGCGGCTCATCCTCGAGAAAATACCTCTGTTTGCTCTCTCCGCTGCGAGCTGCCTAATCACGATGAGCGCACAATCATCGGGGGCTGCTATCAAGGAACAGTTTCCTCTGGCCAATCGCCTACAGAATGCTCTCATCGCGTATGTTCTGTATTTGAAAGAGGCATTCTGGCCGACGCGGCTTTCATCCTTCTATCCGCATCCGAATGAGTTCCCGGCATGGGAGGTGGTGGGCAGCTTTGCACTGCTCTTAGGGCTTGCCATAGCCGCTTTGAAGCTGCGCTCGAAGAAGTACATCGCCGTTGGCTTGCTCTGGTTCATTGGAACATTGGTGCCAGTAATCGGACTGGTTCAGGTCGGCGATCAGGCAATGGCAGATCGCTATACCTATATCGCATTTGTCGGAATCTTCATCGCCGTGGTCTGGGCGGCTGCGGACTGGGTGCAATCCAAGCGAATCGCCTGGTACTACCCTGCTTTCGCCAGTTTTGCAGTCGTAGTTGCGTTGTCCGTCCTCACGCACGCCCAGATCGGTTACTGGAACGACAGCACCAGCCTCTGGGAACACTCGCTGGCAGTCACTAAAAACAATTTCGTTGCTCACGACAACCTCGCGGGCGAGTTGATGCAGGAAGGCAAGTTCTCAGAAGCGGCAGTGCACCTACGTGTCGCGAGCGACCTTAACCCGCACGATCCCTTCAGCCAACTCAATCTCGGGGTCTGCGAACAACAGGCCGGCAATTTGGACGCCGCGCTTTCTCAATTTCAAACCGTTTTAGGGTTGACGACCAATGCCGGCCTGCGCACCGCTGCCTATTCGAATACCGGGACAATCTACCGGAAGCGCGGCGACTACCCGAAGGCCACGGAAAACTTCAACGCTGCTCTGCAACTGACTCCGGAACACGCCTTTTCTTTGACTGGCCTGGGATTGATCGCGCAAAAGCAGGGTGATCTGAAGAGTGCAGTTGCTTACTACAGGCGTGCGGTGTCTGACGATCCCTCCGGCATTCACTACTTACTCCTGTCCCAAGCGCTAAAGCGAGCTGGCCTTGAGCCAGACGGGGCTGCGCAGACTGGGATGGAGAAATCCCCTGACCGGGAAGCAGCCCAAGCTGAGGTTACGAAGCTTCTTCTAGAATAAGACCGGATACACCAGAGAGCCGCCCTCTACCCGAAGCAGGGAAACCTTGGTAACAACGTTCGTTTCGTGCCGCCTCGATATAATTTTCTGATGCGCGCGATAGAAATTCTTGGATTGGAAAAGGTCTATCAGGTGGGCTTCTGGCGCAAGCGCCCGAAATGCGCCCTCCATCCCCTGCATCTCTCAGTAGAGCAGGGGGAGATCTTTGGGTTCCTCGGTCCGAATGGCGCTGGGAAAACCACGACGCTCAAGATGCTTATGGGGCTGGTCTTCCCCACCGCAGGGAAAGCTCGCATTCTCGATATGGAACTTGATGATCCGCGAATGAAGGCTCAAATCGGATTCCTTCCCGAGCAACCTTACTTTTACGACTATTTGACGGCACGTGAGCTGTTGCGTTACTACGGCCAGCTTTCCGGAGTCGACAACAAATCGCTTGCAGTGAAAGTTGATGCTGTCCTCGACCGGGTTGGCCTGAAAGACAGTGCAAACATTCAGCTCAGGAAGTTTTCTAAAGGAATGCTGCAGCGGGCTGGAATTGCACAGGCGATCCTGCACCAGCCCAGAGTGGTGTTTCTTGATGAGCCCATGTCCGGGCTGGACCCCATGGGTCGCCGCGAAGTTCGGGACCTGATCGAGCAGCTAAAGCACGAAGGAAGGACGGTTTTCTTTTCCACCCACATCTTGTCGGACGCTGAAGCATTGTGCGATCGAGTTGCGATCCTGAACCAGGGGACTCTTTGTGGGGTGGGAGCCGTCGAAGAACTCACCGCGGGAATCACCGAGCAAGTAGAGCTCGTTTGGGCAGGGCCGAAGATTCCCTCGGCGCTTGCTGGCTTAGGGGCTGAGTCTCGTGTGGCGGGCGAGACAGTGCGTTCCATCTTGCCGGCGATCAAACAAGACCAGGCACTGGATTTAATCAAGCGGGACGGGCTGCGCCTGGTTTCTTTGACACCGGTGCGCATGTCACTCGAAGACTACTTCTTAGCTCAGCTCACAACAACGCCGCAGGAAACGAAACCCGCGGCGGATGGAAAGGTTGGATAGCGTACGATGACTTCACGCATCTTCCATATCGCTGCCAATACCTTTCGGGAGGCTGTCCGCGACCGAGTACTCTACAACCTGATCGCGTTTGCCCTGCTCCTGAGTGGAGCTGCGATTCTCGTGGGACAGATCTCAATCGAGATCGAGCGTCTTGTGGTTATCAACCTGGGCCTGACTGCACTGTCCCTGTTTGGCGTAGTCATCGCCATCTTCATTGGCATCGGGCTTGTCTCAAAGGAGATCGAAAAGCGCACGCTTTACACCATGCTTTCCCGTCCGGTGTCGCGGTGGGAATTTATTGCGGGCAAGTTCTTCGGGTTGTCCGGGACTCTCGTAGTCAATACCGTGTGCATGGCAGTCGGTGTGTTTGCTGCCTTGCTCTATGTCTCGCCGCACCTGCAGGCTGCAGACGCTGGGATTCTGGTCGCGATTTACTTCATCGTGCTGCAGTTTGTGATCATAACCGCACTCGCGCTATTTTTCTCTTCGTTTTCATCGCCTCTACTCGCGGCCGTGTTTACGTTTTGCCTGTTCGTGAGCGGGACATTCGCAGAGGACCTCCGCAGCTTTACGCAAATGACCCATGGCTTCACACGAGGGCTGGCGGCCCTAGCGGTGTATGCAATCCCGAACTTTTCCGCACTGAACGTGATTTCACAAGTGGCACATGGAAACACGATCAGCGGGCCGCTTATCTTCTGGAACACCGCTTACGCAATTGTCTACACGATTGCCGTCTTGGGAGCTGCGATTCTGATATTCGAACGCAGGAACCTGAAATGAGGCGGCGCAGGCATACCGCAATTGCAACCACGGTCTTGGTGATTGCTGGACTGGGATCGGGGTTCCTTTTGAACAAGGTCGAGGGGCTCCGAACGCAGGCCATACTCAAAGACGTTCTCTATGTCTCCTCGCCAAGCCTTCTAAAGAAGCTTAGCTTGGGGTACCACGGGCTGCTCGCGAATGTCTATTGGACTCGTGCCGTACAGTATTACGGCGCACAACATCATTTAGGTAACAGCGACTTTGCCTTGTTGTGGCCGCTGCTCAACATAACCACCCAGCTCGACCCTCACCTGATTCCGGCCTACCAGTTTGGTGGCACGTTCCTCGCCAGCCGCCCTCCCTATGGAGCAGGGCTCCCGGAGCGCGCGATTGAATTGCTGGAATTCGGGATTAGAAACAATCCAGATGATTGGCACCTTTACTACGACCTCGGATTTATCTACTACGATATGAAGGACTACTCGGCGGCCGCAGATGCATTCGAACGCGGCTCGAGGGTTCCGAATGCGCATCCTTTTCTGAAAATTATGGCTGCACAATCTGCCCAACATGGCGGTGAAATCCGGACAGCGCAAATGCTGTGGACTTCGGTCCTGGAAACCAGCAAGGACAAGAACATTCGAGCCAATGCTGAAGACCATTTGACCGCTTTACGGGTCCAATTCGAAGGCCAGGAGTTGGAGAAGGTTGTAGCCGCTTTTCGGGAAAAGACCGGACGTTTTCCTAACAGCTTCGTGGAACTGGCTCGAGCCAGAATGCTGCCTGGAGTTCCGCTCGATCCGCATGGTACCCCGTATCGCCTTGACGAGCAGGGACATGTGTTCGTTGCAGATCCCGATAAATTCCCATTCCTCGAGAAAGCTTTGCCGACGGGCTATGTGCCAAAGCCGATCGCAAGTACTCACGATTCGCGTGACTAGTTGGCGTAAGATCATTCCCGTAGTCTCCTCATCTGATTCCGCGTGAGTTCCTCTGGACCAACCGTAATTGCCGAGTTGCAAACGTGGTGGCGCGAGAACCGGCCTCGGGCGGGATTCATCCCAACCGCGCGTACGCTGGCGTCCATAAGCTGGGAATTCCTGCGCGATTCTATGCCCGATCGCGTGCGCCAGCGCTTCGGCGACATGGACTACGACTGGGAACACCATGTCGATACCACCAGCGCGAACGTGTCCTGGCGAGCACGGTTCATTGGGCTGCTCAATTCGTCGTATCAACCAATCGAGCCCCCTTTGTTCCAGGAAATGCTCGAAGCGCTCGGGATCGACTACAGCCAGTTCACATTCATCGACATCGGTTCCGGCAAAGGACGCCCGCTCCTTATGGCGTCCGAATACCCCTTCCGCAAGATTTTCGGGATTGAGCTACTGCCTGAATTGCATGCCATCGCGCAGGAAAATATCCGGAAGTTTCCTGCTGAACGCAAACGCTGCCAGCAAATCGAAGCTGTCCTGGGAGATGCCACGCAGTTCAGATTCCCCGAGGAACCTCTGGTGGTGTTTATGTTTCATCCGCTGCCCGAGGCGGCATTCGAGAAGGTAATCACAAACCTCGAGGCGTCGCTGGGGCGCCACCCAAGAGCGGTGTGGGTGGTTTATGCGAATCCGTTGTTTGAACGCATCGTCCTAAAGGCCGGCAGTTTCAGAAAAACTACCGGGAACCTGCAATATGCGATCTTCGCCGCAAACCAGATCGATCCCTAGCCATTTCGGACGGGGGACCAGCCCAAACGCATCTAACTCAGCAGCAAGGTAGTTCAATTTCGATATATTTCTATGATGAAATTTTATGCGCCGATCGCAGGTGCCTATGTTGCTCTGACATGGTTTGTTTTTAGCCCCCACCCGGCTTGGGCGTTGCCGAGCGTGCATGCGGTTGCCGAAGCAGTCGACCAGCGCTACAACCGGCTTCGTTCCCTTGAAGCCGACTTTACCGAGATCTACCAAGGCGGGGGGCTTCAGCGCACGGAATTTGGGACCTTACACCTCAAAAAACCTGGCAAGATGCGCTGGGACTATCGTTCCCCAGAGGACAAGCTGTTTGTGAGCAACGGAAAGGAGGCATGGCTCTACTTGCCTCAGGAGAAACAGGCCCGAAGATCTTCCTTGAAGCAGCTTGAAGACCTTCGCTCGCCACTTGCATTCCTGCTCGGCAAGACTAAGCTGGAAAAGGAGTTACGGAATCTTTCGTTTGCACCCGATGTGCAGGTATGGCAGCCGGGAAGCTCCATCCTGCGTGGAGTGCCCCGGGGCATGGAGGACCGGGTCGAGCAGATTCTCGTCGAAGTCAGTCCCGATTACCGGATTCTGCGAATTCTGATCCAAGGTACGGATGAGTCCGTCACTGAGTATCGGTTCAGTAACCAAAGAGAGAACGTCGATCTCGCCGACAAACAATTTCAATTCACTCCTCCTCCGGGGAGTGAGACCGTCGATGAGGCGACCGAAGGCCACCCCTAATCTTGGGCCCGAACTAAGATTACCGGAGTGCATTTAGGTGCTAAGTAGCAGCAAAGACGACACTTTTCAGTGCTAGACTCAGAGAAAGCTTTTTTATCGCGATCAAAATAGATGGCTGAGTTCTTAGTCAAAGTCGCCGACGAACGCGGGAATCTGCTGCAGCAGCTCGAAACCGGCTACTCGGAAGCCGAAGTCCGCGAGCGCTTCACACAGCAAGGATTCCTGGTTTACTGGGTAAAGCCAAAGACACTCTTGAGGGGGCGGAGCGGTCGGGGTAGGAAGGTTCGGCAAACGACGTTCCTTATCTTCAACCAGCAGTTTATGACGCTTCTCAAGGCGGGTTTGCCGGTGTTGGCGTCGATTGACCTGCTCATTAAGCGCCAAAAAGACAATTACTTCCGCTCCCTGCTACAGAATGTCCGGGAACGGGTAAAAGGCGGCGAACTGCTCTCCGAGGCCTTCTCGGCACAGAATGTTTTCCCAAAAATTTACACAACCACGTTAATGGCCGGCGAGAAGAGTGGGAACATGGAAGAGGTGCTCGCCCGCTACATCAATTTCCAGCGGCTCGCGCTGACCTTCAAGAAGAAGCTGCTGGTTTCACTGGTGTATCCGACGCTATTGGTGTCTGTTGTGGTTATCATGTTCCTTTTTCTGGTCACCTATGTGGTGCCGCAGTTCGCCAAGCTCTACCAGGATTTGAACGCGGAGCTTCCGACGATTACGGTGGTCATGCTGAATATTGGAACGCACGCACAGCGCTATGCTCCGGTGGGAGCCTTGGTTTTAGCGGGGCTGATTTTCCTGCTATGGCGCTGGAAAGCGACCGACAGCGGCCGAGCCTGGATTGACAAGGTTTTTCTGGGGATTCCCCTCATCGGGGATATCCTGATCAAGCATCAGGTCGCAACTTTTTCGCGGATGCTGTCAACGCTCCTCGCGGGCGGAATGCCTTTGGTTCCCTGCCTGGAAACAGCGGGGGCTTCGATGAGCAGTACGAAGGTCGTTAACGGGATTCGAGAGGCTGCCATCAGGGTCCGCGAGGGACAACCTTTGGCGAAAAGCCTGGAACAGCAGAAGATGTTTCCCGAGCTTTCTGTTGAGATGATCGAAGTAGGGGAGTCGACCGGGGCGTTGCCGGCGATGTTGAATTCCGTGGCCGAGTTTTACGAGGAAGACGTGCAAACCGCTCTCGGCGCTGCCATGGCACTCATCGAACCTGCGATTTTAATTATCATGGCTGTATTTGTCGGCGGCATCTTGATTTCGTTGTATTTACCCATATTTAGCCTAGGATCGAACATTCACTAAGGATCGGCGGTTAGGAAGATGGCGGGCATGGTGGAAAAGAAATCGACGGCGGTAAACGGCGGTAACGGGATCAACGCTCCCGTAGCCGCAACGGACGAAGTGGTTCGTGCTCAGGATGTGGCACGCCGCTACCGCTGTGAGTACGTCGATTTGCGTGACTTTCAGCTGCACCATGATCTGTTTTCCAAGATCGATCCTCGCCTGATGTTCCGCTACAACTTCGTTCCCCTTGAAGAAACCCGTGACGGCAAGCTCGCCATTGCCATTGCCAATCCCAGCCAGCTGATGATGATCGACGAAATCGGCTTGCTCCTGAACAAGCGCATCGTCACCAAGGTTGCCACCCTTGGTCAGATCACAGAAATCCTCAAGAAGACCGAGCAGTCCAAGCGCGTACTGGAAGATGCCAGCGAAGTCTTCACCCTCAATGTGGTGCGTGAGGAAGAAGGCACCGAAGAAAGCCTCTCGATCGATAAGTTGACCGCGCAGGGCGACATGAGCCCGATCATCCGGCTGGTGGACACGACCATCTTCACCGCCCTGCAGCGTCGTGCCAGTGACATTCACATCGAGACCCGCGACGATTCGGTTGTGATCAAGTTCCGTATCGATGGCGTCTTAACCCAGGCCATGAACCCGATCGCCCGGGAACATCACTCCACCATCATCTCGCGCATCAAGGTCATGAGCGAACTCGACATTTCAGAACGACGCGTTCCCCAGGACGGACGCTTCCGCGTCAAATACGGCCAGCCGGAACGGCCCATTGATTTCCGCGTCTCGATCATGCCCTCCATTCACGGCGAAGACGCCGTGCTCCGTGTACTCGACAAAGAATCGATGAGCGAGAAATTCAAGTCGCTCACCCTCGATGTTGTTGGTTTCGACGAAGAAGACCTCCGCAAGTTCCGCCGGTATATCAACGAGCCCTACGGCATGGTGCTGGTCACCGGACCGACAGGAAGCGGCAAGACGACAACCCTCTATGCCGCCGTCAATGAGATCAAGACCGATGAGGACAAGATCATTACCATTGAGGATCCGGTCGAATACCAGATTCGCGGCATCACCCAGATCCCGGTTAATGAGAAGAAAGGACTGACCTTCGCTCGCGGTCTGCGCTCCATTCTCCGCCATGATCCCGACAAAATCATGGTGGGAGAAATTCGCGACACCGAGACCGCCCAGATCGCAATTCAGTCGGCGCTCACCGGCCACTTGGTGTTCACCACAGTCCATGCCAACAACGTGGTCGACGTGCTCGGCCGCTTCCTGAACATGGGAGTTGAACCCTACAACTTTGTGTCGGCGCTCAACTGCATTCTGGCGCAGCGGCTCGTAAGGCTGATTTGCAATTCCTGCCGGACGGTCGTGCATTATCCGCCGGATGTGCTGGACGCCAGCGGCCTCGATTCGGAACAGTGGTCGAAGGTGCCGTTCTACGAAGGTCAGGGCTGCATCGAGTGCGCGGGAACCGGGTTCCGGGGACGCACCGCGATCCACGAACTGCTCGACCTCAGCGACCGGATCCGGGAAATGATTCTGGCCAGGAAGCCGACTTCGGAAATACGGCGTGCAGCTCGCGAGGAGGGTATGCGCTTTCTGCGCGAGTCGGCCCTGGACAAGGTGAGGCTGGGGCTCACAACCTTAAAGGAAATCAACAAGGTCACGTTCATCGAGACCATGAGATAGAAAGTTGCGAGCGGTCGGAAGCCGGTCGCCGTCTTCCAGGAACCGGCTGCTGGTAACTCGCAACTTTCATTTGTTTAAATAGCTGCTAACGGATGAGTTCCAATCTTCAATCAGGCAAGCCGAAGATCGCCTGCGAAATCGCAGCCGATCGGGTCATTGCCGCACGGGCTGCCGATTCCCGCCAGGTGCTGGACCTGTGCTCCACCAGCGAACTGGCGCCAGGGTGCGTAGTGCCCGATCTGACCGAAGGAAACTTGCGCCAGCGCGATGCGGTTCTCAGCGCACTCCGGGAGGTATTGGGCAACGTCGGCTCTCGTTCCCGCGATGTGACCGCAATCCTCCCCGATGCCACAGTCCGAGTCGCTCTTCTCGATTTTGAGGCGCTGCCCCTCAAACGAGAGGAGGCAGAAGGAGTCGTGCGCTTTAGGCTGCGTAAGTCGCTTCCCTTTGACGTGGATAAAGCCAAAGTTTCCTATCAAGCCCATTCGGTAAACGGCACGGTTCGCGTGGTTGCCGCGGTGGCGCTCAATAACGTGATCGAAGAGTACGAAGCGGTCATTCGCGAAGCTGGATTCAATCCCGGCGTCGTTTTGCCCTCGATGCTGGCAGCGCTTTTGGGCGCCCCGGCAGATCGCGGAACTCTGGTGGTCAAAGTTGATGCCCGCACCACCAGCATTGCTTTGCTCGACCAACAACAACTGCTGCTGTTTCGCACCCTGGAGAATGCGCGCGGCGTAACCATCAGCGGCGAACAACTGGCCGAAGATGTGTATCCCTCGGTCGTGTTCTTCCAGGACACCTATAACACCAACATCGAGCAGATCTTTGTTTCCGGCATCTCGGATATCTCGTCGGTTGCCGCATCCTTGCAGTCGCAAACCGGAGCGGAAGTAAAGGAGCTGGTGAAAGCCTCGCAGCTGGGACTGGGAGGCGGATCGATTCCAAAATGGAGGATGGCAGGCGTGACCGGTGCATTGTTGAGCACGCATTAATCCATGCGAATCGATATCAATCTTGCGACACGGCCCTACGAAGACTCCCGGCAATTTTGGGTCTACTGGGGAACCGGATTGGCGCTGCTCGCAATCGCCACCCTCCTGATGTTATTCATAACGGCGACCGGGTTCATGCGAGCCCGCGGCGATCGGGCGCAGCTTTCTAAACTAGAAGAACAGATTGCGGCCTACGATCGCGAGAAGGCGCAAGCGGAGGCCGTCCTGAACCAGCCTCAAAACCGAGAGCTCCGGGATCAGTCACGCTTCTTGAATGAGCTGTTTGAACGCAAAGCATTTTCCTGGACACGCGTGTTCGAGGACCTAGAGCAGGTCATGCCGGCGCATTTGCGGGTCATTTCGATTCACCCCAATGTCTCAGGCGACAACAACGTCACCATCAAGCTGGTAGTTGGCGGAGAGTCGCAGATGCAGGCCCTCGACCTGGTTCGCAAGATGGAAAATTCGCAACATTTCAAACAAACGCGGATCGACGCGAGCCAATCCACCGACAATCCTGGGACTGAAGACCGGGTGAGAGTTGAAATCGAAACTGCGTATGCTCCTTTGACTCAGGACCGACCGGTCAGCGGGGGCATGAACTGATGCCGGACCTCAAACAAATCCGCATCCGTCTCTATGTTGCCCTTGGCGCGCTCGTCGTGATCAACATCATCGCAGCGGTCATGCTGGTAACCCCGATTGCAGGAAGGGAGAGTTTGCGCCAGCAGGAACTGAGGCAGCAATGGCTAAACCTAAAGGCCCGCGAGTCGGCGCCGTGGCGAGGACTGGACAAGAAAATTCCCCAAGCTCGTCAGGACATACAGGCGTTTTACCGCGATCGCTTGCCAACCGGTTACTCCGCGATTTCGCTCGACCTGGCAAGGATCGCCTCGCAAAATGGGGTAACCATTGCCAGCGAGAAATTCACGCAGAAGGACACGGACCTGCCCGGGTTACAGAGTGTCCAAATTGAAGCTCAAATTTCCGGCGATTACATCGCGTTGGTGAAGTTCATCAATGCCTTGGAGCGCAATACGATGTTCTTCATGGTGAACGATCTCGAATTGGCCGGCGAGCAGAGCGGCTCCATCAAGCTGGGGATCCGCATCGAGACGTATCTGAGGAGTACCTAGTGAAACTCGGCGCAGAAAATCGCAGCAAAGTCATCGCAGCGGCGGCGCTCGTCGTGGTTGCGGTTGTGCTGCTGGCCTTCCAATTGTCGAGCTGGTTTGGAGGATCGTCGAGTTCTGCATCGACCGCCATGCCCCCTTCTGCGAGCTTGGCGACGAATCCGGGCCCGGGCGCAAATTTGTCGCCCAGTCCTCGCACCAATCCCTCAACCCGCAATGCAAGCGGAAAAAAAACAGTGGCACAAAACCTCGATCCAAGCCTGCGCTTTGACCTGTTGAAGTTGAGCGAGGAAACCAGGTATGAAGGCGCTGGGCGAAACATATTTCGGGTATTCGTGGAACCCCCACCGAAACCGGTGATGCCGGTGACCCAGCAAACGCCAGCCCCTGAACAAGTCTATGTGCCCCCGCCGCCGCCCCCGATTGAGCTCAAGTTTTATGGGTTTGCTACACCCGCGGGAGGGGCGAAGAGAGTTTTTCTGGCGCATGCTGAGGACGTGTTTATCGCCAAGGAAGGGGATATTGTGAATCGGAGGTATAAGGTGATGAAGATTTCTCCTAACTCCGTCGATATCCTCGACGTGCTCAGCAACAACCGGCAAACCATTCCACTAACGCAAGGCTGAGAAACTGAACCATTGATGCGCGTTCGAAAAACCCAATCCGAATCTGGCTATGTTCTGCTGGCGCTCCTCTTGTTTGTCGCCCTGCTCTCAATCGGAGTGTTCACCACCATTCAGAAAATAGAGTTTCAGATCAAGCGCGACCGGGAAGAGGAGATGATTCGTCGCGGCGTGCAGTACTCGCGGGCTGTGCGCAAGTACTTCAAAGCGTTTGGCCGCTATCCTACACGGATTGAAGAATTGGAGAACACCAATAACCAACGCTTCCTGCGGCGCCGTTACAAAGATCCAATCACCGGCAAAGATTTCAAACTGCTTCGTCTCGGCGACGTGCAGATGTCTTTCGGTTCACCGGCCGCGGTTCCAGTGTCGCAGATGAACAACCAACAGCAGGGCGCTCCGGAAGCGCTGAACGGCGGCGCACAAACTCCAACCGGCCCCGGACCGAGCGCGATCGCGTCGCAGAATTCTCCGACCGAAACCCCGAATGACACCTCGCAAGCCAATCAGGGAGTTGCCGACACATCGACCGGCACACCTCCACCCCCGCAACCCCTTTCGCAGCAGGCGGGTCCGAACGGTGCCCCGCAGGTCTTTGGCGGCGGAGGCATCGTGGGCGTGGCCAGCCTCAGCAAAGACAAAACCATTCGCGAGTTCAACAAGAAGAATCACTACAACCAATGGCAATTCATTTATGATCCGAGCACGGACCGTGGCGGGTTACTCATGACACCCAACCAGCCGCCACTGATGCTCAATAACAATCCCACTCAGCAGCCGACCGGGACCCCTTCTAACAACATGGGTCTCGGTGTTGGGCAGAACCCTGCGCAGCCGAACCAGCAGTAGTGGACTACCCTACTGCGAGAGCGCCTGATCCGCTAGAGCCAGCCATTTGGCGTCCGTCCAGGACGTTTCTTGCGCACCTACCTTCACCGGGGAACGGGGAGCCTGCGTTTGCGGCGCTTGAGCACTGGGCTTGGGAGAGGGCTTTTCAGCTCTGGGCTTCTTGGCCTTGGCTCTAGAACGCATGCAGAGAGCTTAGATTCAGAGCCGCAGCTATTCCATACCGCTGATTCCGTACTCCGGATCGGAGAAATATCGCATGCCGAAAGTAACCTCAAGAAAAACGAAAAGGCCCGCAGCGAGCGGGCCTTTGGAAGATCGAAAAGCAGCGGTTTACACGCTGAACGAAGAGCCGCAACCGCAGGTGCTCTTGACCTGAGGGTTCTCGAACTTGAAGCCGGCGCCTTCGAGCGTCTCTAGGTAGTCCACCGTGCACCCAGTGAGATAGGTGAGAGAGGTGGCGTCCACATATACCTTAAGGCCCTCAAAGTCGAAGGTCTTGTCCATGAGGCCGGCAGCGTTTTCAAAGGCCATGGAATAGGAAAACCCCGAGCAGCCCCCACCCACGACTCCCACGCGCAGACCGGCGGGCACGGGGCTCTGCTGGCCCATAATTTCTTTTACTTTGGCAATCGCCTTTGGAGTCAACATGATCGGAGTCTTCTTGGTTGCTTCCTGGGGCTGAATTTCGGGCGTGGTTGTGGCCATGAACATCTCCTTTAAAAGCCTCATTATAACAGACGCTGTGTTCGGGCTTCAGGATTCAAAACGGAAGCCTGTTGCCCCTCCCCGTCGAGGGAAAGCTCGCAAGCCCAAACCCGATGAAATCGTTTCGGGGCTCATCGGTTCCCTTGCTAAGCAGCCATCGCATCAGCCCATGGATCCAGCACGACTTTGATGCACTGCTCCTGCTTATCCCGGAAAGTCTTATAGGCGCGCGGTGCCTCGTCCAAGCTCAGCCGGTGGGTGATTACGAAGCTTGGATCAATTTCGTTGTTTTGAATGCGGCGGAGCAATGGCTCCATGTACCGGTGGGTATGAGTCTGACCCATCTTGAAGATCAGGCCTTTAGCGAAGGCAGCGCCAAATGGAAGCTTGTCGAGCATGCCACCGTAAACCCCTGGAATCGAGACGACGCCCCCCTTACGACAGGCTTGGGTGACTTGGCGCAAGGCGATCGGCCGATCAAAAGCGACTTTCATCCTTTGCTTGGAATAATCGTAGGCAGCGGCCACGCCCACACCATGCGCTTCCAAGCCAACGGCATCGATGCACGCGTCCGGACCTCGGCCGCCCGTCATCCATTTCAACTCTTCGACCAGATCATCCACTTCCTCGTAGTTGATGACATCGGCATGGGCGGCGCGCGCCATTTTCAAGCGCTCGGGAAAACGGTCGATGGCGATCACGCGCTCGGCTCCGAGCATGAAGGCGCTGCGAATCGTGAACTGGCCGACGGGTCCGCAACCCCAAACGGCAACCACTTCCCCGCCCTTCAGATCACAATTTTCCGCGGCCATGTACCCGGTTGGAAAGATATCGGAGAGAAACAGGACCTTCTCATCCTCAAGCGCCTCAGGGACCTGCAAGCATCCGATATCCGCAAACGGCACGCGCGCGTACTGTGCTTGCCCCCCGGCATAACCGCCCATCATATGGCTGTAGCCGTAAAGAGCCGAGCCCGAGTGTCCGTACATTTTTTCCATCATCCAGGCGTTCGGGTTCGTGTTATCGCAGGCGGACCACATCTGGTTCTTGCAGAAGAAACATTGACCGCAAGCGATGGTGAATGGCACGACCACGCGGTCGCCTTTCTTTACCTTCTTCACCTCGGGGCCTGTCTCAATCACCTCACCCATGAACTCGTGGCCTAGAACGTCGCCTGGCTCCATAGTCGGGATATAGCCGTCGTAGAGGTGGAGATCGGAACCGCAGATCGCGGTGCGGGTGATGCGGACGATGGCGTCCCGCGGGTTCAGAATGCTGGGATCATTGACCCGCTCAACGGTAACGCTGGTCTTTCCTTGCCAACAAAGTGCTTTCACGGATTCCCCGATCTCAGTTGATCTCTAGTCGCCGGCCATGCGGTTTTGTTCGACGGACTCTTCCGTTGGGCCTTCGCGGAAGATGATTCGTTTCGCCGTGCCTCGAATGCCGCGAACACCGGAAGGCTGGCCGGCGGTGGTCGGAATTTCTCCCGCTTCCATCAGCTGCTTTAGGTGACGGAGACTTTCACGTACCACCTGCTCCGGATTCCACCCCACCAGGGAGGCGAGGCCTCGCGCGATCGGACCTGCTGGAACCTTGTATTCGAGCGCGACGAAAACCTCGGTGCCGCGGTTTCCGGGCGCAGGTTTGAATCGAATCACCCCGCGATGCTCAAGCATTTGCTCCGCCGATGCCCAGGCGATGTGTTCGCCCGCGTGCTGATCGGTAATTTCGACATCGGATTCGAAATCGATTCCCGCGGGCTTTCCCAGCGAAAATGCGAAGCGGCTCTCGCTGCGACGCTCCAGTTGGATCGCGTGCATGAACTTGCCCCAGTTCTCGGGATTAGAAGCAAAGTCGTACACCTGCTTGCGATCCTTTTGGATGGTGTAGCTGACACGCACCCGGCCTTGGTAGGGTTTTTGGAAATCACGAGCGCCACAATAGAGAAGATAGCCTCCCAGAGCGCCGAGCGCAGTCCCCAGCCGACCGCGCCTCCAAATTCCCAGGCCGGCGAGAGCGCTTCCCGCCGCCAGCGTCAAAATCGCTTCATGGGTCGAGGTTGCCGGGCGTTGTGAGAATGTCGTCTCGCCATACTTGGCGGCCAAATTTGTCGTAATCGTCATTTCGTCACGGGCGCAGGATTCGCGACCTGGTTATTCCTCTTCGCCGCCTGCTTGTCGAGCACAGTCAGAAATGAGCGAGTCATTCGAGTCTCGCTCTGAGAGCCCTTCCTGCCAGTTTTTTCAGGCCCGGCGTCAGCATCGGGCAATAGCTGATTGGTCAGGCGCAGTGCGTGCGCGCTCATGCTGGGGAACAAGGAATGTGCCGTGATGGCGATCTTCGCAGGAAGGGAGACGATCAGTTGGCTGCGTCCGTACTCGCTGGCGGTAACAATCTGCCGAGCAGCACGATCGGCACTGATCGAGAGTCCCGGCATGGCGCCACTGAGCGTAAACCACGTGTATTCGTCCTGATGCTTGCCCTTGAATTCCGCATTCCTCGGACTGCCGGTGCGCATGAGTCCCGGGTAAACGGTGGTGACGTATACGTTATCCCTGATGAGTTCCTGTCGCAGGCCTTCCGACCAGCCGGAGAGGGCGAATTTCCCGGTGCAGTATGGGAGCAGATGGGGAACGGAAATCTTGCCGCCGATCGAGGAGATGTTAATGATGCGGCCAGTTTTGCGCTGCCGCATGGATGGGAGAACCGCCTGGGACGCGTGAAAAGGCCCCCAGAAATAGATGTTGAGGGCTTCGGTGTAATCTTCTGCTGTCATGCTGTCCATCGGCCCCACGGAAAGCGTGCCGGCGTTATTGACGAGCACATCGATGTCGCCGAACTCCTGCCGGACATCGGCGACCGCCTGATGCACCTGGTTCGGATCTCGAAGATCGCACGGGTGAACAACAACCGTTCCCTTCCCGGCCAGCAACTGACGAGCGCGTTCGAGCGTCTCGACCTCGCGGGCAAGCAACGCCACTTTTGCTCCCCGGCGCAGAAACACTCTTGCCAGCGCCAGCCCGAGTCCACGGGATCCGCCTGTGATCAGAACAGTGCGGCCGGAAAGATGGAAGCGTCGGACTTGCTTTACACCCCAATAGGCCAAAGCAGCACCGGTCATAGTTCCGGCAGCCAAAACCGCCGTTCCTCCTCCGATGACAGCTCCTCCGAAAATCAGGCGTCGCATTAACGTTCGTTTGAACTTTGACATTGCATTTCCGACTCGTGCTTTATTGAGCACCAAGGCGAGATTTCTCGTCCGATGCATCCGGTTGAATACCAGTTTCGGGAACCGCAGTTGGGCTCCTTAATATGGCGAGACCGAGGGTTCCAGAGTATCGCTTCGCAACCACCGTCTCCATCCCCTCAAGGGCGTAAGGGCATGCCGAAAAAGCTGTAATCGAGCTAAGTGACTAAGCAGCTCTCCCCAGCTTGCGGATTTCGGTTGCAACAACTGTCAAATCGCGAACGAAGGCCTGCATCTGCTGCTGCCTGTCATTCCGGGCCCGCAGAATCGACGATGGATGCACGGTAGCTAGAACGAATGGTGCAAGCTTCGAAGCTAGAAACAATCCACGCTGGCGCAGCACGCTGAAGTCCTTTCCGAGTAGCGCCTGTGCGGCCGTGGAGCCCAGGCAGACGATCACTTCTGGCCGCACAACCCGAATCTCCGCGTCCAGCCAGGGCCTGCAGGCTTGGGTTTCCGAGTAACGGGGCTTCTTATGAATTCTGCGCTTGCCTCTTTCATCGGGTTCCCAGCTGAAATGCTTAACGGCGTTGGTGAGGTAAACTTCGGACCGTGCGATCCCAGCCTCCCGTAAAGCTTCGTCCAAGATCCTTCCGGCGGGACCAACGAAGGGTTGGCCGGCTAGATCTTCCTTGTCTCCGGGCTGCTCCCCAACCAGCATCACCGACGCATTTTTTGCTCCTCCTCCGAAAACCGTTTGCGTGGCCCTCAAGTAGAGATCGCAACCCTGACATCGAGACGCGGCCTCCCGCAAGCCGGCCAGGGTCTGAACTGGCGGAAGAAAGGGGGAGGCGGTGGGAAAGGAAGTTTTGTTTTTCACCATACAGAAGGCGCCTGGTCCGTGAACTGTTGTGATGTCAAACCGGAGAAGAGTTTTTCCTCAGGTTCTTGTACCAAGGCTTCAGCATCGAAATAAGAAGAATCCGCGATCAGAGATCAACTCAGCCGAAAATACAGTCCCTACTGTATTGGAAAGTTAAGCTTTTCCCTGTAAGGTCGGCGGGTCGGAGTTCTAAGATGCTGGCACGGTGCGTGAACGATAACTGCAATCGGCCGCTGCATTCTTTTTCTGAAGGACGTTTGTTTCAGTTCGAGGTCGTTTCGATTTCTCTGGCGGCCAGCGATGAGAACTCTGCACCTTTTGATGAGAAACCGCAGCGGGAAACAGTTCATTTCTGGTTGTGCGGTCGATGTGCCGCCACATCAACTCTGGTACTGGAGCCGGCAAAAGGATTGAAGCTGATTTCCGTGGACGAGGCGGATCGCAGGGCAGTCGATCAAATGACTGCAATAACCTCCGATGTGCTTCAGCCCAAGCGCTGCTGATTCGACGCGGGAAAACGTATGTACCCGGGAAAGTGTGACTTTGCCGCAGGCAAGATTTACACTCACTCCACTAGCCCGCAAGTCTTTGCTGTTGAGCATACGAGGCTTCCAGTTTGGCAACGGTTATGCAACTCCGTTGTTTTTCCGTTCTCGAGATTATCTCTGGACAGATAGGTTCTGTGGGAGGTGTGTATGGGTGTATTGCGAATCATGGTTGCTGATGACCATGAGGTGGTACGAAAAGGCTTGGTTGCGCTCTTGCAAGCTCAGCCGGAATGGCAAGTCTGCGGTGAAGCCGGGGATGGGCGCGAGGCAGTTGAAAAGGCCATCCAGCTCAAGCCAGACATTCTCATTCTTGACATCGGGATGCCCAGCTTGAACGGGCTCGAAGCGACCCGGCAGATTCTAAAGACGATCCCGAATGCGCGCGTGCTGATCCTAACTTTGCATGACTCCGATCAGGTGGTGCGCGAGGTGCTCAATGCCGGCGCTCGGGGTTTCTTGCTGAAATCGGATGCAGCTCGGGACTTGGTAGCTGCGGTCGACGCCCTCCGTCACGACAAGACGTATTTCACTTCGAAGGTTGCTGCCATGGTGCTTGAAGGCTACCTCAAGGGTGGAACTCCGGGCGCAGCGATTACGCCCGGACGCAACCGTCTCACTCCGCGAGAGCGCGAAATCGTTCAGCTGTTGGCGGAGGGTAAAAGCACCAAGGAAGTCGCGGTTGCTCTGGGACTGAGCGTGAAGACTGCGGAAACGCATCGTTCGAATATTATGCGGAAATTGCAGTTACATTCGGTGAGCGACTTGGTCCTGTATGCAGTCAGGAACAATATCGTTCATGTGGTGCAAGCTGGCATCGAGTAGTAATTTCGGCACAAACGTTTAACGGCAGCCTCGGGTGTTGAGGCTGCCGTCTGTTTTTGGTGTGGGACTGTTATGCGACCCGGCGTCTGCCGCGCGAACCTGCGGACGAACTGCGAGCCCGGGATGGCGTGGCTTCTTCTTCGGCTTGTTCCTCTTCCTCGACAGCCTCCACATTGATCTCCTCTGCCAATTGAGTAAGCTTCTGGTCGGTTTCTTTCTCTTCCTCGAGCGTTTCCTCCAGGAGACCGGCGGCTTCCTCCTGCCCCAGCAAATTTGCATAGGTACGTGCCGTTCCATAGCCGGATATCTCGTAGTGCTCGACACGCTGGGCGGCGGCGATAATGGCAGCGTCCTTTGTATCCTCTTCCATGTCTTCGTCGAGAGTCTCTTTGCCCTCTTCGATCAGGCCCTGCATACCTTTGCACTTCTTGCCTTTTGCTTTTTCGCCCAGCTGCTCAAATATCTCTTCGAGGCGCTCGGCGTGTCCGCGGGTCTGCTCCAGGTGCTCTTCGATTCCTTGACGCAACTGATCAGAAGTGGCCTCTTTCGCCATTCTCGGCAGGGCTTTGATGAGTTGGTTTTCCGCGTCATACAGATCGCGGAGGTGTTCGACGTAAAGTTCGCGCAACGAGTTGATTTCCACAGCATTCCTCCCGGGGAAAAAATTCGAAACCTTGGATGGCGGACTCAGGGCTGCGGTTCGCGTAGCAAAGAACGAAATCGAGTGTAGCCAGTGGCGAGAAGCAGGTGCCGGTTCTACATTTCTAACCGGCCCCTGCTCGAGAGGTGGGTCAGTTGAGGGCAACTTTCTTAATGAGCCGAAGATATTCCAGACGCTTCGCATCAACAATCCTGCTGAGTCTGTACTTTTCCTAAGGAATTTCTGTACGTGAGACACCGAAAAAGGGCTTTCGCAATCCGAACTTAAGAAGCAACACATAGAGAAGGGGCCCAACGTTCATGCAGAAACCTCGGCCAGCCTCAAACTCCCCGGCGCATTTATTTCGCGAAGCAACACTCACTAGGACATCAGGAAATCCCTGAGCCACGCTGGCCTGCATTGAATGGCTGTTTGGCGGGTTTGAGCAGTGAATATCGCTATTCTCCTGCTTTTTCGCGCCAGTAGAGCGCAGGTCGTTCCAGATCAACGTGATACAGCAACGTCACCCATCGCATACAGACCTCACCGGATAGTCATTCGCGCCGACAAAACATACTCTCGGTACGTGATCGAGAAAAACGCAAACCCAGCGGAACAGCGCATCAGACGGGCATTTTGAAAGGAGAACCCCAGTGACCACCACCACCGACACCGCCGTTCGATTTGATTCTGATCTTGTTCTGGTAAAGCGCGCCCAGGAAGGGGACGCCGACGCATTCGCAACCCTTTTTCATAACCACAAAGCCAGAATCTATTCGGTCTGCCTGCGCATGACCAACAACACCGCGGAAGCGGAAGATCTCACCCAGGACGCATTTCTGCAAGTGTTCCGGAAACTGGCGACGTTTCGTGGCGATTCGGCGCTTTCGACGTGGCTTTATCGCATTGCGGTGAACACCGTGCTCATGCACTTCCGCAAAAAATCGCTGCGTCAGATTTCGCTGGACGAACCCTTCAATCAGGATGCGAAGCAAGTACGCCGCGAGTACGGAAGCCGGGATGATCGCTTAACCGGATCCGTGGACCGCATCGCGCTGGCCCGGGCGATTAAGGAATTGCCGGACGGCTATCGCACCATCTTCCTTCTCCACGAGGTAGAAGGCTACGAGCACCAGGAAATCGCCGAACTGCTCGACTGCTCCGTGGGAAATTCCAAGTCACAACTTCATAAGGCAAAACTGCGAATTCGGGAGCTCCTCGGGAAAGCGCGCGAGGAATATGACACCAAGGCGGCTCAGCGCAGCCATCGAAGCAAGACTTCGACGCGATGGGAAAACGGCGCCATCTCGCTTCCGGTTCGCGAAGCTTTTGGGGATACGGAATTCACAGCAACTGCTGCGTAGGTTTCGTGTTCTAGCAGGAATCGAAGCAATAGAAGCAGAGAGATTTGACAGGGAGACCTCTAAAAGTGCAAATTGCAGCCATTTTGACCGTTGCTGCTGAACAGTCACCCCGTCACGCCTTTTCTCTGATTGGCAGAAATACGCAAGAAACCAGCCGCTCGTTCGCCAAAGCAGAAATCTTAGGCGCCAGCCTCCTGGAGCGTACCCTGAGGAAGTTGGAATCTCTGGGTACGTTGCCCCCGAAGGTACTCTCGGGAGGCAACGTATCTGACCACGTCCTGCCCACCCGTTCCACGCGACCCGGAAGTTTCGTTGAATCCTGGGAGAAAGCTGTTTCCGGCTACGTTAATGCCGGAGTTGAAAGCATTCTCCTCGTTCGGGTTGGAACCTACACCGATATCGATTACCTCGACTTCCTTCGCTTTCACCGCGAAACTGGCAGCCCTCTCAGTCACGCGTATTCTGGCGAGGTCTCGCTCGATATCGCTGTGGTAGACGCAACCCTTCTCCGCAACACCGACGACCTGTTCCGCCGGGTGCTCAGCCACCTGATTCCCCAGCAGAAACGATTCCGCTATGAGGGTTATGTCAATCGCCTTCGGAATCGAGAGGAGCTTCACCGCCTGATGCGGGATGGACTTCAGGGGCAATGCCTGGTCAGCCCGGTTGGCACCGAGATCCGCCCCGGTGTGTGGTGCGGCGATGGGGCGGAAATCGATCACACGGCGTCCATTGAAGGCCCCGCCTTCATCGGCGCGCACGCGAAGATCGGGGCCGGCTGCAGGATTTCCGGCGTCAGTTCGATTGAGCGCGACTGCCAAGTCGATTGTGGAACCGTAATCGACAGTTCTCTCGTGTTGACTGGAACTTACATCGGGGTTGCGCTTGACGTGCGGCGCTCGGTGGTAGCCAAGGCAAAACTTTTCAGCCTCGACAGAAATATCGAGGTAAGCGTTTCCGATGCCCGGCTGATTGGCAAGAATAAAAGGGCAGTGGCTCCACTGGCTGCACTTGCGGCCTTGTTAGGCAACGAGGTACAAGCAGGTGACTGAGAAATTCATGAAATGTAAACCTGCGGTTTACAAAATGCATCTGTAAAGAAGATGAAGTGTCGCCACTGAATCAAAACCGAAAACAGGGAAGGAACGACCGATATGTCCTCCGCAGTTGTGGTGAAGATGCCCGAAGCTTTGGACGCTAAGAGTGCCCGCAAGCTCGGGCGCCAGTTGAAGAGCAGAATCGCAGGCGACGCCCCCTTTGTTGTGTTGGATCTTTCGCGCGTGAAGCACATCGATCTCCCCGGTCTGGAAGGTTTGTTGTTATGCATGGAAGAAGTCGCACGGCACGATGGCAGTCTGCAGCTCTCCGGTGCCTCGCCTGAAGCTGCTACGCTGCTCGAACTTACTCGCATCAATCAGCTGGTGCAGAAATTTCCGGGCTTCACGATCGAGGCGCCGCAGTTTGAAGTCGCGCCCGAGGCTGTGCCGGAAACGGTGCCAGCGGAGAGTCCTGCCCAGTTGCCAGTCGCAGTTTAGTTTGGCGCTGAAGGAGTTTTCATGAATCGAACTCTGGCGCGAGCCGTGGCTTGCGCCCTTGCATTGATTGTAAGTTTCGCGACGGTGCCGCTGGTGCGGGCGCAAGAGCCGGCTAGCTCTGCCCAAGCCCCAACCGCCGGCACGGCCGTGACTCAGCCGGCAGGACAAGCTCAGGGAAACTCACAGGCTTCCCCGCAAGAGTCAACCCCGTCGAGTCATCAGCCGCCGGTCGAGCTTCCGGAGAACCCTGGGCGCAACAATGCGCCTGCGCCTCCAGCGAGTGCGCCTGCTCCGAGCCAGCAACCACAGGAGCAGAAACCCGAGCCCAATGGCACGGCTGTGGCGCCGCAGGTGCAAACCAGCGGTGGAGCGGCGTCGAAGCCGGCCGGAGTGGCCCTTGCACCGCCCAAGCAGCGGCGCGCGCGATCCTTGCTGATTAAGCTAGGCATCCTCGCCGGTGCGGGTGTTGCAATCGGAACTGTGGCTGGACTTTCCGCCGCAAGCCCGAGCCATGTACCAAATAGCCCGGGGCACTAAACGACATTTTTTTGACTACTTCTATCGAGGCAGACCGTTGAACCCACTGATCGTCTCATTTTCCGGCATCGATGGTGCAGGCAAGAGTACACAGATTCAAAAACTACGCGAGTACCTGGCTTCCCATGGTGTGGCCGTGAAGGAGCTGACGTTTTGGGACAATGTGGTCATGTTTCCGGGTCTGCGCGCGGGATTTAGCCGCCGGGTACTGCAAAGCGATGGCCGCGTGGGCACGCCGGAGACACCTGCCGAGCGCCGTGATAAGAATGCGCAAAACGCTCCCCTGTGGCTGGGACGATCCGTTCTTTACCTGCTCGACGTCCTGAGCCTGCGTCGGATCTTCAACCAGGCGAAGGCAGAAAATAGCGGCGTGGTGATTTTCGATCGCTTCATCTACGACCAGCTTGCGGCCTTGCCGATGCGCGCCCGGTGGGCACGCTCGTTTTCCCGTTTGCTGCTCCGCATCGCACCCCGGCCCGATCTCGCCTACGTACTCGATGCCGACCCGGAGGTGGCGCGCGCGCGCAAGCCGGAATACCCATTGGAGTTCATGCAGGTTTACCGGAGCTCCTACCTGGAACTGCGGAAGATGGCCCCATTGCAATTGATCGAGCCGGGCGAGATCGGGGAAGTTCACCAGGCAATCGTCGATCGCTTTCGCGACTGCGTGCTACAGAAGGAGCTTGCCTCGACCGCCGAGCAAGCCGTCGCCGCGTAATTCCAGCTCACCTTAGATCCATCTACAGGAAGTCCGCAAATCCACAACTACCTAGCAGAATAGCGCACAACGTCTTTCTACTCAGGGACATCCAAAAGCTGAACTACCGATCAGGTTCCTCCCATGGGCGATTTTTCGATGCGAAAGTTTGGGCTGGTTATTCCTACTCTCAACGAAGCCGGCAACATTCCCGCCTTGCTCGATCGCATTAACGCTGCTCTCGAGCCGTTGCAGATTGAGCACGAGCTGATCATCGTAGACGACGATAGTACCGATGGTACTGCGGTCGTTGCCAATGAGTACGCGGCCCGCGATTCACGAGTGAAGGTGTTTGTGCGCAGGGGCCAGAAGGGCCTGGCGGGCGCCGTGATCCACGGCTGGGAGCACACCGACGCGGAGTTGCTGGGCGTGATCGATGCCGATCTGCAGCACCCCCCTGAGGTTTTGCCTGCCCTGATTGCGGCCATCAGGAAAGGCGCCGACGTCGCCATTGCAAGCCGCTACGTGAACGGGAACGGGGTTGGCGAATGGAACAAGTTTCGCCTGTTGGTTTCCCGCTGCGGCACGCTTGCGACAGCACCGCTCCAGCGCAGGGTAAAAGTCAAAGATCCGCTGTCGGGATTCTTCGTGGTGCGGCGGCAATGCATCGACAGCCTCAAACTGCAGCCGGAAGGCTTCAAAATCCTGTTGGAAATTCTGGTCAAGGGCCGGATTGGCAGCGCGGTAGAAGTCCCTTTCCAGTTCGGGAGCCGTCACTCCGGCGAAAGCAAGGCTAGCGTAAGAGTTGCTTTGCAATATTTCAGTCTGCTCGGGAAACTTTCCCGTTACGCGCTCTTTGGTTCAGGTTCGAGTCATCAGCAATGAAGATCTGTCTGGTCACATCGTTTCCGCCAAGTCGGGACGCACTGAACGAATATGGATTCCATATTGCGTCTGAACTTCGGCAGCTTCCAGGCATTGAACTCAGCGTGCTCGCGGACGAATACGCTCCGGTGCTGACGGAACTTGACGGCTTCTCCGTGGTTCGTTGTTGGAAGTTCAACAGCCTGAGCAATCCCTGGGGCGTGCTGAGAGCAATCAGGCGGGAACGGCCCGACGTGGTGTGGTTCAACCTCGGTTTTGCTAGCTTCGGCGGGAAAGCTCTACCCGCATTTCTTGGAATCGCCATTCCCTTCTTCGCCCGCATGACGGGTTCCTATACCCACGTCACCCTTCATCAATTGATGGAGACGGTGGACTTGAAAGATGCGGGAGTGCGTTTCCCCCTGGCGTACAAGATGGGGGGATTCATCGCCACACAAATGGTGTTATTCGCTAATTCGGTGTCAGTGATGTTGCCGGCCTACCGCAATGTCCTCAAGGAGAAGTACGGGCGCGGTGCCGTTTATGTCCGACGGCACGGCATCTTCTCTGCTCGTCCGGAGTATCCGGATTTCTCGAAGCGGGGCGATCCTGAGCAGCGGATTCTGGCATTCGGGAAGTGGGGGACGTACAAACGCCTGGAACCATTGCTTGCCGCGTTCGACGCGGTCGTCAAGCGCTGCCCGGAAGCGCGGCTGGTGATCGCAGGGACCGACCACCCGAAAACTCCCGGCTACCTTCAGGCGCTCGAGCAGCGGTCGTCTCATCGCAAGGAAATCAGTTTCATCGGGTACGTCGCGGAAGAGCAAATACCGGACCTTCTGCAACGCTCGAGCATTGCGGTTTTGCCCTACACTTCCTCGGCAGGTTCGAGCGGAATCGCACATCTGGCTTGCACCTATGGCGTACCCATGGTGGCCTCCGATATTCCGGACTTCCGCCGCCTCTCAGACGAGGAAGGAATCTCAATTGACTTCTTTCCGGCCAGCGATGTCGGAGCTCTGGCAAACCACCTAACCGATCTGCTGGGCAACAAAGAACGCCAAGTGGAAATGGCCCTGCAGAATGTTTCGGCTGCGCTGCGCATGAGCATGCCGGAGATTATTCGCGAATATCTTCGAACCTTTGAACTGCGGCAAGGCATTGAAGCCATGCGCTCGATTGCGCGGCTGCGCAGACTTCCGCGCTGGTTTCCCCTTCGAGAGACGCTCGTGCGGCGCAAGGCGCGAGCGCTGATGCGTTCGATGCTACACGATGCAGGCCCCAGCGCCTCGGCTCTCGCGAGCCCAGATTCTGCCGAAGTGGTATATATGTCCACCCCAAGCGAAGTTCCGGTCGCCAAGACCGGAACAGAGGGAATGTAAAAAGCCAGTCTCGCGACTGGCTTTTTATTTAGGGGGAGGGGCTTGCTCAGGCTAGAAACAGGGGAATTTCGCCTGGGTGCCTCCGGATACCAGCTGATTGAATACTGTTTTCTGCTGCATCTGGTACTTCCCACTCATCAGTGAGTAGTGGACCCACTGCACCAAGCCATATTTTTGTGCCAGGTAGTACTCTTCCTTGTCTCCGCAATTGGCATAGTTTACGTCGCAGTTATAGCGATAGCTGGCAACCAGAACCTTCAGATTGCTGGGCAAGTTTCCTCCCAAGCTCACCGAGTACGGCCCCCAGACCTGATTGACTCCCTTCTTCAAGTTCTGCGTGACGTAGTGAGTGCAGTCTGAGTAGGTCTGGTAGGAGGTATTGGGTACGTAGATGACCGAGCCTGGCGTTCCCGCCTTGGCGCAACGCGGCGCCAGCGGCATGTTGGTGTTACTGGCAAACTTCTTGAAGGTATGGGGATCATTCCAGTTGAGTTCCGTGATCCATAGGTAGATATAGTTGTTGTCGTACAACTGAATGTCCCAGGGCGTGCCGGCGCCGCCCTTGGTCCAATAGAACTTCCCCGGACCCATATTTGTGTATAAGGGATTGGCGCTGCCCTTCATGTGATTGCTGCCGCGCAGACCCGAGTCCAGCGTCATCCAATCCAGCATGTCGTACGTACCGGAGGGACAGTTCGCGGTCGACTCTGCTTCCGCTGGCTTAGTTGTGAAAGAAACGAAGAGCCCAAAGGCAAGACAAACCACTCCCAGAACGAGGATTTTCCTCATCAATCACTCCGCAAGTTTTGGTTTTGAGTGATCGGACGAGGGGCCCAACGCGTCCGCTAACCCAAGACCTGAATTGATCTTGATGAATAGAACGTTAACAGGAAGGAATGTAAGAGCAATCAGGCAAACGCCTTAACAGATGAGACTTTCGTACATGATCTGCGACATCCGAGCTTAAGGTGTGGGCTTGCTTACTGGGGAGGACGAGGGACGTTGTTCTCAACCGGAGCATTGTCGACGGGAGGGCGCAGCGGATTCGGGCTTTGGCTTTCGGGAGCATTCTCGGGAGGATTGTTGATGACTGGGGTGTTGTCGCGTCGGCGCAGCACGACCGGTTCGCGTTTGCGACGCTTGGCCTCAGCCAAGGTCTGCAGGCTTGCTTCGGCGGCCTGATTATTGGAGGAAGCAACTTGGCCCACGGCTTCGCCGACCATCTCGTGCCGGCTGGCGGATTGAACGGCACTTCCAGCTTGGTCACCGCGGCGCGCGCGAGCGTAGAAGTCTGCCGCGGTCTCCTGATCGCCTAATAATTCAGAC
Source organism: Terriglobales bacterium (assembly GCA_035496675.1). Taxonomy (GTDB): domain Bacteria; phylum Acidobacteriota; class Terriglobia; order Terriglobales; family Acidobacteriaceae; genus Gp1-AA145. The sequence goes on from DATJEL010000033.1 coordinate 105,518, forward strand.
AAAAAACCCATATTGTTCAGCGAAAAAGCATTCTGCGGATCCAGCTGGTAAGCCTGGCGGAAATACTGTTCAGCTTTGTCGGCCTGATTGTGATTGAGCGCCGAGACACCTTCCAGATTCAATCGCGCAGCCCTTTCCTGCTGGCTTGCTTCTGACTGCAACCGCTCCCGAACCGCCTGGGAATTTCGCAACGCGACCTCGCTGATCGGCCGGCCACGCCAACGCGGGTCTACAGCCACAACGATGGGCTCGGTCGAGTGCACGACCGAGGCCTCGTTATAGTATTCAAGCGCTTGTTCGAGATTTCCCTGGACTTCGACGGCGTATCCCAGATTGTTCAAGGTAAATGGACTCTTGGGGTTGAGCTTGAGCGTCTGGCGCAGAACGTCCTCGGCTTCCTGCGCCCGCCCCTGCTCGAGCAGCACCATTGCCTGAACGTTCCCACGATTGACCCGAAGGTCCAGTCCTGAATAGGAGCCTGTAACCTGGCTCAGCTTTTTCCCCCGCAAGCTGCCTTCGGTCGACTCCGCAATAATGGTTTCCGAGTTGTTCTCCTTGGCGGCAAGCTCGTAGTAGCGCTGCGCGCGCTCCACTCTGCCCTCCAATTCTGAGATATAGCCAAGGTTGTTGAGGGTGAAGGGATCGTCCGGATCGAGCAGGTAAGCCTTATAGAAGATCCTTTGGGCTTTTTCTAAGTGGTGCTTCCGGAGCTCTTTCACGCCGTCCTGGTTAAGCTTCTGCACCGGCGTTGAATTTGAGCCCGTGGGGATACTGATGCGAAGGTCCTTCGCCTGGAGTGTGGGTACCGTCAGCAACACGGCACTCGTCGCGATTGTCCAAAAAGCCAGGCGCATCCTGCTTGAGTCTCCTGAATTGAACAACTTGGATGCCAACCCAGCAGTTTCCGTTTGCCGAGTTTCTGAAGCAATTGGGCTGCAACTCTGGCAATCTCAGGACAGAAATCAGGCATCCAAACCCCGACTGATCTATGCACAAGAAACTCTCTCTGCTGATGCTTGCGGGCGTTGTTTCCTTACCCTTGGTGGCCCAGAACCAGACCCCAGCGGCGCCTGCCGGTCCTCAGGAAAGCGCCTCGCAGGGCACGGTCGTGGCCAGCCCAGCAGGCAGGCGGGAGAACCGCGATCCCTTGCTCGACCTTCCGGAGCTTCCGAACAACAAGGTCACCCTCGTTGGTGGCAGGGTAAAGAGCCTCGACGAGGTCATGAACAAGATGGTCGTCGTGCCTTTTGGGAGCAAGCAGAACGTACCCGTATCCTTCGACACCCGCACTGATTTCTTCCAGGATGGCAAGCCTATTTCCTACCGGGCCATTCGCGAAGGGCAGCGGGTTTATGTCGACACAATGTTGAACGGGACAACCGTGTTTGCGAAGAAGATCTGGATCCAGAGCGCCGCCGACAGCGGCATCGGACGGGGCCAAGTGGTTGCCTACAACCCGGAACACCAGACTCTCACTCTCCGTGACGAGCTTTCCGACCAGCCCATCAAAATGCAGCTTTCCCCATCCACGGTTCTTAAGAAGGGGAAAGAACCCGCGGGCCTTGGCGATCTCGTCCCCGGCACGCTGGTTTCGATCAGTTTCGGCCCGCAAAGGGAGCTGCGCGAGGTGAACCTGCTGGCGCGACCCGGCAGCAGCTTCGTTTTCCAAGGACGCGTCACCTATCTCGACATGTCTCGCCGGCTGATTGCGATTGACAATCGCAGCGATGACAAAAAGTACGACATTTCAGTGGGGGCCATTGCACCCAGCGTTTTGCGGCAGCTGCGAGAAGGTTCCGAGGTGTCAGTCACGGCGGTATTCGATGGGAGCCGTTACGACGCGCGAACCCTGGAAACCCCGAACTCAGCACAAGACAAGTGAGACGTCGGTGGCGTCTCGCCCATCCATGGATTGAATCCTGCCAATGCTTTTAGGACTAGGCCAGGTCTGCGTTCTGGTGGGCCGGAACGCTTTCTGCCTGGAGGACGGCGGTGGTGAGTTTGTGCCGGTCGATCAAGTAGTAGGCAAGGGTATTCACCGCATACCGCCACAGAGTTGAGATATCGGTACGGTACCAGCAGCAGTCGGCCATGTGCTGGGAGAAGCCACAGATAAAACGGAAACGGCGATGAAGCGTATCCGGAGAGAGCAGCGCGGCTGCGGTCATGCGGTGGTTTCCTTCCAAGATGGTCAGCGGGGTGGTCGAATCGATGGAAATGAGAATCACGGAACTGTACTCTGCATCCCCCGCCATTTCCGTACTCAGTGACCGTAGCTTCCTGATGAAGGGATCGCGTGAGCGGTGCTCAATCTGCGAGCGCACAGCCTCGATCGTATCGAGCAGCAAGAACGACGGAGCGCCGTAGCGCAGCCAGTGGTTACGCGCGAAGATGCGCACCCGCCTGAGATCGTCAGGTTCGAGTTCCACTTCCCACCATTCGGTGTCTTGGGGAAGCTCGCGCCATAGTCGGCCGCGGCGATGAAACAGGAGTGCCCTGCGAATCGCATTCTCCCGCTCGTCGCCTAAATCGGGATGGGTAACCAGGTGCGCGTAGGCGTCGCGATAACTCTTGTATTCTTCCTGAAAAAACTCGCTTTCCAAAAACTGCGCAATGACCTCGTTTTCATCGACAGGACGGATGCGATGCAAAGCGGGCATCGAATCCAGGGATGGATTCTCTTCAAACGAAGGCTCGCTTTGGCGCCGAACAAACGGCACCGAGACCACCAGCAACAACACCAGCATCAGGACCAACTGGACGAGAATGACCTCATACAAGGTCGCATGGAACATGTAGATCCCAGCAACGATCGCGCCGCTGAATCCCAATTGCACCCAGCTGACATTTCCGATCTTTCGTGAAATCTCATAGGTCATGAGCACGACTCCGAGGGCATAGAGAGACGTGGTGGTCGCGTACAGAATCAGCAGCGATGAATAGAACAGGTGCTGCCCCGAAGGGAAACCGCCCCCAAGAAGCGCGTGCCAAAGTCGTGGAGGTGCAATCCACACTGCGAAGACAAAAAGCCCGGAAATCCCCACGACCAAGCCGAGCGCGGTAGTTAGGACAGCATGGCCTCGCCGGTCACCGGCGCGCAGTCCGGCGGAGAACGGGAACATGCTACTGACCACCGACCACGAGAGCATATAGACCACCCGCCCAACCAGGGCTACGGCTGCATAAACTCCCGCCTGGGTAGGATCGAAGAAGTGTTTGACCAGAATGATGTCAAGGTTATTGATGATCACCTGGCCGATAAAAAACGCTACCGCCTGAATTCCTTCGCCCATTCCTGCGCGGAGAGTTGTTCCGGCAGACTCTCCAACGTGCTGTTTACGGGGGATTCCCACCAAGTAGGCGACAATCACGGAGGCCGTCATCGCACCTACGACGCCTTGTACCCCGTAGGAACCAATGAACGCCAGAGCACCAAGCAGCTTGACGATAACCTCCAGCGAAAAATTCAATGCCAGAGGGCGGAAATCGTATGTGCCCTGCATGAAACCGCGGCGCACGCCGAGCGGGACGTAAAACACCGTGGCCAGGGCAAGAAGGATAATCAAAGTTCTCGCAGGGAGATTCAGGTAACGAGAGATTGCTCCGCTGGTGCCCGCGATCAAGGTCCCCAGTAGCACGCCACAGACCCAGGACCAGCGATGCAGCAGTTTGTAGATGGCCAGCTTTTCCTTGCCGGACTCGCTGCGGGCTACGAACTTCGAGCACACGAGCTGGAAGGACAGGGTCACGGAGGACAACAGCATGAGCAGCGTATAAACGACGCTCGCGTGTCCAAACTTGTCTGCGCCAAGTTTGTGGGCAACGAAGAAGTTGTAGATCAGGTTCATCCCGCCCACGAACACTGAACTGAGCAGCATGATCATGCTGCCGTTCAGAACCCGCAGTCGAAGGTGATGGGGAGCGGCCAGGGGATCAGCCGCAACTCTCGCCGTCAGGGTCGCCGTTGCTTTGACTGGGATTTCATCGGCCATGGCAGGATCTCGGGATCAACGCGAAACATTCATCAGAAAAGGTTCAGACGTATGACGGGAAGAATGGTGTTTCGGTTTGTTCCGGTGAAATCATAAAAACTTTGTTGCTGGATGCCAAAAGAGATGCGGAAAGGATAATTTACCGGCACCTCGCCCTGGCCGTCGTTCATGATTCGCCGCATGCCTCGAATGTAATCCACCATGACTTCGCTGGTCACGTTGTCGTACGCGTGAAATCCCTTGCCTTGCGACCAGGTGCCATTGGCGTGGACGGCCCAGTGCGAGGCCAGCGGCTCCCACTGCAGGCGGAACCCGGGACGAAGCGCCTGGGCAATTGCGAAGTTCGCGTCCTGGACTCGCCATGAGCGCAAGTACTCGGCAAGAATAGCGGCCCGCCACGCCGAGCCGAACTTCCTCTGTACCCCGATGTATGTGTCGGTGGTGAAGTACTCGCGTATCAAAGGCCGGGCAAGAAAATCCCTGGCTTCGTAGCCGGTAAGCAGCGCCGTTTTCGCCCAGGGACGGCCCACTTGGAATTCGAGGGTTCCGGCTACATCCCGTGAGTGAAGATCGAACTCCGTAAACGGCCCCGATTCATGGATCAGGCTTCCCGAAACCGAAACCCAGTTCCCGAAGGAACTCGTGTACATGTACAAATACTGCCGAAACAGATTCTGGTTCATCGCCACCGGCGAAGTGGCATCCCGGCGAAGGGTGAATTGCACTCCAGGATTGAAGCTGATGGTATTGCCGAGAAGGTGGAGAATCGGGTTGACGCCAACATTGAAGCTCGTGTCATACGTGTTTCGGTATTGAACCGTCCCGGTATTCGGGAAGAATGCGGTACCCCGCGCGTTGCGCTCAGAAACGATGCCGGAAATGGTTGGCCAGCCATCCAGACGCACGTTGTACCGCGCCGCTCCGATGGTTTCCACCGAGGACCGGGGAGGCGGCAGGGCGGCGTCAGTTTCGCTCAGACCGCGAATTCTGGCGTCCAACTGGTAGAGATTGATGTCTTCAAAGATTGGAGCCAACGAGAACAGGGGTTGGCCGCTCACGGTTTCGGTAATCTGCCTGCCTTGTTCCCCTGCCAACCGAATCTCGGTTGCTTGGGCGTAGTCGTTGCCCTGCATGATCTGGTTCGCGCGGGCAAACATTCCCAGGGCCTTGGGCGTTTGGTGCTCCTGTTGGTAAGCATTGCCCATCGTGAGCAGGTATTCGTAGTCTTGAGAGATATCCGGATCGCTGGACAAAGTACGCAAAAGCGACATCGCGCTCTCGGTTTGACCCAGAGCAAGGTCCGCGTTGGCTAGTCCGAGACTGACCGATTCCTGATCAGCCCCTTGGGTTTGAGCGCGCAGGAAATATTTCTTGGCCAAATCGAACTGATTGATGGACACCAACACACGCCCGGCCTCAACCAGGTTCTCCGGCGTAACCGCGTTGGCTTCGCCTACGCGAGCTTCGGCAAGCGCAAACGCGACTTGTTGCTGGGCATCATCGTGCCGTCCCGATTCAGCGAACAGGCGTGCCAGGGCAAGTCGCACTTCGGTTCGATCTACACCTGGGGCATCCAGTGCCCGGGCATACCGTTTCATCGCCGAATTGTTGTCGCCCAGAATGAGAAAGGTCTCGCCGGTTGCCATCAGAACACGGCTGTCGTCGCCGCCCTTCTCGGCGTTGGTAACCGCTTCATAGGCGTCTTTCTTGTCTCCTAGCCGTGCGTAGGCCCGGGAGATCTGGGCATAGACGACTCCATTGCTGGCAGCATTCAACCCAACCGCGCTTTTGAGAGTTTCAATCGAGTCGCTATAGCGGTGCAGACGGTACTGAGCCTCCGCCAGGGCCAAGTGCACATTTACGTCATTGGGCGCAAGTTTCATTGCCGTCTGGTATTCGCCCTCAGCCTGGCGGAACTGCGCTTGTTGACGATAAGCTTCGGCCTTGGCCAAATGGATCGCGGCTGCATCAGCCATGTTTTTGGCGGCTAGATCGGCTTCACGTAACGCCGGCTTGGCGCGACGGAGTTGCAGATTGGCGAAGGCGAGCCCCAGGTGAGCTTCGCCGTAATCGGGGCGCATCTGGAGGGCGGCTTCGAAGTCCTTGATGGCCTTGCTGGCTTCGCGCAAGTCATTCCGCGTATAGCCCCGGTTCATGTAACCCGTCGCCGTGGGCTCAATATTGAGCGATTTTGTAAAAGCTGCCTCCGCCTCCCGGGGCCGCCCAGTGTGGGCATAAACGTAGCCTTCTACGAGCGGCAGATCATGATCCTTGGGGAGAATCGGCTGAAACTGTTGTGCGATTTTGAATGCCTCATCAAAGCGATTCAGGAACAGAAGGTCGTAGGCGAGGTAGACGGGGGCCTCAGGATCGCGAGGCAGCTTCTCGATGACCTTGTATCCGAGATCAGCGGCTTCCTGATAGTTGCCGGTAAAGGTCAGATAGCGCTGGCGCTCGCGCATCACCTGCGGATTGTTGTTGATCGCATCGTTCGCAGCTGCGCGGTCGAGCCATTGCTTCGTCACAGCCAAACTGTGCTTGGGTCCATCCATGGCAGAATTTAGGGCCGCGGCCACGATCAGCGCATTCTTGGGCGCCAACTCATGGGCCTTTTCATAGCTAGCCTGCGCGCGATCGAGCTGGCGCTGCGAGGTATACAGGTCGCCTAGTGCGAAATAGGACACGTAGTCGTGCGGATAGAGCTCCTCCAGCTTCAGGAAATATTTCTCTGCCGCCGCCGGATCGCGCAGGTCCCTTGAGAGATAGCCGAGAGCGGTCAACGCGGCGTGATTGTTAGCGTCGGTCTGCAAGGCGCGCTTATAGGCCTCGAGCGCTTCTTGTTCGCGGTTTGTCTTCCACAACAGGTTTGCGTAGTTCAACTTGATGTTGATGTTGTTGGGCGCAAGTCCCATTGCTTCTTTCAGATCGCGCTCGGCAGAGGCCGGGTCGTTGAACCCAGCTTCGATGAGCGCACGCAATCGTAGATACTCTGGCCGGTTCTGCTGATCGGTTCCAGGCACGCTGCTCAGCGCCGTCTGAGCCGCCTTCAGTTCCGAGTCCGCGGGCTGATCCTGCTGCGTGCGGCGCAGAATTTCGGCCAGGCTCAAATGTAATGAGACCGGATACAACGGTCCTTCCGCCACAGCGTTCGGCAGGTTCTGAATGGCGGTCTGATATTCGCGGATGGCTTCCTCATTGTGGTCCTCGAGGCTGAACATCTGACCACGGATCGCGTGCAGCCGATAGTTCCTCGGATCAGTCGCTTCGGCGCGAGCCAGGAAGGTCGCCGCTGGCTCAAATTTTCCCGCACTTACGAGCGCCTGCGCTGCACTGAGCTGCAGGCCGGGTTCTTTCGGGAGACGGTTGGCGGCCTGGGTATAAGCTTCCGCAGCCTCGTCTTTCTTGCCGGCCAGACCATAGGTGTACCCAAGTTCCGCCAGCGCGTCGGGATTCTTGCGGGTAACTTTCTGCAAGATCGCGATGGATTCGTTCAAATTTCCCGTATCCCGGTAGAACGAGGCGACAGCGCGTAACACGTTCGGATCGTTGGGCGCCCGGTTTTGCGCCCGCGTTAGGTAAGCCTTGTATTGGTCAGGCTGGTTGAGCTTCTGATAGGCACGGGCGATCAACAGTTCGGTGCGAGCTTCGGACTTGACCGCGTCCGCGCGCTTCAGCAGATCTAAAGCGGTATTGGCGTCGGTATTGAGGGCCAGCTCGCCCGCCAGCTGCAGATCACTAGCGCTCTTAGGATTTGCGGCCAGGACCTTGTTCAGCAAGTCCTGCGCTTCCTTATAGCGGCCCATCTTCGCGTAGGTTTGAGCCATGCCGGAGAGGCCGGCAATTGAGGCTGGCTGCCGCTGCAAGCCCTTTTGGTATCCCTGCAGGGAAAGGTTGTAATCGCCGCCTAAGCGAGCGGCGTATCCGAGAAGGAACCACAATTGCGCATTCTGCGGCGCGGAATTGGCGGCCCGGTTCGCAGAATTGATCGCCGACCTGTAATCGTTACGGGAGAGCGCTTGCTGGACAGCCCGAGCCTCACGCGCTGTCTCAATGCCCGATCCCCATCCGATACCATTGGCGTTGTCCGACCGCGGCTGCTCCTGCGGGGGCGCCTTCTTCCCCTTCTTGGGGTTCTGCTTGGCGGGCTGATTGATTTCGAACGTTTGCGCCTTCAGCAGCGGCACCGCTGAACAAGCAAAGACGACGACCAACGTGATGGAAATAGTTCTCTGGCCCATGGTGCGGTAGCCGGCGGCGAATCCCTACTGCTGCCCGAATGTGCCTGCCAACCTAGCTCGCTCAGATGCATTGCGAGTTGCTGCGGTTGGATTCTGAGTCCCACCTAGGGCCTGCAAGTGTATGCACCCACAGTGGGTTGTGGAAAACCTCGGGTCGAAAGCTTGATGCTTCCTTAGAAAACCTTAGAAGCCCCACTCGAATCCAAGCGGGTGCTCACAATTCATTTGTGGGGAGGAGCACCGCACCGTGGAAACGAGTTACTTTTCACGTCCTATTCCGCTACGTTTCATCATTCTGGTAGCCCTGGCGATTCACGGACCTCTGCTGGCACTGCAGTTGCCGCTGACCAACTCCTACGACGCGAATTTTCACGTATTTTTCGCGTCACACTATGCGCACCATTGGTTTGATCCCTGGAACCCGAAATGGTTTGCCGGCTTCTCGCAAACGACCTACCCGCCGCTTGCCCACCAGTGGATCGCCCTGCTCTCCTTCGTCTTCGGGCTGCACATGTCCTTTCTCCTCGTGCAGTTGGCCGCGGTACTGCTCATTGCGGTCAGCGTGTACAAATTCGCTCTCATCTGGGTGGACGAGTGCGCCGCCAGCTATGCCTCCCTATTCAGCGTCTTCGCCGGTGCCGTGGCCTTCCTGGTTTATTCGGCCGGACAATTGCCAACCACCCTTTCCGCCCCTCTGTATTTGCTAGCTCTCCCCTACTTCTACGATTGGTCACGATCCGCCGATGGCAGAGCTCTCATCAAAGGCGTGATCTTCACCTTGGCTGCTGCTGCGGTTCACCACGTCACTTTGATCTTTGGTTCCGTACTGTTTGCCATACCGGTGCTCTGGGTGGCAGTGATCGACCGCGGTCAACGCTCGGCCGTAGCGGTTGTGATTCGCGGAATGATCATGGCGGCCATCGCGGCAGTAGGCGTGGGCATTGTGCTCCTTCCCTACTGGATCGCCATCATCAAACACCCCATCGAGCAGATGCCGATTCCGCACGCCAGCCGCTCGAACTTGCTGCTGAATATTACCTATCTGACCAACTATTTCTTCGTCCCGTACGGAATGCTGGTCCTCGCCTTACCGTTCATTCTCTGGTACGGCACGGCCTTGAAACGCCTTCGGCCGCTGCTGCTGGGCTTCTGGATTACCTTCGTCTTCGGACTGGGTGGCACCACGCCAATCCCACGGCTGCTGCTTCGACGCGCGTTTGAGATTCTGACCTTCGAACGATTCACGCTGTGGGCGGTTCTGATGGCCCTGCCCATCGTCGGTTACATTGCCGAGCGCCTAATCGATCGATACCACCGCAAGGCGGCCTTCGCTCTTGGCCTGGCTGCCCTCGTGACGCTCACGCTGCCGATGGCCTGGATTTCGATCAGCCCGTTCTCCGCCAATGCGGATCTGAATGTCGATGCCGTCGACAATTTTCTCAACCGGGATGGACATGATCGGTATCGGTATCTGACCTTGGGCTTTGGCAACTCTTTGCCCAAGGTCTCGACCTACACCAGCGCAAACAGTGTCGATGGCGAGTACAACTCAGCCCGTCTGCTTCCCGAGTTCACCCATTACGGCACGGCGCAATTGACCAGCGCGAAGTACTTCGGTACCGCCGGCATGGAAGCCCTGAGGATGATGCTGCGGCATGCGGCGCACTATGGACTGAAATACATTTTCGTTCACGATCCGTATTACGAACCGCTGGTGAGCTTTGCCGGATGGAAGCAGGTCGAAACCTATGACAATGGTTCGATTACCGTGTGGTCGCGCGAGGACATCCCGCCGGCGCGGCCCATTCCTTCCGACGCCATGCCGACCGCTCTGGAAGGCTTGCTCTGGGGGACTTTGCCACTGGCGAGCAGCATTCTAGCCATTCTTTTTGCCTATCTGATCCCCGACAAGGCACGCCTGCGGACCGAAGAGGTCATCGTTCCATTTCCTGCGCCCACACCTGAGGACTCTTTCGTACGGGAGGCACGTTAATGAAACGCGGATTTGCAATCCTGCTTGGTATTGTGACGCTGGCCCTCATCGTAATGGGATGGTTCGAGTCGGGCGGAGCCGAGGCGCGCGGACTGCAATCCGCCAGCACCCCGGACCAGGCTGTCCGCCTGATGCTTTCCCAGATCAAGTCGCACAATTTCGATGCCGCCTACGCCCGCCTGGCGAACCGCAGCGACGTCGACAAGAATGCCTTTATTCGCGAGTTTAGCGGTAGCAACGGAAGCCTCCTGACCTACGCATCACTTGAAAATTTCGACGTGTGGGGACTGAAGACCAACGAGCAAGATGCCACGGTGCGCGCCAAGCTACACTACTCAACCGCCGTCGGCCCGCTGGACGATATTCGCGATCTCAAGGTCCAGCACACCGGCGAGACATGGAAGGTGTTCTGGCCGGTGAACTCTGCGGCCAAGCTTCCTCCGCAGGTGATTCCCGTGAACTACTTGCGCTGGGACGTGATCAGCCGCGGTTCCACCGATGATTGGGGCGTGCAGAACGTCGATTCCCCGCAGGTGCGCGTGGTCTCGATGAATGCCATCCAGCGGCCCGACAGCGTGGTTTTGGTCGGCGAAGTGGTAAACGAGGATTCCGTTCCGGCCTACGTAAACGTCGGCGCGACCCTCCTTGACCCGAGCGGAGCCGAGCTCGCCCAGGAGAGCAGCTTCGACAAGATTTCCCACATCCTGCTGCCAAAGCAGGTCAGTCCCTACCGAATTGACTTTCCGAACATGCGCATGGAAAAGATCAAGAGCGTGCGCATGGATACCAAGGCGCTTCTGGTTGCCGCGAGCGCTGATCCAGTGATCGAGGTCAACCAGCAGAAGCTGGAGACCGATCCGCTGGGCAAGAAAGTCCTGAGCGGCCAACTGCTCAATCAGAGTGGGCAGATTGTAAATATCCCGCACGTGATCTCCGCCTTTTACGACAGCAATGGAAAGGTCATCTGGGTGTCTGACGGATATCTCGCGCAGGCGCTGCTGCCGCAAATGCCCGTTCCTTTTGCCGTGGATCTGCCTCCTGACATCGCCAAGAACGTGCAAACCTATCGGGTTGTGGTGAACCACTACGACACAAAATCACAATCATGACAAATCTGAGCGCAATCTTGCTTGCAATTGGGCTGGCGGTCGCAGCTTCCGGCGCGGAAATTCATCCCCCGGCACAGGTGCTGGCTGGCACCTCGATCACCATTCCGAGTAGTGGTTCGGGCGAGGGCACCTTTTATCTCATTGGGCCGAACGTCGCCAGCAAGAAGCAAGTGCAGGCGGGAACCGACATCGAAGTCGAACCCGAGCAACTGGAACGTGCCGGCCGCTACGTTGCCGTGTTGTGCGCCTCCGACGGCTGCGCTTCAGCCAACTTCTTTGTTGTTCCCGCGGCTGCCAATAAGCTGAGCTTGCTAGCTCACCCCTCGCGAGTTCCGGTGGGCAGTCCGAACGGCATTAGCACGGTAGCCTTCGTGTTCGACAACTTCCGCAACTTCGTCTTGAAGCCTGAACCGGTCAAGTTCAGCATCCTGCCGAAGGATGGCAAAGAACTCTCCGCCAAGCGTGCCTCCGACAATGGCGTCGCCTGGGTTCGAATCAGTTCCGCGAAGAAAGAAGGTCCGATACGAATCGGCGCCGCGATCGGCAATGCCAACGAAGTTCGCGTCGTGCAGCAGGTAGCGGCGGAAGCCTGCAATCTGCGCATTAAAGCCAGCCGCGCCAAAACCGGGTTCTTGGTTGAAACCGACACGGTGCGCGATTGCTCGGGCAACGCTGTTCCCGATGGTACGGTCGTGAGCTTCACAAAGTCGGATGCTGCCGGGAAGACCACGGTGGACGTTCCCATTAAGCGAGGTGTGGCCAAGGTCGAAATGCCCATCCGGGGCAACGCCCGTATCACCGTCGCCTCCGGGGTGGTAACCGGAAACGAATTACAAGTCGCCGGAGGACAGGCCGAATGAGTGCCCCACTCAGATATTCCCTGCTGACCGGGATCTTCGCCCTTCTGGTATGCGCAATTGCGGCCCTTCACCTCCGCGCCGCTGCGGATACGGAAGTCCCACGTGTCGAGTTCAGTGCCGACAACATTGGCCCAAGACAGATCGAAGATCTCACAAGCAAGAGCGTGCCTCGAGATTACGGATTCGCCTGGCAAACAATGGAGCAGGCTCTGAATGAGAACCGCGCCGATCTGCTCGATGGCTACTTCACCGGAATCGCCAAGCAGGATTTGGGCGAGCGCGTGAAATCGCAAAGCAAGTCCGGATTGCATACCCGCTATCAGGACCGCGGCCACAAGCTCGACGCCATCTTCTACGCCCCTGCCGGCGACGCCCTCGAGCTTCGTGATCGCGCGCAGTTCGACCTTCAGGTGCTCGATGGCGACAAGGTCATTTATGAGGAGCCCGTCGATGTTGAGTACATCGTGCTGATGACACCAGGGGCCGACCGCTGGATGGTGCGGCAGATGCAAGCCATGAAGGCAGAGAAGTAGCCACTCGCGCCCAATATGCCGCATCCAAACTTCTCAGAACTCCGCATGCGATATCTGTACACAGGTGGGTTGATTGCTGGCGTGTTGGTGCTGGTGATGGTCGGCTGCAACCGCAACCAGTCGGTCCGCGAGTCGCTGTCCCAAACTACACGTGGAATGCAGCAAGGTCCGCGCATTCTAGCCGACTATCAGCCCTGGTTCGGGGATCCCGACCACATGAGCGTCGGCTACTCCACGCAAGATCCTGCCGTTCTGCGCAAACAGGTCGAACGGGCCAAACAGATGGGCATCTACGCCTTCGCCGTGGATTGGTACGGCGAGCGCCGCCCTTTCGAGGACCGCAGCTATGCCCTTTTGCAGCAGGTTTCCGCCGAGCAGCAATTCCACATTTGCCTGATGTATGACGAGACGCAGGAAGATAATGGCCACGCTACCGAGGATGCGCTCGAGGCCTTCGAGAAAGCCTATCGTGCCTACATTGGGCCCAATGCGCCGGGCCGCGAAGCCTACGTTACCTATCATGGACGCCCCATCATTTTCATCTTCCCCAAGCGTGGCAATACGGACTGGAACCGGGTGCGTACCGCCGTCGATCAGTGGGAGCGTCCTCCGATTCTAATCTACAAGGACGATCCGCCACCGAAGTATGCGAACGCGTTTGACGGCTTCTACGCATGGGTACACCCCGGCCAGCACTGGGACGCGAATGGACGCGATTGGGGGAAAGAGTATCTGGACCAGTTCTACAAGAAGATGAAAGAGCACCCTGACAAGGTCATTGTGGGTGGCGTGTGGCCTGGTTTTAACGACACGAAAGCATCCTGGAGTTTGAATCGCCACATGGACCGCCGCTGCGGCGCGACCTTCGAGGATACGCTCAAGCTTTTTCATCAGCACAACGATCCCGAACGTCCCATGCCGTTCCTCCTGATCGCGACCTGGAACGACTACGAAGAAGGCACGCAGATCGAAACCGGGGTATCGGACTGCAATGGCAGAAGGCCGATTACCGAGACTGCGGCGCGTTGACCAACCCGTTTCCCTTTGGCTACATCGAACAACATTGCTCGCTGAGGCGGCTCCAGATCTTATGATTCAGGCTTTCGGAACTGATAACGCGCACATCTCTCTCCTCTCTACGCTCGTCATCCAGGGCTACGAATTCGACTACTCGAAGCCGCGGGCCGATCTCGATCACTTGTTGCCGCAGCTCGAGGAAGCTGCGGGATTTAGCGAAGAGCGGTTGCGCGAACTGTTGGAATTGGCGGATACGCACCATGTAACGGTGCGCGCTTTGCGCGTTCTCGAGGACATCGCCGCGCAACAACAGCAGAAGCGCTTGTTGGAGTGGAGCACGGAGGCGATTGAGGCGGAGCGGCGGCGAATCAGCAAGGCGGTTGAATGGCTGCACGCGATTGTCCAGGCGCTACAACTTTCGGGATGCCCTGTCACCGTAATCAAGTCCCTCGATCACTGGCCCGACCTCGGGTCTGACCTCGACCTTTACACCAGCGGCGCGGCAGACCATGTGGTTTCAGTGATGCAAGAGAAGTTACATGCCAAACTCGAGCCCCGAAGTTGGGGCGACCGGCTGGCCGGCAAGTGGAATTTTGAGGTCCCTGGGCTGAAAGAGTTGGTTGAGATTCACGTGCAGTACCTTGGCCAGACCGGCGAGCAAAAGCAACTGGCTCAACGAGTGCTGGAGCGCTGCGGACAAGCGACTGTAAATGGACGCAGCTTCCCCGTGGCCGGACCCGAAGAGCGAATCCTGATTTCAACACTGCAGCGAATGTATCGGCATTTCTATTTTCGGCTTTGCGATATGGCCGATATGGCTGCCTTGCTGCAAAGTGGCGCGGTGGATTTCGCGGAATTGAAGCGCGGAGCGGACCTGGGCGGGATCTGGCCCGGAGTGGCCAGCTTTCTGGTGATCGTTTCTGGATATGTAAAGCAGTATGGCGGAGAGGTCAGACTGCCCGAGGGGGTAATCGAAAGCGCGACCTCGCCAGATCTCTCGGTGCAAGTCAAGAATAAGTTTCTGCGAGTTCCGATGCGGCCCGCGGCCGGCCTCTACGGCTCCCAGTTGCTGAAGGCCAGCCTGCAAGGCAATTTTAGGGCGATGTCTCGGCTGCCGTTGCTTCCACCGCTGGCCGTATCAGCACTCGTGGCTTACCGGCTGACGGGCAGTGACAAAGGCGTCTGGTAGATCCAGGCGGCGGGTCCCCCGCCTGACCTCAATCACCACACCTCCATTTGCGTTTATTCCAAAGTTCCGGGTGTGCCGGAGGAGAGTTGCCGTTCTTCTCCTCTTAGCAATCTTGTGGGAATCACCGTGGCACGGGCTACAGGATTGACCCGATGGCGAACTCCCCGACTTCCCGCTAAACTATTGATGTGACTGAAGTTGCGCCCAACTTCGTGGAGTTTTTGTCCGTTCCAGGGACCTCCACTCGATAACCAAGCACCGCGCTTTGACTTCTTGCGCTGGGTCTCGTACCAAGCGATTCCGGAGGGCGAGGTAGATCAAGCGCGACCGAAGGACGGTTCATGAGAATTGCACAGGTTGCGCCGCTTTACGAGAGTGTCCCTCCGAAAACCTATGGCGGTACCGAGAGGGTCGTTTCTTGGCTTACCGAAGAGTTAGTTCGGCTCGGACATGAGGTTACTTTGTTCGCTAGCGCGGACTCGATGACTACCGCCCGCCTCGTTCCCTGCTGTCCGGAGTCTCTTCGCCTTTCAAGCGATTGCACGAATCAGATGGCATACCACATCGTGCAGCTCGAAAAAGTGCTGCAGGAGAAAGACGAGTTTGACCTGATCCACTTCCATACCGACTCCTTGCATTTCTTGATCAGTTCGCGGGAACGGTACCTGAGCGTGACAACCCTTCATGGGCGCCTGGATACTCCGGACTTGGGACCTCTGTTTGAACTCTATTCCCACATGCCGGTGATCTCGATCTCCAACGCCCAGCGGGAACCCCTGCCGCACCTCAGCTGGCAAGGAAACGCATACCACGGTTTTCCTCCCGAGACTTACAAGCCTTACACCAAGCCAGGAAAATATCTGGCGTTTTTGGGAAGGACGTCGCCGGAAAAGGGACTCGACAAGGCTATTGAAATCGCCAAGCAGCTGGGGATGCCCCTGAAGATCGCTGCCAAGATTGACAAGGCAGATCAGGAATATTTCGATACTTGCATCAAGCCGCTGCTCGATTCCTCCGACATCGAGTTCCTAGGTGAGATCGGCTATCCGGAAAAAAATGAATTCCTGGGCGAAGCCGCTGCCCTGCTGTTTCCAATTTGCTGGCCGGAGCCTTTTGGAATTGTGATGATCGAAGCGATGGCCTGCGGTACCCCGGTCGTAGCCTATCCTTTTGGTTCGGTACCTGAGGTGATGCAAGACGGAGTCTCAGGTTACGTCGTAGCAGACCTCGATGGCGCCGTAGAAGCCGTGAAGAATGTCGATCAACTCGACCGCAAGAAAATCCGTAAATATTTCGAGCAGCGATTCACGGCTGCTCGAATGACCCAGGATTACCTGAGAATTTATGAGCGCATGCTGACCCGCAAGAAAGCACCGCTCACAGTCGCCAATGGAGCTCTGAATTGGATGAAGTTAGCGTCTCCCAGCAGTACTACATAGCAACCAAAGCTGCGCCCAGCGAAGACCGGGCACGGGTCCTGAAATACGGCGCAATGTTTGCCGTCTTCGACCGCCTAGGGGACATTCGCCATCAGGGTCTCGGAGAGCAAGGCATCTTCCATAACGGAACGCGGCACCTCTCGGAAATGCACGTTCAACTCTGGAAGGAACGCCCCCTGCTCCTGAGTTCAATGATCGAGGCGAACAATTTCTTGTTCGCCGCTGATCTCGCCAACCTTGACGTGTCGCGAGGAGACAAGGTCGTCATTCACCGCGGCACACTCCACTTGCTGCGATCCCGTTTCCTTTGGCGGAACTCCTGCTACGAAGAGCTGAAGTTCGTCAACTACGGCATGGAACCGCTCCTGGTGCCGCTTAACGTAT
The DNA here is from genome assembly GCA_035496675.1 of Terriglobales bacterium. Taxonomy (GTDB): domain Bacteria; phylum Acidobacteriota; class Terriglobia; order Terriglobales; family Acidobacteriaceae; genus Gp1-AA145. The sequence continues at coordinate 122,272 of DATJEL010000033.1, forward strand.
GCTTGGCCGCCGACTTCGCGGACATTTTTCAGGTGCGCGGCATGAAGCGCGAACAGACTGGCAGGATTCTAGAACCCGAGGTCTCTCGGGATACTCTGGTGCTCGGGTGCGAGGGTCTCGATCGGATCACGCGCCGAACCGTCATTCACTGCGAACCCACGCCAACCGACATCAGCGGCGGGGAGTTGAACTTTCGCTTCGAACTGAAGCCAAAGGGCGAACTGACCATCTCATTCAAGATGACCTGCGAAGGTGAAACTCGACATTCGAAGGAGTACAGCTATCCACAAGCGGTGAGGCGGGCAGAGACGGAAATGAAGATGTTGACCCGGACGTTGCCGCAAGTCACCAGTTCCAACTCGCGTTTCAATGATTGGATGCGGCGCTCTAGCGCCGACGTCCAGATGATGACCATCGGCAATCCCGAGACCAACTATCCATACGCGGGCGTCCCCTGGTTCAGCACGGTGTTTGGCCGTGACGGGATCATCACTGCAATGGAGATGATGTGGGTTCAGCCCCAGCTTGCAAAGGGCGTTCTTGAGTACCTTGCGAGCACGCAGGCAATCGAGGTCGATCACAAGAATGAAGCCGAGCCGGGCAAGATTCTCCATGAACTCCGCCACGGTGAAATGTCAAATCTCGACGAAATCCCTTTTGCCAAGTATTACGGCACCGTCGATGCCACGCCGCTCTTTGTGATGCTTGCCGGCAGCTACTACGAACGCACCGGGGATCGCGCTCTCATTCAGCAGATTTGGCCGAATATCCGCGCGGCACTCGACTGGATGGAAAGCTACGGCGACATGGACGGCGATGGCTTTGTAGAGTATGCCGCCCAGAGCAATAAGGGCCTAGTGCAACAGGGATGGAAAGATTCCAACGACTCTGTTTTTCACGCCGACGGCACAATCGCCGAGCCCCCCATAGCCCTGAGCGAAGTGCAAGGATATGTTTACGCGGCTAAGCTCGCGGCCTCTCGCATGAGCGCTATGCTCGGAGACGACAAGGCTGCCGCCCATTTGGAGAAAGAAGCTTCCGAGTTTCGCGATCATTTTGAGGACGCCTTCTGGTGCAAGGAACTGGACGTGTATGCCCTAGCGCTCGATGGCCGGAAGCGGCCCTGCAAAGTCCGCGCCTCGAATGCCGGCCATTGCCTGTTCTCAGGCATCGCGCGCAACGAACGCGGGAAGGCCCTGGCGCAAACGATGTTCGCAGAAGACTTTTACAGCGGCTGGGGAATACGAACTCTGGCAACGGGCGAGGCTCGTTACAATCCACTGTCCTATCACAATGGCTCCGTCTGGCCCCACGACAACGCCTTGATCGCCTCCGGCCTGGCGCGCTATGGCTTCAAAAATCTTGCCGGCAAGATCCTTCTGGCATTGATGGACGTCAGCAGCAATTTGGAGCTCCACCGTATGCCAGAACTGTTCTGCGGGCTCGAGCGGCGGCAAGGGGAAGGGCCTACGCTCTACCCCGTTGCCTGTGCCCCGCAGGCATGGGCGGCGGCCGCCCCGTTCCTGCTGATCCAGTCGTGCTTGGGCCTGAGTGTGCAGGGGGCGCACAATCGCGTGGTGTTCACGCGGCCGGCACTCCCGGAAGGCATCCCGCACCTCTCAATCCGAGGCCTACGGGTAGGCGAGGCCTCGGTTGATCTGCTCTTCGAACGCGAATTCGATAGCGTGCGCGTCCAAGTATTGGAAAAACAGGGGGATGTGGAGGTAATAGCGACTTTGTGACCCCGTCGCCCCCTGATCCGGGCACCTGGGATCGAGGGGCTTTGACTGTCGCCAAAGGGGAGATAGGCGTCCTATCCGGGCGCCCGAGGCCCCAAGTTTGGGCGAGCCAAGGCCAGCTACACACTTAAGGGTCTTACCTGAAGCTTCTGCTCCCCTTAAGGAGATCACCGGATAGCTATTGCTGGATCAGCCGCTTAGCTTGTGAATAACCCCAAGCTTGGAGGCTTGCATGACCAGAGCAGGAGTGTTCCTCACGGCCGCATTGGCTGCTGCCTCGCTTGCGTTGTTTGCGCAAGACCATTCAGCTAGTGCAGCGTCCCCCAGTGCGGCGTCCTCGCCGGCTGCAATCGCACAGTCGAGCAATCAGAACTCAAGCAGTGTCGCGGCCCCGCCAAAAAGCACTCCGAGCGATTCCGCTCAGAGCGCACCGGTCGGCCGCGATTCGTCGTCAAATGTGGCATCGTCGGACCCGAACCCCGCTATCCAAGGTTCGGCGTCGAACGACCCGGCAGCGGGCAAAGGTCAACTGCCCCAAACTTCGACGATCTTGCCACTTCTCGGTCTAATCGGTTTAGGTTCACTTGTTGCTGGCCTTTTTGCGCGCCGGTAGTGTTTATGCAGGTCCTCGGGACCAAGCCCTCTGGGAAAAGACGCCATCGTCTAGGCCGCCCGCAACTGATCCTGAAAGCTGGATCCTGGTGGCCGAATGAGATCCCCATCAAACGTAAGTTGCTGGCGAGCAAACGCCAGCTGATTGCATACCTGCTGATCGTAAGTGGAAGTCTGCTCTGTACCGGAGTCCTCGCCACATACTCCTGGATGTACTGGAAACAGAGATCGCTATTACGGCAGTGGAACGAAGAGCTCTCGACGCGCGAAAGCCTGACCAAGCTTTCGATCCCCCGGATCCAGCTTGAGGATGTTGTCCTTGAGGGAGTGGATGCCCACTCTCTCCTTCTGGGGCCGAGTCACATGCTGAATTCCGTCGAACCTGGCATTCGCGGCAATGCGGTCATTGCGGGTCACAGAGACACTTTCTTTCGCAAGGTCCACAAGCTGCGTCCAGGTGACGATATCTACGTTCTACGAGACGGGCATCGGTTCCACTACAAGGTCACGACTCGCAAGATTGTTCAGGCGAACGATTTGTCGGTTCTGAAATCATCCGACAAGCCCGAACTGACCCTGATTACCTGTTACCCCACGCATGCGATTGGACCGGCGCCGGAAAGGCTGATTGTCGTTGCCGTGATGACAGGCCCGCCGCATGCGGTTGAGCCAACCAGTGCCTCGGCAGAGCCGACAACTGGCGCCATCCCGGTATCCTCGGTAAAATAACCCTTCGATTCGGGGAAACCCCATTTGCTGTGAAAATTCCTGCATCGAATGTCCAATGGGAGCAATCCAACCAAAGGTGAGCGAGCCGGTCAGTGATGAACTGGCCCTGGTCGAAGCGGCAAAAGCCGGAGATGACGCGGCTTTTGAAGAGTTAGTGCGGCGTTACGACCGCAACGTTTTCCGCATCGCGCAACACATTACGCAGAACCGCGAGGATGCCGAAGACGTTGTCCAGGACGCGTTTGTCAAGGCCTACACCAATCTGAAGCAGTTCCAGGGGCAATCGAAGTTTTACACCTGGCTGGTGCGGATTGCGGTGAACGAAGCCTTGATGAAGTTGCGGCGACGGCGCCCGGAACGCACGGTTTCGCTTGACGAGGACGTGAAGACCGAGGATGACTCAGTCCCACGAGAGGTCGCTGACTGGAGTCCGAACCCGGAGCAGCAGTACACTCAGGCCGAGCTTCGGGATATTTTGGACCGTACCATTCACGGCCTGCCGGCTACATTTCGTACGGTATTTGTTTTGCGCGACGTAGAAGGGCTTTCGACCGAAGAAACCGCGGAGGCACTGAACTTGAGTATTCCGGCGGTGAAGTCACGACTGCTTCGGGCCCGCCTGCAATTGCGGGAGCGCCTGAACAAATTCTTTCAAAGGCGAGATCGAGCCAATGGATTGCAAAAACCTCTCAGTGGAGATGGTACCCAGTGAAGTGCTCTGAATTCCTCCACGAACTCACCGATTATCTAGACGGCGTCATTGACGCCGGCACCAAATCCGAACTCGAAGAGCACCTGGCTTGGTGCCACAACTGCTATGTGGTCTGCGACACGACCAAAAAGACCATAGAGATCTATCGCGATTCCAAGCTCTACGAACTCCCGGAAAACCTCGAAACCAAGCTCCGGTCGGCGATTGCAGCCCGTTGCAAGTCCCACAAAAACAAGCCTTCTGAGGGAAAAGCGTAGGCGCGGAACCGACTGCAAATCCTTGCCCAACTGGATACTCGCCGCATCCAGTCGAACCCTTTTCAGGAAAACAGAATCTAAGGTAAGTAGAAGCCCGACAGCGTACCCCCGGTTACGCAACGGCTTTCTGTGGAGGTAGAGGGATGTTTTCCCGGATTCTGGATGTACTGTTCGGTTGCACGCATAATCGCTACAGTTTCCCCATCACGGTAAAAAAGGGCGGGCGCAGCCGCGCGGCCTTCCCTACCGGAACCTACGTTGTGTGCCTCGACTGCGGCAAGGAAATGTCTTACGACTGGAAGAAGATGAAGATCGTCCGCGGCGCGGAAGAGCGTTTGGCGGTGGCTTCTCTGGCAACGAAAGAAGCCGCATAGGGGCATCCCGGACCTTGTTGCTCGGCTTTGCCTAGCACGGCTTTGCTCTGGCCTCCCCCCTCTAGCCGGGATTCTTTCCTGTCGACTCCAGGATCCTTGTAGGGATCGCTGACCAGTCTCCCTCAGCCTTCGAACCGTGGTTTTCAAAGAGATCGGCAAACAAAAAACGGGACCGAGGGGTCCCGTTTTCCCTGGCAAGGTTGGTCTTATTGCCCTTGATCGTCTGGACGCCGCTTCAAGGTTGGACGGCCGTCGTCGCTGGTTTTGTCATCACTGCCGTTCTTATCCGTGGTTGACGCGCGCCGCAGCGTCGGCTTCTTCGTGTCTTTCTGGTCGTTCAGCTTATGACGGTTCTCGATCGTCGCCAGTCGGGCTTTAACCTCGTCAAATTCCGAACTGGAAACTAGGTACTCCGCCTTGGCCGGCAGGATCTTCGAGATCTCATCCTGCGATCTCCCGATTCGGTCAGGAGTCTGCGGGTGCGTAGAAAAGGCCTTCGAAATGGTGCCTGGCTTCCTCTTTTCCTGCACTTGCACCTTCTCAAAGAAGGAGATGAAGGCCGCAGGGTCGTATCCGGCTTTGTACATATACTGAACGCCGAGATAATCTGCTTCCGCTTCAAATCCGCGTGAGAACTTCAGGAACGTGAGCGGCACCGCCAACCCAGCCCCTTCATACGCCGCATAGCCGATAGGGCCCCCCACGAAGATCAATGGGATGGTCATCATCTGCATCAGGGTTCCGCGAGTTTGTTCCCGCGCCGCATGGCAGGCGGCGACGTGGCCGATCTCGTGCGCCATCACTCCCGCCAGTTCCGCCTCTTCATCGGCGGCGAGAATTAGGCCAGAGTTCACATAGAAAAAGCCACCCGGCAACGCAAAGGCGTTGATATCGTCGGAATCAATGACCTTGATCGTGAACGGGACCTGGGAATCGGAATTGCGAACCAGGTTTTGGCCAAGCCGATTGATGTACTCGGAAACCACCGGGTCATTAATCACTTTGGATTGGGTTTCCACCTGCTGCGAAATCTGCTTTCCGAGCGCAATCTGCTTTTCCAGGCTGTACCAGTTCCCCATACCTTTGGCGCAACCGACATTGCGATTTCCGATTGCATCGATATCGTCCTTGCCCCCATCATGCGACACCTTGCCCGAGGGCTCGATCGTCGAGGCTGCAGGGGGCGCGGCGGTCGGCGTGTTTTCCTGGCTCTTATCCTTGTCGGCGCCATAGGAAAACGGCGCCAGGACACATGCCAGCAATGCTGCCGTCAAAGCCATCGCTCGTAATTTCATAAACTCTCCATTCAACCCCGAAGGGTACCGCTGCCCTGATTATAGTCCCCGAGAAGACGCACAGGGATCTGTAGAGTTGGACGCAGCTTTACCTACGTAGGGTTACCCAGGTTATTTGATGTACCCCTCGCCCACCCAGATTCCCTCTTCGCTGGCACCAGGTTGCAAAAGGTTCGTCAATACGAGAACATACCCGTTTGCCTTAATAACTCTTTTTAGACAAGGAAGATGCCATCCATGGCCAAGAGCCAAAAGTCTGCTCGGACAAAGCCAGCGGGGAGCCAGACCGAGCCCTCCAAGATCCTGTCCGCCAAGGGCAAGCTCGGGGTGATGATTCCCGGCATGGGCGCAGTCGCCACAACCTTTGTTGCCGGAGTCGAAGCCGTGCGCAAAGGCCTTTCGAGCCCCATCGGATCGCTCACCCAAATGGGAACCATCCGTCTTGGCCGGCGGACCGAGGGCCGCTTCCCCCAGGTCAAGGAATTCGTTCCGTTAGCCGCGCTTGATGACCTGGTTTTCACCGGCTGGGATCCCTTCGATGACGACATGTACACCGCTGCCAAGAAGGCGGGGGTCCTCGAAAACGAACTGCTCGACCAGGTCAAGCCATTCTTGGGCACCGTGAAGCCCCTCTCCGCCGTATTTGACCGCAACTACGTGAAGAAGCTCGACGGCCACCACGTCAAGAAAGGCAAGAACAAGAGGGATCTGGCCGAACAGGTCCGGGGGGACATTCAGAATTTCAAGAAGACGTCAGGAGCCTCGAGGCTAGTCACCATGTGGTGTGGCTCGACTGAGGTCTTCCTGCAACCCACGGCGGCACACCAGTCGGTAAAAGCCTTCGAAAAGGCTATGCAGGAGAACGACGAGTCGATCGCCCCGTCGATGATCTACGCCTACGCTTCCCTTATGGAAGGCGTACCGTTCGCCAATGGTGCTCCCAACCTGACCGTCGACCTTCCCGTCATGCTTGAACTTTCGCGCAAGAACGACGCACCTATCTGCGGAAAGGATTTCAAGACCGGTCAGACGCTGATGAAGACCATCCTGGCTCCTGGATTTAAAGCACGGCTGCTCGGACTTGCGGGATGGTTCTCGACCAATATTCTCGGGAATCGTGACGGCGAGGTGTTGGACGACCCTGGGTCGTTCAAGACGAAAGAAGAGTCGAAGCTTTCTGTTCTGGAACACATCCTGCAGCCAGATCTGTATCCCGAACTGTATGGCAAGTTCACGCACAAGGTACGCATTAACTACTATCCGCCACGCGGTGATAACAAAGAAGGCTGGGATAACATCGACATCTTCGGATGGCTCGGCTACCCCATGCAGATCAAAGTCGATTTCCTCTGCCGCGATTCGATCCTGGCGGCTCCCATTGTGCTTGATCTGGTGCTGTTTCTCGACTTGGCCAAGCGCACTCCAGAACTCCAAGGCATCGGCATCCAGGAATGGCTCAGCTTTTACTTCAAGTCTCCGATGACGGTTCCAGGCCTCTACCCCGAGCACGACCTGTTCATCCAGCTCATGAAGCTGAAGAACACGCTCCGCCACTTAAAGGGAGAGGAATTGATCACCCACTTAGGGCTGGAATACTACGACTGAGGCACTCTCTCAGCTTCTAGAAGCCACAATACGCGGTCCTGGCGTGTTCCGGGTCGCGATCTTTCACCAATTCGGATATTTCGCCCGCAGTTGCTCGTATCGCGCCGAGGTGCTGCCACGGTTTTTGTGAAAGTTGAGAATCTGGCGCTCGCGACCGCTCGGCCAGTTCTGCCCCGGGGCCACCCGCTTCGGCATGTATCCCTCAACCTCGCTGAGGTTCTGAATCCGGTCGCGCGAGAGCGTAATTTTCCTGCCCGTGGGCGCCACCGCCGCCACAATGTGATTCTTTTTGCGAATGAGTGAATCGCGTTCTGCCGCAAAATCTCTGCTCTGTCCGGCGAAGTTGAGATAACGGATCGAGACCGGATTCGCCGGAAGAAAACCTCCGCGGGTCGGAACGGTCGTCCCCCCCTGCCTGCTTCCCGCTCTCCCAAGGTTGGCATCGAAGTACGGACACCTGGGGTTCTTGCAGCGCACCACCTCGTCAGAGGTTTTGCGCGCGCCCGGAGTGCCGCAGTTGGGACACTCGATCGCGCCTCCGCCGCCGAACAAGCTGATTAAAAAATCCAGCAATCCCATAATTGCTTCCGCTTACTAAGAGCGCTCAAGGGGACGGTCTCGCAAACGAACCTGCGCTTTAGCGCTTAGGTTATTCCATCACACCCATGTACAGGCGGCCGCCCTCTCTCACAGGCTGGTCAAGGGCCGCTGCTTCTGGGCACGGAGAGAAATCGGAAAGCGCGTTTGTGGCGCGCTTCCGACTGGCAACCGTCCCCTGGAACGCTCTCTCTGCCTTTGCTTGTTGCCAAATAAAAAACGGGCTTTCGATTTTCCGATGCCGAATCAAACGCTGCCGGTGCACAAGCGACAGCAGTCCATTTCGCCTAAGTTCCTGGTAACTGATCTTGGCGAAGTTTCCCTTCTTGTGACCCCCGAATACGCGGCTAAGAATCTCCTCGCCGAGCCAGCGATCCAGCAGTCGTAACTGATGCCCATCCGTGACGTGCCTCAGGTAATAATCGATGATCGCCACATTGCGGACCCCCCGCTCGACCGTCTGGCTTGCAATCGCGATCAGCGTACGCGCGCGTTCGTGGGGGTCTGAAATCTTCATCCAGCGACGAGACGTGCGCCGGAAGGCAAAGCGGAACAGATTCTGAATCTTCCGCCGCTTGTCCCGGGAAAGCGATACTGAACCGCCCGGCTCGAACTGCAGTCCGAGATGTCGAATGGCCGCGGCTTGCTGAAAAGGCGGATGACTGGTTGCGGGCAACTCGCTAAGCAGCAGGTCGACCTCATGACTCGCCTTGGTCGTGAGCCGAAGCTTGGCAAGCCCATCCTGCAATGTTTTTTTGGCAAGCAGAGCTGCCCCCCGATTCTTCGATAGCAGCAGAATGTCATCCGCGTAGCGGAAATAGTCGACCTCCGGAATTTTTCCCGCCTCGCGGTCCAACTCCGTGAGGTACAGGTTCGCGAATACGCAGGCGCTGGCGCAACCGAAAGGAACACCCTGCATGGCACGATGTGACCCGCTTTCATCCTGGTAGTCGAAACGGATACGTTGGTGAATCAGCTCGAACAAATAATCTTCTTCCGCTACCAGCTTCCCGAGTTGCTGCAACAGAATTTCGTGATTGATGGATGCGAAATAGTCGGAAATGTCGCGTTTGATTACGTAGACGGGCGACTGTGCGGAACGCAGCACGGCCCTGATCCTTGACTGACAGCAATCCAGACCATAGGTGTGATCGCGATAGGCGTAGGAAGAAGGTGAGAACCAGCGATCGAGACGCCGGTTCAGCACTCTGTAGATCAGCAGATCGACAACCCGTTCCTCCCAGGGAGGAATGTACAGGGTCCGGCGCTTGCCGTTGAAGTTGTACTTGAGCCCGACCGCAGGACGAAACTGAAAGCGTCCGGTCCGTAGCTGCTGGTGAATCGCGTCCAGACCTTTCAAGCCCTGGGCGGCCAGGTCGTACAAAGTCTTTCCATCGCTAGAAACGCTGAGCGCTTTGCGCCAGAGGAAAAGCGGCTTGGTATAGAGGCGAACCGCAGCCTTGTAGAGTTCGGCTTCGCGATACACGTCGCGCCATCGGAGCAGGCGAACAGCATCTTTGCCGGGCTGCTTTGACATGAGTGCTCAGCACTCTACTCTCAAAAAGTTCTCTGAGCAAGGTAGCTTCGAGGTGATTGTGCGAAGAATTTCACATGGTGAACTTCTGTGCGCATTTCCTCGGTGGGCAGCGCTATAATTCATCCGCGCCTTCGTTCCTCTTTCCCCCAGGAGGCAGTATGTCTGATGTAAACTGGCAGGCTTTGTACACGGCCGCCTTGTCCGAATCGGATCCAAACCGCCTCTACGGCAAGATTGAAGCTGCCCGACGGGCCATCCGGCAACGCCTCGACCAACTTGATGATGCCGAAAATTCCCGCGAGCGCGAGCAGCTGGATCGCGCCCTGCACGCGCTGTTTACCCTCAGCGCCCGGCGTAGATCCGCTTAAGATGCCCGAGACCTAGTTCTCTCGCTGGCCGATCTTCTCCGTTTTCACGAACCCTCCGCTGCTAGAATCTGTTCATGTTCTATCGTTGCGATCATCGCGCGCCGGACCAACTTCGTCCGGTCCATATTCATCCGGAGTACGTTTCGACCGCTGAAGGCTCTGTTCTCATCGAGGTTGGAAATACGAGAGTCATCTGCACCGCATCCATCGAAGAATCTGTACCAGCCTTCTTGCGGAACAACGGGAAAGGATGGGTAACCGCCGAGTATGGAATGTTGCCTCGCGCTACCTTGACGCGAACCGCACGAGAATCCGCGCGCGGCAGAATTGGCGGCCGCACCCATGAAATCCAGCGGCTAATCGGCCGCTCCCTTCGCGCTGTAATGGATCTCGAAAAGCTCGGCGAGCGCTCTATCCTGCTTGATTGCGATGTGATTCAAGCTGACGGCGGAACACGGACCGCCTCCATCACCGGCGCCTTCGTCGCCTTAGAACTCGCCCTGCGGAAGCTCGTCCAGGCTGGAACATTGCCTTCCATCCCGCTGCGCGATTCCGTCGCCGCGGTCAGCGTTGGAATTGTTGAGGGGCAGCCCTTGCTTGATCTTTGCTACGAAGAAGACTCTCGCGCCGACGTGGACATGAACTTTGTGATGACCTCGGCCGGGAAATTCGTCGAAGTACAAGCATCGGCTGAGCATCAGGTGTTCGACGATTCGGAACTGAATGCCATGATCCAGCTCGCACGCGCCGGGATCGAGACCCTGCTTGAGAAGCAACGGGCAGCGTTGGGTCTGGAAGTGCCTTCACGGTAGATCACGCAGTCGAGAGGCCGCCTCGAAGCCTCCCTGCCACCCTGCTCCCCCGTTCCGTTTTCGTAACAAGCTGACGATTTCTTGTTCGTAATGCAATTATGTCGTCACAATGGTGTTACTTGCAGACCGCCGGGCGCGGAACAAGGAATCAGCGTTGACCCCCTCGAGACGCTCACCCTTCTTCATTACGCGTCCGGCATCCTTCACTGAGGCGTTCCATCACTTGAAATCGTCGCTAGACCTCATACGTTGTTGACCCGCGCATACAATCCATCTGGTGCTTAACGCGGTAAGCGGAGAAGCGCGCGCAGCCCGCCCAAGGGCGAGGCATCCAGCGTGATGGTTCCTTCGTAGAGTTGAGCGAGGTCTTGAACGATTGCCAAACCAAGCCCGAAGCCTGGAGCACTCTCATCAGCCCGCACTCCTCGTTGCAACATCTGATCGCGAATGGACGGAGGAAGACCTGGTCCATCATCATCCACCGTCACCAGTACGGAATGATCTTCTGCAACGGATTTAATCTCCACCGCAGACTTCGCCCACTTACACGCATTGTCTAGCAGGTTCCCCAACATTTCTTCCACATCTTCGCGTTGACCGCGAATGTAGTGCGTCGCGGATACGTCCACTTCAATCTCGAACCCGCGATTTGCGTAGAGTTTTTGTAGAGTACGGACCAGCCCTTCCACACAAACCAGCACCGAACAACGTGCGCTCGACAGCTTATTGGGACTTGTCGCCCTAGTTTGCGTTAAATGATAGTCAATCTGCCTTCGCATCCGATCAACTTGTAGGTTGATTGTTGAGGCAGTTTCATCCTCGCCTTCTGCTCGGACACGCTCCGCTTCCTGAGCCAGCACCGCCAGCGGAGTTTTCAGTCCATGGGCAAGGTCTCCCGCTTTCGCCATTGCCCGCCGAACGATGTGCTCACGGTGCTCGAGCAAGGAGTTGAGATCATTCACCAGGGGCTGGACTTCGTTCGGGTATGTCCCTTCGACCCTGAGGTTGGACCCATCGCGCAGACCAGACAATTGCCGACGCAGACGGACGAATGGGGCAATCGCAGCCCGAAACTGCCAGATTCCAGAGCATATGCACAACACCGAAAAAGCGAGCAGAATTCTGACACCGGTAGCCGTAACCGCGCGCATTTGATGGTGCACGAAAAGAAAAAGCAGATGCAATAGGGGGATCAGTCCAAGCGTCCAAAGAAAAGTGCCCAAAACGATACGAGAACGGAATGAGTTCGACCATTTCATGCGGAAGACTTCATGCGGTAGCCCAAGTTCCGTACCGTTTCGATAAAAACCGGCCCAATCTTTCGCCGCAACCGCGCGATGAAGACTTCAACCGTGTTTGAATCCCGGTCGAAACCTTGAGAATAAATATGTTCTGTAAGCTCACCTTGAGAAACAATGCGATCGCTGTGATGCATCAGGTACGAGAGCACGCGAAATTCATGCCCCGTGAGACTTATCTCGGATCCTTCAAGACTTACTCTGCTGGACCGCGGATCGAGCACAAGCGGACCACACCGAAGTTCAGGATTAATCTTCCCAGTTGATCGCCTTATCAAGCCACGCAAACGCGCCAGCAATTCCTCCATGCGGAACGGCTTGGTCATGTAGTCGTCCGCACCGCCGTCAATTCCCCGGACCTTTTCGTGCCAACTGCCGCGAGCGGTCAGGACAAGAACAGGCATCGTCTGCCCGGTCTCGCGCCAACGCCGCAATACGGTAAATCCGTCGACTTTAGGTAGGCCCAAGTCGAGGATAGCGGCATCGTAGTTTTCGTCGTGTCCAAGGATGTCAGCGCTCTCGCCGTCAGAAACATGATCCACCGCATAGCCCGCGCGCCGAAGCGCTGCGATGAGTCGCTTGGCCAACGATAGTTCATCTTCCACCACAAGGATTCGCATGATTCTCCCCGTTTATGAGACGAGAATCGAGCTGAACGCCCGCTGAACAGCGTGTTCAGGGGCGATTAAGCGGAAGCCGGGTAAAGTGTAAGCCTGATCGGATGAGATCACCGGCGAATTCCTACTATACGCCGTCGGGTGAATTGAGCTTTGGTCGCAATCTCGGCGACACCAATAACAGAGGAGGAGCGATGAAAACAATTGGCAGAACAGTTGTCGTGCTCTACATGTTGATCCAATTCGCGATGGCGCAACAGCCTTCCGCAGACAAACAACACGCGATGTCTGACCACATGATGGCCGCCCACGCGGGTGCAGCACCGATTAGCTACACCGAGATGAAGAACACGGTTGCCGACTTAGAACGTGCGAGACAAGCGACTGCAAAGTACAAGGATGTACAAGTTGCGGAAGCTGACGGCTATCAGCAGTTGGGCTCGGAATTCCCGGGAATGGGGGCCCATTTCGTTCGCACGCTAGAAGTGAATCAATTCCAAATCGAGAACCCTCCGATTCTCCTTTACCATCACGACCCAACGGCGCCCGGTGGATACTCCCTGGTTGGGGTCGCCTATTTGTGGAACGGTCCCGAGGGTCCAGACGGCCAGCCCCTGAATCCTCCATTTCCTAAATCCTTAGCGCGCTGGCACCGTCACAACAACATTTGCATGCTGCCTGGTTTGGATAACCCACACGCATTGAATGAAAACGAGTGCCGCGAAAAAGGCGGTCGCTTCGTCGCGCAGACGCAGTGGTTGGTTCATGCTTGGATTTGGCAAGATAATCCTGCTGGCGTTTTCACCCCGGAAAACACGGCTCTCAAATAATGGGCCCGGCGCTGAATGCGAATCGCGATGAGCAAACCAGCCAAATGCAAAGGGGCGAACGGGAATTGTTCGCCTCCTTTCGTGTGCACGACAGGCAATTTCTGATCGCTCGTCAGGCCCCCGAGAGCACGGCTAATCCACGACATTTGCACAGCAGTTCGTAAAGAACAAACTCCCGCGGCGGTTGGCTGGATGAGCACCTCGATCCGGTGAGATTGTGAAGGAAATACTTGTGAATCACATGGTCGCCGTTTAGCGAAGGCGCCGAGTACTTGCCGAACGAGCCAGCACCCGGCTGAACTCGTTGCTGGTATCACAGCGCGACGAGATCGACATCCGACTGGCCAGTTGCGCTAGACCATTACGGCTCTGGCCGAAACGTGCGGCGACGTCAGCTTCCCAAACCTGTGATCGAATTGTTGAGCCGCGCGTTCCAAGTACATCATTCTTCAAGCCATGCAAGCGGCTCTCATGAACTACAACGCGAATGATGTACTTCATGCATTTTATGCGGATGCGCCGTTTCTTTTTCTCGGCTCCGCTTTTATCACCGTGGCGCTGGTTGCCGCAGCTTTTTCAGCCCTTCGCCGCAGGCTCGATCCGCTGCTGATTTACTTCGCTCTTTTCGCCGGATTGTACGGCCTTCGGCTGTGGCTCCGCGCATCTCTGGTGCGCGTTAGCTTAAGACACCTGGTTCTACATCAGCGGCTCTTGCCGGGACTCAGCTACCTCATTCTAGTTCCGGCATTTCTATTTTTTGCTTCACTCGGATTGCGAACGCGCAGCGACCGGCTACTCAACTACACCATGGCCGGTATCGGAGCGGCCCTGGCCCTGGCCACGTTTGCCTTCGGCGACCGAGCCGCCTATGACCACATTAATAGTGCCGTCGTCATCCTCGCGCTCCTCTTCGTCATTGGACAGATTATGTTTGCCCACATTTATCGAACCGATCGAGACTTTGCCGTGATCCGCTGGGGCCTTCTGGTTTTCATTGTTTTTGCGTTGGTGGGGAATGTTGCGAATCTCATTTCCTTTCCTTTGCAAAATCTGGAGCCGTTTGGCTTTCTCGCATTTCTTGCTTCCCTGGGATACGTGGCCGCGCGCCGAACTTTGAAGCGCGATCAGCAGTTGAATGAAATTGAGAACGAGCTTGAGGTCGCGCGTCGCATTCAGCTTTCGATTCTGCCTGCTGAATTCCCGCAGTCCGTACACTTTCAAATTGCCAGCCGCTATCTCCCTATGACCTCGGTTGCTGGCGATTTTTACGACTACGTCGTCTCCGACGATCATCAGGTTGGACTTCTCATCGCCGATGTCTCCGGACACGGCGTACCCGCCGCGCTGATTGCTTCCATGGTGAAGCTCGCAGCTTCCTCGCAGCGCAGCACTGCCGATGATCCGGCGAGCTTTTTGAAGGGCATGAATGCGGCTTTATGCGGCAATACGCAGAGCCAGTTCGTCACCGCTGCCTATGTTCACCTCAATGCACAATCGGGAGAGCTGCGCTATTCGGCCGCAGGCCATCCGCCCATGCTGTTGCTGCGCAACGGTGCAATCACCAGGGTTGAAGAAAATGGATTGATGCTCGCCGCCTTCGACTTTGCCTCTTACGCCAATGCGGTGCACAAGCTTGAATCCGGCGACGGATTCTTCTCTATACCGACGGGATCATGGAGGCCGCAAACGCCTCGGGCGACTTCTTTGGCCAAGATTCTCTCGGAGACATTCTGAAAAGTACCGCGAAGCTCTCTTCTTCTTCAGCAGCCGATTCAATCATGACGTCGGTCCGCCGCTGGTCGGCCAGGCAGGATGACGATTTGACGGTGTTGGTTTGCGACTACGTGAACACCTGAATTTGGTGAAGGCGGCCGAGAAAGGTGTTTCCGAGCTCAACTTGCCGCTTGGCCGGAACGAGCCGGCACCCGACTCCAATCAGCGACAACCTTGGGTGTGAAACGGATCAGCTGGGCGGAAACAAACCTCGCGCGCTGCCGATGTTAGTTCAGGAGTTGCAATTAGCGACTGGGTGAGTCTGCGCCCTCACGACGCCGCGCCCCCAAAACCCCGACCAGCCACCCCGCCGTCAACCAGGTTACAAGTGCCACAAAGATGTTCATTGGAATCTTAACGCCAAGTAGCTTCCAGTCTAAGTACCTAGCGATGACGAAGAATAGGAACATCCCAATCCCCCACATGAAAACGCCAAAACCCCATACATACTGCGTCTTAGTGAGGTGTTGATTACGGCGGTCTATCCGCCAAATTCCAAAGGCTACCGGAATACCGAGAAGACGAAGAATTGCGGGAGCCGCGAAGGTCGTCCACAACAACCCACATGCCGCTGCAATCAGAAAATTGGCGACGGTTATCACGGCCAAAGTCTACGTCAGTCTGGCAGTATTTTGCCACTTGGCTAGCAACCCAGGGCGAATCACACTTTGCGCCGTCCTTCGCGCTGTTGTCTACAAATGAGGGGACATCTGGTTTATCGCCCAGGAAAATACTTGACAAAGATCCTTACTGTGCATACTGTGCATATACAGAGTGTTCGTCATCTCCCAAAGCGATAAGCGGTCGTTGTACCTGCAGATCATGGAGCAGATCAAGCAGAAGATCGCCGTTGGCGACTGGGCGGCGGGACAAGCAATTCCATCCATTCGCCAATTAGCTGTAGATATTGGCGTGAGTGTAATTACGGTCAAGCGTGCATATCTGGAGTTGGAGCGCGACGGCATCATCGTAACCCGGCAGGGCAAGGGCTGTTTCGTCGCTTCAGATTCCGATGTCGGCGCCCGCATTAGAGAACAGGAACTGGAGCAGCATCTGGAGCAGGCCGTGCGAAGCGCCGCAATGATGGGACTTTCACAGAAAAGTTTGGAGAAGCGCGTTCGAGCAATGTACGACCGCGTCACGGACGAGGAAAAGGAACCGGTATGAGCGACTACGCGATTGAACTCAACGGGGTGTGTAAGTCCTATCGCTTTTTCGATCTCCAGAACGTTGCGCTGCGGTTAGAGCACGGAACGATTATGGGATTGATTGGCCCAAATGGCGCAGGTAAGTCCACCACGATACGCATTCTGATGGGACTGGTGCACCAAGACCGTGGCGACGTAAACGTGCTCGGTTATCGCATGCCCGAGGAACAAATCATCGCAAAGTGGGACATCGGCTTCGCATCCGAGGACATGCGCCTCTACGAATCCATGACTCTGGGCTGGCACATCAATTTTGTAAAGTCGATTTATTCACGTTGGGATGACGCCTACGCTCAATTGTTGTTGAAGCACTTCGGGCTGCGTGCAGAGCAGAAGATTAAGGGACTCTCGCATGGGCAGAGAGTGAAAGCTTCCCTGCTGCTGGTCTTTGCCCGCCGGCCAAAGCTTCTGGTGCTGGACGAACCGACTACCGGTCTCGATCCAGTAGCCAGGCATGAAATCTTGCGTGAGCTGACGGCTGTCATGGTCGAAGAAGGCCGCAGCGTCCTGTTTTCTTCTCACAACACCCAGGACGTAGAGCAAATCTCAGATCAAATCACATTCATTGACCGCGGGCGGATTATCGACTCAATGGATAAAGAGATTTATCTCGACCGTTGGCGGCGTATGCGGCTGGAAGTGCCGGATGGAGTTGCACTGCCCTCACTGCCAGGCGTGATCGGGATCCAGCAAACGGGCCGATTGGCGGTGGCAATTGCCAACGCATTCGAGTCCCATCTTCCGAACGCATATGAGAACTCGGGTGCGCGCGTGCGAGCCGTGGAAAACATGACGCTCGAAGAGATTTTTGTTGCCAACGTGGAACACAGCCGCGAGGAG
The DNA here is from genome assembly GCA_035496675.1 of Terriglobales bacterium. Taxonomy (GTDB): domain Bacteria; phylum Acidobacteriota; class Terriglobia; order Terriglobales; family Acidobacteriaceae; genus Gp1-AA145. Next base: position 139,475 of record DATJEL010000033.1, read on the forward strand.
GTCAAGGCATGAAAGCCAATGTGATGCTGCACTTGATTTTGAAGGACTGGCGGCTCCAACGCCGAACAATCATCCTTACGGTGTTGGCCGGGGCTGCAGCGCTCACAATCCTTGTGATTGGCGGACAAACTCCGATCGTAATTGGCACCGTTCTCTTCTTTGTGTCGATGATCTTGTGTGCATGCCTTCTTCCCATGCAAAACATTGTGAATGAAATAAAAAAGCAAACTCTTCCATTCGTGATGAGTCTGCCTGTTTCATCGGCAAGATACGCAGCTGCAAAGCTCGTTTCGACTGTGGGAATGTTCCTGATTCTATGGCTGACGTTGCTTTGCGTGGCGCTTTATATGGTTCTCGGTCGGCATACTCTGCCGAACGGTGTGATTCCAATGGCGATGATCCTGATGGGTTTTCCTTTGATCGGATTCTGTCTGATTACCGGAACGGCGCTGGTGGGTGAATCGGAGGGGTGGGCCACGGCTGCGATGGTTGTCGTCAATTCATCTTATGGGCTCGTTTGGTACTTGCTCGCCAGCCATGTCCCTTCGATCACACAGACCTGGGGCGGCCCCGTCGCCGTGTGGAATCCGGCGGTGTTCAAAATTCTTGGGGTGGAGTTCGCCGCAATCATGGTGATCCTGGGATTGACGATCTATCTGCAATCCCGGAAGCGCAGTTTTGTTTAGATCTTAAGCCTTCCGAGAAGTTGGATCCAGCAATCAGGCTGGACGAGGATTCCGATGCGATACATATGTGTTCTCGTTGTCCTGCTGATAGCAATCTGTGCCAAAGCGCAAAATGGCGAAGCAGTCTATAAAGAGCACTGTGCCAGTTGCCACAATTCTGCTGCGCCGCGAGTCCCTGCAGAGAGCGCTCTGCGATCGATGAACCTGATGAGGGTACTGACGGCTCTGCAAACAGGAGTGATGAAAACGGTCGGGAATACATTGACGCCACCGGAGCGCTATGCCGTTGCGCTGTACCTGAGCGCTGGCGCCACGCCGAAAGCCGCGCCCCTGGCCCCGACCGCATTCTGCGGCAAAGGCACTCCTTTCCGGTTCTCGTCCTCCGGACCTGCCTGGACTGGTTGGAGCACAGGCGTTGACAATTGGCGTTTTCAGAAGTTGACCGGAGCCGGACTCACGTCAGCCGACGTGCCAAAGTTAAAGCTGAAGTGGGCCTTCAGCTTGGGCGACGAAATCAGCGCCCGGTCGCAGCCAGCGGTCGCCGGCGGGCGCATGTTCTTCGGAACGGCAGCCGGTTCGATCTATTCTCTCGACGCCCGCTCGGGCTGCATTTATTGGACTTCTACAATTGAGGGCTCGGTCCGCTCGGCTCTCGTCATTGGCCCAACCAAAGGCACGAAACATGCAGCCGTGTATTTCGGCGCCGGGCACAATGCATACGCGCTCGATGCCAAAACCGGCACACAGCTTTGGAAAGCACGCATCGCCGACCACTTCGCCGCGCTGGTGACCGCCGCGCCTTTGCTTTATCGGGGTGTGGTGTACTTTGGCGTATCTTCGTTCGAAGAAACACTGCCCCCGATCCCCACCTACGAATGCTGCACTTTTCGAGGTAGCGTGGTAGCCCTGAAAGCAGATACGGGCAAACCTCTTTGGCGCACCTACACCATTGCGAGTGCGCCCCAGCCCACCGAGAAAAACAAAGCGGGCGTACAGATGCACGGACCTTCGGGCGCCGCGGTTTGGTCGACACCGACCTTTGACGAGAAGCGCGGAGTCATTTACGCAGCAACTGGTGATGATTATTCTCATCCTGCAGCACAAACCAGTGATGCTGTCCTCGCTCTCGATGCTAAGACCGGCAGACTTCTGTGGTCGCGTCAGGTCACGGCGGATGACATCTTCAACAACGCTTGCTCGATTCCAGGAAGTCCAAATTGTCCTCCACCTTCAGGAGGGGACTTCGACTTCGGCCAGCCCCCAATTCTCGTGACGATGCCCGATGGCCGCAAAGAGCTGGTAATCGGCCAGAAATCCGGCTTGGCCTATGCGCTCGATCCCGATAAGGAAGGAACGATACTCTGGCAAACGCGAGTTGGAAACGGTGGCCCGCTGGGCGGAATTATGTGGGGCTCGGCGACGGACGGCCAGAAGATGTATGTTGCCGATTCCGACCTCGGATTCAAAGGCATTGCAGCCGACAAGACCTCGGCGCAAGGATTTCGATTGTTGCTGAATCCAAACCAGGGTGGCGGGCTTTTCGCATTGGATCTCAAGACGGGCAAAAAAGTCTGGAGCGCCGCTCCGCCACATGATTGCGGAGATCGGGATCGTTGCAGCCCCGGGCAGTCTCAGGCCGTCACCGGGATTCCCGGGGTGGTTTTTTCCGGGTCGCTTGACGGCCACATTCGCGCCTATTCGGCGTCAGACGGAAAAATCCTTTGGGATATGGACACAGCTCGGGATTACGACACGGTAAACGGACAACCGGCCCACGGTGGGTCGTTGGACGGTCCCGGGCCGGTAGTTGCCGAAGGCATGCTTTACGTCAGCTCAGGCTATGGACAGTACGGCGGAATGTCAGGCAATGTTCTCCTGGCATTCTCGGTTGAAGGGCATTGATCCGAACAGCCCGACCATGCCCTCCACTTCCCCTGCACGAGCCGGAAGTCCCGCCTCGTCCATACGGAGAAGGCAGATCCCCACTTAATGCCCATCGCCTGAAATCTCGTGCGATGCCGTCGGGTGGGGAATAACAATCAAAAATCGTAGCCATACATAAATCGCTGCAAATCTGGGCTGGCTTCCGAAAAACGCGCTTCCCTTCCTTTTCCGACCTGCACTCCCGCCAGTTGGGTGTCCATTACGCCGATTAGCATTTACACCGGAGAGGGTAAAAGCGTCCCTTCAACGATCTCTCTCGTGAGTCCCAAATCAAGTTTCTAGGTAGCTTTGCGTCTTTTTCTTCCCGTCTACCGCCCTCGGATCATCCGCTCCGAACGCGACGGTTGCTGTGGCAATGCTCAAGGCCAGAACGATGAAGGTTCTCACCAGGACCTGGTTCGGATCAAAAAAGCGACGAATCTGGGTTCTTGCTCAATGATTGAGTAGCTTGTCGATTTCCGCAGTTGAACTATTCGCGCCGAGAATCTGCCTCATGGCTTCTTCAAGCACCTCGTCCCTAGCTTTGCGAACACCGGCTATTGTCGATTCCACGACAATGTTTGCCACAATACCGATGCGCTGTGTTGGAGTCTTGTCGGGATAGAAGACACTGATGCCGCTGATCATTGTGTGAACGCCACCAGGTAGAGGAAAGGGCGAGACATTGCCGTCAGCTCCCGCGGTTGTGCTGCCAACAACGATAGCTTTCGGCGCGGAACGAAAAGCCATGGCCGTGTACTCGGCCTGGCTCATGGAAGACTCGTCAACCAGAATTACCACTTTGCCGGAGTAATGCGGCTCCTCAGGAGTAATGGCGATTGGCACATTCGACCAATGAAAAGCTCCGGGATTTGCGGGATCCATGTCGGTAAATCGCGCGAACGTAGTCTGGGTCTTCACGAGATGCGAACCTAACGAAAAGACCACAAATTCTGAAGTAAGGGGCCCGTGTTCAAGAACGCTGAAGCAGTAGCCTGAATTCGCTCCCAACGCTTACGACATCGCCTGTAGCATCGGCCAGCCGCGCAGAGCTACTCGGCCAGTTCGGTATCTTCTGGCGTATCGGTCGGGCTCGAAAACTCCATGCGATAGCCGTCGGGATCGGTCACCGGCACAACCCACAAGCGGTTTCCAACAAACGGGCGTGTCCGGGTCTGGATTCCCCGCGATTTGAACTCGCGATACAGCGCTAGCGCATCTTCGCACTGAAAGCAGACGTTGACTCCAGTTCCGAGGGTTTCCTTGGGCTGGCATTCCGGCCGAAACTCCTGCAGCATGACCGCAGCCTCACCCAGTTCTAGCCAACACCAGCGAATCCCGCCGTCAGGATTGTGGGCGCCTTGTCCATCGGCCTGATCTGGTATCCACCAGCGCTTCATTTTGAACCCAAGCCCGTTCACGTAGAATCTCAGCGACGCTTCCATGTTGGTCACGCCGAAAAACGGCACCGCCTGTCTGACGCCCACGCCGGTGAAGGTCGCAAGGGCCATGATTCACCTCACAAACAACCCGACTTATAGTAGCAACGGAAGCCAACCGGCGAAAAATCTCCGCGTCACGCATTAATCGCTGCCATTCCGGGTTCGTCCCAAGGAACGCGGGCACCTCGAAAACAGATGGAGAGAACATGGAAGCACAAGCCCCGTGTATGATTCGGTTCTGGTCAACTGAGCGGGAGTAGTTCAGCGGTAGAACGCCAGCTTCCCAATTTTTTCCTACCAAGTAATACAACAACTTAACAGGTCTTGGGGTTGCCGCTAAGTACCTGAAAATACGTAAAACGCCTCAATCATTGCGGGTGCCGCATTGCGGGTTCATTGCAGGATGCAGACATCCAGCTTTTAGCAAAGATTCTCCTGGATGTCTCGCGTAAACACTGGCTGAGAAGTATTATTGCACCCAGATTTGTCCCATGCGCGGATCACCGCACCCCCAGCCTATGTGCAGACTCACGATTCTGCACCTCGATTAGCGCTTGACCGCGATGCTTTGACCTAACGCTTCGCTGTTGTTTTTACTTCATCTATATACGACGCGACGCAAAGTACTGGTCCAGCACTTCTAATCCCTTCTTATTAACCAATGGACCTGCTTGGGTATTCTCCGCTTCGATATGCAATACTTGCGCGTAGGTGCCATTGTAAGCTGGCCAATCCGGCAATCCATTGCCGTTCGGATCACCAGTTTTAGCGAAGTTGGTCCAGTAAGTTCGCATTATGTCGGACAGCGCTTCGTCTTTCGGTTTGGGGGCAGGACGGTCGTGTTCTCTTAGCTGCCGGAACACGTAAGGGAGTTCCGAGGCATGCCGCGCTCCGTTAGACCGAGGGTCAGCACCTGCAGGGAGCTCGGCCGGTTCTTCAAAAAAATACAAGAACACTTTTGATTTCCCCGTTTTTACCTGCAGACGGGCCCACGTCCAGGCATTCCAGCCAAACGCCGAGTCGCGCGTCAGATTACGCTCTGTCCACTTCTCCATTGGTGTGTCGCCGCCCGGATAGGCAGCCAGAATCTTGTCCGCAAACTCGTGGTACCGGTCGCGCACACTTTGAATGTAGGCTTCCTTCGACTTTGGGCTTCCGAACAACAAGCCTTCATCCGAGTTGTAGCCGGTGAGAACGGGTACGTCGTTGTATTGATGTGATTCGTACTCTTTGTACTGATCTCCCGGAATGACCCAGCCGTCGGTATTGGGCCGAGCCCATCCGAGTTGACGCGGGATCATCGTCTGCAGCTTCTCGGCTGGAATCTTGCGCAATTCCGCGATGTTCGAGATGCCAGCAGACGAAAGCCACTCTACGGTTCTCTTTTCAGCACTCGCAAGGGGCTCTGACTCGCCGAATGATGCGTCGGCCCGCACCGGGCCGAATGTGCCGCCACTCTCGGCGATAGCGCCGCGGAACAGTCCCTTGGCGAGCGGAGATGCGCAGAGAATGCTGACCGCAGCGGCACCGGCCGATTCGCCTTGGATTGTCACTTTCGTGGGGTCGCCCCCAAATGCGCCTATGTTCTTCTGGACCCATTGCAGGCCGGCAATCATGTCGAGAATTCCGTAATTGCCGGACACGTGATGAGGACTCTCAGCGCTCAGTTCGGGACGAGCCAGAAAGCCGAATACGCCGAGACGGTAGCCCACCGAGACAAAAACTACGCCTTTCTTCGCCAACCATTCACCGTGATATAACTGCTCGGCCGGTGCGCCGGCAACGAACCCGCCACCGTGAATCCAAAACAGCACCGGCAACTTTTCTCCGGCGCTCTTGGCGGGAGTCCAGACGTTGAGGTACAGGCAATCCTCGCTCGGGGACGGAAGATTCGCGATTGCTTGATTGGTCTGTATGCAGGCACGGCCGAACTGATCGGACGCGCGCACTCCTTCCCACTTCGGCGCAGGTTGCGGAGGCCGCCAGCGGAGATCGCCTACAGGAGGAGCGGCATATGGAATGCCACGATAGACGCGCAGTCCATCTTCAACAGTTCCCTGCAGCAGGCCGCCTTCAACTCGAACCGCTTGGGTAGAAGCCGAACTCATATGCGGAGCTGATTGCGAAAAGCACGGCGTCAGCAGGAATAGCAGGACAACGGCGGCGCAGATCTTCACGATTCTGACTTCTCCTTTGTGGGCGCAGCAGCGCTCTTGGTCATGCGCGGGGATTTGAACCCAGCGTGACATCGCTCAAAATGCTTTGCAGCTTCTCCGTGCTAATGGGCGGCATGGCACCTCGTTGGGTTGCGACCCACGAGGCAAAGCGATTTGCCGATTCGCTGATTTCCTGAAGAGAGTGTCCGCGCAGATAATGATGGGCGAGGCAGGCCGTGAAGGCATCGCCGGCGCCGACGGCATCGGTCACCGTTACTCGCAGTCCTTTGTGCTCAACAGCTTCTTGTTCGGTGACCAAGAGGCTGCCGCGCGAACCGCGCGTGATCGACACCAAACGCAGATCGCAAAGCCGCAGCAACCGCTGGGCAAGGGTTTCGTGCGTTCCGACGCCGAGCTTGAACAGGTACGACACCTGCAGCAACTCCTGGTCATTGAGCTTGACGATGTCGGCATGCTGAAACGACCTGCGCAGCAAACCCTGGCTGTAAAACGATTCGCGCAGGTTGACGTCGCATATGCGCAGAGCCTTCTTCGGAATGCTTTTCAAGAATCGCTCGATGGTCGCGGCGGACTGCTCGGAACGCTGCGCCAGCGAACCGAAACAGACGACGTCAGCGGTGGCGGCGAGTTGCTCCCACTGCGTTGACCATTCCAGGAAATCCCAGGCGACAGAGTTCTTGATGGTGAAGTTGGGCTGGCCGGCGGCGTCGATGGATACGGTGGCGGTGCCTGTCGGGTGATGTTGATCATGCTGAAGATATGCAGTGCTCATGCCCAGTTCTTGCATGATGCGGCAGGCTTCTCGTCCGAGATCGTCAGCGCCGACCCGACTGGCGGCGATGCCTCGATCTCCGAGGACGCTGGCCATATACGCGAAGTTTGCTGGCGCGCCGCCTAGCACTTTGCCGGACGGCAATAGGTCCCACAGAACCTCACCGAGGCCGATCATGATCGCCGGTTCTGTCATAAGCTCACTATTCCGCCTGCCACTCTACTGAAAAAGCCTGGGCGCAAAGTCTGCCAGGTACTTGCGCCACACTGTCCACACGTGGGAGCCGGGGCTCTCCACCCAGACGTGCTTGATGCCCGCTTTCTCCAGAACTTCGTGAGATTCCAGGACGGGAGCGTGCAAAAAGTCGTCCGTGCCTATTCCTATCCACAGGAGGTGAAGCCGCTGATTCACTTTTGACGGATCGGAAAACGCGCCGTCGTAATCCCCCGTTGTTTCACTAATCGCAATAGCAGGGCTAAAGGCGCCAAGGTAAGAGAACTGATCTAAATGATGGAAGCCGATTCGCAATGCCTGCGCACCACCCATAGACAGACCTGCCAACGCCCTGTGATCACGGTCCGGAATGGTGCGGAAATGTGTGTCGATATACGGAATCAGATCACGGGAGAAAACGCCGTCCACGGCCGCGTAGCGCTCATTCATAAAAAACTGCGCTACCGCACGAACCGGGGGCGGCCCGTTTGACGAGGCACCCGCGCGCGGCGGAGGAGGAGGCACAAAATGCACGCCGGTCATGCCGTTCTCGTTGACGATAATCATTGGCACAGCTTTGTGGGCGGCGATCAGGTTATCCAGGATGAAGTTTTCGTGCCCCTGATCGCTCCAACCAGCCTCGTCTTCCCCATAGCCGTGCTGCAGGTAAAGGACTGGATAACGCCGCGAATTCTGGTCGTATCCGGGCGGCGTGTACACGAATATTCGTCTTGTTTCGCCGGTGGTCTTCGAGAAATACCACTGGGTGCGCACGGTGCCGTGCGGCACGTCCTTGACTGCAAAGAAATCTGACTCTGGTCCGGGCACCTCCAGTCCACTGACTTCCTTGCGCGCCGCGAAAAATACTCGACTGCCAGGATCGTTGGAAGTGAAGCCATCGACGGAGATCGCGTAGTAATGGAAACCTGGGAGAAGCGGTTTGGTGGTTACTTCCCAGGAGCCATCCTGGCCCTTGGTCATGTCGTAGGTTGATTGGCCGAGTTCCAGCAGCAGTTGGACTTTTTGCGCTTGCTCTGCCTGCACGCGAAAAGTAGCGCTTCCGTCGGCGTTCAGCCGCGGGAACTCGGCGTCAGGAATCGTGGTTGAGAGACGGCGTGGCTTGTCCTGCGCCGAGGCGGCAGCACAAAGCAGGACAACCATCAGCGCAATCGCTTTCGATCGCACTTAGCGACCTCCGGAGCTTGTTGCTGCCGTCTTTCGTTTCTCAACGCCATTCCTGAGAATTGCGAGGTCGACCGCTTCAGCCATGGCCTTGTAACCGATCATGCTGGGGTGAAGGTGGTCACCCGAGTGGTAGCCGTCGCGGAATTGAGCGGGATGATTAGGATCGCGTACCGCGGCGTCAAAATCGATCACGCCATCAAATGCGCCGCTGGTACGAATCCATTGATTCACCGCCTGGCGCTCGGCCTCACCGTCATCGCTGTAATAATCTGCACCTTGATAGGGGGTGAGTGTGGCGCCAAATACTCTGATTCCGTGTTGATGGGCACGATCAATGATTTGTTTCAGGCCCATGATGAGGTCTTCCGCGCTAACTACCTCGTGAGTAAAGGGCAGGTCTTTCAGCACCGTGCCATTCGGCAAGCGCGGCTTCATGTGCGGCCAGCCAATGTCGTTGATGCTCTCCAGGACAATCAAGTTCACGACACCGGGTTGCGCGAGCACGTCGCGATCCAGGCGCGCCAGTGCGCTCACGCCGGCGCCGTCGTGCAAGATGCGGTTGCCGCCGATTCCTTCATTCACGATAGAGAGATTCGGACCACCTGCGGCTCTTGCCAAACGTTCGGCAAGAAGATCAGGCCAATCGGAATACTCGCCCTGCTTCGCGCCGACGCCGTCGGTGATGGAATCACCGAACGCTACGGTCGCACCAGCTTGATCCGAAGCCCAAACTTCCAGGTCCGCAAGGAAGTACCACGAGGTTTTGGTGGTTGGGTTAGGTATATCTGCTTTCGCGGTGAAGTCACCCGGTTCCGAAATGTAGGTATCGTGCTGCGCCCAGAAATGGACTGAGGAAGAGGTTGTTTTTTCTGGCAGGTAGATGCTTACCGCAAGTTCAGTGAAGGGAGCAACTTTCAGGTCCACCGGATCACTGAGTACCGGCGCGCCCGGCGGGGCGGTGACAGAAGGCCTGCCGCCAAATGTCAGCGCGTGATCAGAGTCAGGGACGATTGCCGCGCCCTTCGCCGTAAGCGCGACGTGCGCGGCGCCGATTTTCAGGGCGGTGGTCCCAAACTCGTTGGAAAACCGTATCCGCAGGCGTTGACCTCCGATGGTGGGCCTCACCACCATTCGCACAGTTTGGTTTTCAAACACTGGCGATGGCGGGAGTCCAGGGAACGGCAACGGGGTGTGGACAGCGGTGCTCCACGCGCTGACCCAATGACCATTGCCGGGTTGCTCTGCGCATACGGGTAGAGCCAGAACTGCCGCTACAATACCGGAGACGACAATCTGCGTAAGCACTCTTCGTCGCACTGTTGCTCCTCTTCTAGAAATCCTCATCACGTTTAGGTCGGCATCCAAAACGGATCACCTGACGGAATGAACTTGATCGGCACCTCGGTCACAAACGTCTTCATCCAACGGGCGCACTCGTCCATGCCCGCTTCTTCCCCGCCCTCATGCGGGAGTTGGATAAGCGCCTTTTTCTGACCGGACGCAATCGCGTCTCGCACATATTCCGCCGCCTCCCACTCGCGGCACTCAAACACCAGCACAACATCGACGTTGGCCAACACCTGCATGCACTGCTGGATGTAATGTCCCGCGTGTGCCACCTTCGTGACCCTGAGCTTGGGATCGCCGACCAGGCGCATGCTGTGCGTGTTCAACTTCTTCTGCATATCCCTTGCTAAGTCTTCAAAGCTCGTTTCGGGGATCACGTACTCGTGCGAAAACGGATTCGCGCCTGGGGACGCGTAGCTTTCCCATCCCATAGCTTTGTTCCAGCCGGTGAAGATTCCGTCCGCGGGACGATGCGCGTGCCAGTGATCGTGAAACCTCCAAACCACCATCTTGTTTTTCTCGAGGAAGTTCAGCTTGTAGTTGTAGAGAGGATCTTCGCGCAAATCGGAGACGACATCCGCTGCGCTCCAGAACGTCGGCTCATGGGTGATGACGAAGTTGTTGCCTGCCGCGGCAGAGCGCTGGAGAACATCCAGCGTGGACATGAACGTTGTAGTGATACCAGTGATGGGCGCATCCGGGTCGCCGATCTTGAAGTCATCAGCTGTCGGCGTGAACCAGGGGACACCGACATTCTTCTTGATCCGGGCGACAACTTCGCGGGCCGTCAAAGTGGATGGCGACTGGCCCAGCGCGCGCACCAGCGGCGACGCCACGAGAAGGCCCGTTCCCGCGACTTGGCAAAACTTCCTGCGCGAAAGCTTCATTGCGTTCATCTCGTTTTCTAACTCAGCACCCAAAACGGATCGCCAGCTGGAATCCACTCGATCGGGACTTCTGTCACAAAGCCTTTCAGCCAATCCGCGACCTCTCCGCTACCGGGCTCTTCGGAAGCTTCGTCGCCAAGCAGGATCAAGCCTTTGGCTTTGCCGGCGGCGACAACGTCCTGAAAATACGGAGCCGCTTCCCACTCCACAGCATCTCCCGTGACGATCGCATCGACGCCAGGCTCGCGAAGGATTTGCTCGGCATCCGCAACCAGCAAAAGCCCGTGCGTCAGGGCGACTTTGGCAATGGAAGATTCTGGCTTGCCAATTACTCGAAATCCCTGAATATTCAGCTTCTTCTTGATGCCCTCAGCCAAGTTGTTCAACGAAGTTGCCGGCAGTCGGAAGTAAACATTCCGAGGCTCATAACCGTCTTTGGCCGATTGCGCGAGGTGAAACTTTTTCCAGCCTAGCGCCTTCGCAAGACCTCGTAATTGTCCATCGGTCCTTCGCGCATCCCAGTTGTCACAGAAACGAATGATGAGCAGATTGTTCTTGGAGATGAAATCCTGCTTCGTCTCCCAAACAGGATCCTTGTCGAGCATTTCCTTTGAGGGCGCGGGAGCGTTCCTCCAGGCCACCGGTGCACGTTCGCCCCGACTATAAGAAGGAGCTTGCCGGCAGATGATGACGTTCTTCGCGGAGCTAACAGCTTTGCGAAGGACGTCGAGCGTGGGCGTCCAGGTAGTCACGATTCCTGTGACGGTTGCCTCAGGGCTTCCGAAAAGAATGCCGTCGGAAAAGCCGTCGGATTGTTGGCTCTGCCACGGAACTCCGACATTTTTTTGTATCCGCTCAATCAACTGCTGACTGGTGATCATGCTTCCTCACCGAATCCCGTTTTCGGGCACAGCCGATGCACGCGAGCCCGCGCCACCCAAATGGCGATCAAAGAACTTGATCATTACGTTGAATGCATCCTTCGATTCCGGTACGTCTGCGTTGTAGAAAAATCCGTGAAAGAGCCCTTCCCAAACGTGGAGTTCAGCCGGCACACCGAGCTTCACCATCTGCTCGTGAGTGTAGAGTGCTGAGCTCAGCTCAAAACCTCGAGTCCCGGTAATAATGAGCGTTGGTGGGAACTTCGCCAGGACCTCTGGGGAGTTGACCGGAGAAATCAGCGGGTCCTTCGGATCGGTATCGGCGAAATAGCTGAGCGGAGGCCGCATCCCTGGCTTCATAGGAGGTGCTAAACGAGCCTCGCCGAGCGGCATCGCGGTATAGAGCGCATCTCCTCCAAAGATGCTTCCTGCAGATGCGCAGAAAATTCCAATGGCTCCCGGTAGAGGGATTGAGTGCTTTTCAAACCAGGCAATCGACATGGCAGTTTGCATTCCGCCTGCTGAGCACCCGTAAATCCCAATATTTTGTGGCTGGTGAGATTTGAGGAGTTCTTGATAGACACTGGCGACGTCCTCGCTTGCCGCAGGGAACTTGTTGTCCGGCCCTTCGCGGTAATCGACGCTGACCACTTCGATCCTGCCCAGGGTAGCAACCGGAATGGATTCGAGTTCCGCACATCCCGGCCAGCAACCGGAGAACCCGCCGCCGTGGAGATTGATCAGAACCCGATCTTTGTTTTTGGAGGAGATGCCGGCCTTCGGCGTATAGACGTAAACGTGAACTCCGCCGAGATTCTGGTCTTTCTTATAGAACGCAAACATCTCGTAGTCCCGCGTGATGTACGGCTTCATGAAGCGCGGCACGCCGGCATCCTGTTTCAGGATTTCCGGATCCTGCATGTCTTTCAGGTGCTGCGTGAGGTAGGCCTTCGCCTCTGGACTCAAGAAGGTGGAAACCGGAGCGGATTGCGCGGGGATATCAACTGTCCCGTCCGGCTGCACAACCACCTTCGGCGTTTGATTTGCGGGGCGATCTTGCGCGGATACTGACAACGCAAGCAGTAGAAGCAAGCACGTTAGAAAGACGAGAGACGAGAATAGGCGGCGTTTGGGCATAGACGGTCCCCGTTTTTAGTTGGTTGGCCGGGCGGAGGCTGAGGGCACCGCACGTTTCCGTGCGGTGCCGTTGACGTTAGAATCCCACTCGCAATCCGAACTGAATTGCACGAGGTTGATTGGCCTGAGCAAACACCTTCCCGAAAGTGGGACTGACCACGTTGATATCAGGACCGCCAAAGCGAACATGGTTGAACATGTTGAAGAACTCTGTCGTAAACTGCAGGTAAACACGTTCTGTAATGTCGTTGCGCTTCGCGATCGAGAAGTCCCAATTATTCATGTGATCCAAGCGAACAGCATCCAGGTTCCGAGGCATGTTGCCAAGCCTTTCGACCGTACCGGTAACAGTCCCATTGGCCTGCAATCTAGCTAGACCTAGAGGCGCGAAGCATGCCGAATTGAACCACCCATTCTTTGCTCTCTGTTCACGAGATCCCGAGACGCCCAGGTTGCATCCAGCAACGAAGTCGGGCCGGATCCAGGATCCTTGCGCACCGAAGTATCCCTGGCCGCCGCCGAATTTAGTGACGTCTGAGCCCGTTGTCCCGGCTTGCCACGCGCTAAGGGGAACCCCGCTCCGGAATGTGGTGATGCCATTGACTCGCCATCCGCCGATTAACGCGTTGGCGACTCCATGAGCGTCGCCCATAAAGTGCTTGCCGCGCCCAAACGGCAGGTCAAGACCATACCCAATGGACAGGTTGTGCGGAATATCGTACGAGCTCACTGAGTATTCCGAATTCGGATGATTGTTGTCCTGGGCCGCGCCACCAAAGATGAAGCCTTCGTCGAGGAATGCACTGGAACTATCGGTGTTCGACATCAGCCGTGACCAGGTGTAGGCAATACTCAGAATGCCGCCGGACCCAAATCGCTTCATGAAAGAGGTCTGCAGCGATTTGTAATTTGTAACCCCGAGATGAGGGTCAAGCTCCAGTACGCGATCGTACTGCGGGAAAGGCCGCAGCAGCTGCCCGCGGGTGATCGTTGCTCCAGAGTCCACCCCTGGGTTTGTGATCGGGGCGGCGCTGCATCCCACTGTGCATAACGCGTAGAACGGGTTCGACAGAGGCTCATTCAACCCACCCGAGCCTATGGCGTTACTGGGACCCAACGCGCGGTACTGGTCAGCCAACTGATTCAGCCCGATATTGGAAACTGTGGCCCAGCCCTGCATGAGCAGATGTGTCCCTTTGGAGCCAGCGTAGGCAACAGTCAACGAGGCGTCCTTGCCGATCTGCCGCTCCACTGCCGCGTTCCATTGCTGCACGTAGCCCATTTTCTGTCCCGGGACGCGCATGACAAAGACGCCCTGCCCGTAAAAATTGCCTGGCATTGCGTTCCGGCGGAGCGGTTGATTGATGCCGCCTGCGGCCGTCGGGTATGGGTTGGAAACCGATATCCCAGGCGTAGAACCGGGATACAACGTCGGCGCATTGTTCACCGGCGATAGGTTCGGACCATCCTGACTTATGACGGTAGGCGGATAAGAAATTCCGTAACCAGCCCGCAAAACCGTCTTATCGGTGACCCGATATGCCAAACCGACTCGGGGAGAGAACAACTTCCAATGCAGGTAGTCTTCTTTGTTGGAGTGCCAATCCGCTGAGTTGGGAAGAGCAACGGTACCCATAAGTTGCTGGTTTTGTCCCGTGGCCGGATTGAAAATGGTCCCTAGAGGGCTCGGCTTGTTAGGCAGGAAAAGAGTGTCGTTCCCATTGACTTCTGCCAAGGCCCCTGGCTGATCCCAGCGAAGACCTGCTGTGAGCGTCAGTTTTCTTGTGGCTTGGAATGTGTCCTCCACAAAGAAGCCGTAGGCGTCGTAGTACACTCGCGATCCGCCAAGAAGCCCTGGCGCTAACTGCGTCACGGCAGGAATTCCGAGCAAGGCCGACGCCAGCCCACTGCCACCCGCCCCAGCATTTGAGGTGGGAGCCGTCGAGAAGTCTAGCCTCAGCACGCCATTACCCGCGGCTTGCAGCGTTTGGGCATGGCGGGCCTGGGCGCCAAACTTGATCTGATGGCGACCCACAATCTTGGTGAGGTTTCCGGAGAGCATATACACATTCTGGGTCCAGAAGAGCTGAGAACCAATGCCGTTGTCCGCACTCATGCCCTGAGGGTCGCCTCCGAAGTTCATAGACGGCCAGTTCGGCGGGGCCAGAAGTTGACTCTGCAGAGCTACCCACCCAGGTCCAATCTTGGACAGGTCAGCCCCACTGCTGTCAGGGAACTCATGCTGAAAGGCCCGCAAATAAGCAATCCGCACATCGAGGATCGTGGTGGAGTTAAACGAGTGCGAATCTCCCAGGACCGCCTCATGCGTGTAAAGGCCTGTGTGGCCCTGACCTTGCGTTTGCGTGCCCCACGCATCGTACGGGTTGCTGTCTACCTTCCAATACGTATAACGTCCAAACAGGTTGTTACTGTCCGAGATACGGTGGTCAACGCGGACGTTGTACTGCAAATTGACACCGCCGGTCTTTGTGGCGGCAAGAAAGTTATTCGTCACCGCACCTGCAACGTTCTGACGCGGATAGTTAAGCGTCATGATGTTAACCGCGGCCTGATCCAGACGGTTCGGACAAATAACGTTCAGCACTCCGTTGCACTGGAATTGTTGGCCGGTAGTCGGATCGTAGATCTTCGGCAGCCGCGGGTCGCTAAAGTCGCCCGTCAATTCCGCCGCCGTGGGGACGGTGTAGGGCGTTACCTGAGTTGCACTGCTGATGGCCTGACGTTCAAAGCCACCGTAGAAGAACGTCCGGTTCTTGATCGCCGGCCCGCCAATAAAAGCGCCATACTGGTTCTGCACTAGCGGAGGCCTTGGAAGGGGGGTTCCGCCCGGCCCGGAGTGATTCGTAAAATAGTCGTTCGCATTCAGCACCTTGTTACGCAGGTAGTCATACACCGTGCCATGAAAAGTGTTAGTCCCGGACTTGGTGGTCAGGTTGACCACACCACCGGCATAGCTTCCGTATTCAGCGCTGACGTTGTTCGTGGCGACACGAAACTCCTGCACGATGTCCTGGGAAGGAATCAGCGAGTTGTTCACGGAAAATCCCATCGACGACACGCCGTCAATATAGAAGGCACTCTGGTTGCCGAAGCCGCCGCCGATGGCGTAATTACCAAAACCGATCGCGTTGGTCCTGGCGCCGCCACCCTGATTGTTGACTGCATTGCCATAAGTACCGCCCTGGGCGACCACTCCGGTCACCAGCGTCAGCATGTTGTTAACGTTTCTTCCGCTGAGCGGAATGCTCTCCACTTCCTTCTGTCCGATCGTGGTTCCTAGCGAGGCACTGTCTGTCTGCAGGGGAGGAGCTTCGCTGGTGACAACGACACTTTCGGTAACATTGCCGACCTGCATCGACGCGTCCACACGAGTAGCGAGATCAACCTGCACTTCCACCCGCTCTTGCGTGAATCGCTTGAAACCCGCGACCTCGACTTCCAGCCGATAGATCCCCGCGTTCAGGTTGGGGAAGGAGTAAGTGCCAGCACTGGTCGTCTTTGCGGTTCGAGTCTCATTGGTACCGAGATTCGTGATCTTCACATTGGCATCGGAGAGACTGGCGCCGCTGGAGTCGGTCACCGCTCCCAGAATGGAGCCGAACCTCACTTGGGCTCCGGCCTGCAAACACAGGACGGCTGCGGCGGAGAGCACCAGCAGCAGCGACAGCGTTGACGCAAGCAAACGCTGCACGGATGTACCAAGGCCAGCGCGTGGAAAGAAACTGTTCGTTTCGCTGAACGAGTGGTTGGCTTGAGAGTGCGATGCGCGACGGCTGCGTGCTAAGACGGTAGGCATTTTTGTCACCTCTTTCAACATGGAACGACGGCGAATCTTGACTTGAGCGATCTGTAAACCCACGAGCGCTTCCACGCTCAAAACTCGAAGTGCGCCGAACCGGGCAAAAACACGGCCGACACATCAACAAACTGCGCTGGAGTGAACTTGTAGCTCCCCTGTTCGTAAGCTGTCAAGGCAATTTGCAGACAACTATTAAAAAGTTGTCTATACCGGTGAGGAAGAAAGCATCGCTTTCAGCGGCACTCTAACATTCACGGATTCGAATCACTACGAAGGTAGGTGCGGCGATGCTAGCGGGAATTGGCAGAGGCTGACAGTCGGCTCAGCAACGCTTTCAAACATTGTGGGCATCCTTACCGGCGGGCGTCCCGCACGATTTGCGCATCACGACTTCGCATCTCAACAGGACGTCGCGCGGGGGCAGGTCGGGATTTGCGATCCTGTCCAGCATGACTGCCATCGCCATTCTTCCGATATCGCGGCACGGCTGGTGAAGAGTTGTCAGCGGGACGGGCAACAGCCGAGCATATTTCACGTCGTCAATGCCCATGATCCGAATATTTTCGGGGATGCGTTGGCCCAGCGAGATCAGTGTGTGCATGAGATTGCCGGCGGTGTGGTCATTCGCACACACGAACGCATCGGGATTGTGTTTTTTCAATATAGACCTGATGAACTTGGGATCGCTGGCATCCCCAATGGTCACGAGGTCCCGCTTGGCGCCGCCACTCTCTTGGGACAGAAGGGCTTCGCGATATCCGGCAATGCGTGCGTCCACAGTAGGCGCAGAGTTGGGCCGTGCAAAAAAGGCAATGCGTTTTGCCCCAGTCTTTATCAGGTGTTCAGTGGCGAGATATCCCGTGCGACGGTTGTCGATTCCGACCAGGTCATATTTACTTCGTTGCGGGTAGGGCTCGAGGTCACGGTCGAGAAGTACCACAGGAATGCGAGCGCGATCGAAGGCTGCGACGATTCTGTGATTTGCCTGGTAACGATTTGCGCTGAACTCCACGGGCGCAAAAAAGACTCCCGAAACCCTTTGAGCGATGTAGTGCTCACAGAGCTGCTCGGCGGCGCGCTCTTTCTCCTCCTCGTGAGAGACGGCATTGCCCCACAGCAGAGAGTGGTGCATGGCTTCCTGGGCTTCCATCATGCCTTTGCAGATAGCCTCGAAAATCTCGGTCTGGCCGAGCTCGGGAATT
>DATJEL010000034.1:0-48826 GCA_035496675.1 Terriglobales bacterium
TAGCTCCCCGGAGTACTTACTCCTCAGTATGTGCTGCCGCGGCCTGCGAAAAGTGGGGGCGCGGAGATCCTGAAATGCTCATCGAAATCAGGGAATTGCAGGTCCACCCGCTGGACTTTGACGAGCATCTTGCGCCCGGAACCATAGATTTTGGCGCAGAGATGCGGCAGGAGGGCAATCTGGACAGCAAAGGGCGCGCTCAGCTGGTCCAGGAGCATCACGGTAAGCACCTGCTTATCAATGACATACGGATTGTGGGCGACTTCGCGGCCCGGATCGAACTCTCATGTGCACGGTGCTTGGAACCGATTCATCGCGAGGTGACCAAAAAGTTCGAGTTGCTCTACCGGCCGCAAGGTTCCGATGCCGGTAAAGAGGAGCTTTCGGTGACCGCAGCCGAAGCCGAGGTCGGGTATTATCAAGGGGAAGGTTTGCTCCTCGAAGAGGTTCTGCGGGAGCAGGTCCTGCTGGCGCTGCCGTTAAAGGCCATCTGCCGCGAGGACTGCAAAGGTTTGTGCCCGCATTGTGGACGCAACCTGAATCAGGAACAATGCAATTGCACCGAGGCGCCGGAAGACCCGCGCTGGTCGGCGTTGAAAGATATTAGAGAGAAGTTGCAGCACTGAATTCAGCTTTCAGGTGTCAGCGAAACCCGAAACGGTTGAGCTGAGAGCCGACGGCCGGAGCTGGCAACTAAACGAAAGGATTCCCATGCCCAATCCCAAACGGCGGCACTCCAAGCGCCGCACATCCACCCGGCGTGCCCATGATGCCCTGACCGGCGTCACGCTTTCCGAGTGCCCGAATTGTCACGAACGCAAGCTGCCGCACCGTGCCTGTCCGAAGTGCGGGTACTATAAGGGACGCGAAGTACTGGAAGTCAAGGAAGCCGAATAGCTTTCCAATATGCCTGGCGTCATAGCCCTGGACGCAATGGGTTCTGACCGCGCGCCCCGTCCTGAGATCGAAGGGGCGATCCAGGCGGCGCGACGCTTTGGTATTGCCGTCACCTTAGTAGGCCCAGGGGAACGTCTCAAGGCCGAACTATCCCGCTATTCCGCTTCGGCCTCTCTGCCCATCTCGATCGTCCATGCGAGCGAGGTCATCACCATGGACGACAAGGCCGTGCAGGCCGTGCGCTCCAAGCGGGACTCTTCCATGCGGGTTGGCCTTCGCTTGGTTCGGGAAGCGAAAGCCTCTGCCTTTATTACTGCCGGCAACACCGGCGCTGCCATGGCAACAGCCAAGATGGTGCTGGGCGGGCTTCCTGGGGTAGACCGTCCCGCCCTTGTGGCGGTCATGCCAACTGCCATTGGATCGGTCTGCACCTTGCTCGATGTCGGCGCCAACGTCGACTGTAAGCCCCATAACCTCGAACAGTTCGCGGTCATGGGGGATATCTATTTCCGCAGCATGTTCGGTGTCGAGAAACCCAGAGTCGGCCTGCTATCCATTGGCGAAGAGGAAGTCAAAGGCAACGAACTTACCCGCGATGCCTTTGCTCTTCTCAAGCAGCTCCCCATCCATTTCGTCGGCAACGTGGAAGGCCGCGATTTATACGGCGGCACGGTTGACGTGGTGGTCGCAGACGGTTTCGTCGGTAACGTCGCGCTGAAAACGTCTGAAGGCGTGGCCCATCTCGTCCGCCACGTGCTGAAAGAGTCCTTAGCCGCAACCGTGACCAGCCAAGTGGGCGCCCTCCTGTCGCGCAGCGCATTTGCGGATTTTAAAAAGCGCCTGGACCACACCGAATACGGCGGCGCTCCTCTGCTGGGGGTGAAGGGGGCGTGCTTCATCACGCATGGCTCATCGAACGCCAACGCAATTAAGAACGCGATCCGGGTGGCGGCGGAATTTGTGCAGCGGCAAATCCCGCAGTCGATCGAGCGGGAATTAGCGGCGCTGCACTCGCAGGCTGAAACCCCTGGACCGAACCGGATGGAGCTGCCAGAGAAGGCTCAAGACCCGCAGCGCGAGAAAGCCTGAAATAGCCAGGTGCCCCCCTTAGACGCGGCCGTCAGGTAAACTTGCTGTTCGCAGCTGGACAAGAATGACACCGCCACGCTCTCTCGCTTTTCTGTTTCCTGGGCAAGGTTCCCAGGCCGTCGGCATGGGCAAAGACCTTGCCGGCCGCTATGATGTTGTCCAAAGAACGTTTGAAGAAGCCGACGACGCCCTGGGCACCAAGCTGTCCCGACTCTGCTTCGAGGGTCCCGAGGACCAGCTCCGCCTGACGGAGAATACTCAGCCCGCGATTCTTACGGTTTCCGTCGCTGGCTGGCGCGTGCTGAACGAAAAAGGAATCAAGCCGGCATTCGTCGCCGGGCACAGCCTCGGCGAATACTCTGCCCATGTAGCCGCCGGCACGCTCAGCTTCACTGACGCAGTTCGCGCCGTCCGCAATCGCGGGAAGTACATGCAGGCGGCAGTGCCGGTGGGCGCTGGCTCTATGGCAGCGATTGTCGGCATGCCCATCGATACGGTGGTCACGATCTGCGCCGACTCGGCCCAAGGCGAAGTCTGCGAGCCCGCCAATATCAATTCGCCCGACCAAATCGTGATCTCTGGCCACACCGCTGCGATTGAACGGGCCGCGAAACTGGCGGAAGAGCGTGGTGCGAAGCGGGCGAAAAT
Source organism: Terriglobales bacterium (assembly GCA_035496675.1). Classification (GTDB taxonomy): domain Bacteria; phylum Acidobacteriota; class Terriglobia; order Terriglobales; family Acidobacteriaceae; genus Gp1-AA145. The sequence continues at coordinate 2,635 of DATJEL010000034.1, forward strand.
CCTCCCCGTGAGCGCACCCTTCCATTGTTCGCTGATGAAACCTGCGCAAGACCTCCTTGCCGAAGACCTGAAAGCCTTGAACTTCTCCGCGCCCGCGATTCCGGTGATCGCGAATGTGTACGCCAAAGCCGTCGAAGACGCTATCGGTTCGCGCGAGGCTCTGATCCGACAAGTCACAGGATCGGTGAAATGGAGCGAATCCATGCAGTTGCTGATCTCCCGCGGCGCGCAGTTGTTCCTCGAAGTCGGCCCCGGGAAAGTCCTCAGCGGCCTCATGCGCCAGATCGACCGTACCAAGAAGGCCTTAAACCTCGAGGACGAAGCCTCATTGCAGAAGGCGCTGGAATACCTGGCGCAGAGCGCGCAGGCTGGAGTCGCCGAAGTCTGACTGCGGCCTTTCCTATCCTTGACCGGGTGGCTCTGACTGCTGCGGGGTATTTTGGTTGGGTGCCTACCACCTTTCAGCCCACGGCAGAATACTTCGGCATTCAGTCCGCCATCTTGGCTACATGGAGATCGAATCCTGTCTTCGGCAAGAGAGATGTCAGCGCGAACACCTTGTAGCCGCTGCCGCTGATTTCGGCGTGCCGGTACAAACCGGGCTCATTTTCTATAACCTCCCGACTCCCATGCAAATGATCGATGAACTCCTGAGCGGCGCGCGCATCGACGGCTGCGGATTGCTTCGGTTGCGAAAAAATCTCAGCCGCATACGAGCGCACGAGCTTTGGCCAATACTTTTCGAGCAGGCTGGTGCTCGCGAAAACGTCCGCCCAGATGAACTGTCCATTGACTGCGACCACCACGCCGACGGCGTGTTTTTCCCGCAGCTGGCGAATGGCACCCTGGTACTCCTTCTGGAGTGGCTCTGCAACACTGTCGAGCTGATGTTTCACTTCCTGGTTGTTCACCGCGACGGCGTACGAGGAACTTTCCTGAATCGGGGCCGCCGCTGTCATTCCAGATTCCATCCTCACAGTCTCTGCCCATGAAGTGCGCGCTTTGCCTACCTGCTCCCACACCTTGCCCTGATCCTTGTCTCCCATCGCCTTGGCTCGCACGGACGGCTGCACCATTGCCATGGGTGCCACAAACTTCTCCGATCTCGCAACCCACCGGCCGGGCTCGACACAGAACACGCTCAAATCCACCGGATCGCTTTCCGCCGGTACCAGCCGGTCTTTCCCGATTACGCGGTCTTGCTTCCCCCCGGTGACGATTTCACCCGCAAGCAGAAGAAGAGGACGCTTCGAGTTATTGATCAGCACGAGCTGATTCACTTGCGCGCTGCCGCGTGACGGTTCATTCCAGACCGGATTCCGGGACCGCGGCCGCACCAGAGGAGCGGCGTTTCCGGCTTCGGTGACAATCACCTCCCCCGAGCGCAGACCCTCATCCAGGGTCAGGAATTGACCCGTATCGTGGGTGGACTCCGCCACCACCGGGAATATCGTGAGGTTCCCGTTACGAATCGGCGCCAGCACTTGATAGCCGCCGCCCGCCTGGGTCTCCCCAGCCTTGAGAACAGGGACGACGATGGCCAGGCCGGCCAAGGAGAACGCAATGCCTACTGCGATCCAGATCTCTTTCATAGAACCTCCCACGAGCCTCCTGGGATAGACCCCCAGGGCGTTTTGAGCCAACCTGGTTGGCGCTTACGGGCGCACCAAGGCGCAGCCGCTACCTGGCCCTGGCGCTTGTCAGGGTTACCGTGCGGCAGGTCCGGACCTGCTTGTTCTTACCTTTGGAACGCCAAAAAATCACGCTCTTGCGTCTAATTAATTGGTAGCATCCGAAAAGAGCATGTCCGTCGCCGACCAGACCATGCCGGGCCAAGCCTCCGCTCCTCGGCTCCCCGGGCTTTTCGCGGAGTTATATGCAAAGTCTCGTGCCGAAGAATTCGCCTTTGCGCCCGAGCAGTTTTTGCAAATGCTCCAAGCGATCGCCTCAAAACATGCCTCGGGTTTGAAGCTCGACGAGTACTGCCTAACATTGCGGATCGAAGACCTGGTGCTCGCCCGTGCCTGTGCAGCGGGAAATGAGCGCGCCTGGGAAGTGTTCATGCTGCGCTTTCGCGAGAAACTCTACGATGTTGCTCGCCAAATCACGCGCGAAGATTCCGCCGGCCGCGAACTTGCCGACTGCGTGTACGCCGATCTCTACGGCACCAAAGTCCGCGGCGAAGAGCGTGTCTCGAAGCTCAGCTTCTACAATGGCCGTGGGTCGCTCGATGGATGGCTGCGCACGGTTCTCGCCCAGGAATACGTCAACACCTATCGCAAGCAGCGCAGGCTGGTGAGCCTTGACGAGGAATCCGAAGAAGGTGTCCAGTTCGCAGCGCCGGCCGAAGAGGATACTCCTCCCGCGCACCCAGCGCTCGCCCGCGCCACCGAGGATGCCCTGAAGGCGCTCACCCCAGAAGATCGCTTCGTTCTCTCGTCCTATTTCCTGGACAACCGCACGCTTCGAGACATTGGGCGAACTCTCCGCGTGCACGAATCCACCATCAGCCGCAAGGTCGAAAAACTGACCAAGAACTTACGCAAGCAGATCCTCAAAAACCTGACAAACCTGGGCCTTAGCCGGCGGCAGGCCGAAGAAGCGTTAAGCGCTCAACCAAGCGATCTAGCTCTCGATGTGCGGGCGAGTTTGGCGCAAGATTCGCTGCCGGGAGCGTTCTCAGAGAAGGGAGTAAAAGCAGGCGACGGTCGGGGCTAAGGCCTTCGCAGTAGACATGGACCAGTTTTCAAAATTCGTTCGAGATCGCCTCAGAACAGAGTCTCCCCGCGAGCATCCGGATGCTGAGATACTTTCCGCGTTTGCCGAAAACGCGCTCCCTGCTCGCGAGCGGGAAGTGGTTGTCGAGCATCTTTCGGGTTGCGCGAACTGCCGCGAGGTCGTCTTCCTTGCTGCCCCTCCAGCATCGGAACAGCAACCAGTTTTCGCCGCTCCCAGGCCTCGGCCCTACTTTGCTCTTCGCTGGGGTACGCTGGTGGCCGGTCTCGTGATTGGTGGTTTGCTGCTGGTGTCGCACCGTCCAGGGTTCAAATCGATGGGCCACGACTCTTCGGCCAAGAACACGTCAATCCCGGTTGCCTCGAAACTTGCCGCGCAGGAAAAACTCCCTTCGGATCTCGAATCGATGCGCGAGCGGCAATTTGCGCTTGCGCCTCCTCCTCCTCCGGCCAGAGGTCATGCCGAACCGAAGCCGAGTAGCGCCAAGCCCAGCACAAAGATGGTTTTCGACGATTCCGGGGAAGTAAGCGTGGCCCGCAACGCCCCGTTGAATGCGCTTGCGCCGACGCCGGCACCGGCACCCTCCATGTCAGCCCCCAACCTAAAAGAGCTTCCCGTTGAGGGACGGAATGTCAGTGAGCTCGGCAAAGTAGCTCCTGGGTCGGTTGGAGCCGTTGTTGGAGGACCCGCTGGCAAGAGACCCATGGCCGACTTGGCTGTAACCTCGTCTGGTGCGACGGGCTCGGCGAACGAGGCTTGGAAGCGAGAAAACTCCGTCTCTGCCCAAAACGGCCGTTCGGACCTGGCTCTCGTCGATTTGCCGGCGAACAGGGACAAAGACGCGTTTTTCCAGGGCTATGTGGCGGGCACGGTCTTTGACCCGACCGGAGCGGCGGTGGCGAATGCCAGAGTCACGGCAACCGGCCCGCTGGGGGTGAAGACGGTGGTCTCCGACAGCGCCGGGAAGTTCTCCTTCAACGCCTTGGCAGCCGGAACCTATGAGTTGAAGGTAGATGCTGCCGGCTTTCAGAAAGCCCTCTCTCAGGTGGCCGTCGCCACGAACAAGCCGGCGATGACAGAGTTCAAATTGCGGCCTGGAGTCACGAGCGAGACGGTGGTAATAGAAGCCACCGCCGCGCCCATCGCGAGCCCGCCGGCCATCGATCGGAAGGTTGAGTCGAACGCAGAAACCGCCAGTTCGCTGCCGGCAGCACAAGGTCAAATCACCTCCGACACTGAAAAGAAACAGAAGGCGGACGCCTTGCGGGGGAGAAGCGCTTTTGAAAGACGCGCTTTAGGGCAGCAGTTCTCCCTCTCACCCCAAGGCAAGGTGCAACGCTCAAGCGATGGCGGAAAGACTTGGGTACCGGTTACCGTTGGGGAAGGCGGCGTATTTCGGACAGTTGCTTCTAGTGGCACCCAGGTCTGGGCCGCCGGAAACGCGGGGCTTTTGTATCGCTCGCTCGACGGCGGCGAGCACTGGACGCATGTGGTTCCAGCGAGCAAGGGCGAGAAAATTCAGGCGGACATAACCCAAATCCAATTCCCTGATCCCGCGCACGTCGTCCTGCGCAGCGCAACTGGCGAGAGCTGGGCGAGCGCCGACGGCGGCGAAACCTGGGTCGGGCAGTAACGCCACTCCGTAATCCCCCTTTTGGAACTCACTCGAATTACTAAAGTGACATTTACACCCTCTCCGGAGTTGCATAGTATCCACCTGTGGTTTGGCAGTTCTGGGGGAGGGCTGCCGGGCGTCCTGGACTAGGGTTCAGGACGCCTTTCTTCTTGCTGCCCGCCTCGCCGCAACCCTGCCGGCACTTCCATTTTGTCAATCGGGGCCGCTAGGCAATGGGCTAAGCCGCGGATTGCCCTAGGACGAAGGCTCTTGCCCCGAATCGCACCGGATCGCCCGCGCAGGCCCGCGAAAGGACTCGGAACGGTGCCTTTTGAAGGCGGTTCTGACACCCTGACGCGTCTGAGTCCTACCCTCTCCCCGCTGCATCCAATGCAGTGTTACGATATTCGGTTCGTGAGTGAACTCCCCGGAGGAAAGCATGGCGGCAGCTGGAATTGTTGAAGTTACAGACCAGAATTTTGACCAGGATGTCTTGAAGTCCGATACCCCCGTTTTGGTGGACTTTTGGGCGGCTTGGTGTGGTCCGTGCCGCGCTATCGCTCCCATCGTCGATGAGCTCGCCAGCGAGTACGCTGGCAAGGTGAAAATTGGCAAAATGGACGTGGACCGCAACAACGCCACCCCGATGCGCTATGGCGTGCGCGGCATTCCCACGCTGCTTGTGTTCAAGGGTGGCCAGGTCAAAGAGCAAATTGTCGGCTATGTGCCCAAAGAACAGATCCAGAAGGCCCTCGATAAGCACATTGGGTAAGCATCCAAAAACGCGAACGCCCGGCCAAGGAGCCGGGCGTAGTTGCGTGTAAGCAAATATCGCCCTTAGTACTTCCTCAGCACACCGATTACACGTCCCTGGACCGCCACGTCTTTTGAGGGCACGATGATCGGCTTCATCTTGGCATTGGACGGTTGCAGGCGGGTATTTTCGCCTTCGCGATACAGCCTCTTCAGGGTTGCGTCGGATCCCTCCACCAGGGCGACGACAATGTCGCCGTTGTGCGCGACCTTGGTCTTTTCGACCAGGACATAGTCGCCGTCGAGGATGTGCTCGTCCTGCATCGACTCGCCGCGCACCTCGAGAGCGAACACTTCTTTCGAGCGCGTGAAGTCAGCAAGAGAGATGGTCTCGGCTCGCTCGATGGCTTCAATCGGTTGTCCCGCGGCAATCCGTCCCATCAGCGGAACCATGGTGCCGCTATTGACCGACATCGATTGCTTTAAGCGCCCCTTGGGAGGGAGCAGGTCAATCGATCGGCTGCGATTGTAGTCGCGGCTCAGCAAGCCTTTCTTCTCGAGGTTCGAGATATGCTTGTGAACCGTGGCGAGGGAGGTGAGGCCCAGACCTTCGCCGATCTCTTCAAACGACGGCGAATACTGGTTCCTTTGAACGAACTCGGCGATGTAGTCATACACCTGGCGCTGACGTTTAGTGATTGCCATGCGCCCCATTGTAGGCGAATATAAGGCGAAGTCAAGAAAAACAGCGTCCACGCTTCGGTCCGCAAGAAACCAGCCGAGGCAAGAAGCGGGGCTTGCGACGTTTCCCGCCATTTTGAAATCTAATTGCTGGGCTGCCGCGTACTTCGGTTGTGCTTTGAAGTAAGCTGAAGGCGTAGCGAGCAGCTGAGGGCTTCGTATATGACAGATAAAATTAAGCGATCCGACGACGAATGGAAAAAAGAGCTTACACCGGAACAGTTCTATGTTGCCCGTAAAGCCGGCACTGAGCCGGCGTTTACCGGCAAGTACTACAAGACCAAAGATTCCGGCACCTACACCTGCGTTTGCTGCGGACAGCCCCTGTTCAGTTCTGAAACCAAGTTTGAGTCGGGGTCGGGTTGGCCAAGCTTTTACCAGCCCTTGAGCGAGGGGGCGGTCGAAGAGCACAGCGATACGGCATACGGCATGCGTCGAGTGGAAGTGCGCTGTTCGAAATGCGACGCGCATTTGGGCCACGTGTTCCCAGACGGACCGCGGCCGACGGGCTTGCGTTACTGCATGAATTCCGCGTCGCTCAATTTAGAGCCGCAACCAAAGAAATGACAGCCCGAGGGGGCGTTCGGCTTTGCAAGAGCAAAAAGGCGGCAGAGATTCATCTCTGCCGCCTAAGCTTTTAGGATCCGTGGCGAGCTCCCGAGGCTAGTTCTTTCCCGCCGCCGCACTCATCGCTTTTGGAGTTTCGTGTTTCTGCTCAGACGGATTCAGCTGTACGCTGCCGCGTAGCAACGCGCCATCTTCCACGCTGATGCGCGCACTGACCACATCGCCGTTCAGGGTGCCTTCGCTGCGGATGTCAACGCGGTCGCTGCACTCGACGTTGCCGGTCACCTTGCCCATGATCACGACTTCGCGCGCGGAGATGTTGGCCTGCACGACTCCATTGCGGCCGACGGTCACGCGGTGATCTTTGAAGGTGATGCTGCCCTCGATACGACCGTCGATATAGAGCGACTCGCTCCCGCTCACCTCACCTTTGATTACAACTGTGCGGCCGATGGTCGCCTGCTCGATTGGAGAGGTCATCGTCTTGACCGGCGTGAGCTGGTTCGGTGTTGATGGTGTGAACTGCGGTTTCATTGCATTGTCGTTCGATTGCAGCATGGGAGCCCGTCCTTTGTCTGTGTCCGCGCGTTGCGGCGAAATTTGTCGGTAACTGTGACTATGGCACGGAGTTACCAAAGGGCGGGAGGTTACGGAGGACGCTGTACCAGCGGAGAGGATCGGCTCGAATCGCCGAACTTCCAAAAGTTTTTGAACAAAAGTTTTGAGACCGAGGCTCGCAACCACCACCATAAAACTCGAAATCCCTCTTCATCCACAGCTGCCAAAGAGGGCTCTTCACCCTGTTTTCTGCTCGGGGTAGCTAGGCTTCGAGTTCCCGCCCGATCTGTTCCCATTCCGCAATTCGCCCCTGCAGATGGAAGCGATGTTGATCGAGCTCGCGGCTCAGGCGCATGGTATCCTCGGCGCTCACGAAGTTCAGCAAGCCCGCTTCGCACTGCGCAATCTGATGCTCGAGTCCCGAGATCTCTTCTTCTAGCTCTGCCGCGCGTTCCTGCATCTGTTTTCGCTTGATGGGATTCAGGCGCTTTGCGGGCTTTTCGCCGTTTGTCGAAGGCTGAGCGGCAAACTCCACGCGGGGGAGGGCGTCGGTCCCTGCATGGCCGTTGCCGCCTTCTTGCCGCGTAGCCGCCGCCACCTCCTCCTGCAGCTTCTCGGCGCCTCCCTGCTTCCTCCACAAGAAGTCTTCGTAGTTGCCGGGATAAACTTCGACCCGGCCCCCGCCGATCTCAAACACACGTGTCGCCAGCTTGTCGATGAAATAACGGTCGTGCGAGACAAAGACCACCGTGCCGGTGTATTTGCTTAGGGCTTCCAGCAGTACATCCTTGGCGCGCATGTCGAGGTGATTGGTCGGTTCGTCGAGCAGCAGAAAATTGGCCGGATGCATGAGCATCCGCAAAAGCGCGTATCGATTGCGCTCGCCGCCCGAGAGGACTCCAATTCGCTTGAAAACGTCATCGCCAGAGAATAGGAAGCAGCCAAGCAGATTGCGCAGATCGGTTTCGCGCGAAGCGGGCGATACCCGCCCCAGATCATCCAGAATGCGTGCTTGTTGGTCCAGCTCTTTGTATTGGTCCTGGGCGAAGTAATCGAACTGAACGTTGTAACCGAGCTTGTACTCACCGGCGCTGAGGCCCTCTGTTCCCGCGAGCAGCTTGATGAGCGTTGATTTTCCCGCGCCATTGACACCCACCAGAGCTATGCGATCGCCCTTCTCGACCATAAAGTCGACGTTCCGAAAGACTTCCTTAGCCCCATAACTCTTCGCCACGCCGGCAAATTCCGCCACAATCCTCCCGCTCGGCTTCGGTTGGGGAAAGGTAAAGTGAATCGTCCGCTCTTCCTCGGGAAGCTCGATGCGGTCGATCTTTTCCAGTTCCTTGATCCGGCTCTGTACCTGCTTGGCTTTCGTCGCTTGATAGCGGAAGCGATTGATGAAGACTTCCAGCTGCTCGATGCGCTCCCGCTGGTTCTTGTAGGCCGCTTCGAGCTGTTCCTGCCGTTGCGTTTTCTGCGCCAAGTACTTTTGGTAGTTGCCGCTGTAGGTCCAAATCTTTTTGTTCCAGATTTCGACGATCCGATTCACCGTCACGTCAAGAAAATACCGGTCGTGTGAGATCAACACGAATGCAAACGGGTAATTCGACAGATATTCCTCTAGCCAGTTCCGCGACTCAAGATCGAGATGGTTTGTCGGCTCATCCAGCAGCAGCAGGTTTGGTTTCTGCAGCAACAGCTTGGCCAGCGCGATACGCATCTGCCATCCACCAGAAAACTCTTCCGTCTGCCGCTGCCAATCTTCGGGACAAAATCCCAGTCCCGCCAGCACGGTCCCAACCTGCGCCTCGATTGCGTATCCATCGTGGACGCGGAATTCGTGCTCAATGGCGTGATACCGTTCGGCAATCTCATCGTATTCGGCGGAAGTGTGGTCTACCTCGGCCATGCGTGTCGTCAGGTGTTCGAGTTCGCGTTCCATGCCTCGCAGCCGCTCGAACACCGACAAGCACTCGTTGAACACCGAACGCCCTGAAAGGTTTAGGCCATCCTGCGGCAAATAACCAAAGCTGAGGCCCTTGGCGACCGTTACGTTTCCGTCGTCGAGCGTTTCCAAGCCGCCGAGGACCTTCAGCAGCGTGGATTTTCCGGTGCCGTTTGCACCGACCAGCCCAACCCGGTCCTGAGGTGTGATCAATTGATCCGCGCCCTCGAACAAGAGCTTGTGTCCGTAGCGTTTGCCGGCAGAGTTGAGTTGGATCATGACAGAACAGTGTTGGCTATTCGATCTCGGCCGTTCGGAATCCTCGAGGAAGCGGCACAGATAGCGCTCAATCTATCTTCTCATGGGCCTGGATAGATCCCCCGCCCGAGCGCGGGAACGAGGAAGCCCAGGAGTCTACCGGGAACACAGAGTGGATTATGAGCTGCTTCTCTCTTCGAGGGTCTTCATGGTGTTGAGGACGACCTCGATCACCTTTTCATTGCCGATCAAGGTATTGATCATCAGGTTGTAAAGCGACCGGGTGGGCCAATCCGCGCCGAAGTAATGCTTCACAAACTCGATGCGCTCGCGATCGACAGTTTCGACAAGCTCCTCGGCCTCGCGCAGGCTCTTACCCTGTCGCTGAATCCGCCTCAGCTTCTCCGCGCGCGGAGCATACAGGAACACGTGAAACGCATCAGGCCGCTCACGCAGATGATAGGGCGCGCCTCGTCCCACAATCACGCAATTGCCTTGGCTGGCAATCTCGTGCATGACCCGTTCTCCGATCTCGACCATACGATCGGCGTCAAAGGAATACTCAAAATCCAGATTCGTGCTGCGTTCGTAGCTGCCCCGCCAAAAAACTTTCACCAGCCGCTGGAACCTACCATCGACGCGTTCCTCGCATTTGGAGACGGCAGCGGTGTCGACCCTAGCAACTCGCGCAATCTCTTCGGTAAGTTCCCGGTCCCAGAGCTTCCATCCCAGCCGGGAGGCCAGCCGCTTCGCGATCTCTGCTGCGCCGCTGCCGTACTCCCGTTCAATGGTGATGATTCTGAACATGGCCCACGAATTCGGGACGAGTCTAGCGAATCCAGACCTTTGGCACAACCGACATCCCCGGACGGAGCACGTGCTCCCGGGTCTCGCCCGGATCGAAGGTGATCTTCACCGGAATCCTCTGCACGACTTTCACAAAGTTCCCCGTCGCATTCTCAGGAGGTAACAGGCTGGTGACCGCGCCGCTAGCGCCGGCGATGCTTTGCAGATGGCCTTTGTAGTCTTTCCCGGTCATATCCACGTGAATCGTGACCAACTGGCCGCCTTTCATGTCCCGCAGTTGCGTCTCTTTGAAATTGGCGGTCACCCATATGCCGTCCAGATTGATGATGCGCATCAATTCCTGGCCGGGCTGAACGTTCTGTCCAACCTCAGCCGTGCGGCTGGTCACGAACCCATTCACCGGAGCCACAACCTTGGTGTACTGGAGATTCAGTTGGGCTTGGTCGAGGGCGGCTTTCTTTTCTTCGACCGCGGCCTCTGCGGCCTGGGCTCGGGCACGGATCGCTTTTACTTGTGCTGGACCGGTTCTCGCAGACCGCTGGTCGGCCTGTGCCTGGACCACACGGCTCTCGGCAGCGCGAATTTGTTGTTGGGCGGCCGCTGCCGCGGCGCGTGCGGCATCTGCGGCTGCCGTTCCCGCCTGGGCCTCGGCGTACGCGTGATCATATTGCTGCTGGGAAATTTCCTGCTTCGAAATCAGCTGCTTGTAACGTGCCAGGTCATTCTGGGCTTTCACGTTATTGGCTTCGGCTTGCGCCAGCTGGGCGTTGGCACCATCGAATTGCTGCCGGGCCGCCACCAGCGAAGCTTGCGCTGCTTGCACTTCCGCGTTGGCGGATACGAGCTGACTGCTCGTGCTCGCTGAAGTAATTGGAATATTTACTCCCGCGGCTTGAGCCGCCGCCACGGCATTGTCATAGTCGGCTTTCGCCCGATCGACCAAAACCTGAAAGTCCCGTGGGTCAATCTGCGCCACGGGCTGCCCCGCCTGGACGTACTGGTTGTCTTCCACCAACAGCTTTTCAATGTGTCCGCCAACCCGCGCGCTCAGCGGATTCAGATGCCCATCGATTTGCGCGTCGTCGGTGGATTCGTAACTGTTGAAATACCGCCAGAGAAAGAAGCCGGCAACCAGAAGGACAACCGCTCCGATGATGACAAACATCCGCAGCCGTGGACTCCGCGAGCGAAATTCCTTCCACTTCAAGTCACGGTCTGACAGGGCCGGACCGCGTCGCTCGTCAGTTTCTGCCGGATGAGTTTGAGTTGGTTCTGCCATGAATCACTTGCCTTCCAAGTACTGTCTCACACCCTGCTCGGCAAACCCAATGGCCCGCGCCAGGGCAACCTTGGCCACGTTGTGCGAATAGAGACTGGAGATATAGTTCTCATTCGCGGCGGCCACCGCTTCCTGTGCCTGCACAACTTCCAGATTGTCTGCCACGCCGGCGCTGAACCTGTCGCGGGCCTGGTCGAGGGTCTGGTTTGCAAGCTCAACGGAACTTTTCGCTACCTGCACCTGATCAGATGCTGCATTCAAGTCGAGCAGCGCGGAACGGACCTCATAGTCGATCTGCGCTCGCAGGTTATCGAGTTGTTGCTTGGCCCGACGTAGAGCGGCCTCGGCCTCAAGAGCGTCGGCGTGAGCCCGGCCGCCCGCGAAAATTGGAATCTCCAAGGTGGCGCCTGCCAGGAAAACGCCGTGCGAATTCCCGATGTTCACTCCGGCAGCGCCGTAGTTTCCGCTGAACCCAAGCGTCGGGTAGTGCTCGGCGGTCGACGCCCGACGGAATCGCTCGGCGCTGAGCACCTGCTGGATGGCGGACAGATAATCTGGCCGGTCGTTCAACGCTCGGCGCAAGGCTTCTTCCTGGCTCATCGGGACCAGCGGTTCATAGGGGGCTCGGTCGGTCAGGTTGAATTCCTGTCCGGGGGGCAAACCGATCGTCCTCGCCAGCTGCAACTTCTGCTTCGCGTAGTCGTTGCGCGCAACGATAAGCTGCTGCTGGCGCGCCTGGAATTCCACCTGGGCTCGTAAGGCATCAATCGCAGGAGAAATTCCCGCCGCCTGTTGGTCCTTAGCTCTGCTGAACAGTGCCTGTGCGGTTTCAAGTTGCGCTTGCGCGGCATCGACCCGTGCTCCCGCCGCAATGGTCAGCAGATACACATTGCCGGTTGCGAGCACGACCAACTCCCGCGCGCTCTTGTAGTCGTACTGTGCGGCAGACTCGCCGGCGCGCGCGCCTCGTTCGCGCTGGATGGCATGCCAATCGAAAATCGGTGCCGTGAGGTAAGCCCTGGCGTCGAAGGTTCCGCTCGGTCCGACCACCGTACCCACTCCGGGAAAGTTAAAGCGGAATCCCAGAGCCTCGAGATCGATTTGGGTTACCGATTGCGTAGCCGAGATGCTTAGGTTCGGGAGCAGATGGCTCAACTCCCGCCACCGTTGGCCTTTGGCCGACAACAGGCTGTCGCTACTGATCAGAAGGCCGAGGTTATTACGCAGCGCGCGCTCGATGGCATCCTTGAAGGAGATTGGCAGAACGCGATCGGTCGCTTGGCCCTCGGGCACGCTTCCAGAAAACGGACTCTCGGATCCAGAACTGATCGAAGCCGGCGATCGCGCCGGTTGCTCCTCCTCGGTGTTTGAGGACTGCGCGGCTGCTCTCGAGGCACCGGCGGCAAGCGAGCCTGCCAGCAGCAGAGCAAACAGCTTCCTTGAGCGCGACAGCCTCTTCTGCTCGCATCCTGAATGCTTCGTGTGTGGTGAAATCATCTTGCCTGGATCGTGCCGCGCGAAAGGCCGGCGAGGTTTGTAGAACCCCCATTCTATGCCGCTTTAAAACCATATAGATGCAATTCTGAGCAGCGCGGCTTCCAAGCCGAAGCCCCCTGCCCCGGGGAAAACCGGCACCTTGATAGGTGGTTGAGTTTTCCCCGTGTTCTCAGGGGCGATTGCTTCGCGCTTGTTGGGACTCAGAAGGGCTGTGCCGCGCGGTCGGTAGGTGTCTTGAGGTGGCTTACTCCGCCCGAAATGGCGAGTCGGCACGCGAGATGTTGACGGCGTAGAAGCTCCGTCGACCCCAGATCCGGGCTTGGTGCGCGTCAGCAAACAGGACATCTACTACGGGACGGGTTTCGGATTGCGCCGTGCGATCAACGAAACGTGCCAGATACTTGTTCCCCCCGCGCCGGGTCGTTAAAACCAGCGTGTCATTCAGGTTTGCATGAAGTTTCCGCTCCGCCAAGGGCGAAAGCGCCACATTCAGCATCTTGCCGGCGGGCAGGGTGTGCTTGGGCACGGCATAAGCGGTGCGGGCAGGAGAGTTGTTGGAGAAGACCGGATCCGGCCCAAACTCCGGAGTCAGCGCGTACGCTGTCACCTGCACGTGAGCTTTGGTTGCTTCAAGGAAACCCAGCTTGCGGTTTGCATCCGCGAGTTGCACACGGGTTTGTTCGAGCTCACCCTGCGTGCGCTGCAACTGGGCATTCAACTCCGACACCTGATTCAGGTTCCGGTGCCCCTCGTAGCTACGCAGGGTAATCGCTCCTGCCAGCACAAAAGTAACCAAAAGCGCCATTGCGAAGCCTCGTTTTGTCATAAGGACCTCCGTCAATGGAGGACTAGAAGTGCTTGCAGGTTGCCAATTGCCGGGGGTTTCGAGGAGCGCTCGTAATAATCAGCAAAACTGGTGGAAAGGCCTTTCCTGACAATAGTTTCCCCGCGAGAGAGATCACGCTGGTTACGGGAAATTCTGGCGAAAATTACTGATTATTTCGGTAAGTCATCAGGCCGGTAATGGTGCAGAACTTTGCGCAATTTGGGTGGGGACCGCCGGAATGAAGTAACCATTACCAGAGGAGTTTTATGAGCGGATCAGCAGAACAGATTCTAGAGTTGGTTACCCCTCAGTTTGCTTCGACCGGTTCACCAGAGTCGAAAGAACAAAACTAAAGAACAAAGAACAGCGCAATGGCCTGCCCGAATGCGGGTAGGTCTTCCCTTCGATCCCTGTGAAGACCAAAGAAGCTCGAAAGAATTCGTGCAAGGTTTCTCTCGTCTCTCGTCATTCCCGCGGCGAGCGCTACGGTTGGTTTTGTTTTTCGCGCTCGCATTCGGTCCCCGAATCCGCGGGTCATTGAGCGGCGCAGCAGGAAATATAGGCCGCAAGCAGCGCACCGTGGAACGCGCCTTTCCATAAGAATCCTTGATACCGTCCATCACAGCTTTTGATTGGCTCAACCGCCTTCGAACACGTACTCTAATCAGTCTCGAACAAACCTGGGGCTGCCGGTATCCCAGTCACCGACGGTCGTTCCATCAAAAACAAGGAGATCAATGTCCACCGAACTGAGGAATTTTCTTACCCTGCCGTATGAAGAGCTCGAACAGCTGAACCTAGAGGCGAAAGAACAGCGTAAGAACCGAATCGCGCCCGACAAAGTCCGAGAACAGCGCCTGAAATATCTCACCGACGAAAAGCGCATTAAGGCGGTCACTGTCCTATTCAGCGACCTCGAAGGCCGCCTGCACATGCTGGACTATGACAAGAAATTCCTGCTAAAGAGCTGGGACAACCTCACCTTCGATGGCTCCTCGATCCGCGGCTTTACCGCGCAGAAGGAAAGCGACCTGCGCCTTGGCATCGACTGGGGTGCCTTCTACTGGGCGCCTTCCGATTTCTTCGGTCCCGGCAAGGTCATGGTGTTCGGAGACGTCATTGAGAAGCAGGGTGGGATGTATGCCGCCGATATTCGCGGGGTGCTCAAGAATTTCGCCGAGGGATTATTTGAGAAGGAAGGCTATACCCTCAATGCGGCCAACGAAATCGAAGGCTTCCTTTTTAAAGGGGTTGACGCCGAGCGTCATTTCCACGAAACCGCCAAGTTCGAGTACGTCAACACGGGCGGCTACTACCATTCTCTGCCCGGCGATCCTCTTCGTACCTTCATCGACACGACGGCCGAAGTTCAGCGCTCCATGGGTTTTCAGAACGAAAAGGACCACCCGGAAGTCGCCCCTTCGCAGTTTGAAATCAACTACGGTTACGGCGAAGTCGTCGCCGCCGCCGACCAGATTCAACTCTATAAGCTCATCTGCCGCGAAGTGGCCACCAAGCTCGGAATGACGGCCTCGTTCTTGCCCAAGCCAGTGGTCGGCGTTAACGGCAGCGGCATGCATACCAATGTGTCCATCAGTAAGAACGGCAAGAACCTGTTTTGGGATCCCAAGGGTGAAGAGAAGCTCAGCAAGCTGGGCTGGTCGTTCGTGGATCGCATCCTCACTCACGGCAATGACATTTGTCTGCTGCTCAACCCCAGCGTGAACGCCTATCGTCGTCTCGACCCGCACTTCGAAGCGCCCAACCAGATCAAGGCGTCGGCGGTGGATCGCGGATCCATGATTCGTATCCCCATCGGCAACGATCGTTCTATGCGCGTCGAAGTTCGTTCGGTGGCTCCCGATGCGAACCCCTACATGGTGATGTACTCGATCTTCAAAAGTGGAGTCGATGGCGACACCGCGAAGATCAAGAACCTGCGCCAGGCGGAGCGGTACCTGCCGGACAACATCTACACCGCCCTTGACGACTTCAAGAGTTCGGACTGGATCACGAAGATTCTCGGTGCAGACGTGAAGGGCCGCTACGCCGACCTGAAACAAGCTTCCGCCGATCGCTGTGCACGCTTGCTCGGGACGGTTGTAAAAGCTCCAGAGGTGCAGTTCCACCACGAGGTTTACAACCAGTTCCTGTGGAACCAGTTCTAGGGTTCCGGTAGCGGGCTGGGTTTTACGGAGTGGATTAGGACGGGATCAAGGCCGCGCGAAAGCGTGGCCTTTGTTCTTGCCGGGTTTGTGCGCGAAAGGTGAATCGGCGGGCGTCAGTTCACAACGATCTCTTGAATAGCGGCACGGCAATCGCCAGGGCGACCACCCCAAAGACAGTCAAATAGACAATGTCCTGCCAAATGGCGGCCACGCCGGTATCTTTCAGCAGCAGGGCCTTGAAGCCGTGCACGGCGAAGGTGAAGGGATCCACCCGCGCGATATATTGCAACCAGCGGGGGAAGGCTTGAATTGGATAGACCGCGCCGCTCGGGAAAAACAGGAGCGTGTTCAGAATGCCGAAAGTGGCGCGCGGCACGAGCGGGTCTTCGACGCGAACCATCAGGAGAAACATCATTGCGTTGAAGGCCAATGACGTGAGCAGAATCATCAGCGTCAGGCCAAGAATGGTGCTCAGGGTGAAGATGCTGCCTACGCCCGCCAGCAGGGACCCAATCAGGGTAATGACGATGCCCGTCATGACGGCTTTGATCGCGCCCGCGGCGTTCAATCCAAAGACCAGTTCGGCCTTGGTGATAGGTGTAACCAGATAACCCTCGTGCACCCCGCGGGCCTTGTCGTCGATGTACAGCATGCCGCCGCCGATCATGACGGAAACAAACATCGCCAGGGCGATTGACCCTGGCAGCAAGTACTTCATGTACTCGATGTAGGGATAGAGCTCGACGATCTGAAGCACGGTTTGTTCCAGCACGCGCGGGGTCACTGTGGGACTGTTCAGCGCGGTGGTGATGTCGGCCATCTCCCCTTCGAGCGTCGATGTCATGAAGTTGTCGCTGTTATCCACCACCAGCGCGATCTGGGGATTCTCTTTCGCATAAACGCGGCGCGAGTACTGCGGAGGAATGATGACCACCCCCTGAATTTTTCCATTGCGCACGTCGTCGACCGCCTCTTTCTGGTTCTGGTAATACACCGGCTCGAAGGTGTGAAGGTTGCTGCGTACCGAGTCGAAGGCCTCGCGGATCTTCAAAGCCTGCGTGCCGCCGTCTTCATCGACCAGGCCCAGGCGGGCGTCGCGGATCTTGCCGCCAAAGGCATTGCCGAGGACGATCAACTGAATCAGCGGGAAGATCATGGAAACTAGCATCAGAGCCGGCGAGCGGAAAAACTTCCGCAGCTCGCGCTCGACGATCGCCATCATTCGATTCATGGCCGTGCTCCTGGCCTGTCGGGCATTACGAACTGATAGGCCTTCTGTAGTTCATCGCGCAGTTGCCGCCCGGTATAGTGGACGAAAACGTCATCGAGAGTTGTGTTCTGGACGGTGAGCGTCTTGACGGGCACGTTTTCCTGCACTGCCAGTCCGACAAGTTCCGTCGTGGTGCGCGAACCGTTGCCGGTTAGCACGCGATACATTCCAGCCCCTTCGTGTTGAACGGAAGTGACATCGTCAAGGGAGTGCAGCTTCTGTTCCCAATCCTCGGGGGGATGTTCGAATTGCGCCTCAATCACATTCGATCCTGGCACGCTCGCCTTGAGCGAGGCGGGCGTGTCCAGGGCGACCAGCTTGCCGTGATCGACGATGGCGATTCGATCGCAAAGCCGGTCGGCTTCATCCATGTAGTGCGTGGTGATCAGGATGGTGAGCTGGCGCTTGCTCTTGATGTTGGTGAGCATTTCCCACACCGCCACACGGGAAACAGGATCCAGGCCCGTCGTCGGCTCGTCCAGGAAGAAAATTCTTGGGTTATGCACCAAGCCGCGCGCGATTTCCAGGCGCCGCCGCATGCCCCCCGAAAGGGTTTTGGTCTGGGCCCCGCGCCATTTGGTGAGATCCACCATCTCGAGCAGCTCATCGATCGACTGATTGCGCTGCTTGGCGGGAACGTCGTAGAGCTTGGCATAAATCGTGAGGTTTTCTTCCACCGTGAGATCGATGTCGCTCGTGAGCGCCTGGGGAATCACGCCGATCGCACGGCGGGCATTGTCCGGTTCCTTTTGTACGTCATGGCCGGCGATGCGAGCGCTTCCCGCCGTGATCGGAATCAGCGTCGTCATCATTCGGATCAGGGTGGATTTTCCCGCGCCGTTCGGACCAAGAAGGCCGAAAATTTCGCCCTCCTTGACGTCAAAAGTGACGTCATTCACCGCGGTGAAGTCGCCATACCTCTTGACGATATGATCGACCTCGATGGCTTTCGGGGTATTAGCCGAGGGCACCTGGGGGCGGAGTTCGGGGATGCCACTCATGCTCGGCTCCCAAGGTTGATAGAGTCGCTGCCTGGGGCGCAATCGAGAATCCTCTCCCGGGTTGAAAGCCGCACACCTCGAGGCCCACTGTTCGGAGATCCGAATTTAGGTATAGCACTCACCTGCGCGCTCCTTCCGCAGAGGCGTTCGCAGCCGAAGGCTCTCCGCGCAACTGGGCCTGGGAAATCAGCACCTCGGCCGTCATCCCCGGAACGTATGTAGCCCGGGGATTGTCCAAGCGGACTTTGAGAACGATGGTCTTGATGTCGCGTTTTCGCCGGCTGACATCCCGCTGGGTGGCAAAGTCGGCTTCGGCAGACTTAAAGAAAACCTTGCCGGAGGTCAGGGTGCCGCCTGCAAGCCTGACCCGGAGGACATCTCCGATGCCGATGTGATCGGCGTTGGTTTCGGGGATGGCCGCCCGTACCCAGGTATCAGTGAAATCGACGATGGTGACGATGGCTTGTCCAGGATTGAGAAATTCGCCTTCGCGAGCGGCACGAACCGAAACCGTGCCCGTCACCGGGGCGTAGACCTTGGTGTAACCCAGACGGACTTCAGCTTCCTTCAACTGGGCTTCGGCGTTGAGCAGCTGTGCGCGCGTGGAGGCGACCGTGCTCTGGGCGGCATGAGCCTGGTGAGTGTTGGCGAGCGCGGCATTTAAGTCCGCTTGGGCGGCATCCACCTGCTTCCCGAGCGATGCCACAACTGCCTGCTGGGCCTTCAGATTGGTCTCCGCCTGGTCACTTTCCTGTTGCGAGGCCACCCCCTGCTTGGCGAGTTCAATAGCGCGACGGCTGTCGCTTTCGACTCGCTGCAGAGTGGCTTCGGCTTGCAGCTGTTGAGCACGCGTCGACTCGAGCCGGGCTTGCGCATTGGCCACGCTGCTCGTGGTCGATCCCTGGGTTGCCTCGCTGCTTGCCATCGTGGCCGCAACTTGCGAGCGCAAACTATCGATGGTCGCGGCCGCGCCCCGGGCCTGCGCCTCAAGCTCTGAAGGATCCAGAGTCGCGATCAGGTCGCCCTGCTTCACCTGCGAGCCTTCATCGACCAGCAGCCGCGAAATCCGGCCGGCAGTCTGGGGACTGACGATGATCTGATTGGCGTCTACTGTCCCAATGAGATCGAGATCCGAGCCGCGTGGGGTGGAGTACAGATAGTAGCCAAGCGCGATGGCAAATATGACTCCGAGGATCGCGAAAAATTTGTTGCGGGCGTTCACTTGCGCTCTCCTTTTTTAGTTGAGGTCATCGTATGCGGCCCAGGAGCCACGCCCGCCTGTTGAGGCTCGCTCCCCGAGGTCCCGGGAACGAAAAGTGCTGCCGTTATGAAATCCACCACTGCCGCCCGGCGATCCGCGATCAACTCCGGTGCATAGGGATCTGTGCCGGTCACGATGGTGATGACCGGCGCACCGGTAATGAAATAGGAAACGATCACCGAGACCATTAACGGAGTGAAATGCGTGACATTCACCGGGCGGAATTCTCGAAGGCGGATGCCCTCCTCGAGAAGCGCCGAAAGCTGGGCGAAGATCGGGCGGAAATAGCGCTTCGCGAGCCGCTGAATTTCTGCTGGACTTCGGTAGGACCGCAGGAACTCAGCTTGCACGATACGCGGAAACAGAGGCTTCGAAGCGATATAGTCGAAATGTGCCCGTACGTAGGCCGTTAGGCGTTCGCGCGGAGGCAGATTCTGCTCTAGGGCGCCTTGAATGGCGATGCGCACGCCGCTGAATACCTCGTCTAAGACAGCCTGGTACAGTCCTTCTTTGTCCTTGAAGTAGTAATAGAGCAACGCCTTGTTGACACCGGCGGAACGAGCGATTGCGTCGGTGCGTGCCCCGGCCACCCCTTCGCGCGCGAATTCGGTGACCGCCGCTTTGAGGATGGCGGCGCGGCTCTGCTCCGGCTGAGCACGAGTGCCAAGACGGGATTTGGAGAGGGCTCCCACGGATTTAACTAACTAGTTAGTTATAGCACCGCGAAAGGCGTTCCGCAAGTCCTGCCTGATGCAAAAGGACTCCTCCCATGCGGGCTTCTGCCTGGGTCTCGTTAACGACCCGAGGCGGCCTGAGAGCCGGGTTCATTATTCGGCAGGAAACCCGGTACCACCGGCGATGGAGGGTACGAGCAACACCTCGTCCCCGTCCTGAAAGGCGTAGGTTGCTCCCCCCAGAAAACGGATGTCTTCCTCGTTGACGTAGACGTTTAGAAAGCGGCGGACCTGGCCATTCTCGTCGCGAAGATGTGGCTTGAGGTCAGGGAACTTCTCGTCAAGATGGGAGAACAATTCGTTCAGGTTGGCGGCGGAACAGCTGACCTTGGCGGCGCCGCCGGTGTGGCGTCGAAGTGCGGATGGAATTTGGACGGTGATGGTCATCTTAATCGGGTAATCGGAAAATCCAGTTTCTAGTGAATTGAATCATGAGTCCTCGCGCCCCGCCTCAAAACCGCTGAGCCTTTCAGCAATTCGATCCCCCACTGATCCCATGATTCAACCGAGTTACGCTCCCACTGCGATTGGCAGTTCGAACTGTCCCAGCAGCTTTTCAAACTCAGCCAGCTTGGGTGCGATGGGCTGCTCTTGTTCGTACTCGTCAACGAGAACATCGGTGGTCTTCAGGCCGTTGCCGGTGATGCACAGAACGGTTGTCTCATCGGGCAGAATACGGTCGCTCTTGAAAAGCTTGCGCGCACACCCAAGGGTTACGCCGCCCGCAGTCTCTGTGAAGATGCCTTCGGTTTCGGCCAGCAGCTGGATCGAATCCACAATCTCTGAATCGGAAACATCTTCCGACCAACCGCCACTGCCACTAATCGTCCTGATTGCATAGTGACCGTCAGCGGGATTGCCAATCGCCAGCGATCGCGCGATCGTATTCGGCTTTTGCGGTTCAATCTCGGTATTGCCGAGTTTGACGGCGGTCGAAATTGGCGAGCACCCGGTAGCCTGGGCGCCAAAAAACTTCACGTGCCTAGGTTCGACCAGGCCAAGTTCGATCAATTCCTGAAATGCCTTTTTAATCTTTGTAATCAGCGAACCGCCGGCCATTGGGCAAACCACATTGTCCGGCAACCGCCAGCCAAGTTGCTCCGCGATTTCGTAGCCAAAAGTCTTCGAGCCCTCGGCGTAGTACGGCCGCAGGTTGACGTTCACGAATCCCCACTGGTGCTCATCGGCAATTTGCGAGCAGAGACGATTCACCTGGTCGTAGCTGCCGGAGATGCGCACCAGTTTCGCGCCAAAGACTTGCGTGCCCAGAATCTTCGCGGGCTCAAGATCGGCCGGGATGAAGATCCAGCATTTGAATCCATTGCGGGCGGCCTGGGCGGCGGTTGCATTCGCCAGATTGCCAGTTGAGGAGCAGGAAACGGTGTCGAATCCGAAGGTCTTCGCGTTGGCAAGTGCCACGGCGACCACGCGGTCCTTAAAACTCAGCGTAGGCAAGCAGACGGCGTCGTTCTTGATGAAAAGCTTGTTCGAACCGATTTTTCTCGCAAGAGTGTCGGTCTTGATCAGAGGGGTGAAGCCTACTGGAAGAGTGGGCTGGTAATGATCAGGAAGCGGGAGTAGCGCCGAGTAGCGCCAGATATCCGGAGGGCCTTGGGCAATCTTCTCGCGCGTAAAATCGGCGCGGAGCGCATGGTAATCGTAGAAGACTTCGAGCGGAGAAAAACAGTCTTCGCAGATCGACTTGGGTACGTTGCCCCAGCTCTTGTTGCACTCCCGACAGCGTAGTTCGTATCGCATGGGCCTTCCTGATCTGAGCAGCCCTCGAAGGTCTGGACTTGCTTTGCGTGAACCCCGCGCCTTGGCTTTGCCTCAGAAGCAAGGATCGCGGAGTCTCGCGAAAGCACGCCCAAAAAATCAGCCCTAAAAAAACAACCCCCTTTTCCCGACAGAAGAGGAAAAGAGGATTTGGAAGTGCTTAGAAATTCGCGCACCCCGAATCTCATGTTTCCCCGTCTTCCGGGTCGAGAGTTGGCACCTGACAGCCCAGATGTATGATCCGGGTCCGGTTGCCGTGGCGTCTCAGGGCTCGTCCCTCAGCCACTCTGCATGAAATCCAAGGTCAGCTCCGAAGAGCAGACTGGTGAGTTAGATGATACGAACAGAGGCCGCAGTCGTCAAGCCCGAAGCCCTGATCAGGTGAATCAGGATTTTTGCTCCCGTCAGCGCCAAACTGCTGACAGCTAAGGCAATGGAGAGGAACGGAATGACCGGCCGTGCCCCTGACAACTTCTGGCAGCTGAGGGAGAGACGGGCTTACAAGAATCTTAAACTCAGAGTAGACTCGATCGCCCCTATCCGGCCTGAGGCCGCTCCCAACCGCCCGATTCTGCGGACCTGAAGGCGGCTTCGATAACAGCCATGTTCTTAATGGCTTCGCTAAGCGGCACCGGAACCTCCCCGTTTTCACGAATAGCGCGCGAGAAAAGATCGCCCTGAATCGTGTATTGATCACGGACAGGAAATGACTCGGTCGTAATCGTCTTCCCTGAAAGATCGCCGCCGTCGTCGATAAAGATGCGGCAGGGGCGGTCGTTTGGGGCGTTGAATGGGATCTCGATCTCGATCCGCCCCTTGGTGCCGAGCATGTGCATCCGCTGATAGGGGCTCAGCTGCGTACTGCAGGTAAAGATGGCGTGGCCCGAGGGAAAGTCAAGCATTACCGAAGCCAAGCGGTCGATTTTCATCTCCGGGTCACGCTCAATCAAAGATACGACGCGGGTAGGTTCCTCGCCGAAAATGAAGCGCGAAGTGGTGATCGGGTAACAACCGATGTCATACAATCCCCCGCCTCCGGCCAAATACTTATTGCGAACATTCTCCGGGTCGCGATTGAAGTAACTGAAGTAGCCTGTAATCGAACGCAGTTCTCCTATGCGTCCTGAACCTACCAGTTCGCGAGCACGCAGCCATTGCGGATTGGTTCTCACCATAAATGCCTCCCCGACTTTCACACCGGCCTTCTTTTGTGTGCGGAGCAATTCTTGCGCTTCCGCGACGGTGACGCTCAAAGGCTTCTCGCAGAGCACGTGCTTGCCGGCCTCGGCTGCTTTGACCGACCATGGCACGTGCAGGTGGTTGGGAAGCGGATTGTATATGGCTTCGATCTCAGGATCGCTCAGCAGCTCTTCATAGGAGCCATAGGCCTTGGGGATGCCCAGCTTGCGAGCGACTTCTTCCGCGTTTCTTTGATCACGCGAAGCAATGGCGCGAATCTCGCACCACTCGCTTTTCTGCATCGCCGGAATGGTCAGCCTTTGTGCAAAATTTGAGGTGCTGAGCACTCCCCAACGGACCTTGTCTGGCATGGCGACTAAGCCTCCTGAGGTCAACCATCATAACCGCTCTGCCGGCACTCTCGCATCAGGTTGCGCTTTTCTGCACTAAGCAGGGACAATTGCTCTACCAGTGCTGATCCTGCTCCTTCACCTGTTAGGTTGGATTTCGGCAGCCTCTACGGTTGCAAGCGTCGCCTACTGTGCGATCGCGACTTTTGCAGGCATCCGATTTGCCCGACGGAGACGCCGGCCCGTCTCGCCAACCAATCTTCCGCGCGTTTCCATTCTGAAGCCGCTCAAGGGCGGTGATCCCGGGATGTACGCGGCGCTGCGCTCGCATTGCGTGCAGGACTATCCCCACTACGAGGTTGTGTTCGGCGTCAATGATGCAGAAGATCCCGCGGTGCCTGTCGTCAAGAGATTGATGCTCGAATTTCCCCAACACGACATCCGCCTGGTTGCCTGTGAAAAGCGGCTGGGAGCGAATGGCAAAGTCAGCAGCCTGATTCATCTGGCGCAGGCCGCGAGTGCTGAATACCTGCTGGTGAACGACAGCGACATCCGCGTTGAGACGGACTATTTGAAGACTGTGATGAGCGAACTTCAGCAGCCGAATGTGGGGATGGTCACCTGCCTTTATCGGGGAATTCCCGGGGACTCGGTGCCTTCCCGCCTGGAGGCAACCGGTATCAATACGGATTTCGTTCCCGGAGTTCTTTCCGCACACTGGCTCGAAGGAGGGCTGCATTTCGGCCTTGGCTCAACCCTCGCCTTCCGCAGATCCGATCTCGCTGCGGTCCAAGGATTCGAAGCCATGGTCGATTATCTTGCGGACGATTACGAGCTCGGGAATCGCATCTCTCAGCTGGGCCGCAAAATCGAGCTGTCGAGGACCATCGTCGAAACCAATCTGCCGGTGTATGGCTTCGCCGGATTCTGGGCCCATCAGCTGCGGTGGGCACGAACCATTCGGGCCTCGCGCCCCGGCGGCTACCTAGGGCTATTGCTGACCTACACCTTGCCGTGGGCGCTCGTAGCGCTGCTTTTCTCAAAAGGCGCTCCGTGGGCCTGGGAGCTTGCCTGGGTTGCATTGCTTGCCAGAATGATCCTGGCAGTGCAGATGTCACGTTTCGTACTCGGCGAAAAGGCTTGGGCTTCGGTTCTTCTGGTTCCCCCGCGCGATCTGGTTGCGGTGGCGGTCTGGTTAACTGGGTGGTTGGGCAGCTCGATCGATTGGCGGGGCGAGCGGTTCAGGCTGAAAGATGGGAAGCTAACCAGCGAATCGACGCCAACATGAGTTTCCTAGGCGGGTTGAGCGGCGCGGGACGATCTGTCCCGGGTCACGATCTTCCCATCCGCCGTGAAGGTGTAGCGTTCGCCACGCCAGTAAAAGTTGTGGTTCAGGTAGCTCGCTACCCACACCCCGAATCCCTGCAGATCACGCACGGGATACAGCCAGCATAGCCTGACAGCCCGCGGATCTCTCAGCAGACCCCAGCCAACGGCTAGAGACTGGATGACGCGATTGAAATAACCCGCAGCAAATAAGCCCCATGCCAGCGCTGAATTCCCGAGCCCATAGCCCGCGGTGAGTCCGAGGAGGGCGAACGGCATCGAAAAAGTGAGCCCGGTTCCGAGGTGTCCCCAGGGACGCGAATGGCGCGTACTCTTCATCCAGCGCAATTGGTCGCCGAGGGTCCTTGCGAGGGGCCGCGGCGTGAGCACGTGATGAACGAAATATGGGGAGAAGATCACCTTGTATCCCGCGCGCCAGATCTTTTCGCCGAGAACGTAATCGTCCGAGTAGTAATCGGCCGTGGCCGCGATGCCACCGATCGCCGCGAGCGAATCGCGCCGAAAGGCGACCGCCGGACCGAGCGCAAAGCGAATGCCTTCCAGCATATCGGCTACAACCACTCCCGAAGGCATTTCCACCGAATTCCCAAGTGCTTCAAGGCGGGACCAAAAATCCTTCGACGGATCGCCCCGGTAAAGGCATGTGACTAGTCCCAGTTTCTTGTCAAACAGGGGAGGGATCACATTGCGCAGGAAGTCGGCCCCGACCCGAACATCGCTGTCACTGGTAACGATGTATTCATGGCTCGACTGCGCAATCATCTTGTCGAGGGTGAAAACTTTGGCATTCGGCCAGGCCGGGGGGCCAGAGAACACCAGGCGGCACTTCACATGCGGGTACTCGGCTTGAAGCTTGCGTGCAACTGCGATGGAGGGGTCCTCGGGCGTTCGCGCCCCAATGAAGATTTCGAACTCTGGATAATCCTGTTCAAAGAAACTTCTCAGGTTTTCCTCGAGCCTGGCCTCCATCCCGTGTAGAGGCTTGAAGATCGAGACCGGCGGAAGGGATTTGGGGTTCGTGCTCGTCGCCCAGGGCAGGTGCGGTGCGGACATTCGCTTGAAACGCACGGTTGCGATCAAAACCAGCGCCAGGAAAATGGTAGAAGTCAGAAGCCCAAAAACAGCAACGCCGAGGCCGATTTTGAATAGCCCCACCTTGAAGGAAGTGGCCAGTAACCATGCGGCCGCCCGCCCGGCTAGAGGCACGGCGGATCCGTGGGTGAGAAGTTCTTGCCGAAGTAAAAAATTGTTAAGCCGTTCTGGATTGCCTGCAAATTCAGGGCCGCAGGAGGGCGCTCCTGGCCAAAAGGCGTAAAGCCGGACCGCGCGATTTCATGCCGCTGGGGCGTGAAAGCGAGAGTGTGAGCGTCGATTTTCAGGGGGAGCGCCATTCGCAGTACCTATACAAACCTACACCATGGCATTTTACAAATAGCCCCTGCTCCTAATGCAGGTCTCGATTGGTAAAAATGGATTTGCCGCCGCTGCGCGCCAGCAAGTAGTGCGGCAGCCTCTGAAGTTCTTTGGGATGGTCGTTGTCGGTCCAGATGAAGACGGTCGTGGGGCTTGCCCAGAGTTGGGAAAAGGTCTCCGGCGTTTCGAACACGCGCGGTGCGTCCGGGAATTTCGATCCATACCAAAGATTTCCGCTGGGCTCGTGGAGAACTCTCACGCGGGTCTCGAGATAGAAGTTCAGGGTTGAGGCCTCATGATATTGGCCGTCGATGACCACCACGTCGCCTGGCGAATAGTATTTAGAGATGGCGACGGCGAGCCGCTTGGAGGAAAGAATGGGGGAGAAGGTGACAAAAGCCGCATGCACACACGCCAGGAGCGCAACCATCATGCCTGCGAGCATGATGTTGGCATGAACCGGCTTGCGCTTGAAGCGTAGCCAAAGATTCAGCCCTGAGCCAATGAAAAGCGAAAGTATTGCGCCGATCAGCTGCGGCCGAAATCGGCCGAGAGCCTCGGGCGTGAGGTCGAGGAAGTGGCCGAGGGAAAATTCGTAGTCCTGGGGGTTTTTGTCGAGTAGATCGGCGAGATCGGCGCCGGGAGCGGCGGGCTTCGAGGAAAGCAGCATCGCCACTCCGATCATGGAGCCAACCACCACGATCGCAAACAAGACCCACGATCCTATCCTGCTGCTGCGTCCTTCGGTTTCCTGCGACGATGATTCTTTGGCCAACCATCCACCGACCAGCAACGCCAGCGCGGGGACGGCGGGAATCGTGTAGTACTCCTGGCGCGTCGAGAAGGTGAAGAAGCCCACGATCACGATGGCCCAAATCGCGAAGAATAAGGTCGCCCTCTGAGTCGGGCTTAACTGCTCACGCCATTGGCGAATTCTCCACGGCACTTGCTTCAGAGCAGGCGGCAAGAAGACCATCCAGGGTGCGAGCCAGAGAATGGTCAGAGCCCAAAAAATCAGCAAGGGAACCGTGTCGTAGCCGGCGGGGACACGCTTGCCGAGATAACGCAGGAACTGCTCGTTGACGAAATAGAACCAGAGAAAACCTAATTTCGTGCCGTCGGCTGCAATTTGCGGGGGATTCGCCCTCGCCGCCAAGATGTGCCAGGGCGCCGCAATCGCCAAGAACACAAGCGTGCTCGAAAGCAACCTCAACTTTAGAATGTGGCGCAGATTTTTGGTGATCAGCAAGTAGATAAGAATTGCCCCGAAGGGAAATACCAACCCGATCAGGCTTTTGGTCAAGACATTCAACGCGCAGGTTGCTGCGAACCCCCAACACACCCAGCGCGACGGTCTCTCCTGCTCGAGCGACCGCAGAAAGAAGATTGCGCTCAGCGCCATCCATAGGCCCACCATGACGTCGGGAATTTGGAATCGCGTAAAGATGTAGGGGCCGAGGGAAGTTGCAAGGACAACGGCAGAATACAATCCTCCTTTCTCGTTGAATGCCATGGCGCCCAAATAGTAGGTAGCAAGCAGAAGCGCGAGCACGCCGAGCATGAGAGGCAGCCGGGTGCTCCATTCACTGATGCCGAAAATTTTATAGCTGGCGGCCACGCCCCAATACATCAAAGGAGCTTTTTCCAGGTAGCGGATGCCGTCGGTGTAGAGCGTCACCCAGTCGTGGCGAAGTACCATCTCACGGGCCGCTTCGGCATGGATGGTATCAACGTCATCCAGCAGCGCCGGGCTGAAGCTGGTGGCGAAGTAGATTGCCACCCAGAGCAGCAGAATCATGGAGAGAGACAGGATACGCAGCGGAACGCCGGCCAAGGTCAGCGGAGATGCGATTTGGTTTTGCGCAACATCACTGCGCGATTCAGAAACATCCATGCTGGAAAGTCATTATACGAGACGCTTACCGTTAGAGCGCCGATTCCTCGGGCCGTTCTGTTTAGAGGAACGGGACCCGCACGCTCGGCAGGGAAACACCCAAAAAATTTTGGGAATCCCGGAACCGGAAGACAGGATGCGGCTTCCGGTTTTGGTACGATGAACTGCATTTCTAACCCATCGTGGAGATCTCTCCGAACCTGCTTTCCGGCATCAGCGTTCTGGCCGCCTACTTCATTTTTGGCGCCAGCTACCTTGTGTTCGCGCTGGGCAAATTTCCCGGCCTGAAAATCGATCGCCCGGCAGCCGCGATTATCGGCGCCGTCGCCATGGTGGCATTCCGCATCGTGCCCGTGCAAGGGACATTGCGGGTGATCGACTTTCCGACCATCGTGCTGCTGTTCTCAATGATGGTGATTGTCGGCGGACTCCATCTGGCGGGGTTCTTTGAGTGGAGTGCCGAACGAGTCTTGAAGCATCTCCCGCTCCGCTCGTTTCTTCCCGCGGTAATTTTTACGTCGGGGGTGTTGTCGGCCTTTCTGGTGAATGACATCGTTTGCCTCGTGATGGTTCCGTTTGTCTTGAAACTCACGGAAAGGATGCGGCTTCCGCCTCTTCCGTTTCTATTGGCAGTGGCCACCGCGTCGAACATCGGCAGCGTGGCAACGATCACGGGAAATCCGCAGAACATGCTGATCGGTTCGTATTCCGGAATTTCCTATCGCGAGTTCCTTCTGAGACTTGGTCCGGTGGCACTCGCAGGATTGTTTCTGGACTGGGGGATTCTCTCTTGGCTGTTTCGTCGCGAACTCCGAGAGGCAGTCGTTCCAAGCTCTTCCGAATTCACACCCGTGCGACTGACCGGTATCTGGAAACCTGCTCTCGTCATGGCGGCGGTGATTGCCGGGTTCCTGGCCGGCGCATCCCCGGCGCTCGCAGCCGCCCTCGGCGCGGCCGCACTTCTGATCAGTCGAAGCACCGACCCGCATAAGCTGTACCGCGAGGTCGACTGGGGGCTGCTGGTATTTTTTGTGGGGTTGTTTCTGATCGTTGGCGGCGCAGAAAACGCCGGCATCGTGGGCAAGTTTCTCCTGGCAAGCCGCTACGTGAATCTCGATGGAGCTGCGGCATTTTCAGTGGCTACGGTTGCGCTCAGCAATCTCGTGAGCAATGTTCCCGCCGTAATGCTACTGAAGTCGTTCGTGCCGGCATTTCCGAACCCCCACAACACGTGGTTCTTATTGGCAATGGCATCGACTTTGGCCGGAAATCTGACTATTACCGGGAGCGTTGCCAACATTATTGTTGTTGAAACCGCCAAGCCGGTCATGAAAATCGGCTTCCGCCAATACTTTCGTACGGGACTTCCGATTACAGTGGGAACGCTGGCCCTGGGGTGGGGGTGGCTGAAATGGGTCGGATAACTCGCTCAGAACTGCGGGCCGCGCGTACCTCGAATGTGACCTTTGGTCACTGATCGACCGCTTCCTTCTTGACACTCCAAAATTGCACACGCGACACTTCGAATGATCATGTCTCCCGACCATACCGCTCTGGTGATCCTACCCGTCGAAGCAGGTAATTCGCTGCTCGAAGCCGCAGAAATGGAGTTCCAGGCGACGTTACAGTTGCTTGTGGATCGCGCTTGCTGGGTCTCGGGCGCTGGTTCGGGAGAGATTGTGTTGGAGGACGAAGGGGAATTGAGATATGCGGCGGTTTCAGGCGACTCCGAGCACGAGCCTGGGACCAAAGTTACGAGCAGCGGGCAGCGATTCTCCCAGGTTCTGAGCGGGCAATTCGCCAGGGACCGCGGGATGAATGAGACTGGGTTTCGCTTGATCTCCCCCATTTCGCAGGATGACAAAGCGGTCGGATTTCTCGGCTTGACCTCCTCGCACGAGTTCGGGAAAGACAGCGAGGCGATCCTATCCGGTATCGCCAAGCTAGTTGCTGTCGCCCTAGGGCATCGCGATGCTGCCGAGCGGGCGGAAAGACTCGAGTTCAGGGACAACGAGTTGGAACTGCCGTCGCTCTGGTCTGCGCCTGAAAATGCCGAACTCAAGAAACGGGTCCCTGAGACTCAGGAGATTGCGGCCAAGTCGGCGACCGAAGTCGGAACCTGCAAGGTGTGTGGCTTCCCCATTTCTCCCGGCAGGGCTTTGTGTGTGGAATGCGAACTGAAGCCAGAGTCCGCCACGGAAAAAACCGCCAACCATCTGTTTAAGTCGGCTTCAGAAGAAAGTTGGTTCAGCGCTCACGGGTACACAATTGCGAGCCTGGTCGTGACCGCGCTAACAGCCGCGATCATTTTGTGGCTGCGACACTAATTCAATAAAACTATTGTGGGGTCTCGGCATCGCGCGGAAACGAGCGGAATTCTACTTCTCGTTTCTCGACGGTGTTCTTGTTGTCTGGCGACGTGAGGTTGCGGGTAAGCGTGCCGCGCAAAATGTAATACGCCTCATCTTGAGGCTTCTTCCCGGGACCGCGCTCGAAGCTCCCCGCGAAAGAGTAACTAACTCCGTGGATGCTCTCGGTCGAAAAGCTAACCTGCTTGCCGTTGGATGATCCGGACTTGATGAACTGGTCGAGAAACGTGCCCTGGTTGTTGTCAGAATCGCCGTAGCGGGATATGAAGCCGCTTACCTTCCCTTTGTCTTCGAGCGTGATCTGCATGAACTCACCTTCTTTGACGAAGGAGTACATCCCGGAGTAATCGGGGGCTTCCGCCTCAGTCGGCGGGGCCGGAGTTTGAGCGGTGACGGGGATCCGCAAACTGAAGAGCATCAAAGAAAGGCCAAAGATCGAAAGCAACCTCATGAAACGAGAGTACAACATTGTCCTTAGGAACTGGCAGGGATTCCCGGTCATTCCGCCGAAGCGGCCAGTCCTGCCGAAGCAGTTAGCCTCCGCTTCGACCCCCGATAGAAACCCGGGGCAAACCGCGTTTGGCAGGAGTCTCTACCTCGAGGTATTTGCGAAATGTGTGCGCAGCCCCCATTTTCCGGCGCAAATCGAGGTTCTTTCCTTGACAAATTCTGAGCAGCTGCATAAAGTTCGATCAATCGCTTTTTCTTACATTTGTCCCCACTAAGGTGCCGAGTATGAAGAATGTTTATGAAGTTCTGAGGCAGAAGGAACTGGAGCTGGCCCGTTTGGAAAAAGAAGTAGAGGCCTTGCGCGTAGCCGCTCCCCTGCTTTCCGACGAAAAAGAGACGGTCGCCGACACCACCATCTCGAAACCGACCCTAGCCGCGGCAGCGGCCGTCCCGCAGCAACCGATTCGGATTCCGCAGCCGGCAGTGAACCAAGCGCCCACCGCGCGGGCGGCCGGGTGGGAAGACACTGCCAAGCGTTGGCCGTAAACAGCCGTGTAGTACCCCAAGTCTTCGCCCTGGGCATGGCGCCCGGGGCGTTCTGTTTTTTGCGATAATGTGATCGTCCCGAATTGAAAGCCAGTTTGTTTCCACACTCGGGAGGTCCTATGCGTCCCCGCCTTCTCCTTGCCCCCCTGCTAATCCTCTTTGCAGCAAACCTGACTATCGCCCAAGCGGGCGACAATCGCGACAACACATTCACAGTCTCGGGTGCCCAGACCTGGCTCGACACCGGCATCGATATCGCAGCCGGGGATTCAGTTATCGTCACTGGCGAGCGAAAACCGGAGTCCGATGCATCGTGCACTCCAAACGGAACCCAAGGCACGCGGGCGGGAGATGGAGCGCCGCTTCCGTCTGAGAGCAAGGGCGCACTGGTGGCCAGAACAGGCGAACACGGTGACGCTACCGTGATCCCCAAGAACGGACAACTGACCGGAGATCTCAAAGGGCGGTTATTTCTTGGAGTCAATCAGAATTCGCCGTCGAGTTGCATTTACATCGCAAAAGTGAGGGTCGAACATGGATCGACTGCGGCAAGCGCGTCGCAGACCGGAATGCGTGACAAGCTTTCTTCGGCGGCTCAGGTTTTCATGAAGGCCCAGCTTGGCGAAAAAGCATCTACCGAGCAAGGGGAGTCAACGAACGCGGTGGGCGGAAACTCAGCTGTTCCCGGCGCAGGCCTCAGCGCCAGCGGAGGACTCAAGCTGCCGTCGGTGATTCTCGATGGAGACTTGCGCAAAAACATCGACGGGGTGCCCCGGCGGGTTCACGATCATCTTGGCAACATGGGCGACATGGTGAATTTCGTGTTCGTCGGTTCCGAGGAGAAAGTTCAGGCGGCACTGACGGCCGCCGACTGGCATGTGGCGGACCTGGACAGCAAAGAAGCCGGGTTGAAGGCGATCCTGAATACGTATCAGAAAAAGGATTACCTCGAGATGCCCATGAGTCATCTCTACTTGTTCGACCGCATGCAAGACTTCGGCTATGAGCAGGCGCAGGCGTTCTCCGTTGTTGCTACCAGGCACCACTTCCGCATGTGGAAGGCGCCATTTACCTGGAACAGCGAGACGGTGTGGGTGGGTGCAGCGACGCACGACACTGGATTTGAGAAGGATATTCGCACCGGCAAGCTCACTCACAAGATCGATCCCAACGTCGATGACGAGCGCGACAGCCTCGCCCAGGGCCTGGAAAAGACCGGAAAGACGAAGAGCATGACTTACTATCTGCCATCGAATCCGGTGCAGGATGCAAAGAACGCGAGCGGTGGCAGTTATCACTCGGATGGGCGCATGCTGATTGTTTTCCTCAACTGATCAGCGATCCACTTTGGCAACCTGAGATGCGATCAGCCATGATGCGCGGGAATCGGCATTTTCGCGCCGCCATCCAGTCACCGCAATTTGTTCTGCATTTTACTTCGCCCTAACACAACGTCCCCTAGGATTTCTCAAGCACATTGAACTCACGCCCGGCC
This sequence comes from Terriglobales bacterium, assembly GCA_035496675.1. Taxonomy (GTDB): domain Bacteria; phylum Acidobacteriota; class Terriglobia; order Terriglobales; family Acidobacteriaceae; genus Gp1-AA145. The sequence continues at coordinate 35,470 of DATJEL010000034.1, forward strand.
TGTTAACCCGCGATGTGCAGGGTTCCGCTCAGAGGACGGCCGCCAGATCCACCCCCAACCACTGGAGATCAATATGCCCAACGAGAGGAATTCCTACTCTAAAAAACTTCTGTCGTTAGCATTAGCGGCGACAGTTGCGCTTGGACCAGCCATCACGCCGGCTTTCGCGGAAGGTGCCGCGGGAGAAAAAGACAATTCAAACACCAGCTCGCCGATCAAGCACGTGATCATCATCGTCGGCGAGAATCGCTCATTTGACCACCTGTTCGCTACGTACCTTCCTAAACCGGGCGAAAACGTGAACAACTTGCTGTCGGAGGGAATCGTGAAGGCGGACGGGACGCCGGGACCAAACTATTCAAAAGCTCAGCAGAACTCTGCTGATGTCACTGGCAGCACTACCTTCCAACTGAGTCCCACAACGAAGACCGCCTATCTGGCCCTGCCTGCACCCCTCAATGGTGGGCCTACCGACGCCTGCACCAGCAATGGCATGTGCAATCTCGGGGATGCCCGCTCCTCCGAGGACGGCCTTCCGGATCATCCACTCACTTACTACGAATCATTACTACAGGGCGGCAGTGGACTGAGTGGAAAAGTGCCAGATTCGCGCATCCCCGGCGTTCACAGTTCCTCCCCTTACTCGACTCTGGCGCCGGGTCCGTTTCAACTTACTAGTTCCACCACGTTTCCTTACAACTCTTATGCCAACAGTCCGGTGCACAGGTTCTACCAGATGTGGCAGCAGGAAGATTGCCGCGCCGCAAACGCAACTGCCGCGAATCCCAGCGGCTGTCTGGCAGACCTGTTCACCTGGACCGAAGTCACGGTCGGGTCGAACGTGAACGGAAAGACGCAGCCCCAGCCGTTCTGCACCGACTACGCACCTGGTTGCAACACCACGGGCGAAGGCGCGACCGCCATGGGCTTCTACAACATGCAGTCCGGCGATGCTCCCTACACCAAATATCTGGCGGATCACTATGCCATGAGCGACAACTACCACCAGCCCTCGATGGGGGGAACCGGATTGGACAGCATCATGCTGTTTTTCGGCGACGCTCTCTCGTTCAAGGACCAGAATGGCAACCTGGTGCCTCCCAACCCGAATGATGCAAACGCAGGGATGACTGCCTTCGGCGGTCCCGTGGATGAAATTGAAAACCCGAATCCGCAGGCTGGCACGAACAATTGGTGGATCGAGGATGGATACGGGGGATTCGGCAACAGCGGTTCTTCGACCGGCGTGTACGGCGGCGGAACCTACAGCAACTGCTCGGATCCTTCACAACCTGGAGTTGCGCCAATCGTAAACTACCTGGCATCGTTGAATCCTCCGATCACACCAAACTGTGACCCCGGACGCTACTACCTTTTGAACAATTACAATCCCGGCTACTTCGGCGATGGCAGCAATGCCTACACCGACATCAATCCGCACAACACGCCTTTCACGATTCCCCCAACCTCGCAGCGCAGCATCGGTGACGTGCTGCTCGAACACAACGTCTCGTGGAAGAGCTACAACGACCAGTGGGACGCCTATCTCAACGACAAATATCAGCTGAACTACGGAACCGTAGGCGCACAGAGCGATCAGTATTGCAACATCTGCAATGGTTTCCAGTACCAGACGCAGATCATGTCGAACGACGCGGTCCGGACCAGCCACATCTTTGACACCGACCAGCTTTACCAGGACATTCGCAGCGGTCACCTGCCAGCGGTGTCATTTGTAAAGCCAAGTGGCTGGGTGGACGGACATCCGGCTTCTTCGAAGTGGGACTTGTTCGAGGGATTCACCAAGAAAATCGTCGATATGGTTCAGGCCAATCCGCGGCTTTGGGCGAGCACCGCAATCTTCGTGACCGTGGACGAAGGCGGGGGCTACTACGACTCCGGCTACGTGCAGCCGCTCGACTTTTTCGGGGACGGCACGCGCATCCCGCTGCTTGTGGTTTCGCCCTGGACTAAACCCGGCCACATTTCTCACAGCTACTCCGACCACGTGTCCATCCTGAAGTTCATCGAGCACAACTGGGGCTTGCCTACCATTTCGGGACGGAGCCGGGATAACCATCCCAATCCAATGACTTCACCTGGCAATCCCTACGTTCCTACCAATAGGCCGGCAATCGACGACCTGTTTGACCTGTTCAACTTTTCCCACTAGATCCATAGCCCGACGAGCCATCCCGCCCGTCCTTTAGAGTTGCTGTATCTGAAGCGGTGCCGCCAACGAACGGCGCCGCTTCTTCTTTCCGGCCGCCGCTCGCAAGGTTACTTCCGAATCGAGCGCGGTTCCGGGCGCATCCTTTATCCTATAGACGCACCTATGGCCAGCCGACAGTCGAAGCCTGCAAATTCAACCGCAATAGCCCTAGCCGAGAATGGAAATGGCGAGCGCGAGCGTGTGTTTGACGCCTTCCGCCATTGGGGATACCTCGAGGCGGACCTTGACCCATTGGGATTCTTGCAGCCGGTTCCTCACCCCGACCTGCAGATGCAAGGTGAGTATGCCGATGAGGCGCGCCGCATCTATTGCGGGACCATCGGTGCTGAGTTCATGCACATCCCCGATCCCGCCTGCCGGCGTTGGATTCAGGAACAGCTCGAAGGCCCCCCAGCACCGGTCGATCAGCAACGGGCACTCGATCTACTGACCCGGGGCGAGCTGTTCGAGTTGGTCTTGCAGCAACGGTATTTGGGGACCAAGCGATTTTCACTCGAAGGCGTTACTTCGTTGTTGCCGCTGGTGGACGAAATCCTGAACGGAGCAGGCCAGCACGGTGCAGTCGAGCTGGTTTTCGGCATGAGTCACCGCGGGCGCCTCAATGCGATCGTGCACGTTGCCAGGCGCCTGCCGGAAGAGGTGTTTGCCGGATTTGAGGATGTGGATCCCCGCAGCGTACTCGGTGGGGGTGATGTGAAGTACCACATGGGCGCGACCGGCGAGTACCTGACCCGGGATGGCGCGAACATTCATATTCACTTGGTCTCGAACCCTAGCCACCTGGAGGCGGTTGATCCGGTCACCGTGGGCCGCACCCGAGCCAAACAGGAGCGCGCCGGGGAAGGCGGTAGCGATAAATTCCTGCCGCTTCTTGTCCATGGGGATGGGGCATTTGCCGGACAAGGCGTTTTCGCCGAAACCCTCAACTTCGCAGACATTCCGGCTTACAGCGTCGGCGGTACGCTCCACGTGATTGTGAACAATTTGATCGGCTTCACCACCGTGTCACAAGAACTGCATTCATCGAGATTCGCTGCCCAGCTTGCCCGGCGCCAGAGCATTCCCATTTTCCACGTGAATGCAGAAGATGTGGACGCCGTGATCAGGGTCGGGCGGATCGCGCTCGAATACCGTTATCGATTTCGCGGCGATGCGGTCATCGATCTGATCGGCTACAGGCGCCATGGACACAGCGAAGTCGATGATCCAACCATTACCCAACCCTTGCTCTATAAGGCGATTCACGAACACCCGCGGCTCTGGGAAATCTACGCGGAAGATGTCGGCATTGCCGACGCGCAGCCGCGTGCCGACGCCATCAAAGCCGAGTTCGAATCCGCGCAGAAGCACGCCGGACACATTCGCAAGAAACCACTGATGCGGGATCTGCCGCGGTATTGGGACCATTACATCGGGGGGCGCTACAAGTCTCAGTACGAGGTGGAGACCGCGGTTTCCGCGGAAGAGACGCTTTCGCTGACCGAGCGGTTGACGTCCTATCCGCCGGAATTTCACGTTCACCCCAAAGTAAAGAAGTTACTGGAACAGCGTGCCGAAATGGGGCGCGGCGCGCGCGCGCTGGATTACGGGATGGCGGAAGCCCTGGCATTTGCAAGCCTGGTGAAGGCTGGCGTTCCGGTGCGACTGAGTGGGCAGGATTGCCGCCGGGGCACGTTCAATCAAAGGCACTCCGTTCTCCTCGACATTGAGACTGAGCAGGAGTACGTTCCACTGGAACACGTATCCGAAGGACAGGCGCATTGCAGAATCTACAACTCGACTTTGTCGGAAGCCGGGGTGCTCGGATTCGAGTATGGTTATAGCCGCGATTATCCCGAAACGCTCGTGCTCTGGGAGGCGCAGTTCGGCGATTTCGCGAACGTTGCGCAGGCGATCATTGATCAATTTGTGGTGGCGGGCGAAGCCAAGTGGAATTTGCTCTCCGGCTTGGTGATGCTGCTGCCCCACGGTTATGAAGGCCAGGGCCCAGAACATTCGAGCGCTCGCATCGAGCGGTTCCTGCAACTCGCGGCGATGGATAATTTCCAGATCTGCCAACCGTCGACGGCCGCACAGTACTTCCACTTGTTGCGGCGGCAGGCGCTTCGCAGCTGGCGCAAACCGCTCGTGGTGTTTACCCCGAAGAGCATGTTACGCCATCCAGATGCATCCTCTCCGGTTGGGGACTTAACCGGGTCTTCATTCGAGAAAGTCCGTCACGACCGCGAGATAGCGGACGCACGACGCATTTTGCTGTGCAGTGGCAAGATCGGCCACGAACTCAGAAGCGAGCGCAAAAAGAAAAAGATTACAGATATTGCCATCACCTTTGTTGATCAGCTCTATCCTTTCCCCGAGTCTGAACTCGTCGCCGAGTTACAACGTCATGCGAATGCGAGAGACATTGTTTGGGTGCAGGAAGAGCCTGCCAATATGGGGCCGCTGAATTACATGCTTCCCCGACTGCGGCACATCGCAGGTGACAGGCCGGTGTTGTCGGTGAAGCGCTCAGCAAGTCCGAGTCCCGCCACCGGTTCCGCAAAGGCGCATGACGTCGAGCAGAAAGCATTGCTCGCGCTCGCTCTGACAGCGAATGGGCATTGAGACTCCCAACCTTGTAGGCCCCTTGCGAGCAACTGCTGGCTCTCGGCGGTGGCGCATTTTCGCCATCACCTACGCTTGCTGCCTGCTCATGATTGCCGCGGCCGGATTCGGCCTGAGTTACTGGATCAAGGCCCACGTCAAGCTCTCCTTGCAAGACGAGATCACCAGGAATCTAATTCAAAAAGCCAAGTTGGTCGCGAACCGAGTCAATGCTGATCGGTCCCATGGCATCGAGGTGATCGCCTCCCAGGAAGGCCAGGCCGCGGGCGCGCGTGCGACTTTCGTGGATAGCAACCGTCAGGTGGTTGCAGATTCAGAAGTCCCGGTCTCTTCCCTGCAGAACGAAGGAGAGCGCGCGGAGTTTGCCGCAGCCCTCCGAGGAGCTACGGGCATCGAGATTCGGAATCGCAATGGCGCCGAAGTCCTGTTTGTCGCGGTTCCGGTCTCCGGAGGGGCGGTAAGGCTCGCCTGCCCGATTTCCGACACGGAGACCTTGACGAGCCAGTTGGAGCACCGAATCCTATCGGGATGTGTGCTCGCGGCCTTGGTCGCATTCGCCCTGTCAGCTGTCCTGACCTGGACAATCTAAGCGGAGCAAACGTCTTTTTCCGGTTTTAGGCAGCGACTAGCCAAGCACTTGTTTGCCGCGCATGCGGCTTGTAAGATGCCTTGTTCTTACTTCCTCAATAGTTGCTGGAGGTCCGATAGCCGGTTGTTATGAAGTATCTACTCCGACGCGGGGCGATGTGTTGAGGACACAAGGGGGTTTGGGGATGTCCTTGCGCTGCTTGAAACTTACTGCTGTTCTCTTCTCATTGGCGGTTGTTTCCGTCGTTCTGTTTGTGAATCTTCCGGCTGCGGCCCAGGATGAAGTGCCGCAATATGACGTTTTCATTGGATATCAGTGGCTGCATCCGGGCGCCACGGTTGCGACATTTAAGAACGGGCTCAACCCGGTCCCGCGAAACCTCGAAGAAATGCCTAAGGGAATCGGCGGAGCCTTTGCCTGGAACTTTAGTCCGCATTGGGCCCTCGAAGGGGATGTGGGGACGAACGGCAACGTCAACGACTTTCTCAGCACGTTCTCGGCGGGCCCGCGGTTCATGTTGCGGCTGGAGGACTCCGATATCTTCCTCCATGCCCTGGTCGGCTACAACCGCTTGCAAGTTGACAACCTGGACGCAAGCGGAGGAGTCGGTGGAATTATCGGCGGCGGAATCGACTTTAAACTGACCCGGCTGATTTCATGGCGGGTAGTTGAAGCCGACTGGATGCCGTCGGCGCACCACTTCGAGGGGCTCTTTCCATCCGACCTCGCGCGCGTAAACGCCCAAAGCTTCCGGTTGCGCACCGGACTCCTTTTCAATCTGAATTACCCAGAAACCAAACCCGTAGCGGCGACGGTAAGCGTGCAACCGGCAGAGGCAATGGTTGGTGAGCCACTTACTGCGACGGCAACATCGAGCGGCTTCAACCCGAAGCACGCGCTGACCTACGATTGGTCAAGCACCTGCGGCAAGATCACCGGCAAGGGCGAGACCGCCAGCATCGACACCAACGGCGCTTCCGGCGGAAGCTGCACGGCGACGGTGAAGGTTACCGACCCCCGGGCGAAGAAGAATGGTATGGCCTCGGCTTCGAGCAACTTCATGGTGAAGGAGCCGCCGAAGAATCCACCCACCCTGTCCTGCACGACTTCGCCTACGAGCGTTCAGGCGGGAACCAGCGTCAGCGTCAGCTGCACCTGCTCTAGTCCGGACAATGTGCCGGTTAGCGTGAGCAACTACACGGCTAGCGCCGGATCGATCTCGGGCAGCGGCAACAGCGCGACCCTGAACACCACGGGTGCGAACCCCGGCAAGATCACGGTAAACGCTACCTGCAGTGATCAACGCGGGCTGAATACCCCAGCGACGACGGAAGTGGCGATTGAGAATCCCCCACCTCCGCCACCGCCACCGGTTTCGCCCGAAGTTCGAGCGCTCGAGCAGCGGCTTGCCCTGCACAGCATTTACTTCCCGACAGCTCAACCAAGCGCTGCCAATCCAAAAGGCGGTCTGGTAAAGAGCCAGCAGGCGACTCTGATTGCTTTGGCTGCCGATTTCAAGAAGTATCTGGAGTCGAAGCCGGAAGCGCACCTGATTCTTGAAGGCCATGCGGATCCGCGCGGTTCTGCCGACTACAATCAGGCGTTGTCGGAACGTCGGGTGGAGCGCACCAAGAGCTTTCTCGTCGAACAAGGCGTTCCCGCGAGATCGATTGAGACAAAGGCATTCGGCGCGCAGCAGCAGCTCACCGCCGATCAGGTGAAGAGCTCGGTCGACCAGAGCTCCGAACTGACAGCCGGCGAAAAAGCTAGAATTCTCAAAAACGAGAGGACGATTATTCTGGCCAGCAATCGCCGTGTCGATGTGACCCTCAGCACAACAGGACAAGAGTCGGTTCGCCAGTTCCCGTTCAATGCTGCGGATTCACTCTCGCTCATCGGGGGCCGCGAGAAGCCGGCAGCAGCAAAGGCGCCCGCCAAGAGGAAAGCGGCACCGAAGAAAAAGCAGTAAATCGGTGCCCGCAAGACCGCGAAGCCGGGGCGTAAAATCCCCGGCTTTCCCGTCTCTTACCCTCCTTTGGGCCTTCCTTTTGGGCGAAGAGCCGGGGTGAAGAATTCGCCCCTTTGCTTGGACGGCATGGAGGAATGGAATTCCACCCCTCACGTCGCTCAGAAGCTAGTTGCCCGCTCGAGCACGCCCGAGAGCCTCTCCAACTACAATCGACCATATGGCTTCGACAATGGTGCAGTTGCTGCCCAAGGCAGAACTTCACCTGCATCTGGAAGGCACGGTTACGCCTCAGACGCTCGTGGAACTTCGGAACCGGCACGGAAAAGCCACTACCCTTGCCGAAGCACAGGCTTTGTATCAGTACGAGGACTTCCTCGGTTTCCTGATGGCGTTCAAGACGCTTACCGAGGATTTGCAAACACCGGAAGATTACGAACTGATCACTTACCGGCTCCTAGAGCAGCTGAAAGCAGAAAACGTACTGCACGCAGAAGTGTATGTGTCAGTCGGGGTGTGTCTGTGGCGCAAGCAAGACTTCGACGCCATCTTCGAGGGGCTGGAGCGGGGGCGGAAGCGAGGCGAGGGGGACTCCGGAGTTTCCTTGCTATGGATCTTCGATGCGGTGCGCCAGTTCGGGGCAGAAGCTGCGCAAAGCGTCTTTGGTCTCGCCGCCAAGTATCGCGAGCGCAACGTCGTCGGCATCGGCCTGGGCGGCGATGAGAAGAAGGCACCTCCCGAACTGTTTCGCGAGCAGTATGCCTTTGCCGCCGACCATGACCTGCGTCTCACCATTCACGCCGGAGAGTCAGCAGGCCCGGAGTCTATCTGGGGCGCCCTGAACCTGGGGGCCGATCGGATTGGGCACGGTCTTGCCGCGTATCAGGACGAGGAACTGATGGAGGAACTTGCTACCCGGCAGATTCCGATCGAGATCTGCATGACCAGCAACCTGCGGACGAGATGCTGTCCGAACCTGCAGGATCATCCGGTACGGCGCTATTTCGACCAAGGGTTGATGATCACGCTGAACAGCGATGATCCCGCCATGTTCGGAAGCACTTTGAATCAGGAATATGAACTGGCGCAAAAGGAATTCAGCTTCACGGACGAGCACCTGCGCGAACTGGCACGGAATTCGTTTGAAGCCTCGTTTCTTCCGGCAGAGAAAAAAGTCGCTTTCCTGAACATGCTCGACCGAGCACGGCGCTGAGTCCACCCCCGCGCCTCAGAGGGCGTGTCTGGAAATCCCCTGAATTGGTCGCGCGATGTCCAAGGGAGCGCAGGCTCCATTCGGTGGTGCAGATTCCCCATACGCTGTTGAGCAGGATGCACTTATGCGCAACGTATGATTAAATAGCACAATCCAGCATGGCGTCTAGACCTTCCAAGCTGCGACACCTTTGGGCGGATGTTTCGCGGGGCGTCCACGGGTGGAGCAAAATTGCCTGGGGGTTCCTCTCTTCCGAGCACCCGCTGCTTGCCCACATCATCCCCATGCGGCGCTGCAATCTTGCCTGCAAGTACTGCAACGAGTTCGATGACTTCTCCAAGCCCGTTCCAATCGATGTCATGTTCCGGCGGGTGGACAAGCTGGGGGAGTTTGGCACCTCGGTAATCACGATCAGCGGCGGTGAACCCCTGTTGCATCCCGAGCTTGACGAGATCATCAGGCGGATTCGCGAAAACAGGGCGGTGGCGGGCATGATTACGAACGGCTACCTGCTCGTGCCGGACCGAATTGAGCGCCTGAACCGCGCCGGACTCGAATGGCTGCAGATTTCGATCGACAACGTCAATCCCGACGATGTCTCGAAGAAAAGTCTCAAAGTTCTCGACAAGAAGCTCCAGATGCTGGCCGAATACGCGGAGTTTCATGTGAATATCAATTCCGTGGTGGGCGGTGGAGTGCATAATCCGCAGGACGCGCTCGTCATCGGGAAACGCGCCATGGAGCTGGGGTTCAGTTCGACCATCGGAATCATTCACGACGGTGACGGCCAGCTAGAGCCGCTGGGGGAGGAAGAGCGACGGGTTTATCACGAGATGAAGAGTCTGGAGAAGCGCAGCTTCTCGCGGATTAATTCCTTTCAGGACAATATCGCGCTTGGACGTCCAAACCAGTGGCGATGCCGGGCAGGTGCACGCTACCTCTACATCTGCGAAGACGGTTTGGTGCATTACTGTTCCCAGCAGCGTGGCTACCCCGCAATCCCGCTGGAGAAGTACACGGTCGAGGATATCCGCCGTGAGTACCTCACCGAAAAGCCCTGTGCACCGCATTGCACGGTTTCCTGTGTACACCAGGTCTCAATCTTCGATTCATGGCGTGCTCCGCAACGGCCTGCGCCAGCCGGCGACGAGGCCGCCGAACTAGTACAGATTGAATAGTGCCCGCTCGGTTCCGCAACGCTTAAACATCTTCTGTGATAGCTTGTTTGGGCAGCGTAGCTCCGGTGTGGCTGCATCCAAGGGTTTCTATCTTTCCGCCGCCTGGCCGGTTCGGGATTCCTGGACCGAGCATCGTTGAAAGTGAGTTACGAATGAAAGTTTGCAAAGCGGTATTTCCAGCTGCGGGATTGGGCACGCGCTTTCTTCCCGCAACTAAGGCGCAGCCCAAGGAGATGCTCCCGCTGGTCGATAAGCCAATCATTCAATATGGCGTGGAAGAAGCTCTGGCCGCCGGCTGTGACCAAATCATTATGGTCACTGGGCGGGGCAAGACCGCCATAGAGGACCATTTCGATACCAGCTTTGAACTCGAAAGGATCCTGGAAGAGAAAAAAAAGACGGATCTACTGAAAGTTGTCCGCCAGATCTCCGACATGATCCACGTGGCTTATGTCCGCCAGAAGGAAGCGCTCGGACTAGGACACGCCGTGCTCACCGCTCGCGAGTTGGTCGGAAACGAGCCGTTCGCGGTTCTGCTCGCCGACGACGTGATCGACGCCGAAGTCCCTGTGCTCAAGCAGATGATGCGCATTTTCGAACAGGTCCAATCTTCCGTGCTGGCTACGCAGATCGTAGAAGGGGTTGCGATTTCAGCTTACGGCGTGCTGGATGTGAAGCCCGCCGAGGGGCACCACGGTGGACGGCTGTACGAGATCTTGAACATGGTCGAGAAACCCAAGTTCGAGGAGGCCCCCTCAAACCTGGCAATCATTGGGCGGTACATTCTTACCCCCGCGATCTTCGATGTTCTTGCTAAAACGGGGGCCGGCACGGGAGGGGAGTTGCAACTGACCGACGCCCTGCGGGGATTGTTGCAGCAGGAGAAGATGTATGCCTACGTGTACGAGGGCCGGCGCCACGACACGGGCGATAAGCTCGGGTTCCTGAAAGCGACCGTAGAGTTCGCGTTGAAACGCGATGATCTGGGAGGACCATTGCGCGAGTATTTACGCGGCTTGAAGCTGGATTGAAGCGATGTGGGTCCGCAGAGCCTCCGCTCGAAGGCATCTGCTTTCAAACCAAACGGCAGGTTTTTTCTCCAGTCTCGTTCCCTGAAGATCTTTATTTTCCGCTGTCCTTCAGTTTCTTTGACTTCTCCTCGACGCCCTTTGCCAGCTTGTCCTTATGTGCGTCGAGTTTTTTCGCGATTCCCGCATCACCTACGCCAATGATCTGCGCCGCAAGGATCCCCGCGTTGGTTGCGCCCGGCTTCCCAATCGCGACGGTCGCGACGGGAATGCCCGCTGGCATTTGCACCGTGGAGAGCAGGGAGTCCATTCCATTCAAAGAAGTCGAGGGAATGGGTACGCCGATGACCGGCAGCGTCGTATGTGCTGCGATCACGCCAGCCAGATGCGCCGCCCCGCCAGCCCCCGCGATGATGACGCGAATGCCGCGCGGGGCCGCCTGGCGGGCGAATTCCGCTGTCCGGTCGGGAGAACGGTGGGCCGAAGTGACATCGATCTCGTACTCGATCCCGAAGCTTTCGAGTGCCTTGCCTGCCTCGCGCATGATCTCTAGGTCAGAATCACTTCCCATAACGATAGAAACGATAGGATTGCTCATTCTTTCTCCTGGCTTTGTGCCTTACTTAGGATGTAAGCGCTTTGCAAGCGGGCTCTGATAGAAGACTTATTCTAAGCCCGACGATGATCAAACTTTTAAAGCCCGAGCTGCAATGTCCTTTCGATAATGTGCACCGTCGAAGTTGATCTTGGCGACGGCCTCGTAGGCGCGTGCCACTGCGGATTTCAAATCGGCAGCGCGCGCGGTCACTCCCAGGACGCGGCCACCTGAGGTGTAATACGCCCCATCTCGCGTGGTCGTACCTGCGTGGAATACCTTCACTCCTGGAAGCGCATCAGCCGTTTCAATTCCGGTGATCTTTTTTCCAACTTCGATCGTACCCGGGTATCCGCCCGAGGCCATCACCACGCACACAGCCGGGTTAGGCGACCAGCGATAGTCTCCGTCGCTGACGCGGCCCTCAACCGAGGCCTCAACTGCTTCTAGCAGATCGCTTTCGAGGCGCATCAGAATGGGTTGTGTCTCGGGATCGCCGAAACGACAATTAAACTCGAGCACCTGCGGGCCGCGAGCGGTCATCATTAACCCGCAATAGAGCACGCCCCTGTATTCCATGCCCTCGGCCTTCATGCCTTCGATCACCGGAATCGCGATGTGGTGCAACAACCAGTGCGTCATCGGCTCATCCACGAGACCGGCATACGAGTAGGCACCCATGCCGCCGGTGTTCGGGCCAGTGTCCCCGTCTCCCACCCTCTTGTGGTCCTGCGCGGCTGCCAGCGGTGCGACACGCTCTCCGTCGCTTACCACCAGAAAGGAAAGCTCATCGCCCTGTAGACACTCCTCGATGACGACACGCGCGCCAGCTTCACCGACCATTTTTCCGGAGAGCATTTCTCCGGCCGCGGTCACCGCCTCATCCTTGCTCTTGCACATGACCACGCCCTTACCTGCGGCCAAGCCGTCAGCTTTGACGACGACCGATCCGCCAAACCGGGAGAGGGCATCTTTCACCTCGGTCATCGAGCTACAGATTGCGTAGCGCGCGGTCGGAATATGGTGACGTTGCATGAACTCCTTGGCAAAGCTCTTGCTGGTTTCAAGCTGTGCGGCTGCCTTGGTCGGACCGAATACCGGCCATCCGCGGCGAGTGAATTCGTCCACGATGCCAATTTGCAAGGGGAGTTCGGGGCCGACCACGGTAAGGTCGGGACGGAGCTGGTTGGCCACCGCCACCAGCGACTCGAGACTCTTCTGGTCCACGGGAATGCACTCCGCGTCTCGCGCGATGCCGCCATTCCCGGGAGCGCAGTACAACTTCGTGATCCGCTGCGACTGCCGCAGCTTCCAGACCAGCGCATTCTCGCGCCCACCACTTCCGATCACCAGAACTTTCATAAGGGAGAAGAACAAGGTTAGGGTGAGAGGGAAATGCGTGTCAAACGGCGAGCGGGGTGGTATATGGAGACGGCAAAATGCTCCCCCCCCTCCTGCTCCGGACCACAATGGTAGTTTGGGAACGAGACTCAACAACCCAACGAGGTGTTTTCTTGAAGACTCGGGAATTTCGGCGGTAACTCACTCGCCGTGAACATGACCGTTTTCGAACACAATCCTAAACCGGACTGCCACCGGTTTACCCTTTCTGGTGGCTGGCGTAAAGCGAAAATTATCCGCAACGAACTCCGCTAATTGACGACCCGTTTCCACATCTGGTGCTTTGAGTACACGAATTTCGCACGATTGGCCTTTGATGTTGTTGGTCACACTCAATACCACCGGAAACTGAGTCTTCACTGGGGCGTCTGGAGACCGACGTTCCATTCGTAGTTGAGGAAGTGTGACGTGGTCCTGCCCGGCAACGTATACGGGCGAGTCCGGGCAAGGGATTGTTTCTTCTGCTTGACCTGGGGACCCGACGATACATATGAGCAGCAGGACCGGCAGTGGATACCTGAAGATGGAACTTGTCATGGAGCTTGCCTTC
>DATJEL010000035.1:0-7622 GCA_035496675.1 Terriglobales bacterium
TGCGTTTTTGCAAGGCACGACCTGGCGGTTGATCCCCCTTTCTCCAAGGTGGACCTCATCAGTTGCTGTAACGTGCTGATCTACCTGGGAGCGGTATTGCAGCGCAAGGTGCTGGCGATCCTTCATTACGCACTCAAACCGTCGGGCTTCCTGGTGCTGGGTCCCTCGGAAGGCATCGGCCCGCGTTCGGATTTATTTCATCAGGTAGACAAGAAACACAAAATCTACTGCCCGCTGGAGGCCGCGGGCGCCACGGCTCCCGACCTTAGCGAAGGGCGCCGCGCAGGACGCCGGATGGACCTCCAAATTGCTAAGGACATCCGCGCGGTGCAGACGGAAGCGGACCGGCTGGCCCTGGCCGAATATGCCCCGGCCGGCGTGGTCATTGACGACGCCATGCAGATCGTTCAGGTCCGGGGGCGAACGGGCCCGTATCTCGAGCTGCCGACCGGAGAGCTGAGCCATAACGTCCTGAAGATGGTGCGGGAAGGCATGATCGCGGGAGTGAACAAGGCCATCCAGGCCGCCAGACAAAGTAACGCCGTGGCCAAAGAGGAGGGCTTGCGGATCGAGAGCAGCGGCCAGTTCGTCGAGGTCAAGATCAAGGTAATCCCGTTCCGGGAATCGGCCTCTTCCAAGGAACGCTATTTCCTGATCCTGTTCGAGGACGCTGCGGCCGCCGGACCAGAGCCGGGAGCGAAGAAGGCTTCCGCGGCACAGCACAAAACAGCAAAATACGGCGCCGGAGAAGCTGCCCGGCTGCGGCGGGAGCTTGCGGCCACCAAGGAGTATCTGCAGTCGATCATCGACGAAAAGGAAAGCGCTCTGGAAGAGCTCAAGTCCGCGAGCGAAGAAGCGCAAGCCGGCAATGAGGAACTGGAAACCGCCCAGGAAGAATTAGAATCCGCCAACGAGGAATTGAACACGCTGAATGAGGAGCTCAAGACCAGTAACACGGAATTGAGCCAGGTCAACCGGGATCTCACGAATCTTCTGGAAAGCATCAATATCCCGCTGGTCATGGTTGGGAAGGACCTGCGCATTCGCCGCTTCACCCGGGCCATCGAACCCATGCTGAATCTGATTGCATCCGATGCCGGGCGATTGATCACCGATCTTCAGCCTCACCTTGAGCTTCCCGACTTGCGGCGGCTGCTGCTGGATGCGATACAGGGAGGCGATCGGAAGCCGCACGATATCCGGGATGCGCACGGGCACTGGTATTCGCTCCGCATCCTGCCGTCGGTCGGGCCCAACGGGAAAATCGACGGAGCCGTCGTGATGCTAATCGATATTGATGCCGCCAAGCGCGGTCTGGACTTCGCCGAAGCAATTGTGGAGACGGTCCGGGAGCCTCTGGTGATTCTCAACCACAACTTAAGGGTCATGCGCGCCAACCGGGCGTTCTATGAAACCTTCCGGACCAACCCTAAAGAGACCGAGGATCGCCTCATCTACGACCTGGGAGAGGGCCAATGGAATATCCCGAAGCTGCGCGAACTGCTGGACAACATTATCCCGGCGCACTCGACGTTCCGCGACTTTGAAGTGGTGCACGAATTTGCCCGTGTGGGGCGGAAAGTGATGCTGCTGAATGCCCGCGAAGTCTTCGACGCCAACGCACAGGCACGGACCATTCTCCTGGCGATTGAGGACACGACCGACCGCAAACGGGCCGAGGACGCGCTCAAGGCAACCAATGCGGAGCTTCAGAATTTTGCCTATGCGCTCACGCACGACTTGCAGGAGCCGGTACGGATGGTGGTGAACTTCACGCAGCTGCTGGCACAGGAGAATGCAGGCAAGCTGGGCGAGCAGTCGGATAAATTCATCGGCTATTCGGTGGATGGGGCACTGAGAATAGAAGCCCTGCTCAAAGCCCTGCTTAACTATTGGGAGACTACCGAGCAGGGCCAGGACAACTTTGGCCCCGTCGATTGCAACGACGTTCTGGCCAGGACGCTGGCGAACCTCGAAGCCGTCATCACAAAGAGCGGCGCTAAAGTTACCTCGGAACCGCTGCCGACAGTGGTCGCGGAACAGATAATGCTCGTGCAGGTTTTCCAGAACCTTATCGCCAACTCGATCAAGTACAGAAGCGAAGAAGCGCCGAGAATCCATATCACAGCCCACAAAGACGCGGAAAAGTGGCTTTTCTCGGTGCGGGATAATGGAATCGGTATCGATCCGCGAGATTCCGAACGGGTGTTCGGCATGTTCAAGCGTCTCCACGGACCGGAGATTCCCGGCGCGGGCATTGGACTTGCGCTATGCAAAAAGGTGGTCGAGCGCCACGGCGGGCGGATTTGGGTGGAGTCGGAAGCCGGCAAGGGGGCTACGTTCAAGTTCACTCTTCCCGCCGGGAGCGTATCGGCGACCCGGATTCCGGGACATGCCCGCGGCACAACTCAATGAGGGCCGCTCCTCGCGTTACATGTACTGAAATGGATCCCTCCGACCGGAACGTCCCGGAAGACGAAATCGAGCGCTTGCGCCAGGCCCTGGACGCGGAAACAGAGCGGCGCCTCCAGGTACAGAAGCAATTGGAGCGGGCGAACGCGGACTTCGAGGGGTTTGTCTCGATCGCCGCCCACCACCTGCGCGAGTCTCTACGCGACGTCGCCGCAAATAGTCAACTCATAGCCGAAACGCATGCCGGCCGTCTGGATACTGAGGCCGATCTCTGGCTCGGCCGCATCCGGGACGGTGTTGCCAGGATGCAATCGCTGCTGACCGATATTGTCGAGTACGCGGTTACCGATACCAGCCCCCGGCAGCCCGCGCGGACGGACATGGAGGCGGTCCTGCGCCTCGCCATGGAGAAGCAGCTAAATGATGAGAATGCAGCCGTTACTCACGATCCATTGCCGGTTGTCATGGGGGATTCCGAGATCCTGACAAGAGTGCTGAAGCACCTGATCGGAAATGCTCTGAAATACGGAGGCACACCACATCCGCGGGTCCACATTTCCGCCAGGCGAGAGAATCTGGAATGGGTATTTTCGGTCCAAGACAATGGTTCCGGGATAGATCCGGCGTTCCGCGACCGCATCTTTGGCGTCTTTAAGCGTCTGCACGGAAAAGAGTACCCGGGGACCGGGCTGGGACTCGCATTCTGCAAGAAGGCCGTCGAATGGCACGGTGGGCGAATTTGGGTCGAATCGACACCAGGGGAGGGCTCGACATTCTATTTCACGCTTCCCCCGGCCGGCGAAACCTGAGCAACAGCAGATTCAGCACTGGCAGGTGCACGCATTGCATCTTCGCCCCTGAGAATCCGCGTTACGTGACCCTGCATCAGCCGCTACGCTGACGAAAAGTCCCGTTTGGCCCCGCTCTTGCTGGTACTACTCGTGAAAGAGTAATAGGTTTTCCGAAAGAGGCAAGAAGATGCTTTGGACGATTTGTGTGATTCTGTTCGTGTTGTGGGCGCTGGGAATGGTCACTTCCTATACCATGGGTGGCGTCATTCACATCTTATTGGTGCTGGCGGTAGTAGCCCTGGTGATCCAGCTCATTCAAGGACGCAGATCTATTGTTTGAGTGGTGGCAGCGTCCAATTCGGAGGCATGCGTCTCGGGGGAATATCGTCGCTTGTCCCCGAATTGGAAGTAACTTCCCGTCCAAGAGTGAGGTATATTCGGAATGAAAACGCTGGCCATCATCCTCGCAGTTTCAGCCCCGCTCTTTGCCCAAAGTAACAGTTCTAGTTCAGGGAAACCTCTGAATCATGCAAGCGTCGTGGATGGCCGCCACATCATGCTGCGGTCTATCACGGCGACACAGCGAAGTTGGGAAGCGCGAGATCATTACGTCTACAAAGAGCGGGATGAGGACCGGCGCCTGGATCCGGACGGACGGGTCAGGTCGCAAGATGTCGATGATTCGATCACCATTCTTGTCGACAACGCCCCGTTCGAGCAGGTCGTGAAACGCAACGGGCGGCCTCTATCACCCGAAGAACAAAGGAAACAGGAGGCGAAGCTCGCTATTTTACAACGTGAGACTCCGCAGGAACGTGCTGCGCGACTGCGCGAACAGCAGGAGAACAGGTCGTTTATCCGGGAAGTGCCCGAGGGTTTCGACTTCCAGCTCATCGGCGAAGAGGTAATTAACGGCAGGCCGGCCTACGTGCTTCGGGCGACGCCGCGACCGGGCTATCGCCCGAACGGCAAGTACGGCAAGCTGATGTCGAAGGTGCAGGGCAAGCTCTGGGTGGACAAGCAGGACTTCGGGTGGGTCAAAATCGAAGGGGAAGTGACCCAGCCGTTCTCGCTGGGATTATTCCTGGCGCGCGTATTGCGCGGCTCGCACATCACCATGGAACAAAGCAGCTTCGATGACGGGATCTGGCTGCCGAAGCGTATCGAGTTGCGGGCCAGCGCCAAGATCCTTTTCATCAAGAGTTACGACATCAACAGGATTCTCACGTATTCGGATTACCAATTGTCCCAGCCGGCAGCCCTGGCTTTGGTTCATAGCCAGCATGGAGCGGTTCAATAATCGCAGAATTGGTTAGAGCGTGCGTTTTGCGTCGAAATCCAGCGCGAATGATGGCTGCTTCGACGTGCCGGTGACCGTGAATGGCACAACCGTTACGGTTTTCTTCTTCAGAAACGGACCGACCGCCTTCAGCACTAGGGCTTTGAAGCCGGACGTCGTGTCGGACAATTTTCCATTTGTGTGCAAGACTCCCTGCAGGTTGACGGTTTTGTCTAGCAGGTTGTAAGTGCCCCGAATCTCGGCACGCGTGCCAGGGGCGCTGAACGAGATATTAGACAACGTCGCAATTCCATTTTTGACGGAGACGTGCCCCTTGAGATTCGACAGCACGGTTTCAGGATCCTCTGCCTGCTGCTTCTTGTTCTCGCCGCGGGCACTCTCGCTCAACCTGTTGAGCGGCTCCTGCACCTCGGCGTTCGTGAAGCGTTCATTGCCGATGCCGAAGTCGCCTTCAAGATCCAGCCTTTTCAGAAATTCCAGCGATCCCGGCGGCACCTTGACCTTCGCATGAAAGGTGACGCTACCCGTCATCGAGGGATTTTTGTCCTCCGCAATAAGACGCAACAGATCATCGATGCGGCCGTCCTTCACGATCATCTCCAGCGCCACCGTTTTTCCCCGCTGGCCGGGTTGGCCGGCGATGCCGCCGCTCGAGAGCACCGTGGTTCGCTGAAAATGCGACCGGACGTTGAGAAGTTGAGTGTCCCCGTTCGTCCCGTCAACCACCGCCTGGAATTCGGTGGTCATGGGAACGATGTGGGCGCTGCTGGAAACGTGGAAGTTCGGCACGTCGGCCCCGCCCTCGGATTCGATATGTTCAAGCGTTCCGTTGAACTTGCCATGCGCGGAGAGGATTCCGCCGATGCCCTCGAAAACGCCCAGATTCGCGTCGCCAAAAGTGTAGGAACCCGAAACCGGCGTACTGCCAGGCGCATCCGAGTTCCAAGGGCCGAATTGCCCGGTTGAGCGGATTTCGCCCGGCGGCTCCGTGTTTAGCAGCGTGGCGCGATACAGGATTGGCCCCTTCTCGCCCACATGGTCGAGCGTCAGTTGATGAACCTGCAGCTTGAACGGTTCTGTATCACGCCGGCTGGACATGAACTCCAGTACCGCGCCATCGGCTCTTATCTCGCCGATTGCCAGGGAGTTTTTCGAGCTGCTATCCGTCAACGGCATCACGCCGCCCCCTTGGCCGTTCGGACTCTTTGGGGGCACCAATACATGCAACCCGATCACCTGAACGTGATCGACGCGCTTTTGAATACTGAACATGCCGCCGTAGCTGGCCTGGACAATCAGCGTTCGGACCGTGATCAGCGGCGGAAGATTCTTGTGCTGCCGGTGCAGGAAGCTCAGTCCTTCCACCACACATCCCGGCGGAAAGTAGGTAGTGCGAAAACTGCGCATTTCGACCGTTCTGGCGAATCGATCCTGCAGTGCGACGGTAACGGCCTGGCGCGTAAACGGCCAGTTCCGGATAATCAGGATGGCCATGCCGCCCAAGATGACCGCGACCAAAGCCAACCCCATCAGGGACCAGCGAACAAGAGAGGAGCGCCTGCGACCGGCAGGTATCCTGGTAGCGGCGCTCGGTGCGGTAATCATGGAACACATCTCCTGTCTCAATATAGAGCTACTTGTCACGCGGCAGTTATGATATTCAGTCCAGAAACTACTGGAAATGTAGCGGGTCCCTGAGGTTTTGCAGCTCGCGGTAATAATAGAGCGGTGCAGGCCGCCGTCCGTTGAACTTCAGCTTCTTGAGAAACTCGATTTCTTCCTTGGTGGCATCGCCGCTGAGTGAGGCGTCTTTGAGGAACTCCTCCAAACCCGGCTCGCGCTCGACAACCGGCTCCGGCTTCTTTTCTACAAACTCAAATCTCTTGACTCGCTCGAGGGCCAGCCTGCGGTTCAGTACGACTTCCACGCCAAAGGTTGCAAGGTCGATGTCCCACGACTCAATCAACGGATCGAGAAACGAGACGCAATTCTCAACGGAGACATGGAAGACATCCGTATCCAGGAACTCGAGAATCATGACCCGCATTTCCTCGTACTTTACCTTGCTGAGCCGGGCTACCAGGCGGAGCCAGTTTTCACTTTCCAGTTCTTCTTTGGCGACTCTCTTGGCCACATCCAAAAGTCTTTGTGTGACCAGGCGTTCGAGCTCGCCGAAGGGTTCTTTCTCGAAGATCGCGCGGACTTGTTTGCGTTTGGCGGGCTCACACTTGCGGAGAATCAGTTGGCGAAATTCGTGAAACAACGGCGCCGGCAGTTCGGCCACTCTTTTTCTCAGCGCTTCTTTGCGCTGAACGTCCGCCAGTTTCGCCAGTTCACCGCTCCGAAGCTTTAGGAATTTTCCGATCTTGTCGTAGATATCGGTGCGGTCGGGCGCGGGCGGGGCCTTTTTCCGGGCCAACAGCTGTGAAATGTAGGATTCGGTAACTTGCGCGGCAGCCGCCAAGTCCTTCTGCTCAAAGCCCAATTCTTTCAAGCGCCGGCTGATCACCAGCGGAACATCCATTTCGCCTCACCCCCCGCCCCTGCTTAACTCAATGAGATTAAGCGGCACGCTAAATATCGCATATTTTCATAGAAAAGTAAATCCTCTTAACCCGTTATAGTTAATGACCGAGCGTTCTTTGACCGGGAGAACTCCTGGTCGGCTGAACGAATCTGCCGGGCTGTGAGCAATTGTGGACAGAACTTCCACCGGTCGCCTGCTAGGGTACAGACTGGAGCAAAAAAACCACATGAATCGATACCTGACCGCACTCTTCATCAGTGCAGCGCTGGCCGGCTCGGTCTCGGTGAGAGCTGACGATCACCATCCAGACAACCAGAGCAAGCGGTATTACGACAAAGACGCTCGTGACTACCACGAGTGGAACCAGAATGAAAACCAGGTGTACCACCAATACCTGACAGAGAATCACAAGAGAGATCGTGATTTCGCGAAAACCACGCGTACCGAGAAGAAAGATTATTTTAAGTGGCGCCATGACCACCCGGACCAGGACAGGCACTAGCCTGTTCGCCAGGGCCTGAAGCCTTTTGTACTCCTGATTACGAAACCCGGGGCTGCATTCACGATGCATATCGGGAATGCAAGGTAACAT
>DATJEL010000036.1:0-2277 GCA_035496675.1 Terriglobales bacterium
TGGGACGAGGCCTCGAAAACGATCAAGTCGTAAGCATGGAGACAACATGACCTCGAGAACTTTCGCCGGGCAGAACCGCAGTGCGGTTTTGCTCGGCTTTCTTTTTTTCAGTGTTTTTGCATTCGCGCAGGAGTTGCCGGCTGCCAAGCCGGAAGCGGTGGGATTGTCGTCGGAGCGACTGGAACGCATCAGCAGCGTGGTACAGCACGAAATCGACGACAAGCGGATTGCGGGTGCGGTCACGATGGTGGTGCGGCGGGGGAAGGTGGCATGGTTCAAGTCGGAGGGCATGGCGGATCGCGAGGCTGGAAGGACTATGCCCGCCGATGCCATGTTCCGCATCTGCTCGATGACGAAGCCGATCACGAGCGTGGCCGTGATGATGCTGTATGAAGAAGGCAAGTTCCTGCTGGAAGATCGAGTATCGAAATACCTGCCGGAGTTCAAAAATGCGAAGGTGCTGGTCAAACCGGCTAAAGGCGAGCCCTACACGATTCCTGCAAAAGATGAGATCACGATTCGGGATTTGCTGCGGCACACTTCGGGGCTGACCTACAACTGGAACGAAGACCTGGGGCCGATGTACGAGAAGGCGAACGTCGCCAGCGGTCTGCTGCCCTATGACGGAACCATTGGAGATAGCGTAAAGAATCTGGCGGCTCTGCCCCTCCTGTTTAATCCCGGCGACCGTTTTGAATATAGCCTTGGGGTGGATGTGTTGGGGCGACTCGTGGAAGTTGTATCGGGTAAACCGCTGGATGAATTCTTTCGCACCCGGATTTTCGAGCCGCTGGGCATGAAGGATACATACTTCTACCCTCCGGAGAACAAAGTGGGACGGCTGGCGACCGCATACACCTACTATCCAGATAAAGGATTGAACCGGTTCCCGGATACTCCCATTCGAGAAGGGTCGTTCGTGTATTCGGCGGATTACCCGGTGCGCGGGCCGAAGAAGCTGTTTTCCGGAGGAGCGGGCCTGGTCTCTACGGCCATGGACTATGCGCGCTTCTGCCAGATGATGCTCGACGAAGGTAAGGTAGGGAACACGCGATTGCTGAGCCGGAAGTCTGTGGAACTGATGACGCACGATCAGCTAGGAAAGGTTGGACCGGATCAGGCTTTTGGACTGGGCTTTGGAATTGACGGGATCAAGACCCCGCTAAGTGAGTTGAGTACGCCTGGCGCATACAGTTGGGGTGGGTTCTTCTACACGGCGTTCTCGATCGATCCGAAGGAACAGATGATTGTCGTGTTCATGGCGCAGTTGCACCCTACGGGTGATTTGACCCTGGATCGCCAGGTGCATGAACTGGCTTACCAGGCGATCAACGACTGAAAGATGCAGCAACAGCAGACCGTCCGCCCTCATGCAACGCGGGTTGCGGGTATATCATTTGTGTAAGGCAAGTCTCAACTGATCCGCAGAGCAGTTCCTCTTCTGGAGTTCGGAATGGCAACGATTCGGCTTGCGATTAATCAGAAATCTTATGCGGTGGACGTCGATCCCCAGACCAGCCTGCTTACCGTGTTGCGCGAGCATCTCGACCTGACGGGAAGCAAGTACGGGTGCGGCGAAGGGCAATGTGGCGCCTGCACGGTGCTGATCGACGGCAAGGCCCAGCGCTCCTGTGTAACGAGGCTTGGCAGCGTCGGACAAAAGCAGATCACGACGATCGAAGGGCTGGCGCAGGGCGATCAGCTACATGCTGTGCAACGGGCGTTTCTTGATGTGGGCGCGCTACAGTGCGGGTATTGCACCTCGGGAATGATCATGTCGGCGGTGGCCTTGCTGAAAAAGAATCCTTCGCCTTCGGAGAGCGAGATCGTTGACTTCATGGACGGGAACATTTGCCGGTGCGGGACGTATCCGCGGATCGTGAGTGCGATCCAAAAGGCTGCGAAAAGCGGGAGCGCCGCCGCTTCAGCAAAGGGAGGGAGCCGATGAACCCGAAATCAGGCGTGGAAATTCCGATTGAGCCGGAGCGATATGAACTCCGGGCGGCGGCCCCTTATCGCTTTGATCTCGACCGGAGGGAGTTTTTCAAGTTCCTGGGAGCAGGACTGGTGGTGGTCTCGGTTTTGAAGACGGCCGTCGTTGCGCAGGAATCGGGCGGCAACCGGCAGCGCCGTGGCGAATCCCTTCCCAAAGACATTGACGCCTGGCTGCACATTGGGGAGAACGGGAAGATCACTGTTTATACGGGGAAGGTTGAGGTTGGCCAGAATATCCGAACCTCGCTGAGCCAGGCAGTCTCAGAAGAGTTGCACGTGCCC
>DATJEL010000037.1:0-32841 GCA_035496675.1 Terriglobales bacterium
ATTCGCTGGCGACCTGACTCCGGTGGCATGCATATATTGCGTGCTTAGCCCTGAAGATACTACACATAGGAAATCCAAACTCGTACTTTAGATTACTCAATGCTGCATTTTAGTGCTCCTTTCTCTGCTCACTAAGGATGCGATTAGCAGTGTTCGTCAGTCCTTCGCGTTTTCGGGATCGGTGAGGCACCCCAGTTTGAGCTGACGGACGCGCTCTGGATCACCGAAGATGTCGATTTCCACGATTCGTCCGTCAGCCACTGTAAACGCCATGACACAAAACGGGTTGCCATGCGCGTCGAACGACAGGATTCCCGGAGAGCTATTCACCAGTGCGGGTCGCGCAAATCGAGCCAGCTTGGAGAACGTCAAGGCACCTTCGGCCACCGCGCGCGCACCGCGGAGTTCGGTCAACACCCCTGAAACCGCCGCGCCGCGATCGGCACGTACGACGACGTCCGGGTGGAGTACTTCGATGAGCGCAACCAAGTCACCGTTCCGTGTTGCCATCAGAAAGGCGTCGACGACTTTTCGCTGGCGTTCCAGATTGCGCTCCGGGACCTTGCCGAATCCCTGTACCCGTCGGCGGGCGCGACTGGCAAGTTGCCGGGTGGTCGTCGGTGAGCGCCCGACGATGGGCGCGATTTCGTCGAACGCCATGCCGAACATGTCGTGCAGCACGAATGCGAGCCGCTCGTCAGGGCCGAGAGCCTCGAGGACCACCAGCAACGCGAGACTCACGGAGTCGACCAGCAGGGCCGCGTTCTCCGGGTCAGCGCGATCGTCCGGATAGATCACGATCGGGTCTGGCAGGCGCAAACCCAACGGATCCTCACGCCGAGTCTGCCGCGACCGAAGCATATTGAGAGAGACCCTTGCTACGACTGTAGTCAACCACGCGGTGAGGTTCTCGATTTGACCGGAGTCTGATCGGGCGAGCCGCAGCCACGATTCCTGGACCGCATCATCTGCTTCACTCAGGGATCCAAGCATTCGATAGG
Organism: Terriglobales bacterium; assembly: GCA_035496675.1. Classification (GTDB taxonomy): domain Bacteria; phylum Acidobacteriota; class Terriglobia; order Terriglobales; family Acidobacteriaceae; genus Gp1-AA145. Next base: position 1,002 of record DATJEL010000037.1, read on the forward strand.
CAACCGCTCGCATACGGGCCCGGTTGGACTCGAACTGCTCGGCCAGCCAATGTTGATCATCCATAGGTGCAGCTCTCCAAGTTTCATGCACACCGCCACCGCCCGAGCCGGCAGGCGGCAGGCGGCAGCGAGAGCAGCGAATCTCTCACAGTAATGACCGATGAAAATCGCCGAATGTGACAGACCACGCGCGCCCGTAGGGCGTTCAGCGAAGTGCCCAGCTCAGAGCCGGATCCAAGCCGAGCACAACGACCTCAATTGAGCATACGCGTTCACCGCGCTCCGAACGACTCAGCCGGTCACACTTACTTTGTGCCACGGGTCATGTCTGTGAGGGGGCTGCCGTGGCCGCGCTCCGCAATTCACACGAAACCGCCGGCTCCTCGACCGGAGAGCCTTGGGAGGATCAATGTCGGAACGAACAAGCAATGTTTTGAAGACATCAATGGCCGGCATCACGCAAGATCAAATCTTCTGTCGCTTGGGACTGCGGACGACCGCGTACTGGGTGTTCACGCTGCTGGTTGTGTTTGAAAACGCTTCGGGATTCGTGTGGGGCATTTTTCACATCCAGTATTTGCGCGTCATGCTCAATCACCTGGGTTACCCGCAATATTTCGGCAACATCCTCGGGTTTTGGCAATTGGGCGCCGCCGCTGCTCTAATTGCACCCGGCCTGCCGCTGCTGAAAGAATGGGCCTACGCGGGTACGTTCTTTAACTACTCCGCTGCGCTCGCTTCCCACCTCGCAGTCGGGGACGAGCCGAGGGCGTGGATGGCTGCGGTGGTGTTCGCGGTTTTCACGGTCTGCTCGTGGGCCTTGCGGCCGGCGGATCGACGATTACCGCGTCCAACTGCGACCACTCGGACCACGATCTGGTCGTGGATTGGGCCGGTCGTTATCATTGGGCTGATGATGGCCCTGGCGCGTTTCACCCTGCCCAAGGCGCCGACGTTCTGAAGCACGCTTGTGAAGCTATGTCGGACAATACAACGTTGCCGCATCCCTTTCTACGAGCGTATATGGCGGGCGTCGCGGTGCCGTCGCTGGTTGTCTCCGCGGCCGCGGTCGTGGTCGCTCTCCGATTCTCCGCGATTCCGAGCTCCGTCGAACGGGCGATGATTTTCCCGACAGCGCTCAATCCCTTCATTTGGGGGGCGTGGAACGCCCTTTATATCGCGCTGCGACGGCGCTGGCGTATTCCGATCGGCTGGTTCGGAGCGTCGCTGGCGATCCTTTTGATTGTTTCGGGTGTCGTTCTCGCGCATATGCTCGGACTGACGTTTGTGACCATACGAGGCGCAGCATTGGTTGTGGTGCCGATCGCGGCCACTTATTTCGTGCTCTGGAAATACGTGGTTGCGATGCTCAACCGTCTCCTCGGTGCATCAGCCTAGAAGGGATCATGCGAAACAAGACGCGTTCACTCATTGGTGTCGTGACGTTCATCATCTCCGTCTACATCGTTTTCCGCCTACTCGCCTTTCCCGCTGGACTCTTTTCTGCAACATTCATCGGCGGCCTCGTCGTCTGGATGTTGACGACGTATCGCGTGTCGGTCGATCCCGGGGTGATCGTGGTTCCACACCTCGTGACAGTCATATTGTTCATTGTCCACGTGTACGAAGAGTTCGTGGCTCACATTGAAGTGGTGATGACGAGACTGACAGGAGTTCAAGTATCCCAAGCAATATTCTTGACCGTCGCGGCTTTCATTGCGCCAATCATCTGGATCGCCGGCCTGGTCATGGTCCAGAAGCGGTGGGCATTCGGATATTTCTTGGTGAGTGTCTTTTACTTTGGGATGATGTTTGGCGAGCTGACCCACTTCATCTTCCCGGTCATTCTGGACGGGCGGTTTCACTATATGGCGGGAATGTACACTGCGTTATTGCCCTCCCTTGCCGCCTGGTACACGTGCGCCCTCGTGTGGCGCAACGTCAGGGAGGCGAGACGACAGTTGAGATCGGCAGGGTAATTGCTCCGCGGCGGACGCCTCGCCCATCAACATCCCGACGCTATGGTCGCGAAAGTAACGATAGCCATGACACTGGAAATCGTATTGAGGTCAGCCGTGGCGATCGACGTGGTGCTTCTTGGCCGTTGCAAGAGCATCTTTTTAGGATAAGACCCCGCAACCAGTGAATTGTTTCAACTTGGGTTGCATGACTATTGAGCAAGCGAGAGGTGTGCCTGCCGCGCCAACCCTGCGACTCTTCAGGGCAAGTTCCTGGTTGCCCAATATTAGGAGGGAAGTTGTTCTGGACGTAGTGGGCGTACCCAAGTTGGACGGTTGTTGCTCGGGCCAGCTGTAGTGCCATCGACGCCTGCGGCGACAAGGGATGATCCGGATAGCGCTCAGACTGGTCGTAGCGAAGGCTGCCGAGCAGGTGCAACTTGCCCTCAAAGAAGCTGGATGCCTGCTGGAGGTAGCCAAGGCCGGGAAGCGTTCGTGGATTCACCTCGGCGGTTATCACGTTTCCGTTCGATTGGATTCCTCCTGCCAAATAGGGATAGCTCATGCGACGCAATGTCCAGCCGCCATCCAAAACGTGCTGCTTCCACAGGTTCCAAACCAGGTCGCTGCCCCCAGTCCACTCCTGATAATCCTCATGAGAATCAGGTTATTCCAAAATAGTGTTCCACGAGAGGCTGCCGTATGTATGCTGCGCGGCTCGTCAGGACCAGATGTTCGTTAATCGTGGACCGCCATCCCAAGCGGCTGAAATAGAAATCGCCAGCCCCGCCAATGAAATCGGTGGTCGTTGGCCGGGTAGTGGTTGCGTTTGTGTGTCCGCCCAGCGTGTAAAGGCTCAGGTTCTGACCAGGGGCTACGTCGTAACTGAGTTTTACATCTGCATCGTAAAAAGAGATATCGGAGAAATTCGGCCCAACCCGGCTGCGAACCAGCCAGCCGATATAGCTCTTCCGAAACGATGCACTCCAGTCTGGGGAAGACACGAGCTGGCCAGTGTACTTGAATCCATTCAGGTTGCAAATCGGATGCGGGGCCTCAGCTAGGGCATAAACCTTGAACCATGCCAGCGCCCCAGCAGCAGCTCGCAAAACCGTGTTCAGGCCGACCTGTTTTCCGCTACACTCCGGACCGATGAGAATTTCTACCTCTCAAGTGATCGGAACGCTTGCGCTGATGATCTGCTTGGTGTGCCCGATTCTTGAACTCATCGACACCTGGGATCCGCCAATTCAGTCTGGGAATGACACAGAATACAGCCTAGCGATTGCTGCTGTGTGCGCAGGTGCGGCTTACCTGTTTGCATGCGCAATCTTGGCGTTTCACTGTCAGAATTTTGTCGAAGGAAGAAAACTCCCATTCGGTTCGCTCGGCGTTTTCATCTCAGCACGATACTTTGACTTCTCTTGTACTGATACCAGCCCTCCATCCGTTCCGTTGCGAATCTAGACGGTCTTCACCCCTCGCACTCGCGCCGAGGGGATGCTTCTGGCTGTCTCATTGGCGGACAGGCACACCTTTACCTCGTCTTGAAAGCCGCAGTACCCTAAGAGAGAACCTTGTGAAAACACCGGTGAGAGTTGTTTTGGTTGATGATTATGAGCCCTGGCGGAGTTTTGAGCGCCTCACACTTCTAGCGCAAGAGAATCTGCATGTTGTTGGCGAGGCTGCCGATGGCGAGGAAGCGATTCAGAGAGCTCAGGAACTACAACCCGACGTGATTCTTCTGGACATAAGCCTGCCCGGCCTCAATGGAATTCTTGCCGCTCGAGGAATCCGTCAGGTTGCGCCAGATTCCAAGATTCTGTTCGTCAGCGAGAACCGCTCCCCGGATATCGCGAAAGAAGCCCTGAGCACCGGGGCTACGGGCTTCGTCATAAAATCGGATGCCGCTCATGAGCTCCTGCCCGCGATAAGAACTGTCCTCGAAGGCAAGCGATTTATCAGTGCCAGCCTGGCATGTCACTTCCTCGTAGGGGCCTTGGCTGGTCAGACCATTTCCTAGATCGTCACATTGATCGCTCGAATATCGTAAGCCGGAAGGATTCCCGAAGAACCATCGACTAGGCTGAGAGACGTTCGGCATTGCTGCCTTGCCCTAGCGGGATGCGCACCTGGATGTTCGTTCCGCCCATCGGTCGTGACTCAATACCAATCGTTCCATTTACCAGCCGAACACGCTCCATCATGCTGATGAGACCAAGGCCTTTCCCTCGGAGTGCTGAATCGACATCGAAGCCCTTGCCTGAATCACTAATGCTCAGGTGAATTCCACCGGAATCTTCGCGCAATTCGACTTCAATTCGTGTTTCTCCGCTGTGCTTAATGGCGTTGTTTACGGCTTCCTGAAGAACTCGAAACAGGGGAAGCCCAAGCTCGAGTGGCAGACTGCCGGTAGCATCGCTTCTGAACCCGATCTCGATCTTGTGCCGGTCGGCGACCTCCTTACACCAGATCCTCATGCCCGCCACGGCGCCTAAATATTCCAATTTTGAGGAGTGTAAATCGTGCGCTATAGCCTGTACATCGTCGGATATCTGGCGCAATTCATTTCTGAGATCTTGCACACGGCTCTGAACCGTGGTAGGACTCTGCTGAATCTGGTCGAGTTCTACGGATACCATGGCGAGGCGCTGGTTGACGTCATCGTGAAGCTCTCTGCCGATGCGAGCGCGTTCTTGCTCCTGTGCATCCACTAGCTTTCGGGTCATGCATAACAGAGCCTCTTCTGCGCGTTTCCAATCTGAAATGTCAATCATGGTGCTTTGGATTAGGGGTACGTTGTGTCCGGAATGAAGTGCTGCTGCGTTGAACAGCACCCAGACCGGAGTCCCGTCTTTCCGCCTCAGTTGCAGCTCACGACTGAACACGGCTTGATTCTCGAATAATTCGTCTACGAGCCGTTGGCGATCCTCTGGATGGAAATAAAACTCTGCCGCTTGGCGTCCGACCAATTCGTCTTTCGACGCATAGCCAAGAATGCGGGCCCAACCGTCGTTGCATTCCAACATCCGTCCATCCAGACTGATGCCAACACCCGCGACATTCCGCTCAAAAAGCAACCGATATCGTTGCTCAGAACTCAACACGGCCTCTTCGGCCTGCTTTCTTTGGGTAATGTCTCGTTCTATGCCGGCATAGCCCACTGTTTTGCCGGTTGAGTTCTTAATCGGGGAGATGCTCAGGGATACGTCGATTCGTTCGCCCGTTTTCGAGACACGAACCGTTTCAAACTGCTCGATGCGACCACCTGCTCTCAAAGTCTCAAGAATCTTGTCTTCCTCATCGAGACGTTCCGGCGGGACGATGAGGGTAACAACCGTTCCGACCGCCTCATTTTCGGTGTACCCGAACATGCGCTCGGCACCTGGATTCCAGGTTACGATAACGCCCTCGAGCGTTACTGAAAGGATTGCATCCTCAGAGGATTCGACAATAGCGGCAAGCCGGAATCGCGCCTCGTCCCTCAGTTTGCGGTCAGTGGTGTCGCGAATCGCGCTCGTGACCAAGACGCCCGTGTCGGTTTCAATCGGGCTCAGGTTGATTTCAATCGGAAACTCTGTACCATCTTTCCGCAAACCGAATAGTTCCAGCTTGGCACCCATTGGGCGGACACCCGGCTCTTGGAAGAGACTCGCCCGGTTTGTCTGGTGTCTTCTGCGGAAACGTTCTGGGATGAGCCCCTCAACCTCACGCCCAACCAACTCGTCTCGCCGATAGCCGAATAGACGCTCAGTTTGGCGGTTGACAAGAACAATCTTACCCAGTTCATCTGCCACAACCATGGCATCTGGAGCTGCGTCTAGAAGGCTTTGCGCTCGCAGTTCTTCTCCCGGATCCCTCAATTTCTTATGTCCAAGCATCGGGTCGCAATTATACGCGCCGCGAAAAACGGCGCGCCCTCACCATGGAAACACCCTGATGAGGGCGTGTCTCCACATGGTTCTTTGTCTAGGTCAATCCCGCCAGCTAAGAGAGTTCTAAACGCGTTCCAGTTTTCTTAAAGACACTGGTTGATCCACCCGGGACAAGTCTCCACGATGAAAGGGCGCTCCTCAATGCTTGGATTACACCGGCAGAGGCCTAACCTATTGGGCATGTGTTTCTTAATCTGCCCACGCGAGATAACCCGGCACCACAAGATTGGCGAGGGGAACGATCATCAGAATGCCCCACCAACTGGGTTTCTTTACTGCCTCGGCTACGCCCATCCAGGTCATGATCGCAATGGCAATGTTTACCAGCGGGATCAGAAACAGGATGAACCACCACATAGGCTTCTTGGCCACGCTTAACATCAAGAAGATGTTCGCGATCGGAATCCAAGCCAGCCACCCATTTGCCGTAGCGGTTTTCGTCGCGATGGTCTGCAGCGCCAGTGCCACATAGATATACATCGCAATCCCGATCACCACGAACACCAGCATCATTGTGCCGGCAAATGCCATCGCCGCCGGCGAGTTGTCCGACGACTGCGCATTCGCCATTCCCGCAGCCAGCAAGGTCCCCAACAACGCACTTCCCAACAGAGCCACGCGACGTGCGTTCATCCGAACCTCCTCTTAAGCATTCAATCAATCACCGCGAGCAGGCGCCCGCAGTTGCGCGGAAGTATATACCGGGACTTGCCCAGTCCAGCCCACAATATTTATGGCTGGTATCTGACTTCAAACGAATAAGGTCGAGGCGTACACCGTGGCGGAGACCTTAGGGCAAGCAGGATGACATCGAGAGCCCTTCCAGAACCAGGGACAGTAATGAGGCTAGGTTTTGACCGGCCGTGCTAACAGACCCTAAGGCGCAGATTGCGCGATTTGAATCGCGCAACCGCTGTTCCCACCCGATGTCGTGCAGGTCTGGTTCGCAAGAGCTGAAAAATAGATGTTCGATTCGCCGACACCGGAACCCGCGTTATCAACAATGATCCCGCTGGCACCTCCAGCGGCGGGAGAGGATCCAGTCGGTAGCGTGGAAGGTGATATCGAACCGGTGGTCACATCGAACCCCACCACACAACCGATGTTAATGCTCGGCGTCGTACCACAACCCGAATAGTTGCTGAACGCGATGGTGCTCAAAAAGACATAGTCTTTGGCGCCGTTGAAAAACTCGGTGACGCTCAGTCCCGCCGCGAAAAAGCCGTTGGTGAAATTCTGAGCAACCACCGGGCCGGCGGCGGATGTCGTGCTCATCACATTCGCGCTGATCGAGATTTGGTACAAGGTGTTGTTGGCCGCCCCGGTATTTCCCACCACATACATGTGGCCGGTCGGACTGGAAGCGTTTGCCGAAGTCAAATACTGGTTATCGAAGGCGCCGATGAGCAGAAAACTGAAGCCAGGACCAACGGCTGATTCAACACCATTTGCTCCGTTTGAAAAAGTCGTCGGCAGTTGGAAAACGGCTGCGCAGGGCGTCGAATTTCCGCAGCGTGTCGAAGCACCCGTTTCGCCATCGGAACCTACCGGCACGTAGAGCCTTCCCGCAGATTGATCAAGCATCGGCGTGCCTACCAGTCCAAAGTTGAAATCGAGTTGGGCGGATTTGGCGATCAAAGCCCCGCTTGAAGAATTGTAGGAATAGAGAAATCCGCAAGGCGAATTGGTGTTGGAAGACGATGGCGTGCATGCCGAGTCGACCGAAAGGTTGTAGTCCCCGACAAACAGGTTGCTCGTGACGGAATCGAGAATCGGGGTGTTGAGCGGCGATGCGCTGACCGTCACTGGCCAGCCGGCGGTCGTGACCTCCGTCGGCGAACCTGCGAAAACCCCAGTGAACTTGTGCAGCATACCGCTGTCGTCGCCCACCCATGCAGCATCCGTGCCATAGTCGTACCAAGCGGCGGACCCGCTGTCGCTAACAGCGCCACTGAAATTGATGCGGAGCATGCAGGGTGCGGTGCAGGCGCGGTAGGCGCTTCCGGAAGCCTGGGTCGCTGGTGTGGCGGGAGCGGTGAGCGTGCCGCCTGCCGCCCATTTCAAAATGACGAGGCTCGCGCCGGTCGAACCGTTTTGCACGAAGGCAATTTGTGACCCATCGAGCGAAAGAACCGGCGAGGTCAGGACCGAACTGCCGGTCCCGGTATTGTAGGCCCAACCCACAGTTGGGACGCTGCCGCCGCATGTCGTTGTATAGAGGTTCGTGTATGCCAGGATCGTGGCTTGAGTGGAACTTCCAGGCAGGCCTGTCGGGTACACGACCCAGTCCGTGCAGCTTGCAGCTGAGGTTGAGAAGGAAAACTTGGCGGGATAGTTCCCGAGGCCCAAGCTCCCTCCACTTCCTAGCGTTTCGCTCCAATCGACCTTTTCTCCGTTGTGGCGCCGGCGTCCTCGTTGGGGAGGAAATCTGAACCGGTTGGGTTCTCTGCCGCGCTGGTTCGCCTCGACCCGGGGCAAGGACGACGCGCCGGTGGCTTTAGTCAGACCTCGGGGAAGTTGAAGAAGCGCGGCTTGGTTAGGGGGAGCATCGGCCTCGCCTGAGTTGACGTCCAGGCCAGTATTGGAGCCCGGATCGTGGGAGGATGCCGGCAAGCGACGCACGGCAAGGCGCTTTGCTCGCTGCAATTGGTATCGAGGGTCGTTGACGATCCTCACCCAACGATCGAAATCCCCACTCTGAAGAGCCTGCTCCGCCGTGCCCGGTTCCGTGAACACGACGTGATGGTGAGTCCAATCCTCGGGGATGCCGATGCGATCTAACGGGCTATCCTGGGCGTGGATGGAAGTCGCAAGCAGAGTGAGCCCGCCCATCATCGCGAATATTCGACACCGCAGCGCGCCTGCATTGAATGTGAGTTTTTTCATCGCATCAGCCTAAAACGCCAAGGACTCTCCCCCTGAGTTTGCGCGTGTGACCTATGCGCGACCCTACCAAGCACTGTTAAAAACCAAGTTGTACGCGTTGACGCTCCCGATTCCGGTTGCAAAGTCCCATCCGGACGTAGCCCCATATGCTGGCTGGTACGCTGATGCAATCGTGCCCATGACTGGCGACACCGAGCAAGTCGCCCCTGTTCCCCCACCCCCGGTCAAAGTGCAAGACGCGCCGCCGACGTACCCTGACCCGCCAGCACTGATAGTTACCCCGGTGACGACATGGGTGATGGTATTGATTGTGGCGGTACAGGTGGCTTGGGTTCCGCCGGCCCAAAGGACGGTGCCGTTCGGCGCCAGATATTTACCCAGATTACTCGGTGCGCTGATTGTGCACTTAGGAGCGCTGGTATAGCCGGAGCCGCCGGCTGTGACCGTGCCGGTGTTCAGCGCCTGGGTGCTCAGGGCGCCGTAGGTGCCGGATGGTCGGAAGCATCCAACGCCATCGGAATTATTGTTATTGGTTGGGTAGTATCGGCAATCTACGTCGGTATCGCCTTGGGTAATGTCGTAGAACACGCAAGTAGAACTCAATCCCCTTGGAGCTGGCTGATTGATCGAATAGCACCCAGAATTGCCCGAGGATCCAAATTCTGTCTTAGCGATTGAATAATATGTGGGATTCGGATTGCCCACACGGATGCCCCACTCTTCATTCACCAAAGCCTGGATGGAGGCCATCACTGGCGCGGCTACCGAGGTTCCTCCGAAACCGCTCCAGGTGCTGGGTGCACCGGCACACGACGTTCCGCCATTCGCCGTATCCGAGTAACAGACAATAACGTAGTGTCCCCAAAGGCCGTTGGCCGCAAACAGAGAAACATCGGGAACATCCCGCACCCCATCGGCAGGATTTCCAAAAATTCCAGATTGCCACGAGGGCTTCTGGTATCCCGTACAGGTACCGTCGACGACCGCGAAACCCGTTTGATCCAGGCCGCCACCCCCGGTGGCACAACTGCTCGGGCCTCCCCCTCCCGCGGCAATGCTGCGATTGGAGCTAGCGCACAGCCCGCTCGATCCGTACCCGGTAGCACGACCAGCGAAGTTGTAGAGCAGATAGCCTGCGCAGGAATCGTTCCAGGGAATCTCAGGAATGTAGGACTTGACCGAGCTAGCGGTGCTGGTATTCGTCGAATACCAATACGTACTCACCGGAATTGCGGGTGAGCCCTTGAGCGCGTTGTAAGTGTCCTCGAAATCTGTGCCACCGACCGAAACGTTATAGATGGTCTCACCCCAACCGGTTACTCCAACGCCTGGACGAGCGTGGTCGATTGTTGCTCCGTAGAGAGGCGCACAGGTTGAGGCGCCTGAGTCACCCGCGGAAACGAAGATGGAAACGCCCGCTGCAGCTCCGGTTTGAAACGCAGCGTTGAACGCCGCGTTCGAGGTTGCGCCGTTGAAGGCCTCGCATTCGCCATAGCTCATGCTGATAATGGCAGGAGGCGTTCCTGTGGCAAGAAGATTCTCGATGGCGATCAAGCCCCCAAACGTGGCTGTGTTACTGCAACTGGCAATCTCGATGGTGGCATTGGGTGCGATCGCGCTAGCCACTTCCGCGTCTAGATCGGCCTCCCCGTCGTCCGCATTGGTACCCGGATCCAGGCAGGCGTTACTTCCCGACGGGTGGATGGTCGTCACCGTGCCCGTATATTTGCTCAGAAACTTGTTGCGATAGGTAGCGACATCCGTGCCGTAGGTGTTGCTGTCCTCGACCAGCACGATGGTTTGTCCCGAGCCGTTGATCCCCAAGCGGAAGAGCGGATTCACGTTGTAAATTACCTCGAATTCGGCAGGCGAAAGGGCATAACACGATCCTCCGCAACCTGCGAACGTGTAATCCAGCCTGGGTTTATTCATTGCCTGGGGCTTGAAATCGTGCATGGACACGACGCCCACGACCAAGGGTGCGAGCGCCGCTGGGATCGATGGGTCCGTCATGTTCGCGTAATGCGCTTGGCCCCGAACGTCGAGATGATGGATTTCGGTGTGAAACGCTGCATTGATTGTCCCCGCGGTCCCGGAAATGTCCATCACCATACCGGTCGGATAGATGTAGTTCACGGTAAAGCCATGCGATTCGAGCCAGGTCTGGAGCGTGTCCAGATCGGCCTGCGATGGGCCGTAGAGTTGGCCCTGTTCCGGCGGCATCAGCCAGGCCCGGAAGTTCGGCGAACTCTTATCGGTGAGCTGCTCGATGAAGTCTTCGAATTCCTGCTCCAGTTCTGCCGGACGTCGCAGCTGAAGAAGCATATGCTCCATGGGAAAGTCGTCGTCCACGCGGCCTCGGTCATTTCTTCGATCCCGCGCTTCTGGGCGAGTATTTCCATGAAGGGTTACGAGCTTGTCGTCATCGATTCCCTTTGTGAGGAGAATCCGGGCGCGCTGTCCGATATCGGCCGTGCGAGGGTGAATCGTAAATCTGTCGGCCGCCACAAACGTAAGCGCAGCAAACGCTATGCCGGCGACCCCAAGGGTTCGCAGGATAGAACTAGGATTGCGAAACAAGCTGTCCTCCCCAACTGCCCAGCCTCGTCCATTTGCCCGCACCTAATGAGAACCGCGTCGAAGTCCCGCTAGTTGCTTCTCAATCGTTGAGTCTGCAATTCAGCAGCCCTGTCTGAGAACCGGTCCCTGCCCGAGGACTCAAGATTGTTCTCATCTTAATGAAGAAACACTCACCAGCCGTAAGCAAAACCGGAAACGAATATTTACTCCTCGGACACGTTGGAGTGAATGGAGCACGGGTTTGGCGAGGGTTGCTCGACAGACCCGAAATCCGGCATTAATCGACTGGAAGGCAGGGCTCTACGATTGAAATCTGTACTAGCCGGCTGGCGGCCACGGAATTCCTATCCCTTGACCTCTTGATCATTTGGGCAGAGGGTATCCCAGTCCTCACGTAAGCCTTGTCGCAGTCAGCCCGGGATGGCCCTCGCATGTCCCCTTCCATGTAAGCCAAACCCGGGCAACGTGAACAGGTTCCCACGTGCGTGCATCCCGAGCAGGTATGCAACTCGCGCGCCCGAATTGACCTGACTTCCTTGAACTGAGGCGATCCTCTCCAGATTTCCCAGAAGCTTTGTTTGCGCAGGTTTCCGCACGTAAGCGGAAACTGCACGCACGGATACACATCTCCATACGGGGAAATGTAGCAAGAGGTGTGTCCGGCGCTGCACGGTATGCCATCGAGAATGTCATCGTCGACTGGTCCAGGGGGTGCACAGAACTCATCGACATTGCCCACCAGGGAGGGATCGTGAAACACAGGCGCCAAGCGATCTCCGGAGATCCGCATGGCAAGAATATCGGTATTGCCATCCATCTTCGGCGTAATCGTAGGATCGAGTGTGCAATGAACCCCCAGTTCGCGCGCGAGGGCCTGCACTTCAGCGTAGTCCTGGATATTTTCCTTCATCAGGACGTTGGCAATCGTCACCCTCAAGCCTTGCGACTTCAGCCTCCGGATCGCCTCCAAAGTTCGCAACCAGGATCCCCGAATCTTCGTAATGGAATCATGAACGCTAGAGCGGTGCGAATACACGCTGATTTGAACTTGTTCGATTCCGAGTTCGCAAAGCTGTGCGGCCTGCTGCTCGCCGATCAGCAGCCCATTGGTTTTCAGTTTTACGTTGAAGGACAACTTTCGCGCGTAAGCTAAGATTTCCAGGCAATCGCGCCTCAGCAGAGGTTCCCCTCCGCTGATGGTCAGAAAAAAAGCTCCTGCTTGCGCTAATTGGCGTAAGCCGTCCTTGACCTCGTCGGTAGACATCTCGCCGGCATCCTCGTGATCCAAGTAGCAATGCTGGCAGCGCTCGTTGCAGCGATAGGTAATGTCCACATGAACGTTGAGCGGAATGCCCAGGCGGAGCGCTTTCGAATGGACCTCAGCGATCAGACTCATGCGGAAGTCCCGCCCTTCTGCGTGGGAAATGCAGATTCCGAGCGCTCAAGTATGCCATTCCTCGCCAGCTTGTCGGCCAAATCGGTGGCATCCTGGAGTGCAGTCTCCCGATCCACGTCGTATTCCCTGCAGATTCTGTCCACGATCTCATCGAGCGGAGTCTGTCCATCGGCTAGTTCCCAAATGAAGGTGGCCATTTCATTCAACGAGAACAAAGTGGAGGTTCTGAACGATGCCACCAGCATCTCACCATCGAGCTTTCGAGAAGCGGTATCCTCGCTGTGGCTGATGAAGAGCGGCAAGTAACAACCTCCTACGCGATCAGATTCCATATTGCGGGTTCGGGAGAGAATAGGAGGTTCTTCGCAGGAACACAAGATGCAAAATCAACCGCCGTTTTAAACATCCGCTCAATCAAGCTGGTTTCGATTGAAAAGAAGAGGATGTTTTTCAGCAACTTGCCAACTGCCTCGCTCCGCCCTACACAGGCTTCTCCATTGCTCGAAGCTTGCACCAAGAAAAACAACTTTTCCACCGGCGCAGAAACGTTCTCGCCATTGCGTCCCAGTTCCCCGGTGAACGGCGTCCCATACGCTCGATAGGTATTGCCCTCGCGCCGGATATAAGAAATCTCATCGCTCAATAGCACCACGTCAGACGGGGCCAAGCTGGAGATCGTGGTTTTACCAGCCCCTGAGGCCCCCGCAAATAGGAAGGCCCTGCCGTTGCGAATTGCGCTCGCGGCATGAAGAAGGAACCCGCCCTCGGACGCGAGGACCAGCGAATGAACAATCCTTAACGCTGAGTCAGTGGCAAATGGGCTGGCCGCTTGTCGAATTGTTCCCGCTCGCCGTCGTGGAGACCAGCGCACCCGAAAATCACCCCGTTCAATAATCCACTGATCGTTCTTCCATCGGACCGATACCTCCTGCTCACTGCTGATCGGTCCTCCATCATGACTCTCGATTTCGAATTCAGCTGCGACGTTCTCGGCGGGAGTGACGAATCCGTTGTAACGGTCGAGCAGCATCTTTGCCAGCTTGTGGTCGGAGGTGCGAAGCAACACAGCCGTCCTACCGATCTCGATGACAATCCTTTCTATAGGAGTGCCGGCCAACGTCATGGCGTCGCTCTCGTGAAGCTTAAGAGAAACAGAAATAGCTTCTTCACCAACTCTGAACGCCGGATGCATAAGGAGAGAAGAGCTCTACGCCGGAGTCTTGCGCCTTTTCGTTCGATTGCTAAAATCCGCCCGACACATTCCGAAGCTGGAATTGCAACGTCAAAGTGCGAATTAGCATCTCCGCGCGTAACGATGAGGGGCCAATCTCGCTTTACGACGCGATGACTGCACAACCTTCCGTTTTGGACCCAAACCGCAATATCTCCCTCGTTGATCATGGATGACGGCAAAGCTTCTACCACCACAGTATCCCCGGGATAGAACGTAGGAAGCATGCTGGTTCCCACAACTCGCAGGCGAGCCCGGTTGGCCCGCTGAAGGACCCTCAGAAATAAGTCCAGCCTCGCTTCTTCAGGGGAGGTTGTGTCCAAATTGGCGAACATAGGAGCTACGAGTGCTTCGTGTTGAACTTACACTGCAACTGGGTAGGGTGGACTTTCCCGCAGCTCAAGGCCATGGTTTCAAACATGTGCTCCGAGCGCACCTCGGGTTTTACGTAAGGCTTCTTGGGCACAGGTTGCTTTTGGTCCGGCTGCGGCTCCCTCATTAGGGGGAAGTAGAACACAAAGCGGTTTGGAGCGAAACAACTTTCTTGGTCCAGCCCGCCAAGACTTCAACGCTCTTCATATCAAGACTGGGCTCGCCGCATCTTGCCTATCATCAACCCTGAACTCGCGACGAACGTCGTTCTCCGAACAGGATGCCAGAAGCATTAATCAAATACTGTTCATCGCTAAGCCTCTCCACTAATTCGTCCGGGAATGGAGAGATTTCGCTCTGTAAATACTTGGCCATCTCGCGATAGATTTCTCGCCGTGCATAAGGCGCCAGTTCGTTTCGACGGCGCAGCGCATCTTCAATCAAACTAGCGATCTCCGGGGTTGCAGATCGTCGAAGATGCACCGCGATCGCGGGATACTCCATGAATGAGTTGTATTTTTGCCGTGTCCAGGATTCCTCTCCCGGCACTGCCAGCGGTGTTTGCCGTACGACGAGCGTCCCTGCCACCCGGTCGCCGAAGCGTTGCATCAGAGGACTGCTTAGTGCGGAAATTCCTCCCACCAGGTACGCGAAGGGCAGCGCATCGAAAACACGCATCAGATTCCGCACCCACGCCTGTTCAATCCGCAAAGGAAGGCCGGTCTGGTCAATGACGCGCAAATGGAAGAGGCGTTTTCCGATTGTCTGCCCGTTCCAAAAACCTTCCATCAAGGCGCCATAAGCGAACCCGATGGCAAATTCCCCCAGGGTGATGACCATGACCCCAAATCCCGGGACTTTCGCGAAAACCAGGTAAACGAGCATTCCGATTGCGTTCACCGTCCCCAGAACGATCACCATGTCGAGCAACACCGCATAGAGGCGGGACGCGGGACTGGCTAGCGGCAATCGAAACAGTACACCCTCCGGCGTCGCAATGGTCAATTCGACCGCTGTGGATGCACGAGTCGAGTCAGTCGCAATCATCTGCTCTCCGAAGGGACGCCCAGGCGCGCCTGGGCCCCCGTCTCCCCTCGCCCGACCAGCAGTAAATAGATCGTCAGTAATGACAATTCTGCGGCGGCAACCGTGACCTTAAATCCATACGGCAGAACGGGCGCGTGATGCTGAGAGAAAAACGCTTCCATGATTCCGGCCCACACCAGCATCATCGCCAATCCGGCCACCAGCACCAACCATTCGCGCATCGATTGACGAAGATTGCGATCCTCGCGCCGGCGAAGCAGCAAGCGCGCCAGGTAAAACCCTGCTTGCCCGGCAATTAGGATCGATGGAATCTCAAAAGCGCCATGTGGCAACAGCCACGCCGTCATGAACAGCCCAAAACCCCGCTGCGTGTAATGAACCGCAACGGCCCCGAGCAGAACGCCATTTTCGAAGAGCAGGAGCGCCGTCCCAATGCCAAACGTTACGCCCATGGCCGCAGCAAGCAAAGCTACCTCAATGTTGTGCCTGATCAGTTGCGCCGAAAATGCTGCTTCCGTCTGGGTGGACCCGAAGTGCCGGCCTTGCCCTTGCTCCTCCTGATGCACGCGCTCGTCCGGATTGCGCAGGTAATCTGCCGGAAGCAGCACGTCCACGGAGGCGGGATCGTAGTACACCGCGATTCCGCCCAGCGTACAACCCAACACCGTGACCAGCACGGCCAGGGCAAAATAGCGGGACTGCCTCCGAAACGATTCCGGGAACGCCCTGAAGATTCTTAGCCAGCGGCGCGGCTGCCAAACTTCTGACCGCGTTGGGGGCGCGTAATATAGCTCGGCATATGCACGTGCCACCAGCCGTTCGAGATACTGTCTTAGCTCGGGCGCCAATGCGCCGTGGGTAACGCGATTCAAATCCGTGGCAGCCCGGGCGTAAAGGTCTTGCAGCTGTTGCGCTTCTGCTGGATTCAGTCGCCGGTCCGGTCGGCCTTCGAGCCCGACCAGCAGTGATTCAAGGGCGTTCCAGCGCGGCCGTGCCTGTGCCTGAAATCGTTCGAGATTCAAAATCACAGCCGTTGCTCCCGTTTGCTCTCGAGGTATCCTTCAACAGCTGTCCGCAGGAACATTTCCGCAGGAATATACCGGAGCTGCACGCCCAGTTGGCGCATTTGCCGTGCTAACGCGCCAAGACGCTGGTTTTCTTTCTCGCCAGCGAGCGCCGCATACACATCCTGATCGGTGTGCAATTCCTCGCCTGGAGAAAACGAGGGCCGGGCGTGACTGGGCAAGATGCTCGTCATCAACAGGGCATGAGCCGAGCGGACCAGGCCAACTCCGCGGCGCACGGAGTCCCAAACCGAGCGCTCCGTCAAATCAGTCAGCAATAGCAGGTAGGCGCGTCGCCGCAGTCGTACGCGAATTTCGCTGAACAGCGCTTCGTAATCGGCAGTAGTGGGCAAAGGCTCAGTGTTCAACAGGCGCTCGCGGAATTGATGAAAGTGGGATTGCCCGCTCCCTGCGCGTAACCACGACTTCGGTTCATCCGCATAGGTGACCAGCCCAAAATCATCGCCGAGTTCAAGCGCGACGGTCGCACCCACCAGTGCCGTCTCCACCGAAAGATCCAGCAAGCGCCGCGACGCGCTCCCTTGTGGCGCATCACTCTCGGGGACTGGGGTTGGGTCGAGCCCCAGGGCAGAGGCGCGCGATTGGTCCACGACGAAATACACTTCCTGCTTCTGTTCCCACTGAAAAAGCCGAGTAACCGGCGCGGCACGGCGCGCCGTCGACTTCCATGCGATCTCCGAGTAGTTATCTCCGGGCTGGTATTCCCGCAGGCGCTCGAAATCACGCCCGTGCCCGGTCCACGGGGTCTGTTGAGAGGCTACTAGCAGGCGATAAACCGGGCTTCGCAGAATCTCCCGTCGCCCGGATCGCAAGTCCGCCTGGATTCGCAAAGGCTCAGGCAAATCAAACCATTGCCGCAAGCGCCAGATCCGGAGGCGCGACGGCCGCTCGATTCCAATCCGCGGCCCAGGCCACACCCCTCGCCGAAGCAAAGTAATCTCCGGCATCCATGGCCAGAGCTGGACTTGCTCCGGGTTGGCTGGGGTTGACCCGCTTGAGGCGGAAACCGACTGCTCAAGCTTCAGTCGCTGAGGCTCTCTCGTCGCTCCAATCGCCGCTTCGCTCTCTTGTGTTGCCGGCATGATTCCCACGCGCACTTCCCTGCACGGGGGGCGTCGTGCGGAACCAGTGAGTGCGAGCGGAATCTGGATGGTCTGCCCTACACGTCCGCGAAGCCCTTTTTCTGAAGGCAACAGGATTGGTGCACCATCGTTGCGGGTGAGCCACAGCGCGATGGCGTCATAGCAGACCAGAATCGTCAGAGCCGTCACGAACCACTCGAACCACAGCCATCCGTGGCGGGGCCATGGCGCGATCGACGCCCCCAAGGCCAGCAATCCCACTCCGAGCGCGAGCAAGAGCTCTGGGCCAAGGCTTGTTCCTGCCGGCCGAAGCGCGATCCGACGGCCAAAGCTGTTGCCGACAGACGGGTCCAGATGTTTCGGCGCGGCTGCAGGGTCAACCCCGGCAGCCATCACCGCACTCTCTGAACCAGTGCCTGCTCGCTTCCGATCTCCAGCCGAGATTTCGCTCACTTCGACGCCATCCTCTGCCGAGCCTGATACGAATATTACCGAGGCACTTCTACCGCCTCGAGCATCGCGTTGATTATCTCGCGAATCTCAATGCCTTCCATTTCAAAGTCTGGTCGCAACAGGATGCGGTGTTCAAGAACCGGGGCGGCCAGCGTCTTTACATCCTCCGGCAGCACGAAATCTCGCTCCTCAAGCGCAGCGAGCGCCTTCGATGCCGCGATCAATGCCAGCGTCGCTCGCGGTCCTGCCCCAACCCATACAGCCGGATGCTGCCGTGTTTGCCGAACCAGATTGACGATGTAGGTGCTTACCGCCTCGCTAACGCGCACGCCGTCCGTGGCTCTCCGCAATTGCTCGAGTTCGTCAGGTTGCAAGACGGGTGTGCGCAGCCCTTCCGCGAGCCGGTGCTCAGGCGCTTCCCCTTCCGCAACCAACCGCGCCAGTTCATTCTCTTCTTCGGCCACCGGATAGCCCATGCGGATCTTTACGAGAAAACGGTCCTTCTGCGCCTCAGGCAGCGGATAAGTTCCCTGATGCTCGATGGGGTTTTGCGTGGCGAAGACCACGAAGACTGGGGGGAGCAGGCAAGTTTCGCGATCAATCGTCACCTGTCGCTCTTGCATGGATTCAAGCAGGGCGGATTGTGTCTTTGCGGGGGCGCGGTTGATTTCGTCCGCCAGCAGGAAATTGGTGAAAATCGGCCCGCGCACCAGCCGGAATTGCTGCGTCTTCAGGTCGAAAATGCTCGTGCCGGTGATATCGGCCGGCATCAGGTCCGGTGTGAATTGAATCCTCTGAAATTCGCCGGCAACCGCCCGCGCCAACGCCTTTACCAGCAGCGTCTTCCCCACGCCGGGGACGCCCTCGATGAGCGCATGCCCGCGGGCGAGCAAGGTTACCAGGGCGAGGTCGATGGCTTGATTTTGGCCGACAATCACACGGCTCAACGCTTCTCGAACACGGCTTGCGCAGTTCGTGATTGCCGCGAACCCTGCCGACGGTGGCATTTCTGCGGGCGCAGGCTGTGCCTGCGTGTCCGCACCCAGTAAAGGTTTCTCGTTCATGTGAGCCGTGCCTCCTCGGGACCTTTGTTTTGTGAAGATGTGGAACTGCCAGGCGTGCCGCGGTTAGGGCGAGCCAGACCTCTTGCGGATGCGCGGCGCTCGGCGACCAGCTGGCTCAACTGCTTGTAGCCCGGCAGAGGTGGCTGACAGAGCGCCGCTTGCAGCCGGGGGCCGAAATGGGGATCCCTAGAAATGGCCTGGGCATCCTGCGGCGAGCGACGGCGGAATTCTTCCCAGCAATCCGCCACCACTTGTTCGGGTGCAATGCTTCGCTGTAGCAGACGCCGTCCGGCTACTCCGGCACCTTCGCTGTGACGCATGACCTGCGTGCTCTGGTCGCTCATCGGGCGTCGCACTAAATCTCCGCTCAAGCTCCAAAGCAGTACCAGCAAAGTCGCCCAGAACAGCAGCAGAGCAGCCTGCAGCCGGTATCGCCGGACCAGCCAAAGCACGCCCTCATCCTGATGTAGTCCATGCAAAGTTTCATCGACCCAAACCATGGGCCTCCCGCCTGCAAGAAAATCCAACAGCGCCGGATTCGGACGCGTCTTGATCGCTTCATTCAGCAGGAATGATTCTTGGCTCGCGGCGATCAGTTCGCCATGTCCGGCGCTCCGCATTGCCATATACACGTGCACAGGGGAGTCGGCGTTTGCATCGGCCTCTACGGGCCGCGCATAGAGGGTGACCCAGGCCGGATCTGTCTTGAGCCACGGGGTATCGCCGGTGAGATACATTTTCTCGCTGCCCTCTGGCATCGTGCGGGAATCGGCAGAGATCCAAGCAGGCCCGGCGCCCTCGGGAGACGGCTCCCACTTGTTTTCTACCTGCCAACCTTGAGACTCGGACTTTAACTTCTGGGCGGGAGCGACGAGCACGGCTCGCCCGCCGCGCGCCAGAAAATCTTCCAGACGTGCGCGCAACTTCTCGTTACTGGGAGAGATTCTCTTTTCTATGCTCCAATCATCGGCGGAGTAGCCGCCGATAAAGAAGGCTGTGGTCCGCAACGCGTTCTGATCGGACAAGGAGTCCTCATCCTGGCTGCGCATGACTTGGTAGCCGGCGCGCCGATAGGAATCGAACAAGAGACTGGTGCCGTAGGGGTCCTCGCGCAAGCTGGATCCCATATCGCTCGTATTCGACTGGTTCTGATGCGCCATGAGCAACAGAACCGCGAATACCGTGGCGAAGATCCCAGCCGCCAGAACCGGACCTCGCCAATTGAACACCATGCCTTTGCCCGTCCTATTGTCAAACATGTTTGAGGAACTCACGCTGATCCTGGCGGTAAGCCGTGACCGCCTCGGGGGTCAGCACATGAAACCCATACCAAACGCGATCGAACTGCCGGAAACTGCCGCGCAGTTTCTCAGGAATTTCGATCCGCGCATCAAGAACCGCCTGTGGCCGGCGACGCCACCGGCGAGTGAACTCATGGAGATATTCTCGGTTGGTGCGATCGCGGCGAATCGTCAGCCAATCGCGCTGACCGAGTCCCGCAAGCAAACCAAAGTACGCCGCACGCAGAGCGAACCGCAGTTCGCCCTCCCCCTCCAGCCGGCTTGCCAGCACAAACCATTCATCCTCGGAGCGCTCCGCCGCTGCCGCAGGATCGCTCAGATCGGGAATCGGCTCGACGGCTAAAGCGATCGAGGGGGATGCCGTTCCCCTTCGTCGCCGCAACCACAGGAGCGCCCCAGCCGCCGCGAGAGACAAAATTATGATTAGCGCAAGCCAGAATCGAAAGTCCTTAAGGTGCCAGTTGCTGCTCGGTTGGTTTCCGAGCGACGGGCTCAACCCGCGGGGCCACAACTTGCGGAGAAGATTGCGCAAGGTATTCCAAGCATGCTCGATTCCGTGCTTGATCTTTACCAGCAGCTTGTCAAACCAGGTTGGTGGATCGGGATGCTCGTCATCGTGCCATCGATAAATCGCGCGCTGTGATTCTTGATCCAGGGCTTGGCGCAGTCTTTCGATCCGCGCCTGGGGGCCGGAATTGCCTGGCTGCTCCATGGTTCGCGCTGCCGAGACTTGCGCGGCATGCGCGATCTCCTGCAGGGCAAGGCCGGAGAGAATCGTAGCCAGCACGAACAACGCACCGGTCACCACTCTAGTGGCAGTCGGGCTGGGTGCAATCATCTGGGCCTTCTTTTGCTGCTCGTGTGGAAGCCTTGCCAGTAACCCACGCAGGTCATCTCCTTCGCCCCTGGATCGCAAATGCTGATAAACGACGACGAAAGCGCATTTGACGATGGGATCAAGCGCCAACCATGCGCCCGCGAACAAGGAGAGCCAGAACGCGGAGCTTTGGATCAGCGCGAACAATCCCATTTGTGTAGATAGCAGCGTGTTGACCCCAAAAATGGAGTGTAGGAGCTGGGGGAGAATCATCGCCAACATCAGGCCATTCAGCCAGACGGCGCTCCAGAGAGGAATCATCGCCAAGAAGAGAAGCAAGCCTCCACCGAACCATTGACTCGAAAGTGCTAGGCAGCCGGTAAAGGAATGCCTTTCCGCGCTATCCTGCGCCTCAAGGCTGGCGAATTGGCACGCGCTGTAGAACCAGGACGCCCCGGCGACACTGGGCAGCGTGGTCAAGGCGGCGGCGCTCAGCAGCATTTTCCACGCAAGCAGGCGGCTCACAGCCGCCGCTTGTGCGATTGCACCCTTAGGTCTCGATGTCGGCGTGCTAAACGCCCGCTCGCGAACGCGTCCCATGTAGTTAGAGACCATCCACACGCGCAAGAGGTATCCTCCGGCTAACACGATGGCTTCCACCAACATCGCTCCAGCGGATATCCGAATCTGTCCGTTGATGACCCATATGGGGATGAAACAGAGGACGAGCGGAGCAGTGCCGGTGTAATAGCGCCACGCGTCCCGTCCAAAAGTTGACCGAAACAGCGCAAATCCGCGTTCCAGTGCTTCGAGCGAACTGAGCCGGCTGCGGCGCGCGCGCGCGGACGAGAGGTGGGGACGTTGCGAAGCGGACGGAGCAAGCGCAGCTTCACTCATGGGTTTGCCCGGGGAGGTGGTCTTCGACAAGGAAGTTCAAATGCTGTTCCGGCGTATTCGTTCGCCAAGAAAGCACGGCGAAGAAAAGCGCCACCAGACAAACAAAAGCGGTCAGTCCAGCCAGGATTTGGCGAAAGAAACGTGTGGAAGATGCCTTCGGCGGTCCCGGACGCGCCAACCGGCGCAGACATGGAGGGCAAGCCATCTTTCCATCCTCGTCCGTTACGCATTCGCGGCAGAACGTTCCTCCGCAGTGTGGGCACCGTGCGGCCGCTTCCCGCAGAGGATGAAACAGGCAGCGCGCATGGCGCAAACCCATGGCGGAGGCTTTGTGGAAGGAGGCGGCAGGTTTCTCAGAAGCCATTCGTCTGTGTCGCGGCCGCGACGGATTCAGTCGCGGCTGCCTCGGACCTCGTTTGAACTAGGCGTTCTGCCGGTGAGGCAATGGCTCCCGGCGCAGCCGGCTGCTCGATGGCACCGCGAGTGTCGCGAACTGCGGCATCAATCTTGGCCAGGACCTTCCCTGCGCCGCGGGTTCGCTTCACCAGCGGCAGGTCAACGCTCGCCCCCGTCGTGCGGATCCGTGACCTGGCCGTCGGCCCCCGCGCTAGTTCCAACGCCACCCACCCGAGAGCCAGGGTAGCGAAGACTGCGCCAGTTGCGGCATTTATCCACTGCCAGAAGGAGATTCCAAGGGTTCCAAGCAGCAGCGCGGGCACGATTAGGCGCCACAGCCACGAACGGCTGGGCCAAACCATAATGGATTCCAAATCGTGCAAGTAGAACCGCCGGTACTCGACCACGTACATCGTGCGCTTCGCGGATATCAAACAGTCTGGGCTCAGGTACCACTTTGTGCCGCCGCGCAAATTGCCAACGCGCGATATCTTGCGGAATGCACTCTTCACCTAGCGCCCTCCCGCCATCCAGATTCCAAAAAGCGTAGTGGCGATCGCGAGCGGAACCCAGGCGAATCCCACATATGCCACCCAGAAACGCCACCCCGACCGGGAAATCAAGTACGAACGCGGCGCTTTTCGATACTTTACGTGCAAGATGATCGTGGCCGGAATCGCGGCTATAAGTGTGGGCCAAAAAAGAATCCACCCCCACCCAACTGTCACCGCGATCGAATCATAGAGCACGTCGCGATATCGCCATTCCCCCTTTTCAGCCCCCGCGCTCGAATCGTCCCGCCCGCGGTCGAAGCATGTAGGACAAACATGCTCGGCTCCCAACTGCAAATCACAGAGCGCGCAGACGAATCGACCGCATCGTTGACAGCAGGTCTGAAACGCCTTCTCCGGATGAAAAAAACATGTCGCTTGGTCCAAAAGAGCCGTTGCTGCCTGGGTGTTACGGCGAATTATCGGCCAGAAGCGGATCTGCAACTGCTTCCCGCAGTAAGGGCAGGTCTGCGATTCAGGGCTGGTCTCTGCCGCTGCTATATCCGCCGTGCAATGGGGACAAGCAACCGCTGCACGAGGTTCAGCCGACGACGCCCGAACCTCGCTTGGGGAGGAGTCCGTCGAGCCAAAATCGGGAATGAGGGGACGAATGCTCACGCTACGCCTTGTTCGTATAGATCACTCTTGTGTCACACACCCGGTCATGCAAGGCCCGCTTCTGGTCATCCACCCCCACCATAATTGCCGTCACCAGCATGAGGACAGAATTTAAATATGGAATGCCGCTGGTCACGACGTTCCACATCAAAAAGCGCCCAAAGCATACGCCCCAGCTCAAGCTTCGGCCGTCGGGTCGGATGACTTTCAATCCACAGGCCATCTTTCCAAGAGTTGCACTGCGATACTTCAGCATCAGAATCTCGTAGCAAGCCCCCGCAAAGAAAGTGAGAAGAAAGAAACCAATGAGGGTGACGGGCGCGATCACGCCATTGAATGGGTTGGCCGGGTTACTCGGTTGACGCGCCGAGCGGATCAGATCTGGGATAAACACAATGAAGAAGATCATGACGGGCACCATGAAAATAAGACCGTCAATGAAGCGCGCGCCGAAACGGATCCAAAATCCGCCGTAGCGCCAGGCCAGGCGCGATGCCCCAGCCGCGCCGCTTGCCATGACCCGGCTCAGAAACGCCGGTTTGCATTCCGCGCACACCCAATTCCCGGCGATCTGGACTAAGTCCGACTGCCCGAGTGCCCGCCCACATTGGGTACACGCGATGACCGATTGGACCGGAGCTTCCTGGTTCATTGGATAGCCTCCCTAAGTTGTGCAAAGTCGCATTAAGCCTAGCGCAAGCGGTTCTTCACGCCAAGTACTTAGTATCTAGCCGGAAGACCATGCCCTCGTGTACCGACGGGAAAAGGAGTATCGAGTATTCTTCCCCGTCATCCCGTCCGGTAGCAGAAGTTTCCGGATACTCCGAAAACAGCATAGATGGCCCTGAGGAAGTCCTTGGAGATAGACACCGCAGTCGGGAGCGATCGCTGACTTGAGTGCAGGAGGTCGGTTGCTTCAAGCGAATCATTAATAGCTGATGAGCTGTTTTTAACATTCACGCGGACACACCTTCCAGCACCCACACTCACCAATTTAGAGAAAATTTGATCTTCTTTCTAACCCAGGCGTTTTGACAGCTTGAAACAGTTGTGGTCTGAGCTAAACTGTTGCGCGCAAGGAGCCCGCATGTCATTCCGCTCCGTTTTTATCGCTATCTCAATTGCCTTCGCGCTGGTGCTGGCGGCATTCTTGATTAACCGCGCCCGTCCCCGAGTTGAGACGGAACAACCAAAAGCAGAGTTCGTGCGCGCTTCAGGAAAGTGCGCCGAATGCCACGCGCGCACGCAGTATTCGATTGTTCACGAATACGAAATGAGCAAGCATGCCCAGAGGGGCGTTAATTGCCTCGACTGCCACCAGCCAGCGAGCAAGCAGAAGGGCAAAGAACACAATGGATTCACTATCGTCTCCAGTCTTACGGCAGGAAATTGCCGGCGCTGCCATGAGGACATTTATCAGCAGTTTCTCCGCAGCCGCCATGCCGCCGTGGCCTGGGCTGCGGTGCGTGGAGACAAAGCGTTTACTCCTGAACAGGTGAATTTTGCTGAGACCTACCAGCCGGGAGGAGTCAAACGCCCACCCCATGCGTTCACCACTCTCGAGGGGCCGTCGGCAATGACCAGTGGATGCGAACAATGCCACAGCATCGGCAAGCCCAACGACGACGACACGGTCGGTAACTGCACAGCCTGCCACACGCGTCATATCAGTTCGGTGGCAATCGCCAGACAACCCCGCACCTGTGGACAGTGCCACCTTGGCCCCGATCATTCACAGATTGAAATCTACGAGGAATCGAGACATGGCGTGATGTTCGCCGCCCAGGAAAAACTACTCGATCTCTCGGTCGAACCGAGGAAGCTCACCACGCGAGAAATGTTCGTCCCCACCTGCGCCACTTGTCACATGAGCGGCATCAATGGGCTCGGCATGACTCATGATCCTTCCGAGCGGCTGTCCTATTTCCTGGCTGATGCCATCTCCTCGAAGCGTCCGAACTACGCGCAGGCGCAGGCCAAGATGAAGCAGGTCTGCAATCAGTGCCATACACGGGCGGTGATCGACCGCGTCTACGCCCAGGCCGAGCAGGTGGTGCAAACGACCAACGGCAAAGTGCACGCCGCCAAAGCCGTCATGGATGGCCTGCGCGCCGATGGCAGCCTCAGTGGTCCGCCATTTTCTAATCCCATTGATTTTGTTTTCTTCGATTTCTGGCACTACGACGGACGCACCACCAAGCATGGCGCCTTTATGGGCGGTTCGGATTTCGTGCAATGGCACGGCAACTATCCCATGCTGAGAAAAACCGTCGAGCTCGAGGCCATGGCGGCCGAGTTAAGGAAGCAACATGCCCGCAAATAGGTTTCGTTGGCTCGAGCCTTGGCTGCTGCTCGAAATCTTCGTTTTCTTCAATCTTGGATTTCTTGCACTGGATATCTATCTCGCGCATTCAACAAATAGCTTTCGCAACTTGGCGGAATATATTCCATTTTATTTTTCTATTTGCGCGCCTTTCGCCTTGCTGATCGGCCTTCTATTTTCCGAACCGCGGCAAACGCTCTGGAAAATTTTGGGTCACGCGGTCGGATGGCTCGCCATTCTGGTCGGGCTCGCCGGCGTGCTCTTTCATCTCAACAGCTCTTTCTTTGATGAGCGTACTCTCAAGAGCCTCACCTACTCTGCACCGTTTGCCGCTCCCCTCGCCTATACCGGTCTCGGTTTCCTGCTTGTACTGAACCGCATGGTGGACGCAAACTCGCTGGAATGGTCCCGGTGGGTCCTGTTCATGACTTTGGGCGGTTATGCAGGGAATTTCATTTTCAGTGTGATGGATCATGCGAGCAATGGATTTTTCAACCCGGTGGAATGGGTTCCTGTAGTCGCCAGCGCACTGGCAATCGGGTTTCTGCTCACGCCGCTGCTGGCCAAGGTATCGCGCGAGTTCTTGGGTTTGTGCGTTGTCCTATTACTGCTCGAAGCTGTGGTGGGTATTTGGGGATTTGTGTTGCACGCCATGGCCAACCTGAGAGGCCCTTCGGTGCACGCGTTCGATAACTTCGTGTACGGTGCTCCTCCCTTCGCTCCCCTGCTGTTTCCAAATCTGGTGGCCTTAGGACTGCTCGCGCTCTGGCGTATGTGGCAGTTTGTGCCCACATCGCGCGTCGCCGAGTGAGTCGGCGAAATCAGGACTGAAATGGAGATCGACAGCAGGCGCCGTCGCGTGCCTAGGAAGAATGAATGAAGTACAACCGCATGTCCTCCGCAATTGCTGCCAAACCTGACTCGTTGTCGACTGCTGCTGGAGTCGACGCTTTAGCACACATCGCCGGTCAGTGGCGCTCGAATAGCGGCAAATCGTCCTTCAACAATTCCTCCAGAAATCTCTCCCGATCATTCACGAACAGCCTGACGACCTGCATAGACGCTGTGTCTTCATACTCAATCTCATGAATCCGCCCGTCGTCGAAGGATAAGATCTGTGCCTCCGGGTAGCCAAGAATGATCGGGGAATGGGTCGAGATGATGAACTGAGCGTCTTTGTACTTGTGAAGCACGTCGTAGAGGAGCACGAGAAAGCTCAGCTGGCGCTGGGGGGAGAGAGCGGCTTCGGGTTCATCCAGGAGAAACAGCCCATTTCGTCGAAATTTGAGATCGAGCAATGTGAAGAAGGTCTCGCCATGAGAGCGTGTGTGCAGGCTTTGGCCGCCATAGAAGGATCTGATCAATGGTGCGTGGGGCGCTGGTTCCTCATCGAGGCTGTCCATATGGGAGACAGTGTTGAAAAAACTTTCGGCCCGAAGGAAGTAACCTGCCCCTGTGCGCCGGTCGAAGGACAATCGCAGGGCACGGGCCAGCGGGTCGATCGAATGATTACTCTTCGTACTGTCATTTCCAAAACCTCGGTTTCCGCCCTCAGGCCCAAAGCCATAATGGACGGCGATGGCTTCGAGTAGGGAGGATTTGCCGGTGCCGTTCTCTCCAGCAAATAAGCAGATTCTGGAACGCAGCTTTAGTTCATCCAGTGATCGAATGGCGGCGACGGAGAACGGGTAGGTGTCCCAACGTTCAACTCGATCACGCAAAATCTTGATACTTTTCAGCATTGTCGCGGGATGTTTTTCAGCCATAGCCTAACACTGCTCCCGAACCCTGTTTTAAGGATCGGTTGAAGGAACCGGGGCATCTCGTGCGCACCCTCGGGTTCGCCTAGGCCAATAAGCACTCTCGGCTAGGCAGCGATCGCCATGGTTAATCTCGAGCAGCCTCTTCAGCAGAATCAAAAGCTCACCGCTGTTTCCATTCCAGGCGAGGAACCCGGAGTGCCGGCAAGCGAGCGAAACCCTAGATCTCGGGATTGGCCATGCCTAAGCAGCCTGTGTCTAAAGTCGCTTTAATGACCAACTCCACGCGTTCCCTGCAATTAGGGCGTCTTCGAAGTAACGCTCCGCGGCCCTATACTCGAAGCCGAGGATAGGATCTTATGGAGCGGATTCAAGCGAGATTCGTCGGTGTTGAACTCTACTTCGATGATTTGGAGAGGGCAAAGAAGTTCTATCTCGAAACGATGGGTCTTGAAGTTTCTGATGAGCAAGTCGGGCACCATGCTAGGTTCGATAGCGGTGCAGGTTTTGTTTGCCTTGAGCGGAAGGGGGCCGAGTCGTATTCCTCGAAGGATAAGGCGGTTCTTTTCTTTGAGGTACCTGACCTAAAATCAGCGATAGCGGCCATTGGGCAGGATCAACTAGTTCAGTCCGTACGCACATGGGCTGTCCTGCACGATCCCGAAGGTCACAACATACTACTTCTTCAGAATCGAAGTGAGCGTGCCCGGCAGTAATTAATCACTGTGCATCGAGAATCATTCAGGGTAGTGTCTGGCTATGGCCATGGGAACACGTAGGCAGCGTCAGCGGCAAGAGGAGCTTTGGTATCGCTGCGACTGGCGGGAGTTCCGGGGCATCCTCGCGGAACCGCATCGCGGGCGGCGGAAGTGGGCAGGACTCTGAAACCGGACCACATCGCGATTGGAGCGAGTTCCTCTTCTTAAGGAAGTGTCCGATTGTGGCACCTTCGGCAGATCAGACTACAACTGCTCAATTCCCGTAGGGCTCTATCGGATAGCAGTGTCTTTCCCGGTGGGGCTCGGGTTCCTCTCGCTCCCGGGAAAACAAGGTGCGGTTCCGGGGATCCTACCAGCTCACCTGTTGGCGTCTTGCGGAATTACTTAGGTTCATTATTTGCAACCTGCAAGTCGTTATCGACGCTGAAGACGCCCGGCACGATGTTGGCTCGCATTCCCGCCATTGCAAGATCAGTTTCGTTGTTCACGACGCCCCTCAAGGTGACATTGCCGTTTTCCACGATGATGCGAATCGCATGAAAACCAAGCGGAGGATCGGCGGTGATTCCGCCCGCAGCTCTCGCGATGGATGTGGTTCGTGGTCCGCCTCCTCGATTGGATGTGTATCTCTGCAGGGCAGGAAAACCGTAGATGCTGGCATAAACTGCAGCGCGAATCCGGTCGTCGTTCGGGGAGGCGGGTTGTACCTGAATCTGGTTGTCTACCGTGGTCACACCTTCAATTCTCTTGACCACGTTCTCGGCACTGGACTTGAGAGTCGGGCGAGAAACGCTTCCCTGAAGCACAACTGTGTCAGATCCCTTGATTGCAAAGTGGATGTAGTCAAAGACCCCATATTGAGGCAGGGTGACGATCTGCTTGCGGACTTCCTCTGCGATTCTCAGGATTTCTTTTTCCTTCGGCGAGGAACTTGCTGTCGTCTCATCCAGTGCTCTTGCTAACGAGATAGAAAGAGCGACACACAAGGCTGCAGCACCAAAACACGTTACGCTCAATCGACTCATGCGTCGTTACTCCTCTACCCGTAGGTTAATTCCGTCTAAGCATCCGCCACGATCAACTCGCATACTTACCCGGTGATTGTTTTGTATAACTTTCCTTACTTTGTCATGACACTGGTATTTCTTACAGGTTTCGCCTAGGGTCCGCACGGCCGAGAGTCTCGCAAGCAATGCAGGCGCGATGTAGGTTTGCTATGCCTTTAATCTGCTTAAGGCTGACGCCTGAGTGGTTCGTCAGCTATGCCGGATGTGGCGAGCAGGCGATCGGTTTGCAAGCGGACGTTTGTCTCTGCGCCAATCAGGAGCGCGGTTGCTCCTAAATTCAGCCAGGTGAGCAGTGCAATCGGAGTCGCCAGTACCCCGTACATGGTGTTGAGTTTTGATTCTGCAAATTCATGGAAAAAAAACCCAAGTGCCCACGCGAGCGCCAACCAGGCGACAGCAGCAATCACTGCGCCAGGAACCGTTGTGCGCTTCCCAGGGGGAGCATTGGGAGCGAGAAGATACAACAACTCAATTGCTGCGAAGGTAAAGGTCCCGGCTAACAGCCACTGAACATAGGGCCACAGTTGAATCCATGCCTGCTTTGCAGGTGCAATCGGAGCCAGAATCCTCTCCGCGAGAGGACTAATCACGGTCAAAACCACCGCCAATAGAAGAAGTACGCCGACGGCCATGGTGAGCAGGAAGGCGATGAGCCGGTTCAGCCACAAAGAGCGTGGGGTTTGCACACCATACACAATGTCGAGACCCTGGATGACCGCCTTCGCGCCAACTGAAGTAAGCCATAAAGTCGAGATAATGCCAAGCCAAAGAAGTCCCGACCGATGAATCGTTATCGAAGTCACGATCGGTTCAACTAAAGAGAGTCCATGCTGGGGAACTAGGTGTGACATGAAGGCTATCGCTCGTTGGGAGCCATTCTGGACCGGCAGGTACGCTGCCACCGCTGTTAACAAGACGAGCGCGGGAAACAACGACAATACGAAATAGTATGCAAGACCCGCCGCCACGAGTTGCAGATGCTTTCGTTCGTACCCTCGAAAGATGTTTAAGAGCAGTGTCGCAAAAGCCTTCATTTACTCCTTAGCGTTTTGCTTCGAACTCCGGTCTCGAGGCGAATAAGTCCATTCCGAGCTGCTGCGCAAAAAACTTTGCAACCAGTTGTCCCTTGACGCTGTTTCCTTCGTTGTCGAGCGATGGGGCGAATGTTCCCAGGGCGCCTTTCCCCGGGGAAACTGCGACGATTCCGCCTCCGATCCCGCTCTTGCCCGGCACCCCGACATCGTACAGCCAATCTCCCGAGGTTTCATATAAGCCGGCCGTGGCCATCACCGCCAGCGCATAGTGGCAAACCTCAGGATCGATCAGCCGCTCTTTGGTGAGTGGATTCACGCCGCCATCGGCCAGCGTCGCTCCCATGACCGCCAAGTCCTTGGCATGAACATTGAGCGCGCACTGCTTCGTATAGAGGTCTGCGGCCTCGGCCGGATCGAGGTAAATCCGCCCGTAACTCTCAAGCAAACGGGCGATGCTCTGATTTCGGGAATTGGTCTCCGATGCCGAAGCGTAGACCTCATCGTTAAGCCGCAGTTCGCGTCCGGCGAACCGAGACAGGCCGTCGTGAATCCAGCGCCACTTGCGATCGAGGGTTGTGCCCGGAGCGAGGCTGGTCGTGGCAATAGCCCCCGCATTCACCATTGGGTTCGTCCGTCCTCCATCTCCTCGCTCAATGGCGGCGAGAGAGTTGAACGGTAACCCGGTACTATTCGCCCCCAGTTTTTCCCGCGCCGCCTTCGGGCCTATCGACTGGCAAACCAGAGCGAAGACGAAGGGCTTCGAGACGCTCATGATTGTGAACTCATATTCCGCGTCGCCCGCGGAGTAGATGTTGCCGGCGCAAGAAGCAACGCAGATTCCAAATAAATCCCTCGGCACTCGCTCGAGGGCCGGGTACACCCTGGAATTCGCGCCCTCGGTGTTTGACTGGAAGCGGGCATGAGCTTGATCCACCAGCGCCTGAACCTCATGCGGCGAAGGCAGATGTCCGGTAGATACGTACGACGCTTCTTCGACTTCGTGCAATTGTGAAATCATCTGGACTTCTGCCTCCCGCGGACCGTGAGCTCTATCTGCCAGCGAGGCAGCTTCACGGCGCCGTGTCGGCTGGATAGAGACTCTCCCCCGCGGCATTTCAAGCTCGGCTCCGCTTCTCAGGCTGCCACCTGAGCTGGTTGCACCGTGGCAGCTACTTCGTCGAGGTAGGTAATCGCAGTTTCAATTCCTCGATGAAACATTTCGATGCTGAAGTGCTCATTGGCAGCGTGCAGACCGTCGCTATCGAGTC
>DATJEL010000038.1:0-55429 GCA_035496675.1 Terriglobales bacterium
GCCAATGGGCGATCGTCTGACCGACGACGTACGCGTGTCCTCCTTTGTCAATTGCGACACCAGTAGCAAAAGACTCGCCATTCGGGCACGGTCCAATCGCCCAATGCCCGGAGTACACAAGGCCGGTTCCGGTCGGGTTCAACTTAGTCAGAACCGGGCCACAGGATGCAGGACTGCGAAAGGCGCCGGGGGTCGTTGGAAAGTCGCTCGAGAACGAGTCGCCGGTGATGTAAGCGTTGCCGGCGCTATCGATCGCTAGGCCGCCGTCGGTGAAAACGTTTTCGCTATCGCTGCCACCCAGATACGTTGAGTAAACGAGCCCAGTCCCAGTCGCGTTGAGTTTGGTAACGAAGATGTCGCCGGAGGGGTAGCCGCTTCCAGTTCCACCGAAGCTCGTCTGGAAGGCACCGGCAGTGACAGGGAATGCGGTTGAGTTGGTTGTGCCCATGACGTAGGCGTTGCCGGAAACATCCACTGCGATCCTATGGCCTCTGGCTGTGATGTACGGATACGAGGGCTGCTCCGGACCTCCGAGATAGGTCGAGTACACGAGGGAGCCGCCATCGGCACTGAGTTTGGTAACGAACGCAGCAGGGGCGCTGCCCGAAGCCGGCTTGACGGTCTGGAATGCACCCGGAGTGGTAGGAAAATCGAGTGATGCGGTTTCACCCGTGATGTAAGCGTTTCCCGCTGAATCAATGGCGATACCACCCGCTCTTTCGAGGTCGCTCCCGCCGAGGTAGGTACAGTAAACCAGGGTTGTGCCGGTGGCATTCAACTTCGCGACAAAATCTTCGCCGTTCCCCTTTGCGGCCATTTGATAGGCACCCGCCGTCACAGGAAGGTCGGTGCAGTCCGTGGAGCCTGTGATGTAGGCATTTCCGGAGCCGTCGATACGGATCCCAGTGGGGAAAGTTTCGCGGCAACTTGTTCCTCCGAGGTACGTCGAGTAGATGACGCTTTGGCCGTTCCAGGCAAACTTCGTGACGAAGGCGGAACGTTGTCCTGGCGCTGGGTCTGTTGGCTCGATGACGCCGGGCGTTGTGGGGAAGTCGAGCGAGTTCGTTACGCCAGTTACATACGCGTGCCCACCGGAGTCTACCGCGATGCTCAAGCCCGCGTCGCCACCCCCGCCACTGCCGCCTAGGTAGGTGGACCAGCGCAGCACGGGGTCGATGACCACCGGCTGTCCCGGGTCGTGGGCGCCGAGGGTGAACCCGACTTGGTTCTTTGCCAGCAGTATGTAGTGGCAGCGGACGCGGCGGAGTCGTCCGTTAACCCTCTGGTGTACGGCAGGTACAAGTTGTCGAAGGTTCCCAGCTTTCGTGTGGAGAGTCAGGTCCCCGTCTGCGTCAACGCCGAGAGAGTCCACTCCCTCGAAGGTGAGACGCACCTGGTTCACGTCGGTACCCGGCGCGAGTGCGATGTCGTATTCGAGATCTCTGCCAGTGCCGTAGAAGACGAGGTCCACCCCGGGATAAACTTGCGCGTAGCGCACGCGCGCGAACTGCGGGATCCCGGTATGCCAGTTGGTAGGCTTGCCGATCAGATAATTGCTGCGGCCGGGCAGCGGAGATTCGCCGGTTATTTTTGCAGCCCGGCGCCCGCCTTCGAACTTCACCGCGACCGCGAGATACCCGCCGCCCGGCACAGGCAGTTTCAACGTTGCGCCTTGGTCGGTGAAGAACACGCTTCTGCCTAGATACGACACGCGAGCATCCGTCTGTCCGACGTTCGCCTCGAACGAGAGCGGGAGGTTCGGGTACTTCGCCGGCGCGGAATGATTGGTTGCGGCGGCAAAAGCTGTGAGCAGCAGGCAAGCGGAGATAAAGGAGAGAACGTAGCGTGACATTGGGGCCTCCGGGGACTGTGGGCGGGCAAGCAGGTGCAACCTCGGGGAACTGAGATGCTGCGGAAGCTGCGTGGGTGGCCGGTTCTAAGGTTCCTGCCTCTGGTACGTCTGTTATCGTCAATGTTGAAAAGATCCGTGCACCAGATTTCGCAGGAGCGGCTGGACCGGCGGACGACAAGACATAGAGTTTCTCGCGTCTTCCAGATAACTCTTAGGGCAGGACTCAGCGAAGTTCCGCAACGCAAGCTCGTAGGCGGAATGGGTCGCGGTACTTCGGGAAATTTTGATCTCCTCCAGGTACTCCTGAACCGCACTCGCAATCAACCGGTGCGTTGCCGGGGAACCTTCCGCACTGACCGTCACGCCGTTGTTAACCGCATTCAGTTCCGCTTCCTTTCGAAGCCGTCGTGCGTTCGAGTCAGCCGCGTTCTTGCCTACCGATACGCGGATGCGCTTTGCACCCTCACGCCATTCGATGTAGTACGAGCCCTCGGGATGACGCTCTTCCTTCCCATTTACGAGAACCCAATCGGGTTTTACTCGTGCGTTGACTGAGAGCACGACAGGACAAAAGCGCAGGCCCTGAGCAGTGCGAACCCATTTGGTGAGATTGCATTCGCGGTTGGGCACGGGCGGCGATCCTCCAATGAAAGTGGTATCACTGTAGGTATCACCAGCTTCTAAGTGCAAGATTCCAAAAGGAATGGTGCCGAAGAAGGGACTCGAACCCCCACACCCTTGCGGGTACATGGACCTGAACCATGCGCGTCTGCCAATTCCGCCACTTCGGCAAGTGACTGCGTTGCGGGGCGGCCTGAAGCCGCCTTGATGGAAGAGACTACGCCATCTATTCTACAGGGCAAGCGAGGGGTGTCAAACCTTGAGCGGAGGCATTCGACGTATATGCGATCATCGCAACCCAAGAAAACACCACCTACATCTGTTGGGGCCTCGAAACCGGTGGAACCCGGCATCGACAACGAGAAAGTAATGCAGTTGCGATCATTGGCGCACGACTTGAGCAACGCTCTTGAAGGCATCTTGCAGGCGTGCTATCTCCTGAGCCACGCTGAACTCAGCGCTGACAATCGGCGATGGGTGCAACTGATCGATACATCGTCGCAAGATGCGGCGCGTATCAATCGCGAGATCAGGGCATCTTTGCGCGCTCTCTCGAGTGAGTAGCACAACGCACTCAGGCAGGAGCTTCGTCTACAATTGCCATTCGCAGCACTAATTCCCCAGCAAGGAGAGCAATGATGGAACGGAAAGCTAGCGCAGTCTGGAAGGGCGGTCTTAAGGATGGCAAGGGTGAATTCTCGGGGACGAGCGGGGTTTTTTCTCATGTACCCTACTCTTTCACGACTCGCTTCGAAGCTACGCCAGGAACAAATCCCGAGGAACTGATCGCGGCAGCCCATGCATCGTGTTTTTCCATGGCCCTG
Source organism: Terriglobales bacterium (assembly GCA_035496675.1). Lineage (GTDB taxonomy): Bacteria > Acidobacteriota > Terriglobia > Terriglobales > Acidobacteriaceae > Gp1-AA145. The sequence goes on from DATJEL010000038.1 coordinate 3,298, forward strand.
TCCGCGCAGCTTGGCACCGCGAATCTCACGCCTGAAAGCATTAACACCACGGCCAATCTAAAGATGGAGAAGCTAGAAGGGAACTGGGCGATAACCACCATTCACCTGGATGTGAAGGCCAAAGTCCCGGGCGCGGATGACGCGACGTTTCAGAAGCTGGCGGAGAATGCGAAGTCTGGATGTCCAGTCTCGAAGGTTCTCAATGCGAAGATCTCAATGAGCGCGGTTCTCGAGCGATGAATCTGATTCCTCGTTCTCTAACTGGAAAACCGGCAGAGCACCGAGATCAGTAGAAATCCGAACAGCTCAGATAGAAGCCGCATTGCAGGCATTTCAGCTTGCACCGGCTTTCGGTAAGCTCGGATGAGCAGTTTGGGCAAAACCGGGACGGATCCGCCGTTGTTTGATTCGCGGGTGCCGGCGTGGCGAAGGGTGCCGGGCCAATGGTGCCAAAATGCTCGCTCATACCGGTTGTATCTTGCCATGTCCGTGCCAAAAAAAAGAGAGCCGATTTAGGCTCTCTTTGCTTTTTTGAGTGGCGTATGCCCGCGTTCAGAACCCCGGGGTAAATGAGTAACCGATAGAGACCGCAAAACGCGCCGGATTTACGTTATTGAATTCCCAGTTGTTGTGAACAATGTAATAGTGCGCCTCAGGCCGGATAAAGGCATGTCCCCAGAAGTAGTAACGGAGGCCGCCACCGAAATGCCAGGCGAAGTGATTGCTGCTGGTGTAGTTGGTGCAGCCGGTGAACCCGCAGTTGTAGGTGCCACTGTAGAATCGAACATCTTGGCCGCCGATTCCCGCCATGAGATCCCCGCCGATTTTCTTCTTGATGGATGTCACGCCGTAGACGAAATTGAAGTCATAAAAGATCGGTCGATAAGGGATGGCGCCGAGGAACACACTGCCATTGGTAACTCCATACGATGCCTGGTGAACGCGAGGCGCCACCTCTCCACCGAAACCGATGTGGTGCTTCAAGATGACATTCCCGCTAAAGCTCACATAGAGGCCGCCACTTTCAGAAGGGATCCCGTTCGTGCTCCCGGGAGCAGTAACGGTTCCAAAGCCCAACGCTGCGTCAAATTGCTGCGCCTGAAGGCTGGCCGTGCCGACCCACATCATCGCCAAGGCAAACAAGACAAAGGACTTTCTCAAGTGAAGTCTCCTCAACCGTAATATGTCTGAAGCAACATCAAACCCGTATGACTGATTATAGTTGCGCGGGCAACACTGCCCCGCAGCTACTTACGTTAGATGGAGCCAGAGGGGAGATTTGTTATCCCTGGTTGGAGAAAGGTTCGATTCCGCAGCGAGCAAGGTGGCTGCAGGCCAGGGCCGGAGGAGAGGAGAGAATGGCTTCAGGCTGGAGACCGACGAAATTCGGGATCACCTGTTCTGCGCCGGCCTCGAGTAGAGCTTTTGTCATCGCATTCGAGGAAACACCTACGCAGCGCAAACCCGCAATGCGAGCTGCAAGCACCCCAGCAGGAGCATCGTCGAATGCCAGCGCCCGACTGGGAGGCACGCTCATCTTCTGGCAGGCCAGTTGGTAGACGTGCGGATGAGGCTTTCCCGCGACCACATCGGCTGCAGTGATGACGGTATCGAAGACGCCGCCCAGTCCCAGATGCTCGATCGTGGAGGCGGTGCGAATTTCGCTGGCCGAAGTCGCAATTCCGCAATAGATGCCCAGCCGCTGTACCTCCTTGAGGAATCGCAGGACCCCAGGAAAAGGTCCAATGTTGCTTTCAAGAGCGCGAAAGATTTCGTCCTTGCGCCGCCCCAATTGGGACAACTCGGCCTCTGGCAGTTCGCCGAGGAAGTGCCGGAGTATTTCGCCCCGCGTCCGACCTTCCAAAATGAACGAAAGCTCGGAATGCGGCGCATGGACCCCGATCGAGCGCAGGAACTCCTGCCAGGCGGCGAGGTGTGCGGGATGGCTGTCGATAAGAACGCCATCCATGTCGAAAACCACCGCCCGAATACCGGCGTCCAACTTGTCAACGGGCAGGCTCATGGATTCGCCACAACCGGATCTTGGATGCCCGGCCATATCTTCTGGGCGAGATGATAGTTTTCGATGGTTCCAATATCCAGTACGAACTCGGAAATCCGGTGGCCGTGTATCCGCCCGAGCAAACGCGGAATCACGTCAAAGGCAATGTCGGCTCCGGCCTTTTGCGGGATCGCTCCTAACAACTCCGGGGTGGCCAGCATGAGCCCGGCAAATGCCAGGTTTCCTTTCGGCTGAGGAGGTTTTTCGACAAATTCCAGAATCGTGCCATCTTCGGCCAAGGTTGCGATTCCACAACGTTCCGGATCGGGGACGGAATAGAGGCCGAGAGTCGCGGCTGCGCGAGGAACGTGTGAGCTGAGCATCGCTCCCAGGTTGGCATTGGTAAGGACGTCGGCATAGAAAACCCAGAACTTGTCTTCTCCTAGGATCCAATCACGATTTACGAGCAGGGTTCCGGCGCTTCCGTGGAGTTCTGGCTCCTCGACCACGGTGACCCGCACACCGTCTCGCCATTTGCACACAAATTGGTTCACCTCGTTCGCGTGGGCATGGGTATTGACCAGGATGTCGGAAATTCCAAAGCGGCGGCTCAGCGCAAACCAAATTTCAAGCATGGGCACGCCCCGCACCGGGAGCAAACATTTCGGCGTGGTGTCGGTGTAGGGCCGCAGTCTTGTGCCGTGGCCAGCGGCCAGCAAAAAGGCTTTCATGCAGAGGAGGCTACCGGAATGAATGTCCAGCGCGAAGCGCTGTGCTCGTCGTTATCAATGAAGGGATCGTTCACCAGGACTTGAGCTCCCTGAAAATCAAAATGGAAGGTCATTTCCTTCAGCCCTTCCGAGGCCATGGCGGCGCGGACGTCTTCTTGCCGCGGCGGTTCGCAGAAGAGCAGCAGGAAACCGCCGCCGCCCGCTCCGGTGATCTTTCCCCCCAACGCGCCATTGTGCCGCGCAACTTCGTACAACGTATCGATTCTCGACGTCGAGATGCGGGGAGATACTTTCTTCTTCGCCCGCCAACTCTCGTCGAGCATGGCAGCGAATTCACGCAGCTCGCCCGCCTGCAGCGCATTGCGCATCCTGTAGGCGAGAGCCTTAATTTCATGCAAGGCATCGAGCGGCTTTCGGCTTCCCTGCTCGGTTGATTTTTCCTGCTCCGCAAGGATGTTCCATGAGTGATGCGCGGCCCCTGTAAAGAACAGCATGAGGCTGTTTTGCAGTTCCGTCATTACCGTCGGACCTGGATCAATCGGCTGAACCTGCGAACTGCCATCGGGCAGGAACTCGATGAAGTTCAGGCCACCAAACGCCGCCGCGTATTCGTCCTGCTTTCCAACATGGTGATGTAGCACATTGCGCGCAATGTGAAACGCACGTTCAGCAAGTTCATGCTTGGAGAGTGGCATGTGAACGTAACTAGAAAGAGTCTTGAGGACATTTACACATACGCTGGCGGAAGAACCCAACCCGGTTCCCGGCGGAATTTCTGAGGCTAGAAAAAGGTCCACACAGACTTCCCGGTCGAGATTCTTGAGTACCGCCACGGGGATTTCGAGCCCGCTCTCCTGCATTTGCAAAGAGGCGAAATCAGACCAGGCTTCGCAGATCCGCAGGTCGGAAGAAATGATCTGGATGCTTTGGTCGGAACGGGTGCCAAGGACGGTGTAGAAGTACTTGTTGATCGCAGTGCTTAGGACAGCCCCGCCATATTGCTGGTAATAGGCGGGCAAGTCCGTACCCCCACCCCCGAAGCTAATCCGTACTGGGCTGCGCACGATGAGCATTGGAGATCATCTCCTCGTTTGGATGACTATCCCAATCCACGCTATAGGTTAGAGGGGGCGAGGTTGGCGGGAAGAGTCTCAGAAGTAGAGTCCAGACGGTCTGCAAAAGGAGTGATATGTCCCTGAGCAGGTAAGGATCTACGACATACTGCAAATCGAACCGTGTCTTCTGCTCAGCAGAATGAAACTCACGCAAGCCGTGGACCTGGGCCAGGCCGGTGATGCCGGGCTTCACCTTAAGCCGTCGTTGCTGCCACTCGGAATAACGGCCAAGAGAGGAGATGGGATCAGGACGGGGGCCAACCAGACTCATCTGCCCGCGCAAGACATTCCATAGTTGCGGGAGTTCCGTGATGCTCAGGTATTCCAGAAGCGATTCGAATCCCGAGTTGGAGCGCACCGGGCGATCCACGTTCAGCCGAAGCATCTCGAAAGCCGCTCCAAACTGACCGGATCGGGTTTCCCACCGGAACGCACGCCGCTTCTTGATCAGGAGGAGAACCGCAAAGGGAATCACCAGGAGGGCAGCAGGAAGGAGCAGGCACAAGGAACCCGTAACGTCCAGCAGCCGCTTCAGCAGCACGTAGCGTCTCCTTAGACCGACGTCGCGAAGCTGTACCAGGGGAAGCCCGTCCAATGTGATGAGTTTGGGCTGCGATGCATAAAGCTCATAGGATTGCGGAACTAAGGTGGTCGCAATGCCCATATCGCGGATGCGAGTCATCAACGTTCGAATTTCCGGGGTAGGCGCATCGGAGAGCGCCACGATAACTTCGTTCACATGCGCCCGACGGAGAAAGTTCGCGATCTCCAGGGTTGAAAACTGGGAGGAGTGGGGCACCGATTCAGCACCGTTCGCCGGAAGTATGATCTCTTCCACCGGTTCGCGGGGAAACAAGAGACCGACTACCTTGCACAACATCTCGGGATGCTGTTGGATTTTGGTCGCGACCTCCTGGGCCACGCGTCCCCCGCCCAGGATCACGACCCGCCATAGATCTCCATTCTTGTGCCTCCATCTCAAAAGCGACCGGGCCGCCACCCGGATCCAGAGACATCCGGCGAATAAAAGCGCGATGAAATAGGCGAGCGCCAGGCGCGAAACATAGGTCCGGGTCAGGTATCCGAGCGCAAGCAACACTGCAATGGTGCACATGCTTCCGAACAACACATGGGAGAAGACCACAGAAAACTTCCAGCCCCCGCGAAATCCGTCCATTTGCATGAAGAAAGACAGGGCTACCCAGAAGACGGCCGCCGTGACGCCAAACGGCAACAGCGCTTGCATCGAAACCCGTTCGCTAGAGGTCCAGGTCAAACCGAACCGCAAAAGGTCCGAGATAAAAAAAGCGCCAGCTATCCACGAGAGGTCCGCGAGCAGGATCCACAGTTCCAGCCTTCGAGTGTTCATTGCGTCCCTGTTCGACTCACGAGCCTTGGACCGATCGCTCGAACCGCAAGCTCAGAATGACTGATTTTCGAGCGAACGCAGGTGAACAGCGAATGCGCTACGCACAGGTGCAGGTCTTCAATAATCTGCATGTTGTCACAAGGAATCACAATGCACAGGTCGCACAAGGCACGCATTCGTCCTCCGGCGAACCCGCCCAGGCCAACCGTTGTGCTCCCGATGGCTTTCGCGGCGCGCAGGGCGTGCAGAACATTCAGCGAATTCCCGCTTCCACTGATGGCAAATGCAATGTCTCCGGGCCGAGCAAAGTTTGCTAATTGTTCGGCGAAGATGTCCTCGTATTTGGAATCGTTTGCCCAGGCGGTCATCAGAGGCACATTGTCGGTCAGGGCCATCACGCGAAAGCGCTTTTTCGATCCATTTGTCGCTCCCTTGCCCAAATCGCAGGCAAAGTGCGAAGCCAAGGCAGCGCTGCCTCCATTTCCGAAAAGGAAGATGGAGCGCTCCTGCTCGTAGGCTTCTACCAGCAAGCCGGCCACCCGATCGACATCCTCGAATGGCATGGATTGAATGCTCTTCGAGAGCAGCTCAAAGTATGGGCGGCAGCGACTGATGGAATTCACCACAAGAAGACGGGGGGAAGATAGCCAGGGTTGCCCTGAGTTCAAAAAGAACGAGAGTAGCTGATTTACTTGCGGACGTTAAAGTGCGGGAAGTACGTGAGCTGCAGCTGAGCAGTGGTGTTGGTCTGACCCGAATTTGACAATAGCGGGAAGTTCCAGTGTTCCACCTGTAGCATCCCGGAGAGACTCAGTTCATGACTCAGCATGAAGGATGGCCTGACGCTAAAGTCATTGAGAAGTCCGCCCTCGAGAAAATCACGATCAACTTTTTGATAGCGATACCCGAACTGCAAAGTGGAACGTGGCGAGAACCAGTACGTAAACCACCCCTGCCCACCGCGTCCCGCGCGACCCATCCAGCTTGCGAGCAGATTACGGTCGTTGGTGTAACCGTCGCGATATCGCCGGAAATCCCAATAAACAAAGCCTGGGGGAAATTCCTTGGTGTGCGGGGTGCCGATGATTTCGGCCCGAAAGTCGACGTTATGCAACTTGGGCAATCTTGGCACGTACAAGCCCATGTTGAGCGACGGCCGGCTGGAAAACAGCGGAGTGTATTCGTCTACGGCCAATGAATCGCGGTAAATGGTCAGCCACTTTCGTAAACCGGGAACGCGATAACTGAAATCGAAGTTAGCGATTCGTTTTCCCGGATTGGTGGCGGGATCGGAGGTGTGTGCATAAAAAGTCCGAAAGAAGTTGTGAAAGGTGACTGGCTGTCCAGGTCCTCCGAACATCGCCGTAAACCCCGCCCCAAACTCCAGGTTGGGCGTCGGCTTGAAACTTATCTTGAGGCCATGGATGAAGGGCTGCGGCTGAATTTGACCGGGGCCGAGGAGGTGGTCAACGTCGAATTCGAATTGGTGCCCATCCAGCCGTCCAAAGAAGTACTCTGACCTGGCATCACCCAAGAACTTTGACAGTAGTGGAAAGCGATACGGAGAGACGTTATCTAGCTTGACCGCAAAAAACGGTTCCGCGTTGTTGCTCAGCAAAAGCGGGTCAGAACCGGTGACGCTCCACCATTCGCTCTGCTTGCCGGCTGAAATTTGAAAGTTGCGATACTGCAGCGCAACCGTTCCGGTGAGGATATCGAAGCGATCGACGGCTGAACGACCCGCGGGAAAGGGCGCGGTCGCATCGGCAGCGGCGATTGCCTGCTGCAGAGGAGGAGAATACTGCGGAATGGCAGGTGCATGCTGATACTCCCCCTGCAGGGCAAACGAAAGCGGCCCTGCAACGGCATGGGCTGTGAATCCTGAAACTCCATTGAAACCCTGGCCGTATGGACGACCGAAGTCATTCACCAGGGTTTGGGCGAAATGATAGCCGTCGGTCAGGGGCTGGCCGGAAATTTGCGTAGCACGCGCGTACAGGGAATCCAAACTCGCCCCGAGATTCGCGGCGCCGTTCAGCCTCGCAAGCTCGGGCTGGAATTCATGCGCCAGGCTTTCGTAGATTCTTGCCGCCCCTTGAGGGGCACCCGCTTCGCTTTGAATCAAACCGTTGGCCTCGTCGAGCAGCCGCGCACATTCCATTCGGGTCCATGGACGTAAGCCGGCGTAGGCAGTCTGAACCACGCCAATGGCAGCCAGCCGGTCGAACAAGGGGTAAATGTAGCTATCCATGGGGACGTATGGTGAGCTCATGTTCTCCGGCATGCGCTGAGGAGGCTCATCGTTTGGCTCGAAGTAGTCCGCCCATCCTTCTCCTCCTAGTTCGGGATCGTGTCGAGCGCGATAAACTTCATGGGCGAAGTACCAGCCGATCCCTCCGCCGATCAGCACGTCCGAGGTAAAGTGCTGATGGGAGGTTACCCGCGTCATCATGACGGTTGTCGCAAGACCATAGGCCAAAACCTTGGTAAACGGTCCAGGGTACTCGTGGGCCAGGATTCCAGCGATCGACCAAGACAATGCGCTGTGCTCGGAAGGGAAAGACAGGCCGCCGTTGAAGAAACTACCGACGCCGGTGCTTTGAAAGGGCCGCTCGCGCTGGGTGGAAAGCTTGAGCGCGTAGGTTACTGCCGTGGCGTTGATGCCGGCTTCGGCGGCGAGAAACCCCGTCTCCCGCAAGTGTTCGTTATTCGTAAGCTTCCCGAGAACCCATGCCCCGCCTCCTGCGCCAAGGATGGAATACAAGCTGATATCTGAAATCTTGTGATTGAAATCCAGCTGGCTCGGGCTGTTGGGCACCTGTTTGGAGATCCAACTGTCGGAGGCGATCAAACCCGCAGTCGCGCCGGCCACAGGCAAGATCCATTTTAGGTCCTTCTTTTTAGCGCGAGCCGGAAAGGTCCAGAAATGCTTCTGGTCTTCGGCCAAATGCTCCAAGAAAGGAACAAGCAGGTGATTGTCAGGATCGACTCCAGGCTGGAGGTCGAAGTCCCGTGTCTGCTTGCTCGAGGACCCATCGTTCGCCTGTGGTTGTGCACGTTCCTGGGAATAGCTCCGTATCCCAACCGAAAAGACCACCGCTGCGATCATACCGAGAAGGTTGAGTTTGCTACACACTAGAAGCCGCGTGCCACCTGTACCGCGATTCCGACCGCTGAAACCAATTGGGCCACTTGCAGTGTTTCTTTCCACTTAATGCCGCCACCCACTGCCTTGTTGGGAACCGCGATCATGTCGCCTGGCTGCATGGGAACATCAAGAGCGCCACCGCTGAAGAGCCCTTTCCCTCCCCCGGCGACGGTTCCGTTGGCGCGAACGATGAAAATGTTCTTCTTATCAGCTCCGGAGGTTGCGCCACCCGCCTGATGCAAGTACCAGCTCGCGCTTTTCCCCGGGCGGAAGGCAATCGCTGTCTGGTTATACACAGCACCTTGCACCATGACAAAGTTCGGCTTCTTGGGAATGTAGATCGAGTCGCCTCTGCGGAGTTGAACGTCGGCAAGAGTATGGATCCAGCTCTTAGTCGGGCTAATGTGGATTACCATGCGCCCGACCGGGGGTATCGTCTCGAGCTTCTCCACGGTTTGACGCCACTGCAGAAGCGTCGCCTCTTTACCAAGCGGGTCGTCCAGGCCCTCCGTCAACCCGGTACCCTCCTGCTTCGCTTGGGAGAGTAATTGAGCCCGATTCTTCTCTTCCAGTTCACGAATTTCAACCCTCTCGAAGATCGCTCCATAAGGGTAGGCATCGTCACGGAACCCACCGGCGCGAGCGATCAGATCGCTTAGAAGTTCACCTTCCTTGATTCCATAGGTGCCAGGATGAACCACTGCGCCATCAAGGGCCACGGTCGCACCAATGTCGTTCCATCCGGTCATTTGCTTGACCGTGATCACGTCGCCGGCGTGCAGACGGATGTCGGTATCAGGATCGCCGTTCAGGGCGGCTCCAAGTCTTAACGGGATATGCTCGGTCTCGACATTCTTGCTCCGCTCGACCGAGTAACGTGTCAGTTCGGCGACCTCAAGATAGGCAGAACGCCGCGCTCCGCCTGCAAGGCGAACCAGCCCCACTGCCGTCATGTCTCGCCCCAGCGGGTACTTGCCAGGCCGTGCCACGTCCCCGGCGACCTCCACGGTTGCGGGCTCGTACCGCTGAACGTTCTTGTGCACGAAAACCCGGTCCTGCGGCTGGAGAAGGATATTTTCATGCACATCTCCGGAGATGGCCTTCTGCAGGTCTGCGCTGATGACTTCGAGTTTGCCATCCTGCGCCTTCCGGAACACCTGCACATCGTCCAACTCCGCATCCGGGGTGGTATTGCCCGCAAGGAAAATTGCGTCTCGCAGATAGGTAGCGCCATTGGTGATGTGATCGCCAGGATCACGTACTTCGCCGGTCACGGTGACAATCGGCGGGTCTTCGAAATCGAATCTCCCGAAGATGCGCACAGTGTCGAACGGCTTCAGAGCGAGATTGGAATTCTTGCCCGTCAGCGCGTCCGCAAGATTGAATGAAATGATCTCCGGTTTCAAGTCGGGGCCGGTCAATCGAATGATCTCTGCGTGCTGCTGATAAGGCTCCGGAAGAAGATCGCGGTAAGAGCGCACCAGGTCGGTGACGTTCATGCCCTCCCGATATGCGTACTTGCCCGGACGAAATACGTGGCCATCGAGATAGACGGTCTTCTCTGCAAAAGGCAGGATAGGTGAAATCTTGATGCTGTCGCCATCCTGAACCTCAAATTTTTCTATAGTCGCAAGCACAGTTGCGTTGTCGTTTGTCTCGGGCATATCGATGCGTAGCATGGTGCGGTTCTCATGGGCCTGTACCCGTTCGACATCAACGTGCCGCAAGGTACCCGAGGGGAGAACGCCGCCGGCAAGTTCCAGGACGTCAGCGAGATCCTTTTCGCTCGCGAGCTCATAAATACCAGGTCGCCGTACCATGCCTTCGAGCGTAACTTGGCGGCCCACGGGGGGGACAAGAAGGGTGTCTCCGGACTCCAACCGTTGCATGCTGGTGCGGACGCCGTGCAAGAGCAGGGCATACAGATCCACCTCTTCCACCAGTTGATTGCCGCGATAGTGCTTCATCACGCGCATGGATCCGCGCGAAGTCGGACCACCCGCTTGATAAAGGGCGTTCAATGGAGTGGAAAGTGAACTGATGTCGTAAGCCCCCGGCCGCTGCACATCTCCGACCACGTAAATCCGAATGGTACGAAGACGGTCGAGGGAAACATCGGCGTCGAGCTGCCGAAACTGGCTGCGCAGCGAGCTTTGCACCATGTGCTGCACTTCGCCGAGCGTATGTCCGGAAACTTGAATGGATCCAACTTCCGGCAGGCTGAGCCGGCCCTCGCGATCGACGACGCGGTGCAGGCGTTGCGAAACACTGCCCCATAGGTCGATGTTGACCCCATCGCCTGGCCCTAGCACGTACTCCGGGCCGGCTGGCAGGTCCATGGGAAGTTGATCCAAGTTGCCAGTGCCGTTCTCGAAAATATCGAGCCCGAAACGGCGGAGCGGTCCGGTACGGCGCGCGTACTGTGAATAAAGGTCGTAAAGGGACGGCACGTCGGCGTAAGGGTTCGCCCGATGCATCAGGCGAGGCTGATCGTTGAAGCGATTCTGATAACTGCGGGGCTGCATTTGCGGCCATGGAAGGCTTGAGTTCATCCTGTTCCCGCGCTCGACCTGCTGCGATTGTATGTATGCCTGTTCTTGCGACAGGGGCTGCTGCTGGTTCGAGGTGTTGTCCGTCGTCGAAGCCAGTGCCCCCAATTGAGGTTGCGTCCCGGCGGCATTTGGACTCTGCCCACTCCGATATTGGCTGAGCAGTTGCTGAACTTGCTCGGTACTGGGTTGGGTGCTTCCGCCGGCAACGGCATCGAGCGGAAGCCCGACTGTTTCCTCGCTGTTTTGATCGATACTCGCCTGCAGCAGCGCCCGACGCTCATCCGGGCTAATCTGATTTTGTGGTTGTTGGGGTGAGGGAGTTTGCTGCGTTGGCAAATTCGGAGTGTAGGGGGCGTTCGGTTGGGCCGTACCCCGCTGGGGGAGGCTCGAACCATCCACCTCGGGCACCGGATTCCCAATCCCAGAATAAGGGTAGTTCTGCTCTCGATCGCCGGACAGGGAAAGTTTCTGCTGGTCCGCGATCTCCCGGGCCAACTCTTCGCGTGTCGGCTTTGCCCGCACGTAGCCGCGATCGACAATCTGCTGGGTTACGAGCGAACGCACCTCTTCATCGTCGCGTATCAGCCGGAAGATGGCGTCATCGGTTAGTTCCTTCTGTTCGACCACGCGTCCTTGCGAGTAGGCCCGGCGAACCAACATCTTCTTGATCTCAAGAAAAAGGCCGGGTTCGCGTTGCAACAGCAGAACAATCCTTTCTGGCGGCAGGGACACGAGCCGCTCAGCTTCCTTTTCGGCGCGCGAGTCAGACTCCTCTATGGCACGAGTGCGAGTGGTGCTCTCGTCGGGGTTGTTGTTGGAGGGACGTTCCTGTGTGAACCCGCTGGTGCAGAGGAAAGAGAAGACGAGAAGAGCTGTGGGACAAATTCGCGAGGCTTTCATTCGTGCTCCTGCTGGATAGCGGCCTAGGAATCCCGCCTACTTAAAACAGCGGTTCAATGTCGGCCTCATGAATCTCTACCGACACGGACCGCATGATGGCGTCAATTGAAATGATGATGCGGTAGTTGGTCTTGACGCGGACAAGAATGCCGCGGGCCCCTGCCAAGGGCCCGCGCACCACTTTCACTCTGCGTCCTACGGTGAGATAGGGATGGTGCTCCGCCCGCAAACCTTGTTGGAGGGCATTGCGGAGTGCGTTAAGGTCCTCTCCATCGAGAGCTGCCGGTTGACCGTTGAAGGAGACAAAGCGCACCACTCCCGGCAGCTGGAGAACACGGAGCTTCTCGGCAATGTTGATGCGGGTAAATACGTATCCCGGGAAAAGGACCAAATCCAATTCTTTTTGCCGGTCCTTCCACCGCCGAACCGACCGATACACCGGGAGGAAGTTCTCGATACCGCGTTCCTGAAGTTGCTGGGCAACTTTCTTTTCGTGACGGGCATGCGTGTATGCGGCATACCAGGCCTCAGCCGGGACCAGCTGGAGCGTGGGCACACCAGGAATCGATTTCGAAACGGCCAAACTCATCAACTCTGCCCGCACCTACAGCTTCGCCCTCTCACTTACAGGGCGCATGTGAGAACAACCAAATTTGCAGCCCTGCAGACCGTCGTCCTGCAAGGGTCATCAGGAGGGATGAAGAGGGTCATGCTGTGCACACGCGGAGACACGTCCACCACTACCCATTGAGTGCTACGGCCGACAAACTTCTCCCCTGGCTGTTTCGACAGCCGTTTGGATGGGAAGCTGCTGAACGCGAGTTGCTTGCCCGAGACTCAGGATTGCAGCCCCGGACAGAGTAGAAGGTTAGTCCAGAGTAGAAGCTCAATCAGGAAGGGATCAAGTCAGTGCGAAAGTGGACTAACCCTTCACACTGACTTTAGAGAATGACAAGATCGCGGTTCCAGGCCGGGGGCTGCCCATCAGGGTGGCAGGCCGGAACGTGGTGAAAATCAACATGTTCTTCACTGGGTGAGGCAGCTCTTTCACGTGCTCCGGATCGGAGAGAATACGATAGTCCTGAACACGACCATTGGCATCGACGTACGCTTCGATGACAATCGAGTCTTCTGTGACCAGACCCAAACCCGTGTTGAATCCGGTCTGCTGCAACTCGGGATTGGTCGAAAGTAATAGCGGCACATCATTCGTATTCGCCTGAACCGGCGTGATGAACCCCATCAACCCAAAAATAATCAGAGTTGCGACCACACCGGCAGTAGCAGGAACCATGAAAGCACGAAGCGCGTTGGCCACTCGAAGCCCCAGGTTACCAAACACCGGTTCGCGTCGACGCGCAGCTTCACGCGAGATGGCCAGGCGCACCTTCAAAGACAGATCTTCCGGCGCTTGCGCGCGACCCACTCTGGACAGGAGCATTTGCGTTTGGCGAAGTGCAGCATAGTCGCCCCGGCACGCACTACACTCGTTCAAGTGCTCTCCGAGCGCGAACATCTGCCTCCCCGTGACCGCCCCGTCCAGGTAAGAGGAAAGCAGAGATTGAACCTGTCCGCAGGTCATGGCGTTACCTCGATTCGGGCACGTGCGGAGCCAACCACCCCGCGCGGCCTGAAGCGCAAACCTTCAACGTCCAACCCCAAGGTTGTCCCCGCTTGCTTCACATACTCCTTCAGACGAGTCCGTAAAGCATCCCTACCGCGGGTGATTCTTGATTTGACCGTACCCAGTGAGACCTGCGTGATATCAGCAATCTCTTCGTAGGACAATTCCTCAATGTCACGCAGAACGACTGCCGTGCGATAAGGTTCCGGAACTTGCCGAAGCTCTTCTTCAACCCGCAGCTGCAATTCCCGCTCGGCAGCATTTTCAAAAGGCGACTTCCGCTTATCGACGAACGCCGTATTCTCGGCAGCAGTGAGCGGATGCTCACCATTGGTTTCCGGTTCGACCGACGTTTCCTTGGACTTATGCCGAAACCACCAGCGGCGGCGGTTGGAAGCTTCGTGAATCGCGATGCGGTAAATCCAGGTCTTCAGACTGGATTCGCCGTGGAAGTACTTCATTCCGCGAAAGACTTTCAAGAATACTTCTTGTGTGGTATCGGCAGCGTCGGCTGGGTCCGTCAGGATACGGTAGATGACGCTGTAGACCGGCTGGTGAAACTCGCCGACGAGCCAGGCATATGCGTCTTCTGAGCCTGCCTTTAGCTCCGCAATAATGGTGGCTTCTTCCGCTCGTACGCCGATTGCGCTCGCGAAGTCACCCACGTTGGCTGCTCCCGCCATGCTTGCCATGGCGCCACCTCCATTATAGGTCCACCGGCACAGCCTTGTACTGCTTTGTTAGACCCCAGTGAGAGGTGAGATGTTCCCGGAAATCGTAAATAGCTGATTGTTAAGCGGTTTCTCAATCCCGTTCCGCTACTGGGTAGGTGGCGGGGATGCGGGAGGGGTGGTTTTTGGCTTCGGCACCGGCTTTTTCTTGGGGGGAGTTTTCTTTGGTGCAGTATCGGTGTCGTCCACTACCACTTTCTTGGGAGGGGTGGCGGCCGCCCGGGCTGCCTGCAGGGCGGTGCGCAGCTGTCCGATTTCGCTCTCCTTTGCAGTCGCAAGTTTGTCCATGCGATCTGCAAACGCGCGGCGGGACCCTTCGACTCCGCTGAGGTCATTGTTGAGTGACTGGAACTCCTCTTTGCTGCCAAATGCACCAGCCGACTCAACCACCGAATTCATGACGTCGTAGAGGGCATCCAAATTGCGATAGGTCTTGAACGTCAGCGCCAGGTTTTCTGGCGAGTTCTTCAGTTCCGTAAGAATCGAGGGAAGTGCATTCTGGAGGTTGCGCAGGATCGATTCGCTATCGCTCTCGGTCTGCTTCTTGGTCTTCGAATCGGTCTTCCACCTCTCGATTCGCAAACGCGAAAGGTTCTGCTGCGCCGATTGCGAAACACTCTCTAAATTCGCAACTAGCTGGTTGAGTTCAGAAATCGACGTATAGGAAACCGGAGTGCTGTTGGGAGGATTGGCAGGAGCCTGCGCAATCACGGGGACTGAACACATCAAAAGCAGGCTTGCTGCAACGGTTAAGGTGGGTGTCATGGGTTTTTCTCTTACCGACTCAGCATACTCATTTTCACAGGTTTCGCAACTGCGGCCTCAATTCGAGTTCGCGCCAGTTCCCGAACGGCGAGCCGGAAAATTGATTCTGGCGAGCCCGGTATCCCGCTCATGGCACCGGCACACTACCTCCTCCCGGTTGTGGACAGGAAAGCGGCAGATGATGCCCGGCCCCTGTCACGAACCATTTCCTGCGGAGAGCCGTTTCACGAGGATTACAAAGTTTTACTCTGCAGGTGACAACCCTTTCCCCCGCAAGTTCGTTCCCACACAGAATGGGAACAATCCTTGAGAGGAATCACCCGGTTCGCTTGGCCGGGGCCGTTCTAATTTTCGCTTGCGTCGTGGGCCTGACCGCGCAAAATACTACCAAGCCCACTTCCGACCGGCCAACTACCACTTTGCAAACCGCGGCGGAGTCGACCGCTCCGGTTCCCGCCGACGTTTCCGTAAAAGTAAATGTGGTCAATGTTTTCGCTACTGTCCGCGATAAGCACCACAACGTGGTCAATAACCTCACCAAGGATGACTTCGCGCTCAGCTCGAACTCCTTGCCACAGACAATTCGTTATTTTTCGCAGGAAAACAATTTGCCTCTCACCCTCGGTCTGCTTGTAGATACAAGCCTGAGCCAGCGCGAAGTTCTGGATGACGAGCGTTCCGCCAGCTATAAGTTCCTGGACCAAATGCTCCATGAAAAGGACCTTGCCTTCGTCTTACATTTTGATCGCGAAGTGGAGCTTCTCCAGGATGTAACCAGTTCTCGTTCCAAGCTGGAAAACGCCCTGCAGTCGCTACGAATCGTCCAGCCCACAGCTGACCCCGACAGCAATGCTCCCCAAAGCCCGGACTCAGGCCCGGGCCACCGGCACATGCGCCGTGCCGGAACCCTGCTCAACGATGCCGTCTATCTGGCCTCGGAAGAACTCATGAAAAACCGGACTGGCCGAAAGGCCGTCGTTGTTCTTACCGATGGCGTTGATCGCGGAAGCAAGGAGAGTTTACTGAGCGCCATCGAAGCCGCTCAGCGCGCCGATTGCCTCGTGTACACGATTTATTTCAAGAGCAACGAGGAAGGTGGTTTTAACCATGGCGGTTACGGCCGCCCTCATGTTGGAATGGGTGGAGGCGGCTATCCCGGTGGAGGGAGATACCCTGGAGGCGGCCGGGGACGCTATCCGCAAGAGGCCCATGTGGATGGCAAGAAAGTCTTGCAGCAGGTTTCCCAAGAAACCGGCGGCCGAATGTTTGAAGTATCCAAAAACAATCCCGTCGTGCGGATTTACGGTGAGATCTCCGACGAGTTGCGGAATCAGTACAGCCTTGGGTTTACGCCGACACCAGAAGCCGCTCGAGCCGGCTATCACAAGATTCAACTAACGACCAAGAAGAAGGATATGGCGGTGCAGGCTCGCGAGGGCTACTATTCTGCGGAATAGCCTTGCGCGAGCACAGCCTGCAAGGCACGGCGGACCACTAACCCAACATCCCGCATCTCATTCATCACCGATTCGATTCCCTGAACGAAAGCCATTCAGAAGTTGAGGTCACACCAATGGTGAAGTACAAACTTGTTTTATTGTTCACTGCACTTTGCACTCCTTGGTTGCTCCTGGCTCAGCAAACCAGGACGCTGCCGACGGGCACCGAAATCAATGTAAGAGCCGATCAGGAAATTACCGCCGAAGCCGCCAATGCTGGGCAGAGTTATCCCGCAACAGTAAGTGCTGCTGTGGTGGACAGCGAAGGTCACGTACTGATCCCCAAGGGTGCGCAGGCAAACCTTAAGGCCGTGGCGGAGGACAGCAAAGTGTCGCTCGATCTATCCTCAGTCACGATTGATGGCAGACAATTCGACATCGACACCAAAGGGTACAAACCTGGAGCCGTGGGCGCCAATAAAACCACCGCGAAATATGCCGGGGGCGGCGCCGTGGCCGGTGCCCTAATTGGGGCTCTTGCTGGAGGAGGCAAAGGCGCGGCGATCGGTACGCTGGCAGGAGGAGCCGCCGGCGCCGGTGCTCAGGCGGTGACGGCAGGCAAGAAGATCCACGTCCCAGCCGAGACAGTGCTCACCTTTAAGACTGCGCAGCAACTTGAGCTGTATCCGGTGGCTCCCGGTAGGCGCTGAGGAGGCAGGCCGAGCAGGTCTCAATCTCGGCAATGCAATTGGCAGCAACGGAAGTGCTGGCCCGTTGACTTCGTACCTTGACTAGCAACCCGGGTTGAAGTGTCGCCGCCATGGCGTCCATTATGATTCTGAGCACGTGAACCACGACCAAACCTTCCGCGCTGCACTGATTGTGTTCTCGCTCTTCACTGTTCCAATCGGCGTCTACCACCGCATCAAGTCACAATCGACGCACGAAAAACTCGATCGACGACGGGAGGGGTTTTTCATTTTGGCGACATTGCGGCCGGTTGGCATTGCTCTCTGGCTTGGACTGATCGCCTGGACGATCAATCCAGGCTGGATGAGATGGTCCTCAGTCCCCCTTCCATTCTGGCTGAGGTGGACAGGAGTCGGACTGATTGCGATTGCCTGTGGGCTGCTGGTATGGAGCCTTCGTTGCATCGGGAAGAACTTGACGGATACCGTTGTGACGCGTCAACAGCACAGGTTGGTCATGCATGGACCTTATCGCTGGGTCCGACATCCGTTCTATGATTCTGCCGCATTGCTGGTAGTGGCGGTTTCCCTGATCGCTGCGAATTGGTTTCTCTTGATAAGCGGTGTCGTGTTGCTTGGTCTTTTGATCATCCGAACCCGGATAGAAGAAGAGAATCTCGCTGCCCGCTTTGGGGACAGTTATCGAGCGTACAAAGAACACACCGGACGCTTCTTGCCAGAAATTGGAACGATCGTGCGTGAATTATTCGGAAAGTAATTTGACGGAATGGTCTCAGAGATGTTGGCCCATTCCTATATCCGTGTTTGTGTCACCCACCACACCCGCATGTAACCGCCACTCGCTGGCTGTTATCATCCACGGCTGGACGAATTTCGCAGGTGTTCAAAAGGAGAGGCGATGGATCGCCGCCAATTTGCAACTCGTTCTCTAGCCGCATTCGCAGGCACCATGCTGGGTCGCTATGGCAGCAATGCCGCGGCCCTACCCGCTGCGGACCGACCGCCTGGATCGGTGCCCGCGTCGTTAATACAAAAGGCGCGCTTCCCAGAGGGGTTTCTTTGGGGCACGGCTACTGCCTCTTATCAGGTAGAAGGTGCATGGGATGAGGACGGCAAGGGCGAATCGATATGGGACCGATTTACTCATACACCTGGGAAAGTAAGAGGCGGAGTAACCGGGGACGTGGCCTGTGATCAGTATCACCGGTACCCTGAGGACATCGCATTAGCCAAACGCCTCAACCAGAAGAGCCACCGGTTTTCGATCTCCTGGCCACGCATTCAGGCAAGCGGGACCGGCGTCCCCAACATGAAGGGGATCGATCACTACAGCCGCTTCGTCGATAGGTTGCTTGAGGCGGGTATTCGGCCCTGGTGCACGATGTATCACTGGGATCTTCCGCAGGCGCTCGAAGACCGAGGCGGCTGGCCAAACCGAGATTTGGCCAGCTACTTCGCAGATTACGCTGGCATTCTTGCCAAGCATCTCGGGGACCGAATTACGGTCTGGGCACCTTTCAATATGCCTTGGGCTATCGCGTTCATGGGCTATGCTGCGGGCGCTTTTCCACCCTGCCGGGCCAGCTTCAGCGATTTCCTGAAAGCGGCGCACACTCTGGCACTTGCTCAGGCCGAGGCCCATCGTGCCGTCAAAGCAGCCTCTTCTAAGGCAACGGTTGGGAGCGCCTATGAGATGGCTCCCGCATACCCAAAGACTGACTCAGAGGACGATCGCGCAGCGGCCGCTCGCTACCATGCTATGAACAATGTCTTCTTTTTAGAGGCGGCCATGCATGGCCATTACCCGAAGGCTTTCGTTGGCGAGCCGCCGTATGAGCTGATGGGCTTCAGGGCGGGCGATGAAAAGCTGCTCTATGCACCGCTGGACTGGATCGGTTTCCACTACTACACGCGACGCATTGTTTCCGACGCGAGCAAGGAGCGATTTCTCAGCGGGGGCAATTTCAGCGGAACGGAGATCGAGAGCAATTCACCCGGCGGCCGCGATCCTTACACGCGCTTCCGTGCCGGGATGCCCACGGAGGGTCCTCTGACCGAGGCCGGCCTGGAGGTCTGGCCATGCGGAATCTTTGACCTAGTCACACAAATTTCAAAAGATTACAACCACCCGATCATCGAAATCACCGAGAGCGGGTGCGGATACCTTGATGGCCCTGACGAACATGGCGGCATACCGGATGGGCGCCGTATCCAGTGGTATCGCGAAGTGCTTGCGGAACTGGCTCGGGCGATTTCCGATGGAGCTCGGGTGCGCGCCTTTCATGCCTGGAGCCTCCTCGACAATTTCCAGTGGGCGGAGGGCTTCACCGAACGCTACGGGTTAATCTATACGGATTTTCGCAGCCAGAAACGCACGCTAAAGGATTCCGGCCTTTGGTATGCGAGAGTTGCCGCCTCCAATCGGCTAGACGTCTGATTGTGGCGACGTCGAAGCTGGAGGGTGGTTGTTTCCCGAATCGATCAGGACCTCGCTAATGGATATCTCGAATCCAGAGGTGAAGACTGCGTCCCTCAAACTTTTGTCGCTCACCCGCAGGAAGCTGACTTTCCATTGGAAATGGTTGGCGCAGAATCTCCCCAACTGCTCATTGACACTTGCCGACGGTTAATTCGGCCAGCCAATAACCCGACATAGCTGCGGCCCTCGCGGCTTGTTGGCGGCCTGCCTCGTCCATGGCTTTCAGCGCGGCCTCGCGCCGTTGCTGAAATACCTTCTCCAGATGAGCACCGTAATAGCTGCCATCCTGGCGCGTGGCATACCGTTTAATCGATTCGGGGCTGCCAATCTTCAGGGTCTCGCCGAGTTCCAAACCCATTTCGAGAAAGAACTCACGATCCTGCCCATCCGGCACGCCGAACACGAATGGCTCTCCCCAATCGATGGCGTTCTTGACCATTCCAATGGGATATCTGGTCAGCACTTCAACTCCGCCAAGGTTGAGATACTCCATGAGGAGCGTGCTGCCTGGAGCGGATTCCGAAGCGATCGTGCGCAAGGTTTGTTTCATCCCCTGTTCAGGGACGTACATGCTGACGCCCTCGCAAATGTAAAAGGTCCTGCGTGCAGCCTGGAAACCGGCACGGCGCAATACTTCGCCCAAGTTTTCGCATGCGAAATCGATTGGCGCATAAATAACGTTGCCCGGACCGCCGCCGAGCGCCGCTTCGACGCGCTGCTTCTTGTACTCCTGCGTGGAGGCGTAATCGATTTCGATGATGGGCGTGTCCTTCAACAGTTCGGTGAAGCGGTGTGCGCGCGTATCGAATCCGGCTCCCAAAATCACCAGCTGGGTTGCCCCGCCACGGATGGCGCGCTCCATGCGCTCATCGATAAAGCGTGTCCGCACCAACATCAACCAGGCGAACCCAAAGATGTCGGGATCGCAAATAGCATCCTGAAAATCCCGGTCGAGAGCCTTGCTGATGGGATGCTCAGGGATAAGAGCTAACTCCGGGGGGCCAATCAGTCGTGCCGCCACCCAGTCTGGATTGCGTACGCTAATATCTGGCTCGCGCGACCCAAAAGCTCGCGCCGCGGCTGTCAAAATCGAGGTGCGGGAGGGCAACCCGTTAGCTTCCATTCAGGAATTATCAACCATTTTCGGATGGTGCGGAGTGGTGGGTTTTGAGGCCATGGCTGATTTCATTCACGCAGGTCCCGGGCCCAGGACCGCGCGAGACTAGCCCATCGGGCGAAGGGCCAGGGAGAGAAAGCGATGAATGGTGCGAAGGTCCTTCATCTCATCGCGGACGAACAACCTGTAAAACCGAGCGCCACTCTGCGCTGCCTACCAATATTGCTTCAACACATTCAGCACCGGACTCGTGCTACCGTCCGGACGCACGACCCATAGCCCGCGGCACTGGTTCTTCTTCGGACGCAGCGGGTTCCCCTTAGCGGCGTCGACCGGCGCAGCCTGGCCGTTGGTCTCGGCGCATTCGTTGTCGAACACGTTCCACAAAAACGCGCCGTATATGCCTTCCTTGCTCGCGGTGCTGAGAATCGCGTTCGCACGCCAGGTCATCCCGCCAACCAGCTGATTCTCGAACAGGCCGTACTCCGAAATCAGAATACGGCGATTCCCTAGTCCCATCGGATCGGGCGCCATCTTCTCAATTGTCTTCAGAGCAAGCCGCAAACTAGACTGAACCGACTTCGGGTCCTTGCCCGTCGCCGTCGAGTCGTAAGACGAATAGGTCACCATATCGGCGTTTACCTTGGGCAATACCGCGTTGATGACACGAGTCATGCCATTCTCCGCATAATCGAGCACGCGATTGACCTCGGCCGCGTGGAATACGCGCACGCCGGTCGAGTTGTCAGCCTCACGGCGCGCCCGAGTGACTCCGCGTTGCCGGGCCGAAAGCCATGCGATCATATCCTGCACCATCCCAGGAGAAATGTCTCCGGTAATGTTCCCCTCACCAAGACCGATCCAATCGCCTTCCCAGTTCTTTAGAACGAATGTCTTTCCCGATCCGGCGAATTTGGAATAAAGATATTTCGTGAGCTGATAGAGCTCGTTCTCCTCGGCTTTCAACCGCTCGGGTGATGCCGCGAGGCCCGCAACTCCATCGGCGTTCGCGAAGGTGTACACGGTCATCACGATTGTGCTGAATGGAACGTTCAAGACCGTGTCATAGGGCTTGGTCTGCGCCAGAGCCGTGAGGTTCGATGGGGCTGTAGCCGGCCACTGGTTGGAGGATTGATCCGGATACTCAGTCCTGAAGTATGGAGTCAGGTAAATAAAAATCGAGTCGGATCCTAATGCCCTGATCTTCTGCACGCCTTCCACCAGATAATTGTTCTGTGTGAACCCATAGTTGCCCGAAACATGCGCAATACCAGCGGCGAACTTGGTTGAGAACCTGCCTCCATTAACGGAAACGTTAGCTGAGGGGAAACGCCCCCCACCGCAGCCAACTGCCGCGAGAATGAATGCAAGTGGAACGAGCGCGAGCAGTTTTTTCACGTGTGTATACTCCTCGGGCAGAGCAGGATCCGGACACACGAAGGCCCTGAGCGGAAAACCTGGGAAGATACAGGAACCACGGAGGACGAGCCCGAATCGCCCTGAGATGCAGAGCTGCTTGACTGAAGCCTAACCAGAGGTGCTGCTCAACGCAAGTTCATTCCAAGCGGATGAGAACTCAAGTTGGACACGGAAGGGCAGGGTATGTACCTTCGGGGGTCGCCTAGCGAACCTCAAGCGCCTGCGGGAGAGCTCTCGCCAAGTCGGTCTCGTGCTAATGCTTAAGTCGTCAACGACTCCTAGTGAATCAGCCCGAACACCCCAACTCCGGCTGTGGTGCCCACATAGACCTTTCCGTTCACCACCGTCGGCGTGATGAACTTATTGCCGGCGCCAAAATGGTCACGCCCCCCGGGCGCCTGGTTGCTGTTGTAAAGCTCGTTTGCCAGATTTCTGGCGTCAAAAGCATGCAGAACCGCAGGATTTGTATTCTCAGCGGCCCAGAGAATCGCATTGTTGCTGCCGTTGGCGGAAATACTAGGCGTGGCTCCCGGGTAAGGGAAAACCTTTGCAGTCTGGGATACTGCCGCGGTCGCGAGCTTCCCATTGTTGATTCTGAAAGCCTTGATACTGTCCCCAACCGCTCCGTAGTAAATCGTGTTGTCAAAGAATGCAGGCGTCGAAAATACACTTCCTGCCAGAGCACCTTGAACTTCCTGATAGATATTGTTCGAGTTCGGATTGAATTTCCCCATCGAATCGCGATCCACGATGTAAATGTTGGTATCTTTGCCCGCCCCGACTGCAAGATGGCGAATCTGACCCGAACTGTCCATAAGGTCCGGGAGAACCAAGGCTCCGCCCGAGCCAAGGTCTTCATCAGAAGAATTTTCTGCAGATTGGTTCGACGTCTCGAAATAGTCAGCGATCGTGAGCCGTCGGTTAGCTGTCGCGATCTTCAGGAACGCATTGCCGAAATCCCCATTCGCAGGAAATGCTTGAGCGTTCAGCGTGGCGTCGAAAGTGCCATTCGCAGCTAGAGCAAAAATGTTTCCGTTCGAATCGGCCGCCGGCCCCGCACCGCTCATCCAGAACGCACCCTCGTTGCCATTGGGAGTGACATCGAGCACCGTGACCTGAGACAGGGTGTGTTGGTCATAACCAATGATCCAACCTGTGTATGGCCGGAAATCACAATGCGACCCCCAGCTCGTATAGACCACACCGTTGCTCAAAAGAAGCCCGGGACGATTCAGTTGCTGTCCCGGATCGAAGATTACGTTCCCTCCCGAGCTGTTGTCCCCCATTCCTGGATAAGACGCCTGAATCTCCTTGGGCCCGCCGAATTCTTCGCCACCCGTTGTTACATCGAGTGCGTGGATTCGCTGATGGTACTTGCCCAATCCGTCTTTCGACATGCCCACGATGTAGATGGTTCCGTGGGGGCCGATACTGGGATCAATGACCGGAGTGGAGGTGACTCCGATCTCCGGAACGATTTGGCCGCAGCCATGATTGTCGCTAGGCGTTTCACCTGGAGCCAAGATGGAAACCTGCCAAAGTTGAGCTCCCGTATCGGCATCGACGCCATAGATGCTTCCGTGTTCCGTCGCAATGAAAATCACGTTATGGGCTGCCCCTGCGAAGCTCAGATTGGGGAGGTAAAGCGGCTGGGCGTCCACTTTGCCATCCACAGTGATGACAAACAAAAGGCCAAAATTGGACGCGCTCACATTGCCGGGCGTAAGAGTCGTCTCGTTAAGATTCTGCCCGGTCCGACCATTATCGTTGTGATAAGTGGTCACAGTGCTCGTGGTTGACGTCGGCGGAAGCGGACTACCGCTGCCTCTGTCCGAGGTGTTCTTGCTGCTGCAGCCGCTCAGATAGAAGCCAAAGACAGCGAACGACAGAAGTATTCCTAAAATCCTAAGGTCCTTCGTACCCACGTTTTGGACAGGCACGGGCTTGCATCCTTCAATCTAGGGCATTGTAGTTCGGTTCGCAGCTTGGCGGCACGTCAAATGTGTTTTTGAGAGTACACTTTCTCTTTCGCTTCGGTTCCACTAGGAGGCGCAATGAGATGCTGGCCCATCGGTTTCCTTCTGGTTTTTGGGATGTTCGCTTTCCCGTTAGAAAGCGGATCGCGACAACCGAAGCAGCCTCGTTCGGTACTGCCCTGCAGCGCCATCAAGGATGAACCAGAAAAATTCGAGCGCCCCAGTCCTCCCGGTTGTTCGGATGTGAAGTTTGCTGATGGAGGCTTGATTGTAGTCCGATACAGCCGGCCGAAGCTGCGGAACCCCGACAACGGCCGCATTCGGGAAGTCTTCGGTTCCACGGTTCGCTGGGGCGAGATCTGGCGAGCCGGGGCAAACGAAGCAACCTCGTTTACTACAAACGCCAACTTGATCATCGGCAATAGGCCAGTCCCAGCGGGTTCGTACACAATCTATTTGATTCCCGAACATCGCAAGCCCTGGACGCTCATTCTCAATAAGACGACGGGGCAGTGGGGCATGCCCTACCCAGGGAGTTCCAGCGATCTTGCGCGAATTGACATGGATGCGGCGTTGCTGCGCGACGGTATGGATCAACTAACGGTCGAGTTTGGGGCCAGCGGGAATGATTCCACAACACTTACCTTCGCGTGGGAAAACTGGAAAGCAGCGGTCGCCATTGTCGAAGCACGTTGAGTGCACGCGCGTCGTAAGCGGATCACTTACCAAACCCCGAGTCCGTTAGACCAATGGAGTGGTTCTCATGGGTGATCTCACGGCGCCGGCCTTCAGGGTCAGGGCTCGAATAGTGAGTCATAGCCGGTAAGGCCAGCCAGGCTCCCTGTTTGCATCAACTCCTTTCCCTGCTCGTTCAGCCTTCGGTACTTAGGTTCGCCTTCCCCCGAGAAGATTGCAAATTCCCCGCTGTCACTAATTCGCACACTTGCGCCCGGATTACCGCCCTGTCGCAGTGCATCGCTTAAAAATTTTCCAAGAGCTTCTTTGTACGGCAAATTTGGGTTTTCCATGGTCGCGAACGTATCACACGCTTGAGGGCTGTTTCCAGTATGCCCAAGTCGAGTTACGTGACAAGAAAGAAAGAGCGCTTTCAACCGAGCCTACGAAAGGAGTTGCGGCGGAGCCACGAACAGGTCGATTCGCTCCGCCGCAAGAACTAAACGGAAAGCAGCCGATCAAAGAAGGATCGATAGCGCTGGAAAGCAACGCGGAGATCTTCTGTCGAAACGTTGTCTCCACGGTCCCACTGCTTCTCAAGGCCCGATCTCTCATCGGCAAATACTTCGGCCAGCCGCTTCATCGCTGAGGCTACGAGTCCATCCGCCTGTTCGACCGCCTTCCGAGGCTCGTCCACGAATGCAGTCTGAATTTCTTTCCAGCGCATGCGCAAGTTTTCGAGCTCGTTGGTCGGGAACAGCGGCGTCGAACCGTGATCTTGCGATTCCTTAACCGCAAGCGCCCGCTCCGAGGTAACTGGCTTCGGTCCAGCCAGCTCCGTCCGTTTCCCTCCTTTGGCGAGATCAGCCGTCGTGAGATTCTGTTCCTGTTCCGCGTCTTTCCGTAATGGCACCGCCATTGGTCATGCCTCCCTTCTGAGTTGTTCGGGTTGGGTTTCTTCCACTAACTCGGAAAACAATGCGCGATAGTGCACCATGGCCTGCCGCAAATCTTCTGTGCTGGCTTGCCCGCGGCTGCGGCGTTGGGCAATCTCCTGCGCCGCGCGATAGTTTTCGACCACAACCGGGTGATCAACGGAGATGTCGGCCGCTCGCTGGGTGAAATCGGTGATCGGATACCCGCGAGCTTGCATTACCTCCAAAATCAGCTTGTCGGCAAACGCAACAGCGCCTGAAGGATCATCCACAAACTGGCTCTGCACCTCATTCCACCGATTGCTAAAGCGCGCGTGCTCCTCCGCTGTGAGCGAACGAATGTTGAGTGTTTTGCGGTGCTTTTCACGAAATTCCAGCAGCCGTTCCCCCTTGTGCACGTCGCCTTCTGTCTGGACTACGCGATCGTACTCAGGCCCGAACTGCTCGCGAAGGGTCTGACTCCGACGCTTCCGGGCAAACAAATAGACGAGGGCAGCGACGACCACGGCTGCGATTACGACCAGCAGTATCACAATCTGAGCTGAACTCATTCGCCTCCTCCTGCAGAAATAATCGCGGTATGGGATTCCGCAGAGATGAGCGGTGTTGTAAGCGAAGAAAGTGTAGGAGCAATGAGGTGGATTGAGCTAACCTGAGGACCCAGCTTTAACCCATTGCTTGAATGGGCATGTGTAACCGCCAAGAAAACCCTTGTCCCTTACGGCTTGGTGTAACGCATCGAACAATTAAGGAACGATAGGGAATTAGGAGGGAAGGCCATGCCCCACTTCACCAAGACAGTTCAAAGCGCCTTCTTTGACTTTAACTTATGGACCGCTGTCGAAGCATCGTTTTCCACGGCTCGCGTCGTAAGCTTTTCCAAGCATTGCCACTCCGGACCTAGCGGGTACTCGAACTCACGCATGGTATGCGAGTCATGAAAATTGATGTTCTTGCCGGAAAGAGAAAGTACTTCGTAGGAGAAGGTAAGAATCCCTAATAGGTCGACACATCGAGAGTGAGCGATTCCCGTGGCCACTCGACCCGGTGGTACGTCTACGGTCCTCGATGGTCCCTCTCCTGGAATACCCCCAATAGGGACTCGCACCGATTGAGCCAGCGAAAGCTCTATCGTGAGCAGATAATCTGCCGAGTTTTCACGTGCCTCGGCCTCAGGTGTTGCTGCAGAACCTAATATCACTACGGCTCGAACATTCCTGGCGTTTTCTTCAACCACCTTAACCGCCCGATCGCGCAGCTTGGGCAACATCTGCTGGATGCGCGGATCGGATGAATCGACATTCACGGCAATGATCCTTCCACGGGAGCTCTCTTGCCCGGAAGCAAGGAGAGACGCCGCAAGGATTGACAGGTTTGCGAAATAAAGAATGACTCGCATTTGGCTTCCTGTGACCGCCTCGCGAAACTATAAGCCTGAACGTGAACAATGACAAATCCTGGGCTTACCACCAGTTGTATGGCCTTGGCCACCATTGGCTCGATTGATGGCGAATCTCTTGTCGCTCGTCGAGCACTTATGGGTCGACCGACCGTTCGCCGCTGGCTCCATTTCGAACACAACAACACCGGTGGCAACGACTATGTTGAGAGAGTCGCAGCCTCACTGCACGAAAGAAGGCCAGGACGCAGTTAGCAAGGATTTCCATGGTTTCGACTCAGTGTGTTTCACGGCGTTCGCGAACTGGAAACTGCCTTTTGGTAAGTTGTTTCTCAGGCTCCCCTGCATCTCACAATTATGCGTACGGCTGGCGTGTGGTCGCAGATATTGCTCTTAAGCATAGCGATGAGCCTGCCGGCGGGTGCACAAGACATTAGCGCTCGCTCCAATCTGGTCCCCGTGCCAACCCTGGTGCTCGACGAAGAGGGAAGCAACGTCTTCGGCCTGCGCCAGCAGGATTTCGCGATCGAGGACGACGGAATCCAACAACTCGTCCATCTCGACGAAGCAGCTGAATCCAAGCCTCTTTCGCTGATCGTTGCCGTGCAATGTGGCCGGAGAGCAAAACGGGAACTCGGTCGCATTCAGGGGCTCCCGGCAATGCTCGACCCGATTCTGAACGAGCCGAACAGCGAAGCGGCTGTCCTTTTCTTTGATAGCAAGCTGACCTTAGCGCGCGACTTCACCAACCACGCGGATGTGATTGAAGATGAGCTTAGCAGTGTCGGAGCAGGCGATGGGGGAGCATCTGTTCTGGACGCTATTGCTTACTCGGCCCGACTGCTTGCCAGAAGACCCGGTGAGCGGGAACGGGTGTTGCTGCTAATTAGCGAGACGCGCGACCACGGAAGCCGATTCACCACGCTCGACGAAGTCGTGCGGCTGATCGGGGAAAACAATATTTCCGTTTATGCAATTCCTTTTTCCGCATACTTATCGCAGCAGTTAGATGTGCTTCGCGGAACTAATCAAGATGAGTGGACGCCATACGTAGACATCCTTGAGAAGGTTGCTGCCATTCGACAAGCAATGAAGAAGAATATTCCACTGACGCTCACCCAGTTAACCGGAGGGGAGTACAGAATCTTTCATACGAAGAAGAGATTTGAGACAGAGATGATTGATTTGGCCAATCATGTACACAGCCGTTATGCACTGAGCTTTGAGCCAAAGAATCCCCACCCTGGCCTGCACCAAATTCGAGTGCGCCTGCGTGATCCATCAAGAAAGGCGACGGTACGGTATCGCAGCAGCTATTGGATGAGGGAAGAAGATGCGCAATAGCATTTCAGCCTGCCGCCGCTTGGATTACTGCGCTGCCCTGTTTGCAAACGATTTTTAACCAAGGTGTCCCTCAGTCGAGCCTGTGCCCGGATACGATGTCTGCAGGTTCGTGGGCCTGGGCCGCCCTTATCTCTCGCCCCTCTACGGGAGACGCGCGATCCAAGGAAGGGTGGCCCCCCAAATGTCGGGGATTCCGTCTTACGTCCTCTTTTGCTTGATTGTTTCTATTTTCGATGGCTGCTGTTCTTTTCTTTCGAGTAGTCGGTTGAATTCGTCAACAAGGCTTCCGAACCGCTCGGGATCCTTTTCAACTAGCACTTGTTCACAAAGTTGTTGCAAACGGTCCTTCTGAGCTTGCATGTGATCGTCTCATTTCGGAAGAAGGGCGCTTTCATTTGATCTGGGGTGGATCTTATGCCGGAAACCTATAGCCCGTTGCGTGCCAGTACTCGTGGTTGCAGGGACGTTTGTTGCGATTTGAAGCCCGCTGCCCCTGACTCAGCGGACTTGCCTTGGAGCCTTTCTGTCCGGAAATCCTAAGATGAAGGTTGTGCCTCGAAAACTGTCAAACCTTACAGTGCTGGTTCGGGGTAAAGGTCTGTCCGCAGTTACCGCGTCGACAAGTTGTAGAGATTCAACGAGCCGCCTGGGCCGGACAGAGCGATCGAGACTCGGCCGTCAGCACTCGAGTAAGTTTTACAGTCCTCTGACGCGGTACAGGACGACCCCGTGCGATGGAACAACAGCACTGATGGCGCTGCTCGTTTTTTTTGTCTCGCCGGTCCACAGGTCGTGTATGGAATAGCCGTTTCCGTTTTCAGGGAGGCCTAAGGTGGATGCTCGAACCGAGACGTTCTCTGCCTTCCCGCCAATGTTAAACAAACCGACGATCATGTCTCCGTTCGGCTCCTTCTTGGCGAACACCTGATGGTTGCCGGTATTGAGCACCCTTTTCGCGGCGATCGAATCCTGATCGACAGCAAGTACCGCGGAGTTCTCCAGGTATTTCTGCAGATCGGTTGGATCGAGGTGAGTAAGATCGATGCCGAGGATGAACGGTGCCGCTCCAAGGGCCCACAGGCTGATCTGAGTCTGGCGCTCGACCGGAGTCAGCCCGTCGTTGCTGCCATTTCCTATCTCGATAGAGTCATAATCGTTGAAACCGCCTGGACCAGCATAAGGCTGCCACTCTGCCACGTAGTTGAAACGGTTGGCAACCTTGGGCCAACTGGTCAGCGGGTAGCTGCTACCGCCCTTGTCGCAGCGATAGCATTCGACGTCGGGCGCGAATTCCCATTGATTGGCATACTTCATTAATGTCGGGGCGATATTGCTTGTGAAATCCCCCTGCGTGACGTCCAGGACCATGGGCCGCCCGCTTTGCCGTATGGCATTCGACCAGGCCATAACGTCAGCGGCGTTGGTGTTTTTCATGCCGTCAATCTTGATGTAATCGACACCCCACGACGCAAGCATGTCTACCCATGAATTCGTATACTCCTGCGCTCCAGGCTTGTTGTAATCAATTCGGACCATGCCCTTGCAGTTATAGTTGTTCTCTTCTAAAGAAGAGTCCGCAATTTGCGCAGCCGTGTACGATGTGCCTTTGATCGGCGTGTTCCGGCTGACTGCCTGCCTCGAAATACCCGGCGTAACATAGATTCCGAACTTCATTCCGAGACTGTGGATATAGTCGGCGACTACCTTGATACCGTCGCTATCTCCCTGGGCTGGGAACGTTGATGGGTCTGTCATCCAGCGGCCGTAAGCGTCGACATTCGGACCTTGCGGTCCCGGACACTGATACCAAAAGTCGTCGAGGTTTACATACTGGTACCCGATTTTCTGCAATCCGGAATTATGCAGGGCGAGCGCCTGAGCTTTCATTCGAGTTGCGGTTGGATGCTTGCGGAGGAAGCTCCAGCTACTCCAGCCGAGGACTGGCGTACGCTCGAGACCATTCTCCTCCGCGCTGGCATTCTGCAGGGCCCCGCACACTAGCAGCGCGATCACCAGTGCTGACATCAAGCTGTGTGTCCATTCCTTCAAAAAAATCATCCGTCTTCTCTATCATAAATACGGGAACAAAAACAATTACCCGTATTCGAGAATCGTCAATGCGCGTCTCGCCCAGGGGCCGCAGGAGCGATCACGGATGGCTTTCATGTTCACACCATCCCTTGAGCCTTTGCCGAGTGGACTCCAGGCTCGACTTCTTGGTTCTGTCCGCCTAAAGTATTGCGCATGGACCGAAGGGAATTTAGTAAGCTCTCTGCTTTTGCCTTGGCCTCAAGCTTTGTCCCATCATTCGCGCAAAATGCGACTCCAGGGAAACCGGTCGGCTATGCCGCCATCGGTCTGGGGCGGATTTGTGACATCTTCATGCGCGCCTGCGCCCTCACGCAATCCTCGAAGATCACTGCCCTAGTTACTGGCCATCCCGATACCAAGGGGCTGAAGTATTCCGCAATGTACGGCATCCCAAGGTCTTCCATCTACACCTATGAGACGTTCGACCAGATCGTGGACAACAAGGATGTCGATGCCGTTTACATCGGCCTGCCCAACAGCATGCACTGTGAATACACCCTACGTGCTGCCGCTGCGGGCAAGCACGTGCTGTGCGAGAAACCCATGGCCATCTCCAGCGCCGAGTGCCGACAAATGATCGCGGCTTGCAATAAGGCCCAGCGCAAGCTGATGATCGCCTATCGCGTGCAATATGAACCAACCTGGAACGATGCCATCGATTTCATTTCTTCCGGACTCCTCGGCCAGATGGAATCGTTCCAGGGAGGCTTCTATGGCCAGGAGGCAGTCGGCGAATGGCGCCTCAACCGCAAACTCGCGGGAGGCGGATCGCTGCTCGATCTAGGCATCTATCCACTCAATGCGATCCGACACATGATCGGCGAGGAACCCACCGATTTCACCGCGGTTGTCGCCACCCGCGACCAAGGCGGCCGTTTTCTCGAAGTCGAGCAATCCATGGAGTGGACCATGAAATTCCCCTCCGGCATCCTCGCCTCGTGCGGTTGTTCGTATGGTCAAGTGGGCCCGAATTTCGTGATGATGAACGGCGAAAAAGGTACACTCGAAATGAATCCCGGCTTCGGATACGACGGCCCCCACCTCCAGGGATTTGCCGGCGGCCGGCGCATTGACGAGCAAAGTACCGGCAAGCATCCCTACGTATTTGCGCTTGAGGCCGATCACTTCTCCCACTGCGTGCGCACCGACACAATGCCAAAATCCCCCGGCGAAGAGGGACTCAAAGATATGATCGCCATCGAAGCCATCTACAAGGCTGCCGGAAGGCCAATCGCGTAAGCAACGGTGGAGGGCCTTCCAGGGCTACTTTCTGAAGGCTGGTGCTTTTCAGGACGTGGGACATGACCTCACCAGTTCCAAAGGCAGTCTTCTTCCTAGTAGCGTTGAGCTCGCTCTCCGCTTTGGCCTCACGCCTTTCAGCAGCAACAATCGAGTCAAACAATCTTGATGGGTTCTGGCGTTCGGACGGATATGGACTATTCGTTGAACTCAAGGGCGGCGTCCTACAAACCTACGAAGTAACTTCAATTAGCTGCCTTCCTTCTCGCAGCGCGAAACTAGCGTCCGCAGCAAACGCCGGATTAATGGTTTTCACTAGAGGACATCAAACCATCACGGTTTCTTCTGATGCCAAGTCTCGGGTTCTGCGGATGCACATCGACGGGACAGCTTCAAGTATTGTGCTGCACCGAATCGCGAATCGACCCGATATCTGCCGCGAGATCCCGACCAACACTCCTCAGGAAAATTACGCGATCTTCTGGCAAACCTTTGCTGAACAATATCCCTTCTTCCGGCTGCGCAAGCAAGATTGGAAAGTCGCCGACAAGCAGTTCCGCCCTCTGGTCAACTCAACCACCAAGCCCGATAAGTTGTTTCAGATTTTTCGAAAGATGATCGAGCCGCTGCAGGATTCGCATACGGGCTTAGAAGCCCCAAATATCGGCGCAGAGTTTGACGGATGGCGCAATGATCCGAACCATCTTGACGAGCACGCCTGGGAGAAAGCGGTGTCCCTGATCGAAACCAAGTATGTGCAGGGAGGTTTGCGCAGTTATTGCCGAGACCACCTCCAGTTTGGAAGCCTGGTAGGCGCGATCGGCTACTTGCGAGTAACCACGTTTTACGACTATGCGGACGTCCCCGGCTACGCTGCTGAACTGCAGTGCCTGCAGAAGAGCCTCGACACAATTTTTGATTCGAATATCAGGCGCCACGGCCTAGTCATTGATGTGCGACTCAACCATGGTGGCGACGATGCTCTCGGTCTCGAGATCGCCTCGCGCCTAACCCACAAGAAATATTTTGCCTATTCGAAAATTGCTCGAAACAACACAGACCTGAACGCTCCCTTGCATTTCACCGCGCCACAACCGGTTTGGGTAATGCCCACCACGCGGCCAGGATTCAAAGGAAAGGTTGTTCTGCTGATTGGACCGGACACAGTCAGCGCAGGTGAGACTTTCGCAATGGCGCTCCTAAATCGAAAACCCCGAATTAGACGGATTGGGGTTAGTACACAGGGCGTTTTTTCGGACATCCTCGGCCGTTCACTGCCAAATGGTTGGCAATTTTATTTGCCGAACGAGGTTTATCTTACTTCGGAGGGAAAGGCATTTGATGGAACGGGAGTCCCGCCTGACATCCGCGTGCCTTTTTTCTCGGAAGCCGACCTCCAAAATGGGAAGGATGCAACCCTAGAGGAGGCTATGAAGCAATTAGCGAACTGAGAATCCTCAAACTTCTAGAACTGAGAATCCTCAAACTTCTAGAAGCGTTAGCCAGCCTGGTCTTTGGGTGATGACGCGGAAAATCACTTATTGACGGGCGCTGGGGCCTTGATCAAAACTACTCTACACACCGAATTGATGGAATGATCGAGATGTTTGTACATTAAAATGGCCCACTCCGCCTATGGGACCGACCACGCGGCCCCTTAGGAGGCTTTCGCTCTACAAAGCATTGTTTGGATACACCTTAATCCAATGAGTTCGAACCCGCGCACTGACCCGTCTTCCCTTTGAATCGGTGATGATAGCTTTTGATTCCTGAACGGGCATGTGACAGTCGATGCAGCGGTTGGAAATCTGAGGGCCCAACTTTCTGAATACTCCGCAAGCTTCTAGCTTGTGACAGCTTAAGCAATGCGCCGAGAACGCGCTCGCGTCACGCTGCTGTTCGTGCACATTATGACAGGTTGAGCAGGTCATTCCGGGTGATGACTGATAACAGGCGCTCCTCTTCAGCAGCACAACCTGTCCCCCATGAACATCCACTGGAGAATCCGGATTCGAGCGATCCGGGTCAAGATATTCATCAAGAGGTTCTCCCGGAACATATGTAAAGGCGGGGGCAATCGGGTATCGCATGCCCGCGTGACATTGTGCGCAGACCTCTACCTCGCGGTCACGCGATAGTTTTCCCGGATTGACAATCGCTTCTTCCAACACGGCCCCGCTCGCAGACTGATGTCTCGCGGCATGTGTCGAACCCGGTCCATGACATCTCTCGCAGGAAATACCCAAAATCACAGTTTCCCGTTGGTAGTGATTTTCCGGCGGTGGTCCGGGCAGCGACTCCGCAAAGGAACCGTGACACTCCAAGCAACGTGGGGGAACCGGGCGATTGAAGTCCGCATAACCGTCTTCATAACCTGGACTGTTGACCCACTGACCCAGGTCAACCCAATACGATACCGGTAGCTGAAAAAGTCGGTCACCCTTCCAGTAAAGATAGGTTTGTCCCTTTCTCCCCGATCCAATCACCACGTCGATAGGCTTTCTTTCCGGCTTCGTATCGGGAGGAATTCCCCACAGCGCCGTCTCAAAGAAACGGCCGCTCTTTGCGTCCATCCGAAAATGTAGCCCTGGATTTGAAGTACTGAGAGTATTCGCGCCTGTCGTGAAGGAGCCTGCGATGGAATGAACGCCCGCGACCTGGGACGTTAAATGGTGAGCCGTGTGGGTAAAAGTCTCAAAACTGCTCCTGTGGCACGAGGCACATACCTCATCTCCAACGTAAAGCGACCGGGAGATCGGCTTCCTCACCTGAAGTTGTGAGGATTGTGCTGCCGCTCTTGGAGGAAGCCCGCTCGGAAAAATGCTCAAACATAAGGCTGCGACACGGGCCAGGCAAGCCGAGGACATCATCTTCCTTCCAATGCTGTTTGGAGTAACACTCTAACGTATTTTTTTGGCTCGGAATTTACCGGGGCTTTCCACCGCTTCATGGTAAATCGAGATAACCCTCTTGATTAGCGTCGGCGGGGAAGATCCTTTGTCGAGGCCTCGGATCCAGGTGGTTCACGGAACGGTTCCACGGAAATGCGCTCATACCACACTTCCAGCACGGTCAGGTATTCTGTACTGCCCGGCGCTTGGAGAACTACGCTGTCGCCCGCCTCCGACTTCATCAACGCGCGCCCCAGAGGTGACACCCAACTGATGTGGTTGCGTTTGAGATCGACCTCGTCGGTGCCCACGATGCTCACCACTCGCTCCGCTCCCGCAGCATTGGCATAGCGAACGGTCGCTCCGAAGAAGGCCCTCTTCGCCAGCTGCCCCGCTCTCGGAGCTTCCGGGTCCACCACTTCCGCGGCTTCGATTCGCTTCGCGAGAAAGCGAATCCGTCCATCGATCTGCCGCAGCCGCCGCTTGCCGTATTGATAGTCGGCGTTTTCACTGCGATCGCCGTTACCGGCAGCCCACGCCACCACCTCCGTCACGGCCGGGCGTTCTCTGGTGAGCAGAAACCGGTGCTCATCTTTGAGGCGCTGCAATCCGCTCTGCGTTATGTAGTTCTTGACTCGCGTCGCGGGCTCGTCCCCTTGTGGTTTTCTCGTAAACCCTTTGCGCATCTCGTAGTCCTTCCAGCGGGCGGCCAACAGCAATGTATAGCCGTACTGATCACTGAGATGGGGCTTGAATCCATTCCCCAACTCTTGCCGGAGTCCGATGACGTTGCCTCTTTGATCAATTGGCTGGCTTCGTCGAAAGCCACCGGGTGTGAGCCTTGCCGGTCGAGGGTGTCATTGTAGCCGCATTCCGCTTAGGAAATCGCAATATCACTATGATTGAGGTTCTCCGAGGACAGCGAGAAGCTGTTGTCAACGCGCAAGAACTCTGAGGACTGCGATGGCAATCACAATAGCCGCGCCCACTATGTACCCGGCAATCCGCGCATTGTTGGCGAACTTCTGTTCCATCATGCTCCCAAGTATGGCACAGCGAGACTGCTTGGCGAGGGGAACCCTGATGGGGACAGCCGGCCGGCAACTTATCAATAGAATTGGAAACCCAAGGATTTGGCAGTAGAGTAAGCTCGTATGGCAGATTGCAATCGGCCTGCAAAGACGTCAGCGGCTCTCCTGTTGCTGCTGGGTTACTCTCTATTTGCCAACCCACCTAGAATCCGCGCGCAAACTCTGGCGGATCGCCTGGGATATCCTCCTGGCACTAAGTTGATCATCGTTCATGCCGACGACCTTGGTGAAACGCATGCAGTGAATGCCGCGGCAATGCAAAGCCTGGAAGCTGGAGCCATCAACTCTGCGAGCATGATGGTGCCCTGCCCGTGGTTCCCGGAGATCGCTGACTACGCGAAATCTCATCCCGGCGCAGACTTTGGGCTGCATCTTACGGTGACCAGTGAACGAGTTTATTACCGTTGGGGCCCGACAGCTCCCTCCAGCAAAGTGCCCAGCCTGGTCGATGAAAATGGATATTTTCATCATGATTGGGAACACAATCAGCGCGTGAATGCGAAAGAGGTTGAGATCGAATTGCGTGCCCAGATCGAACGAGCATTGGCAATGGGTGTTCGCCCGACACACCTTGATTCGCACCAGTATCGGCTTGTCATCAATGGGAAGGAACTTTTCGACGTGATGGTACGAGTGGCTCACGAATACAAATTGCCCCTTTTCGTGACCCGAGATTGGTTTGCTGATCATCCCTATCTACAGCAGAGCCTCGGTACCGAGGACATAGTTCTTGACCACACGGTCACGATTGGACCCGATGTGCCGCCGGAAAAATGGGTCGACTTTTATGTCTCGGCGCTGAGAAGCTTGAAACCCGGGGTGACGGAATTCGTCATTCATCCTGGTTTCGACGATGAGGAACTACGTGCGGCGACCAGGGAGCGCTCAACCTGGGGCTCGGCTTGGAGGCAGCGAGATTTCGATTTCTTTATCAGCAACCAATTTCGCCACATTCTGGCTGAAGAGAACATTAAGTTGATCACGTGGCGGGAACTTGCCCGCATGGCGTCGCGGAAATGAGTGACGACGTCTGCGGGCATTAAAGGGTCGCATCCTACCGGGAAGGTGGTTAACACTCTGGCGTGTCTTGGCGTTTCCAAAAGGTACCGAACCGTACAGACCTGGTCGGAGCGAATCGTGAAATATACCTCGTTATACGAGGTAGCGATCCTTATGAGACGCGTTGTGGGCGATTCTTTGCAAAAGCTATGTGAACAGGCGGCCGTAGAGCAAGACTCGAACAAGCTGATGCAACTCATTGAAGAGATCAACCGTGTTCTGGAGAAGCAGCAACTCAAGAATGGCGGAGGTGCCGGGCGAGAGGGTGTAGCCTGAAGCGCCTCCAGCGCCACAAGCCAGCCAACAGCAGCCCGCAAGCAAACCCGCAGAAAGCGCCGCTTCGCAGGCGCATGTGCAGAATCGGCAATCAATTCACAAACAATTAAAACCGAGCTCAATACCTTCTCTGGTAGCGTTCTTCGCATCAGGCATCGAGGTGAACACCGTGCGACTATCTAACGCTCCGCAGCCTAGGGTTTTGCTGATACACCGGAATTCAACGAAGCCTCAGCTGCGAACCACAGTATCCGGGAATTGCGAAATCAGTGTGGTTGTCGCGAATGGCACGGAGGAGGCGCAACGATTGTGTCGTGAGAATCGATACGACATGGTCCTATTGTCGTCAGAGCATGGCTTTGCCGAAGCTTTGGGATTTTGCGAAGAACTGCGGAAAGTTGTGCCAAAACAATGGGTTGCGCTGCTCGCGGTCCGCCGCGAGACCTACAAGAAATGGCAACCTTGTGAATAAGGCGGCGGGTGGCCTCTTCTCGAGAGAATGAAGAATTTACCTCACGTTCATCAATGAGCTCCGTGTTTTCGGCATCCTGGGGGAAACTCCAGCTACAATGCTGGCCATCTTACGCACGGAAATTGAGAAGATTATGGCAAAAGTTATCCAGGCGCCCCGCACGCAGCCGGGAAAACAAGACCAACCGATTTATCGTTCCATGATTTTGCCCGAGGTATTCGAGGAATCGGAATCTCTGGGGAAAATTCAGCGATGGCTGGAAACCGCCGACAGTGCGCTCGAAGCTTCCTCAACCAACAAAAAACGGACTGCCTGAGCAGCCTTCCCACGAAAGGGGAATTAGTCCGGATGCCTGGAGGCCCGACTCCAGAGTATGATACCCGCCGTCCGGCTAGCACCCCAGCCACTGACCGCAAGCCAGAAGTGTCCGGTCACGCCGCATGAGCAGGCAGGCTGCCATGTGGACCGTGAATTCCTCGCCCGGTCAGCAAACGCGCTGCTAACCAGCACCCTAACAACTCAAGCCCAACGAGGATGTAAACGCTAACCGCAAAGAGCGTGCCCGTGCCGCCCAGAGCAACTCGAAAGACGTTGTTCGGACCGGGGCCCAGGAAATGTTCGTATATACCCACACCCAGGGCGACCAGAAACAGCACAAGCGAAACGACTGCCGCCCATTTCTCAGCGAGCTTCCATAGCGCGCCCAGTACAGAGAGGTGCCCGAGGGTGATTAGGATTATTGCCGTCCAGCTCACCTTGTTGTTGGGAGGAACAAGAATTTTCGCCACCAGAAACAGATGCCACACCCCGACAACCCAGTTCCCAATGATGACGATCATCGTCAATTGACGTAGCTTATTCACGGCAGACCTCAGCTTTCAAAGTTGATTTTCTGCGACTCACTCGACGTCGAGTGCCCGGTTCAAAAAGCCCACGACGTACTTCCAGGCCAGGTAGTAGCCGACGAGCGCCGCCAGGGGCCCAAACGCTGCCCAAGGCGGAGGCTCGACTCCGTTCAGTCTTGCGAAGCCGTAACCGATTCCGCCTATCAAGATCACAAGCCCCGCACCATGCAAACCGATGGGGAGACGGAACCGATCCTTAAGCACGACATAGAGCATGTTCCACACTCCCCACAGGTTCGGAATCAGCGCCATCGGGAAGACGATGATGTTCGGAACGGAGATCTCGTAATGGAAGCGGGCAACAGTGAACACCGCCATTACTACCAGGAGAGCCAAAGTCGGTAGCGCTATGCCGGCCGTGTACGCTCGGAGATATCGATGTCGATCCAAGGTTGATACCACTTCTAGCGGAATCCATTCTCCGCTCTTCATTGTTACTTACGGCTTGTCAGCTGCTTGCATTACATTTTTGTTGTCCGACTGAATCTCCGGCGAAATGGTCAGAATTGATAGAGCAGCTGTAAAATCGATTGCGGGACAGCAAGCAGCCAAGCAGCAAATAGCGCAATGAGAGCCCAGTCATACCAGGGCAAGGCGATGGGCGCAGCCGTCATCCGCTTCAACATTCCCGGCCATAAATCGCGCGGCAGTTGGGTGTCCATGGGTAGAAAGGATGACCGCAGCAAGCGTTTGACATCGTCAATGCGCTCATTTTCGCCTTTCATGGTTTTAGGCCCAAACGTTCAAGTTCCTTTCGCAGCTGTCGTACCGCTCGAAATACGCGCGTCCGAATCACGCCCACGGGTTTCCCGAAGGCGCTTGCTATCTCTTCGTACGATCTTTCCTCGAGTAGGGCGAGTGTGGCGGCAGCCCTGAGCTTTGGGGACAAGTGGCGAAATGCCTGCTGGAGGTTCTCGCGAATTTCCATTTGCAGCGCCGAGTCCGCAGATTCGACTGCGGGTTCCCGCACAAGCTCCTCTTCTGAATGTCGAACCCGCATGTGATCGATGGCGAGGTTTGTCGCGATGCGTCTCGCCCATGCGCCAAACGCGTATCGAGTGTCGAATCGAGCTCGCGATTTGTGAATGCGCCAAAAGGTTTCAATCGTCAAATCTTCCGCCACAGACGGGTCGCGAACGATCCGTACAATCCAGGCGTACACTTCTCCTTGGAAATGCCGGAACAGCTCCTCGAACGCGTCCACGTCTCCTTGTTTGAAGCGTTCGAGGAGCTCCATTTCGCCCTTCGATTGTACTTACGGGTCAAATCGACGCCGCATTACATTTTCTTGTTCATGTTGATTGCCAAACACTACGGACTCTGTGGGCTTGGGAGGAGGCTCAACGAAGTGCTGCAGATCAGGTACTTGGGTAAGGGCGTTTCTCCACGATGTGGTCATATTAGAACACCAATGAGTGGCTATTGATCGCAGCCACTTCCTGCTCCAAACTGAACCGCCCTTGGAGAACACGCCGATGCGCAACGCAAGCATAGTTCATGCGACCTTCGCGGCCACCATGATCGGTCTCGGAACGATCGGCCTGCTCCGGCGCGATTTCGCGCCGGTGTGGAACCCTGTTCCTGCTACCGTCCCCGCACGCGAACTGCTCCTTTACTTCGGCGCCGTCATCTCCCTCGCATGCGGCATCGGTCTGCTTGTTCAACGCGTGGCGATCATCGCCGCGCGCTCGCTGCTCGCCACGCTTTTGCTTTGGCTGCTGCTGTTCCGGATGCCAAACTTCCTCCATGCGCCCGCTTTCGAGGCTTGCTGGTCGGTGTTTCCGCTGGCGGTCATGTTGGCTGCCGCCTGGGTGCTCTATGTCTGGCTTGCCGCCGA
The DNA here is from genome assembly GCA_035496675.1 of Terriglobales bacterium. Taxonomy (GTDB): domain Bacteria; phylum Acidobacteriota; class Terriglobia; order Terriglobales; family Acidobacteriaceae; genus Gp1-AA145. The sequence goes on from DATJEL010000038.1 coordinate 43,589, forward strand.
CTGGGATGGTATGCACCTCAGCTTTATTAGCGGGAACAACGGCCTTCGGATCGCGCGCGTGCTCTATGGCCTCTCCTTGATATTCTTCGGCACGGCCCATTTCATCGACGTAAAAGATACGGTGTCGCTCATCCCCCATTGGTTGCCGGGTCACCTATTCTGGGCGTATTTCACGGGCTGTGCCTTCATTGCGGCAGGCATCGCAGTGCTCATCGGCTTTTGTGCACGGCTGGCAGCCGCGCTTTCAGCCGCGCAAATCGGACTATTCCTACTCTTGGTATGGATCCCTATCGTGGTGGCAGGCTCCAAAAACTCCTTCCAGTGGAGCGAGACCATTCTCAACGCGGCGTTGTTTGCGGGCGCCTGGGTGGTCGCCGATTCTTACCGCAGAACATCCCGACTCGCTGAATTGCCGTCGCGAAAATAGGGTCGCGACGGAACGATGAAGCACGCCATGGCATGGAAGGAGCATACCAGCCGGAGATTGATTCTAAAAAAGTTAACAACCGGTAGAATTGGTCAAAAACGGGTATATCGGGTGATATTTCCGGTCAATTTCCGGCCAAATTTTCATTGTGCAAAATAGCCGAGCTGCATGGGCGGGGGTTCATGCTGATCCGACTTCATCGTGACTCGATTCCCGTCTCCTCGATCCCTGTTCGCGTCATATCCTGCGAAACTTTGTCGGTCGAGAAAAACTTCTCAAGGACAATTCATGGGCTGATGAGTGCAGGCGAACTTTGAGTCGGCATTTCCGACAACCTCTTCCCTAGGATCGGTGCGACTCGATAAACCGGGCCATCATCAAAGCCAGGCTTGGTCTCGCCCCACTTGACGCCCGCAGGATACACCGCCGCCATATCCCACAAGTGCCCTCCTTTGTCGCAGCAGCTTGGGTCAACTCCATGAAATCGCTGCAACTGCTGCTTCACCTGAGCGGCGACCAAATGGCCCTTGTCCCAGAATTGCACTGCCCGTGAATCAGAGACGCGTTTCAGCGTTGGCCGAGTCGGGCGGTACCAGTCTGTCGGAAGCATTGGCTCCCAAACCACGAACACTCGCACCGAGCCAGCTTGAGTTTGTCTCAGAATGCGTTCTACTGCAGAGGCCCCCTGCAGACACTTCGGTCAAGTTGGGGACAAAAGCAACACAACGCGCGTGCTCGAACTCGCAGCATTGAAGGTTTGCTGAAACTCAGAAATATTGCCTTCATTCAATGAGACGAGTGGCGGTTGGCCGGGTGGAGTGGAGTTCGATCCCCAGAGGTAGAATCCGACCACTAAGATCACAATTGCAAAAACCAGCCAAAGCGATCGTTTTTTTGTCATCGGTTTCTATCCTGCAAGCCAGTTAGCAATCAGTTGAGGGAATATAGTCACTAGAACCACGACGGCTACGGCGACCCAAAACAGCGTCACACTGAGGGGACTACGCTGAGTGCTGCACTGACTGCCTCGTCGATAGATCTGCCAAAACCCCAAAACGAGCAGTGCAGCGGCAGCCCCGAGCAGCCACGGACGCAGTGGTGCGATCCAGACGCCGACGCTTGCCAAGCCCACAGCACCTACGAGTCCGAACGGCAAACAGCACACTAACGCAGACAATGCCGCGAGGATTGCGGCAGCAGGAGCGCCTCTCTCAACTGCCTTCACGAATGCCCTCCATGCCGGCGGCAGAAGTTTGCGACGTTCATAAAACCGGATGGCATCGATACTCAGAGCAGTGCCGCCTTGCGAGTTCACCAATCTGAAATGTTGGTTGCACGCCGTTTTGAATGCTCCCCATGAGTCAAGCATACAATCTGGAGTGCAGTCCAGAGTCAACAGCGCTCTGGAAATAGGTTACGGACCCCTGAACTGCTGTTCGATACTGGAGTCTCAAACGCATCAAACAAGTATGGGGTTTCGCGCGTACAGGCCAACGTCTCCGGTTGCAGCGTTTGTCGATTACATCTGGGCTTACAACGGCTTCGATTCCCCGCAACTGAAAGAACGCATCTTTCCGACCGGAACCTTCGAGATCGTTTTCAATCTCCAGAGAGACGCGTTGCGGATTTATCAATCTTTAGGATCGGAACCCAGGCGGTTCTCCGGCGCAGTTGTATCCGGGCCATATGAAGCAGGGTTTTTCACCGACACAACGGAAGAGGCTGCGATTATCGGTGTCCATTTCAAACCAGGAGGCGCATTCCCATTCCTAGGAATCTCGGCAGATGAGCTCGCCGATATGCATCTTGACCTCGGCACGATTTGGGGATCTGCAGCCTCCGAGACCCGTGAGCGCTTATGTGCGACGAGATCGAGCCGCCAGCAGTTTCGGTTGCTTGAGAATTTGCTTTTGGCTCGATTACGTCGGCCCTTTGAGCATCACCCGGCCGTCGCTCTCGCACTGGAAGGCTTTTCGAAAGACGATACACGCGGTTTAGTTCGGAAATTAGCGCGAGAAGCAGGTTATAGCGACCGTCGATTCATCGATTTGTTTAGAGTTGAGGTAGGCTTGAAACCAAAACTTTTCAATCGTATTCAGCGGTTCCAGCGTCTATTGGACCACGTTCACCGCATGGCTCGACCCAATTGGAGTGAGCTTGCGCTCAATTGTGGGTATTTCGATCAGTCTCACCTTATCCGTGACTTCTTAGCATTCACGGGCGTTAGTCCCGCCAATTACGTCCATCGTCTCAACCATTTCCGAACGAAAGATTTGCATGTCAAATTCAATCACCTGCCGCTGGTATCGTGATTTCAATTTTTTCCAATACATAGCGCCGTCGAATTTTCTAAACTTGCAACATTGGGAGGCAATGAACATGCGCACGACAGTTCTGCTTCTACTCATTTGCTTCGGAACCCTGCTGGTCGCAGGAATCCCTCAATCAAAGGAGCAACCAGACATGACTACAGTGAGGGTGCGATACATGGTGAAGGATCTCGATCCCGCAGTTGACTTTTACACAAAATATCTCGGCTTTCACGTCAAACAGGAGGCTCGGCCTAACTTCGCGATGCTTTCAAGAGGCAACTTGGAGCTGGTGCTCAGTACACCATTTGGTCCTGGAGGGGCTGCGAAGCCCATGTCGGACGGACGAAAAGCGCAACCCGGCGGTTGGAACCGAATCATCATTAACGTGCACGATCTCCCATCTGAGGTTGCACGACTGCGTAAGGCCAATTTGCACTTTCGGAACGACATCGTGTCCGGGCCAGGCGGATCAGAGATATTGCTTGATGACCCTTCAGGGAACCCAATAGAGCTGTTCCAGCCCACGCGCCAGTGACGCGGAGAGCCCTGATTTTTGCGGACGCCTCATTTTAGGGCGCCCGCATGCTTCGAATGCAAAGGGAACCGATCGTTCACATCAAAGTATGAATGCGTCTGCTGCGCGGAGCAAATCTCACTGAACTTCACGTCTGTACTATTCCGATTGTCGTCGCAGCCAAGCTAGGCAATATCAGCCTGCGGAATACGTCATTGATTTCTTTCGATCCCAGAAACATTTTCTTTGCCAACCACCAATTCAGCATGAGGACGAATGTTGATGCTATGTGCTCGGAGAGAAGATCTGTTGGAATCTGACGCGTTGCTCCCTTTCGCGCCGTGCGGAGCTCCTTTTCGCTAGGTCTAAAATGACACCCGCGAGAACTCTTCGCAAATGCTCATGGAGGATCGCCCTCCCTCTAGGTCCAATCCAGCTGCCTTGATCCGAGAAGCTATGCGGCGTCCCAAACACTTGGAACTCGGCTGTTGGGCACCTGGCTCTGCGGGCATCGTCTATCCGAGCATGCGGCACGCAAGCAGAAACTGCATCGTCTGCTTCCGTCCCCCATTAGTACTCAATGTGCAAGAGGGGCCGCTGGTGACGTTCACTTTCATTGATGCAAAGGTTTCGCGGTGAACATTCAGGAGTGATCCGATTTCCGGGGCGACGCTCGCAAGCTCTCAAATTCTGCACTCGCCGAAGCTCTTGTCTCGCGCCCTCGGTCCCGCAGAATGCCAGCGGGTGGGCAACTCTCGCTATGACCAATACAATGTGGGTGCGGAGGCATCTCGAATGGCAAGCGTACTTCAGACTACGTGTTGCATCGTTGGTGGTGGTCCTGCGGGCGTGATGTTGGGATATCTGCTTTCCCGCAAAGGTGTCAAGGTCATTGTTCTCGAAAAACACAAAGATTTCTTTCGCGATTTCCGCGGGGACACGGTCCATCCGTCGACCTTGGAATTGATGTACGAACTCGAACTGCTGGAAGAATTCCTGCGCGTGCCGCACCAAAAACTGCGATCCATTAGCGGTGTTGTCGGCGGTTTTCGCTTTAAAGTTGCGGATTTCAGTCGAGTTCCGACTCATTGCAAGTTCGTCGCCCTCATGCCGCAATGGGATTTCCTAAACTTCGTAACGGAAAATGCGCGGCAATTCGAGGCGTTTGATCTGCGCATGCAGCATGAAGCCACTGACCTGCTCCGGGACGGAGGAAGAATCACCGGCGTTGTGGTGCAAACTCCCGACGGGCTGAAGGAGATTGCCGCCGACCTGGTGGTCGCATGTGATGGGCGACACTCGATAATCCGTAAAGCAGCGGAGTTGCCGATGACTGAGTTCGGCGTGCCCATGGACGTTCTCTGGTTCCGCATTGGGCGGCACAGAGATGACCCTGAACAATTGTTCGGCAACATCAATTACGGCCGGGCTCTCGTTCTCATCGACCGAGGTGAATATTTTCAGGCCGGGCTGATCATCCGTAAGGATTCGTTTGAAGAAATCAAGGCGTCTGGGATGGAAGGGTTCCGCAAGATGATTGCGCGCATTGCCCCATATCTCGCGGATCGTGTTCATGAATTGCAGAACTGGGAGCAGATCAAACTGCTTTCGGTGAAGCTGAACCGATTAGAACAATGGTATCGGCCTGGTTTGCTCTGCATCGGAGATGCCGCGCATGCCATGTCGCCGGCGGGCGGGGTCGGCATTAACCTGGCGATCCAGGATGCAGTTGCAACAGCCAATCTGCTGACTGACGGGTTACGAGGACGGAGAATAACCCCAGAATTGCTCGGACGTGTACAACGACGTCGCGAGTTTCCTACGCGAATGACCCAGGCGGCGCAAGCGAATGCGCACAAAGTGTTTGCTCAACTGTTCCGCAATACCGGCCCGGTGAAGGTACCTTGGCAGTTGAAAGCAGCTGTGCGCATACCCGGGATTACCCATGTGCTTGGTCGCGGGGTTGGAATCGGCATAAGGCCCGAACATATTAGGGAGGCGAGACGCAGTCCTGCTTACCGCAATGGACGCATGGCTAAGATTGCATTGGCGCTCGGCATTGCGGTAGGAGTTGTGATGGCGGGTCGCAAATTCGTGCGACGCGCCGCTTGATTTTGGATTCCTCGGCCTGGCCGAAGACGAGGCATTCGATCGTACGTCTAGCCCATATCTATACTCGCGTCAAATTCGCTTGCAAGAGTGCACGCGCCCGTGGCTGTCAGCAGGTGACGTGAAGGATCGCGTTCGTATCCTTTGGATTTCGATTCAACAGCTCTGCCGCTTCTAGAGTCGGAACTGTGATCAGCTTGATGCCTTTACGTTTTGCCTTTTCGCGCAATTCTTCCATCACCGGCAAGTTGCCATGGGCGCCAGTACCAATTACAAGTTGGCGGCATTTCCAGGGAATCTCCTCTTCAATCGATAGCGGCGTGTGACCAAACTGGTCGCGAAATTGTTTGGACGGTCCTTTCTTACGCTTGCGGACTTCGCCGCGGTCGATCACAACGTCGTTTTCGTACAACGTTCCGTCGATCTCGACAGATCCGAAAGAAAACTTGTCAAAGTGCATATCGTTTCTCTCCTCGATGCAGCAGAATGGTTTTGCTTTCTTGCGCCTCCTAGACACTTCGCTTTGCGTTCCACAAATTCATTAAGCGAGGACATCGATGCGATCTGTCGAAACTTGTGCATCTTCTTTCCCAAGCCTCTCAAGTTCTGCCGCAATCCAGCGCGCCATTTCGCCTGGTGAGATGCGAAGCACCGACATAAACACCGATTCACCCCTGAAATTGATCGAAGAATTCTGATTCGTGAGAAGGATGTCCGCCGGTTCATCCTCGAACATCCACCGAAATTGATCTGCGTAAGGTCGATCAGCTATGGTTCCTCGATCTGATCACCAATGGATTCATTCAGTCAGCCGAACGGCCAGATCAGCGGGGTCGGCGGTATATCCCGCTAACGTACTCGCGTTAATCATTGCGACCATGATGCACGCGACCAAAGCTTTTGGGGAGAACTGTTGCCGATATTGGCTGCGTTCTCCCTATTTTGTTCGTCACGCAAAAGCTCGCTGGCTAAGTTCACCCTTGCTGTCGCCAATCGGATTACCAGCCATTTTGCAAACCGGCTTCCAGGATTTGGAATCATCACGCATAAGGGAAGAAGGTTCGGACGACAATATCGAAGGCCTGTCAATGTCTTCCGAGTTCCAGAAGGATTGATGATCGCACTCACCTACGGACACCAAAGTGAATGGGTTCAGAACGCACTCGCTGCCGGCAATTGCGAGGTAGAAACGCGCGGCAAGATTATCACTTGGACTCGCCGACTATCGTGCGCGACCCGAGTCGACGACGATTTCCGAGTCTCGTGCGTCCGATTCTCTTCGCAGTCGGCGCAAATGAATTCATGCAACTCTCGATTTCTCAAACTCAAATTAAAGCAGGTTGCGTGAACGCGTTTCCATTGCTGGCCTGACCGACCGCAAATGCCGGTCGTTCCTCAGGCTCCCAATTAGCGAGAGACGCTGCCAGCATTCTCTCCGGATTGCTCGTAATGGGGGAGCAATCCGGCGACTGAGAAATCCAAACTCATAAGTTTCATGTGCCTAAAGTCCAGAGCCGTTCGGAAGATACGGCTGATTTCTGTTGAGTATTAAAGAGCATGAAGCGGCAGAAGACGAATCAAGCTCCGACAGGGAACGAATCCGTCTGCGATTGTGGCCGGTGGCCGGCCCTACTGAGCTTGCAAGTCGCCAGTTTTCGTAAAAACAAAAGTACGCCCCAGCGCAACTATCGTGATCGTCCTTCTGTCGTTACTGACAGTACATGAAGTAATTGGCTGCCATTCAGGATTGGGGACCTTACCGTTGATTTTCCAATTTGTTGGAAGGTTCATTCCCTCTAATGTAAAGGTCGAATACTTGAAAGAAGGCGCACTATCTCTTATGCCAGTACTCACGTTGTACGAATATCCTTCAACGCTGGAGCCAGACCTTATGAATTCTACTCGTTGATCTCTATGTCTCTTTCCGTAGTCCCAGGTTGCTTTGGAGAACCAAGAAGCGGTTCCTGTCCATGTTCCTATAAGCCAGTCGTATTTCTTGCCTTCTTCTATTTTTTGCTTTGCTTCCTCCACGCCTTGCTCATCCAGCCAGCCTTTGTTCTTTAGTTGTGCCAACAACCGTCGCAAGTTCGGGTCATTGCTATCCTCTGCTCCTGTCGCTAAGAGTTTCTGTCCTGCTTCGTATCCTGCCAGCGGATCATTTAGACTTATTGCCGACGCTGCTCGAAGTTGCCAGAGCAGCAATTCAGCAGAATGTTTCTGTAAAAACAACCTGCTTTGGTCCATGAACCGTTCCAGAGACGCCTTTTGTTGCTCGATATCAGTGGTTTGTTGTGCCTGCCGCGCCAGTTCGATGAGGGCGTCGTAATCTAGTCTCTCCTTGCCCGTGAGCTGTTCGGCATTCGTGTTCGTCGCGGGTTGAGCAGGAGCGACATTGTTTGTGGGCTGGGGGTTGTTTGAAGTTTCGTTTACTGAACCGACGGGCGCAAGCAGTTTCTCCAAGAGCGCTTTGGCCTTGATTAGCCGCTGGTCGTCTGGATACGCCACCAGCAGCCCAGTCGTTAGCTGTTGCGCTTCTGAGTATTTTCCAGCGTTCACCAGGTCCGTGATTTTCTTCGTCACGTCGTCGGGTGCTTGTGCGGAGGCTGGTGTGCTGATAGCAGCCGCGGTGGCGTTGGCCTTGGGGGGAGGGTCTTTAGTTACCCTCTGCGCATGGAGCAATGAAAGAACGATCAGTGACGCGAGGAAACCGAGAATGGTACGTTTCGCAGGACCAATTGTCTCCCGCGCTCGACCCACGCGATTCATTGCGAATCACTCACTTTCTCAAACACCAACGTCACTGGATGTTGCAACGCAAACTTGTTATTCCGTCTAGGACTCTGCTGTGGGAACACCATCGTCATCGTTCTTTTGTCGTCGCTAAGCACATATGAGATCGGCGGTTGCCATCCGGACGGGTAGTAGGGTTTGCCGGGAGCGTCATCGACTATAAAACTATGCCCGCCTGGGCTCTCCGTGTCCCTATCCGATGTATCTAGATACTGTTTCCAGCTAACTTGTGACCCAAGGATCGTGCCTCGCATATTTGGTTGTCGATTCTTGTGGTCGTTCTTTGCAAAATAGTATCCTTCAATATCTCCTGAATCAGACTTCGCAAATATTTCTTTAGCTCCAGTCCCCTGCTGGTCCGGTTTTTCGCCAAACGACCAGGAGATGCTCCAGGTTCCCACAATCCATGCGTATTTCTTGAAGTTCTCAACTCCTTGCTTATCCAGCCAGCCATTGTTCTTGAGTTGGCCCATCAAGCGTTGCAACGTTGCATCGTTGCTGTCCGATGCGCCTGCCGCTAGTAGTTTTTGTGCGGCTTCATACCCTGTATCGGGGTCATTCACACTTATCGCCGCCGCTGCCCGAATCTGCCAGAGCAGCATTTGCTCGGGGTGTTTCTGCAAGAACAAACTGCTGTCGGCAAGGAACCTTTGTAGGGAGGACTTTTGTTGCTCTGGATCGATCGTTTGTTGTGCCTGCCTCGCCCGTTCAATGAGGGCGTTATAGTCTACCTTGTCCATGCCGGTGAGCTGTCCGGCATCCACACCGGCAGCAGAGCTTATGCCGGCGGTTACGGGTACCGCCAACTGCTTCAGCAGGGCCTGAGTCTTGATCAGCCGCTGGTCGTCTGGATAGGCCACCAGCAGCCCAGTCGTTAACTGTTGCGCTTCCGCGTATTTTCCGGCGTTGACCAGATCCGTGATTTTCCTCGTCATGTCGTCCGGTGCCTGTGCTACGGCCGGTGGGCCGGGAGCGGCGTTGAAGTCGGTCGAAGCGGTCTGCGCTGGCAGCGGCGGGAGAAAAACCAAGACAATCAAGAATCCGCAGATGAGAAGCTTCGTAGTTCTTTTCATTGATTTTCGGACCGTCAATTGTGCGGCTCCGGAGAGGAAGGTGCAGGATTCGAAAAAATGGCGTTTACCTTTGTCTTAGTCTGCTGTTCCGTATCCGGCGCAGTGGCTCGGGGCTCCGAAGATGGCTGTGGCGAAGTGATCCCTGATGGCTGCGCGGATTGTGACGGCTGAAAAAGCTTGTCGATCTGCTCTTGCAGGGAAATTGGTGCTGCAGCTGGAACGTGCTTTCCCAGCACGCTGTTGATCTGGTCTTCGAGCAATTTGGGGGCGACCGAGTTCTGGTTGACGTTGCGCAGGTCCACCGTGTTGCTGTCGGAGGCCGTGATGACTGTATTCAGGAAACTGGCGTTGGGATTAGAGCTGGAGGTACGCCGTATGCCGCGAAAGTCCACTACATTGGGGTCAAGGTTGACCAAATTCAAGGGGTTGAAGTGACCTCCAGGAGCGTTGCCAGCGCTAGCCTGTGGCTTACCCAGCAGATTGCCTAAAGCATCGCTAGTCCTCGCGGCATTGGCAGCGTCTTTCTGCCTTTGCTTGGATAACTGAAGGTTGGAGAGGATGTTGGCATCATTCGGGGCCTGGTTCAGGGCCTGTTGAAATTCATTGATAGCACCGGCGTAGTCATTCTTCTTCAGAAGGTAAATGCCGCTGCTGTTCAGTTGCTCGGCAGCAAGAGCCCTTTGTTGTGACGCCGGATCCAATGGTGCGGCGAGTGGTTTCGGCTGGCCGAAGAGAATGTTGTGAAGGCCTTGTCCGATCATGTAGCCGCCAAGTTGAGCGGATTGCATCGCCATCTGCTGCTGGGGAGTTAGACCGCCCGCAGCGGTTCCTGCGCCAGACGATATGCTTCCGCTGTTGCATTTTGAGCCTGCCGCCACCCAGTCGTTATAGGCCATGCCTGCAGGTAAACCGCATTTTTGCTTGTAGGCGATCCACTCCTGATTGGATTGTGCAACTGCCACTGGGACTGAAAACATCGACAACAGGCACATCGTGATGCACAGATTGGAGTTGGACCGATGCACGGTTGTCCTTCCTGGCTGCATCGGACTGTGGGGATGTGTCCGCCCGAGCAACTCTTTCATGGCCGAAGCAAGGAACATTTGGAAGCTCATCTACCCCGGTTCCTGACATTATTGCTTTGCCAGCATCTCCGGTGATAATTACCTTGGTCACGCTAGCATCGGCTCTCGGTAATTCTCACGCCTGCATTACGATTCGAGATCAGAATGTAGCAAGATGCTCAGCTTTGGCCATCACAAGTTGTTAGTCGGGGATTGCACACCAGATTCACAGGAGGGCGTTACGACTCATGCCTAGCCTTTCCGCTTGTCGACGATGGAAAGCCACAAGGCAACTCCGTTCAGCAGAACTTTGTCGCTCCGCTAAGTAGGCCGCAACAACCCCATAATGCCTGTCCACGGATTGTGGATTGATCGTCGGCCACCAAGAAATTGGTTTCCATGTCGAGAACGGCTGACACATAGTCTCCCTCAACAAATGTGCGGCTTCAATCGGATGCCCTTAAACATTGGGAGGATTGTCTTGAGGAACCCGATCACGTTTTGTTTTCCAACTAGCTTCGGTATGCGTGGGCCTTCAAACGTAACGTCATCGGCAAAGCGCACCTTCGAAAGGTGCTTCATCAAGAAACAATTCAGATAGGCATCCACCACTGCAACTTTCTGTTCGCGTGACACACTCTCACCTCGCTCCGACGAAAGATGGGGGAACGTCGCGATAGAAGATTTCCAGGCCCTCCACTTTAAGCATGCGATAGAAAACGGTGCGGCGTAATCGTGTTAGACATCTAAACTCTCCTCGGTGTGTGAATTGCACCTTCGTGGGCGTTAGGCAATCCCCCGAGTCCTTACGGACGAACGCGGATGATCGTTTTTCCCTTGATCCGCTCGGTCGGGTTGAAGGCGGCAACGGCATCGTCGAGGGCAGCCACGTTGCCGATGTTTGTCCGCAGACGACCATTCCTGACCCGCTGGACGAGCTCACTCAATTGGGCGCGATCGGGTACGACGACGAAGTCGACAGTCAGGCCGCCAGAGGGCCGCGTCTCGGTCGGGCCGGTGACGGTCACCAGCGTTCCTCCGGCGCGAATCACGCCCGCAGACCGCTTCGCGGTGTCGCCGCCGATGACATCGAAAACCAGATCGACTTCGCCGACGTTTTCGAGGGCGTCGATATCGAGGTCGATGAACTGCTGTGCGCCGAAGTCGAGAGCCGTCTGACGGGCGCCACCGCGCCCGGCGCCGATGACGTACGCGCCCGCCTCACGTGCGAGCTGGGTCGCCATCGAACCGACTACGCCGGCCGCACCGTGCACGAGGACGCTCTGTCCCGCCTGAAGGCGGCCGTGCTCGAACAGCCCCTGCCACGCGGTCAGGCCCGGCATCACGAGGGCTGCACCCACGGTGAAGTCAACGTCGCCCGGCAGCGGTGTGAGGTTGCGTGCCTCGACGGCCACATACTCCGCTAGCGTGCCGTCGCGATACCAGTCCGTGAGGCCGAACACCCGCTGTCCAATCGACAGCCCCGTCGTGCCATAGCCGAGCGCGGTGACCACTCCGGCCAGTTCGTGTCCGGGGATTGAAGGCGTCCGGT
>DATJEL010000039.1:0-3276 GCA_035496675.1 Terriglobales bacterium
CCATCGAAGCGCTCGCGCCGGGTAACAAACAGCTTGGACGCAATCAACTCCTCGCCGGCCAGCACCCGCGTGCTCACGTCATAGATCACCGCGGGTTTGGCACGCTGGATCCAGGAGTCTTCCACCACGATCACGGCATTGCTCATGCCGGTAATCAGATCAACAAAGAAATCGTCGCGGTGAGCTTTGAAGAGCCATACCGGATCGCAAACTTCACACTCGAAGCCTTCCTGTGCCAGAACCTTTAAAGCTTTGGTTGCGTTCTTCGACGTCAGAAACAGATCCAGATCTTTCGTGTCGCGGGAAATTCCGGTGTGTTGGCGCAAGGCGAACGCACCCGCAACCGCGAACGGCATCTTCTTCTTTTCCAGCAGCTCGAGAATCTCGCGAAACAGGAACAGTTGTTGCTCCGGGATCACCGAAGGCTGCGACGAAGTTTCGGGCACGATACCTGGCTGGCGCTCGGCCATAGGACTCCTTGGATGTGAAAGAAAGATCGGGCGGTTGTCGCTTCAGGTAATGAGCAGCCGGTTACTGCCTTTGCGGCGGCTGATCAGCATACTTCGCGACCTCGCTCACAAACCCGCGGCTCGTGTCCGGAGCTTGGATTTTACCCGCAAGAATGTCTCGCAATGGCACCTTCGAACCGTACAGTGTACGGGCTTCATCTTCGTCCTCGGTGATCGCGGAACCATCCAGGTTTGTCCCGGCAAACAGTCCGCGGGTTCGCGAGTAGCTGAGGATGTCGGCGCTCGTGGTCACGGTGGAAGCATGCTCGCCGACAGGTCCACCAGCGACCGATGCCTCGATGCCCATCTTGAATTTGCCGGACTCGAGTTCCTGCATGCCCTTATCGTCAGTCACGACCAAAACGAGATCGACTTCCTGGCCACCAAGCTGCGCTCCCCAACTCCCGCCGGAGATGTCGAGCGGAGCAGGAGCGCTCCAGCCCTTTGCCGTCCGGCATGTGGCGAAGCCCTTTCCGTGTTTCGCGCCTACCAGCACCGCCACCTGGACAGTCGAAGGAAAAATGGCGACACACTTGGCGTGTTGCAGAACGCCCTCGGGAATTGCTCTCTTGTTCCCCGATGCCATGACTGCGTCCAACACTTTGCCTGATGCTGCCAGACGGTTCGAAATTTCCGATTGATCCTTGCTGTTATCCGCGGCCCACGCGAGTCCTATAGTCGCAAGCAGGAAGCCAACAAATATTGCCAGGCCGCTGCCACCAGCCGCCTTCGTTGCACATCGCTTTGCTTTAACCATTGGAAGCCTCGTTTCCGCGCGCACCGGGGCGTCAACGCAATGCAGCACTGACCCTAGCCGCCCTTGCGTCTAGGAGTCCATCCGGTATTGGCTGTAAGTTCGTACGGGATGAGTAGATAAGAGCAGCTAATAGGCCCAGAAAGGTCCCGTTCCCGCCGGGGTGCTGCGCGCCTCAATTGCCGTGAAGACGCTGCGCCCGAAAAAGAACGGCAGCCCCCAATCGAATGTGCCTGGATTGGGCCCACCGAGATTTTCAAATACGAAGTCCCCACGATTCGAGAACAGTGTTTCCGCATTAGCGATGCTGAAATTAATCGTCTGACTCGGGCTTCCCGATGACGTTACGGCCGACAGATTCTGCGTAGAACTCGGGCAATAGAAGCCGGAACTATTGCTGCACGTGGACATCCCCGTGGTGTTGGTATTCAAGAAGAACAATGCATTGGAGCCGCTGTCGACAAAGGCCGGATAGGTCTGGCCTTTGAACGTAGTTGTGAACTCCCCACTGGAATTCACCGGGAACACCTTAGCTTGGCCCAACGAATTGTTGGATTGCGTGCCAATGCCAAATATCATTGATCCGTTCAAGATCGCCGCTGAAGCAGTGAGAGCGGGTAACTGAATAATGACACCGTTATTGTCGCTGGGAAAGAGAGCAACAGGATTTTGAACCTGCTGCGGGACCGGTACGGCCGCGATCTGGCAAGCGCTGCCGGCGCAGCCATAATACATTCCCGGATTCGACGACCCCGTCTGAGCGCATGCTCCACCGCAGTCAGCGGCAAACGGGCCTATTCCAAGAATGCCGTTGGCCCCCAGCGCCTGCAAACTGTCATTTTCGGGCACTCCAGCGCTCTTGCACGCCGAAGGCACCGTGGCGAAAGTTGGATCAATCACCTGCACCGGAACGTTGCTGGCTTCCTCCCCGGCAATCATCACGTCAGCTGTATTCACCGAGCCCCAGGTGTACCCGCTTACAAACAGGGCACACTCGCCAACGTTGCCATTCGATGCTTTCTGCTGGGGCAGGGACAGGTTCAGGGCGCCACCGCCAGCCGACGATAGTATCCGCAGCCCGAACGAGCCGGTGTCCACCAGAATGCCATCGATGGTCTGACAATTCGAAGTCGCGGGCACGCACAGGGTCACGCTGGTAAATAAGCCGTTGGCATAATTCCCCGCAGGACCTGAGTTCACGACGATCGGCTGAACGTTGCTTGACGACGCGGCGATTGGAAGCATGCTGCTCTTGTGTGAACCCCCGCCTCCGCATGCCAGAGAGACAGCAGTCAGGCACAATGCCATGATTGCCCAGAACTTCACCGGATCTCCTCGTTGCTGACCTCGGATGGCATTTGGTCGGAAAGGTACGCTCGTCCCACGAACGATCGCATGTGCCCGCCAAGTTCCACCACGAGCCCGGGGTGCTGGACAATCAGCGGGCTGTGACCGCCCGGTCGAGTCTGCGCCTGAGCGGCGCTCTGGAACTCTTCAAAGTATGACCCCAATAGTTGCTTCATATCCGGAAGCGTCGGTCCCTGCCACGCAACCGCGAAAATCCTTCCGGAAGCCGACGCATATTCCCGCACGACCACGCCTGCCGCCGAGCGCAGCTCATGAACCGTATAGTTCTGCGCCGGCATAACTCGCATAGTGGCGTTGATATAAGCCCGGTCGGTCTGCACTGAAGAGACATCTTCGCCCAGCACGGCGAAACCAGGAAGGCTGCACACTGCCGCCAAAGCGGCAATCAAGTACGCTTTCCCGGTTATGGATATTTTCCCGAGCGTTTGTGGGCTCCACGTGAATGAGGCGTTGTGGGCTTAGAAGAGTTATTTGTTATGCAGGTTGCCACGCGTGACTTGTGCGATGATCGCAAACGTTTGTACCTACCGCTTCCGCTCGAAGTACAAGATTTCCCGTACTGACACACTCGGGTTCCGAGATTAGCTTCGAAATGGAGTTCTCAGGCCCGTGGGAGTCGAGCGGGCCGGCCAGCAAGCCTGCCTT
>DATJEL010000040.1:0-4890 GCA_035496675.1 Terriglobales bacterium
AAGCCGCCACAATTTCATCGGCATCGGCGGCAATTTGTTCTTGTGTGCTGTCCGGTTCAATCTTCTGCAGAACCGCCAGCGCACTCGCGCGGTCCCCTTTACGACTCAGCAGCCAGCGAGGACTCTCCGGGAGACCTAAGCAAAACAGCGCATACAGCAAGGAGGGAAACGCCGCCACTCCCAACATCCACCGCCATGCGTGCTCGCCAATTCCAGCGAGCAGTGCATTGGAAACGAATGCGATGAGGATTCCGAAAACGATGTTGAATTGGAACATTCCCGCCAGCCGCCCTCGTTGCTTGGGAGGCGCAATTTCGGAGATGTACATAGGGGCGACTACGGTGGAGATACCAATTCCCAAGCCGCCAATCACTCGGGCGGCGATAAAGACTGCGACATTGGGAGCCAACGCTGATCCCACGGCACCGAGAAGGTAGAGAACGCCGATCCAGAGCAGCGTAGCTTTGCGTCCGAAGCGATCCGCCGGCCAGCCGCCCAGCAACGACCCTACGACGGTCCCGTAGAGGGCGGACGCCATGGCGATGCCATGAACACCCGGTGTAAGGCCCCACAAGGCCTGAATTGTTTTTTCCGCACCCGAAATGACGACCGTGTCGAATCCAAAAAGGAATCCGGCAAGGGCGGAAGTGAGTGACCAGAAGAAGATGCGTCCGTTCATAGGCGGTCGAGCTATGCGCAATCGTGTTTGGGCGCGCCAAAGTGTTTGGTGGTACGCTCATTGCTCAGCAGTCATGGGCAATTGCTCGTAACTCGGCGCGCTGATTCTAGTCTGAAGCTCTGCTGATTGCGAATTTAATCCTTGGTCAGCGGAAAACTCTTTTCCCGCCACTCGCGAATGCCGCCATCCATCGAGAGCACGTTGGTGTAACCCATTTTTTGCAGGTTGTCGGCGGCGAGAGCCGAACGGAATCCACCGCCACAATACAGGATCATCTCGGCGCTGAGATCGGGGACGCGAGCTTCTATATCCCGCTCGATAATTCCTTTGCCCAGATGAATGGCGCCAGGCAAATGATCTTTGGCATATTCACTTTCCTCGCGGACATCCACGAGCAAGAACTTATCGCCGCGGTCCATTCTCTTCTTGACTTCGTCCACATTGGTCTCGCGGACGCGGGTTTTTGCGTCGTCAACAATTTTCAAAAATCGGGGAGGATGTTGGTGGGCCATAGCAGGTTCCTTTCGAAAGTCGGCGAGGAACATCCTATCAACACGCACTCATTTCTGCTTGGGCATTGAGCGGTCGAAATGCTTCATTCATTTTCAGCTACGATCAAGAGGGTGAAAACCGAAGAAAGACGAATCGGCCTCGCGCGTGCGCTCTCGAAACTGGGATATTGCTCGCGAACGCGGGCTGCGGAATTCATTCGCGCGGGACGTGTCCGGCTGAATGGGGCTTTGCGGCGGGATCCGGAAACTCCGGTCCATTTGCAGAAAGACCGCATTGCAGTCGATGGAATCCTGGTTGAATCGGGCCGCAAGATTTATCTCATGATGAATAAGCCGCGTGGCCTGGTCACCACCTCTTCCGATGAGAAAGGACGAGAGACGATCTACTCGCTCTTGCGGAGTGAAGATGCGCTGCCCTGGCTTGCTCCGGTCGGTAGATTGGATAAGGCCAGCGAGGGCCTCTTGCTGCTCACAAATGATTCGGAATGGGCGGCCCGCGTGACTGCTCCCGAAACGCACTTGGAAAAGACGTATCACGTTCAGGTCGCGAGGCTAGCCGACGAGGCAGTGATAGAAGCCATGCAACGGGGCATTGCGACAGAGACAGAGATCCTGAGAGCCCGCCAATGCCGTGTGATTCGCTCGGGAGAAAAGAATTCATGGCTGGAAATTGTGCTCGACGAAGGCAGAAACCGCCAGATCCGGCGTATGCTTGCCACTCTCGACATCGAGGCGCTCAGGCTCGTAAGGGTCGCGATCGGGCCGCTCCAGCTCGGGAAGCTGGAGAAGGGAAGTTACCGCGCGCTAACATTTGACGAAAAGTTCGCACTGGATAATGCGATGCAGTCGAATTCGAGGCTGCGGCGCCCCGGCTCCAAGCTTCCTCTGTTGTAGACTCCAAATTCTCACTCTCCTTATGACCGACCTGACCTTTCTGACTGCGACCACGATGGTCGCGCAAATTCGGGAGAAGAAACTATCGCCTGTGGAATTGACCGAAGCTCATCTGGCCAAAATTGCCCGGCTGAATCCGAATCTGAATGCATTTGTGCAAGTTGACCCAAAACGCGTTCGACGCGAAGCTCGCGAAGCGGTATCCGCCATCGCCGAGGGCAGGGACTTGGGGCCACTCCATGGCGTTCCGATCAGCATCAAGAGCTCGATCGATGTTGCCGGCATGAGAATTGAATCCGGAACGCGACTTCGTGCGGGGACGGTGGCTACGAACGATGCGCCTCTAGTCCGGCGCTTGCGCAGGGCTGGAGCCATTATCCTCGGGGTCACTAACACTCCGGAACTGTTGATGGCGTGGGAGACTGACAACCTTGTGTATGGCCGAACCAACAGTCCGTGGGACATGGAGCGCACTCCGGGCGGTTCCAGCGGCGGGGAAGCGGCGGCGATTGCCTCAGGCATGTCGGCGGCAGGCGTCGGCAGCGATGGCGGCGGCTCAATCCGTGTTCCGGCGCATTTCAGCGGCATCTGCGGGCTCAAGCCCACTCCCGGACGCCTTCCTTCGACCGGGCACTTTCCGGCATCTGGCGGTCCGTTTGCGTTCCTGGGAGTTGTTGGACCCATGGCGCGAACGGTGGGGGACTTGAAAGTTTTGTTTGAGGTGATGCAGGGTCCCGATGATGGAGATACCTGTGCCGCACCCGTCCCGGTAACCTGGCCGGCCGATCACGAAGTGACGCAGCGCAAGATCGGCTACTTCGAGGACGACGGCCGCACCCCGGTTGCGCCAGAAATCCGCCGAGCAGTTCGGATGGCAGCGGATGCGCTGGCGCACGCCGGCTTTCAGGTGGAGCCATTTCGCCCCGAGGGTTTAGAGGAAGCGCGCGTGCTGTGGAAGCGATTCTTTGTAAAGGTCGGAGGCATGGTGATTGAGCCGATGTTTCGCGACCGGCAACAAGACTGCAGCCCCATGTTGCGCCAGTTTTTGCAATGGTCGGCGGCAGAACCCGAATTAAGCGGCGACTTGCTGCTCGAGTCCTGGTTCCGACGGGATTCGCTGCGCGGCGAATTTCTCGAGCAAATGCGGGAGTACCCGATTTTGCTTTGTCCACCCGCAGCCATCACCGCTTTTCGTCACGGAGAAAGAAGTTGGACGATTGACGGCGAGAGCGTCCATTATTTGGACGCATGGAGTTATGCCGAATGGTTCAATCTGCTCGGGAATCCTGCGGCAGTGGTTCCGGTGAGCTACTCTGACGCGGGCTTACCTATAGGAGTGCAGATCGTTGGCCGCCCCTGGGAAGAGGAGTTCGTATTAGCTGTAGCCGCTGAGGTGGAGAAGGGCTGTGTGGGCTGGAGAATTCCACCGCTTGCTCGGCAGGTTGCAAATCGCGTCTGATTTCTGTTGAAAACAGACGCAGCTTCTGCTTCGCTCGTTGGCGGAACAGGTCATTTGCATCCCATCTGAGCTGCTAGTATTTTTGTGCTATTCCGCCTTCCGTAACCTCTGTATAAGTTTATGGGCATTGGATTTCAGCGTTGTGGGCTGAAGTCTCAGCGGCTTCGACTCCGCGCAATCGGGGAATGTCAATCTCACACAAATCTGGTCAGATTCTGCCTTGGCTCGTCGTTTTTCTGGCCATCTCCGCCGGTTACCTCTACACGTTTCCCCAGCCCAACATCTTCTATGCGGTGATCGTTGCCTTGCACGCGGCTGGAGGCGTGCTGGCAACCATCTTGATAATTGCGACGCTCTTTCGATTGCTCCGCAACGGGAGCGTGGCCGCTAAGGTGGGTTGGTCGCTGATTGCGGCTGGAGGGTTGCTGGGCATCGTGCTTATCAAGACAGGAACGCCTCGGAGCGAGTGGAACAAGCTGTACTTCCATATCATTCTTTCACTCGGGGGAATTGGACTACTGGCGGCGGACTGGTGGGGCAAACGCCGCAGCTGGGAATCCGGGACAGGATCGAAAATTGTTGCCGGAGCCGTGCGGGTGGTGCTGTGCCTGGGAGTCCTTGCCATTATCGGCTACGGTGCGCACTACGTTCGACAGAGTTGGGAATCGCGGAACCGAATACAGAATCCCGAGATGCCTCCCGAAAGCATGAATGGGGAGGGTGACGGCCCCAAAGGAGACTTCTTCCCCAGTTCGGCGCAGGTTTACGGGAAACAAAAAATTCCCAGCAAGTTCTTCATGGAATCCGATTCCTGCAAACGCTGCCACGAAGATATTTATAACCAGTGGTTCAGTTCGGCCCACCATTTCTCTTCATTCAACAACCAGTGGTACCGCAAGTCGATCGAGTACATGCAGGACACCATCGGCACCAAGCCTTCCAAATGGTGCGGCGGATGTCACGATCCCGCAGTGTTGTATGCCGGCCTGATGGATACGCCCATCAAGCAGATCGTGCATCGACCGGAAGCGCAGGCCGGTCTGGGTTGCATGATGTGTCATTCCATCGCGCATGTGAAAAGCACTATGGGGCAGGGCGACTTCTATCTGGAGTATCCCAAGCTGCATGAACTGGCAGCGACGAAAAATCCCGTAATGCGGCGCCTGCACGATTTCCTGATCGACCTTAATCCCGAACCGCACCGGCGCGTTTTCTTGAAGCCGTTCATGCGCGATCAAACCCCGGAGTTCTGCTCCTCCTGCCACAAGGTACATCTGGATGTTCCGGTGAACGACTACCGCTGGCTGCGGGGCTTCAACGAGTATGACAATTGGCAGGCCAGCGGA
>DATJEL010000041.1:0-21058 GCA_035496675.1 Terriglobales bacterium
CACCCCCGTCCTACCAACCTCCCCTCGCGTACAACCACCGCTCCTACAGGGACCTCTCCTATTTCCAAGGCTCGCTGTGCACAACGCAGGGCTTCCTCCATCCAGAGTTCGTCGTTGGTTAGGTAGGAGCCGTTTGACACGATCGGTATTGTAATGGAGTAGCAGCCTGGGCCTTTCTGAACCTGAGATGGGAGTGGGTGTCACTTCCGTGTGCCAAGCAAGTTTTCCAGTTCCTCGAGTGACCGAACGCGCGGAAGGCCTTTTTGCGTGTAAGCTCCCGACACGTCGAAAAGTACGCACTGCATGCCGGCCGCTGTTGACCCGAGATAATCGACCGAGTAGACATCGCCTGTATAGAGACCTTGCTCTGCCTTCAGGGAGAGGCTTTTCAGTGCCGCCTCGAAAATCGCCGGATGCGGTTTTTCTTTGCCGACTATGCCCGAGTCGGTGATGGTTGCAAAACAATCAGCGATTCCGCAACGCTCTAGGATCTTGGCAATCTTGCCGTCGGCATTGGAGATTACAGCCAGCCGATACCGTTGACCGAGCCTCAGGAGTGACTCGCGCGTACCCGGTCGTATGTCGCACCAATTCGAGGAAGCTTGGGTTCTGGCTACCAGGTCGCTGCAGATCGCCTGGTCAGGAATTCCTAGTTCCCGCAAAAGACGCGTATAGAACATCCACCAGAAGCCGTGGTCAATAGCAGAATGGCTCTCAACCAGCGCATCAAACTCCAGCTTTGTCTCTCGCTCAATCTGCTGCAGCAATTCTTCAGAAGGGAAGGCATGCCGGGAATAGAGCGGGTGCAGCATTTTCTGGCGATTTGGGAAAAGCAGCGTGTTGCCCACGTCAAAAAAGATCGCTTCGATGGACATGAGGAGAGTTTACCGTGCCGTTCGGGCTTTCTCCCGTATTTGCATGAAAACAGATCATCGGATGATCGACTGAAACGTGGTTCTAAGCAATATCCCCGATTTCTACCCTCGCGCCTGTGCCTCCTGCGGGTTCTTGATTTATCATTTCTCGGTGGCCAACAAATCCAATTTCGATTTGACTTGCCCGTGTTGCGGTGCAGTTTTGAAGGTTGACGCGGAAAGCGAGGCGGTGATCTCGCATGTCGCTCCGGTGAAGCCGAAAACCTTTAACGATCTCGACGAGGCGGCGCGCGCGTTAAAGGAGCAGGACAGCCGACGCGATTCGATTTTTCGGCAGTCGGTTGAGGCACAGAAGCACGCCTCCGACTTGCTGGAAAAGAAATTTCAAGAGGCACTGCGTAAAGCTAAGGAATCGCCCGACACAGGGAAACCGATTCGCGATTTCGATTTGGACTAGCCTGTGATGGAGGATTGCAATGGCCGAACCGACCTATGATGAGCTGAAAGCACGCTTGGTTGAGCTGGAGAAACAGCAGACGACGCGACGTACAGGTAGCCTGGAATTTCGCGTGGGGGAGAAAGGCGGCGTCAGTGTTTACGGCCTGGGACGCTTTCCGGTCACACTTTACTACGAGCAGTGGATTCGCTTGCTTGATTCCTCAGATAAACTCCGCGAGTTTCTCGAAGAGAATAAGGCCAAGCTAAAGCTGAAAGGATAATTCCGGGTCAATGCTGCAAATTGCCAATCTCCTGCCCTTGCCCGGTCACATTTCTTTAGTTCGCGATTGCTGCCCTTAGGCTTTCATAGAAACGATTTTGTGAGTTTTCTCTCCTATTTCTTTCGAGAGTAGTTCCTTTTGTGCGTCCCCCCTTGTTAACATTGGTGATTCATGATTCTGGCCGGGGACATCGGGGGCACCAAGTGCACGTTCGCGCTGTTCGCGGAATCTACCGATGGCCTTCGGCAATCTTCGAGATTCACGGTTCCAACCCGTAGCAGCGTGAGCCTGTCCGGCATTCTTGAGCAATTTATCGATTACGCTCGCCAACAAGGAACCGATATTCACGCTAGCGTCACGGGCGCAGGGTTTGGCATTGCCGGGACGGTGGTTGGTGATGGCGTACTCAGCGGAAACCTACCGTGGTCGATCGAACGCGATGCCATTGCCGCAACGCTGAATCTGGATCCTTCGAAAATTACCCTTCTGAATGACCTTGTGGCTTCGGCTACCAGCCTCACACATCTCAAAAGCGGTGATCTTCTGCAGTTGAACGAAGGCTACCGGGAACCGCTGGCACCGATGGCGTTCATCGCTGCAGGAACCGGACTTGGCGAGGCTATTTTGTTTTGGGATGGGCAGCGCTATAAGGTCTCGCCCAGCGAGGCAGGCCTCACCGACTTTGCCCCCCGAAACGACCGTGAATTCTTACTGCTGCAATCCATGCGGCAGCGCATGCCGCGTGTTTGCACGGAGGAAATCATTTCCGGACGCGGCTTCAGAATTGTCCATCAGGTCATCTTTCCGGGCGTGCAGCATGCGTTCTTTGACGAGGAAGGGGTCGACCCCGCTGCCAGGATCACGCAAAACGCTCTTGCGGGCTCCTGCGACGCCTGTGTCGCTACCGTCCAGATGTGGATTGAAACCTATGGTGCCGAGGCAGGAAATATGGCCTTGCGGGTCTTACCTTTCGGGGGAGTGTATGTCGCGGGCGGCATCGCGCTGAAGATTTTGCCCAAGTTAAAGGACGGAAGCTTCGTGCGTGCATTCAGCGACAAGACTCAACTGAGTAGCCAGCTTTCGAAGATTCCGATCTATATTGTGCTCAATGAGGACGCTCCGGTCCTGGGGGCGGCGTACGAGGCCTTGGAGCGGGCCCACCTGTCGAAGGTCGCGAACGCCACCGAATAGTCGTTCCGTTACTTCCACTTCTCGTCTCCTTCAAGCAAGGTGATGTAGCGATCGATCGGGAGATCTGTGAAGCGCTGAACCAGTGTGCTTGGTCCGGGCCACTTCACCTCGACCCAATCGAATTTTGTTCGTGCGCCAATCCCGAGCACCATGCGCGGATCATGGGAGCACAGATAACTTCCGCCGCCCACCTTCATGTGCTTGCGTTGCAGGTCTCCAGCCTTGTAGGTAATCACCGCGCCCACCGCATCGCGATTTGATTTTGTCCCGACCAGTTTCAATCCCAGCCAGTGGTTCTTGGTGCCGATTTCGTTGCGCAGCAATACGGGAGCACCATCATTGATCGATATCAGTACATCCAGGGCACCATCGTTGTTAAAGTCGCCGAGTGCCAGCCCGCGCGCAGAGAGCGGCTTGGAAAATACGGGACCGCTGGCCGAGCTCACATTTTCGAGGGTCTTGCCGTCGTTCTGAAATAGAAGGAGGCGTTCGTGGAATCCGACTCCGGGGTGCAGGGTTTCTATCAGGTCATCGGGATGGCCATTGGCGATCATCAAGTCCAGGTTCCCATCGTTGTCGTAGTCAAAGAACTTCAACCCCCATCCGCTCATGAGTTTTGTGGCTTCGGCAATTCCAGAGGATGGGCCTTTGTCGTCGAAGGTCTCATCGCCGCGGTTCCGGTACAGGGCATAGAACTCATGGTTTAGGTCGGTGAGGAACAGATCCATCCATCCGTCTTGATCAACGTCCGCGGAATCGACGCCCATGCCGGAGCGGGCTTTGCCCGCCTCGCCGTAGGCGACACCCGCGGTGAAGCCGATTTCCTCGAAACGCTGCCCTTTGTTGTTCTTGAAGAGGAAGTTGGCCTCTGTGTCATTAGCGACAAAGAGATCCATCCACCCATCATTATTAATATCGGTCGCCACCACACCCCACGCCTTACCGGGGTTGTCCGCGATCCCCACTTTTTGGCTCAGGTCGGTAAAAGTGCCATCGCCATTATTGTGAAAAAGCCAACTCGGCATAGGAGCAAAGATTCGTGGATAGCAGTACTCGGCCTGCCCGGCGATTCCAGGCAGATTCGGAGCATTGCAGCGATGATGCTTGGATTTGCTGAAATCCACGAATCGGCAGACGAAAAGATCGAGCTTTCCGTCGTTGTCGTAGTCGAACCACACTGCGCTCGAAGCCCACCCGACGGCCGCTACGCCCGCTTGCTCGGTTACGTCTGTGAATGTGCCATCGCCATTATTGCGATAGAGAATGCTTCGGCCATACTGCGTGACGTACATATCGGGAAAGCCATCAGAGTTGTAGTCGCCAACCGCAACCCCCATTCCGTACCCGGCTCCAGGTACACCCGCCTTTTCGGTCACATCGGTAAAAGTTCCATCCCGGTTATTCCGATAGAGCGCGTTCCGCAGCGGGTTAGGAGGAGTGTAAAAATCGCACGAGCCGCTATTGACGAGGTAGATGTCCATCCACCCGTCGTTGTCATAGTCAAGAAAAGCACAGCCCGCGCCTGTGGATTCAGGCAGATATTTTTCCGCTGACATTCCGGCAACGTGTTTCCAACTGATACCGCTAGCGGAAGGGAGGACTTCGGAAAATGAATTCGAGGCAGAATCACTTCGCGCGTTTTTGACGGGTGAAATTGCGGCCGCCGCTGCCCCGGTAAGCAGGCGCACGAATTCGCGACGATGAATTTTAGATGATTGCATGCAGGAAGCTATGGATGTCCGGGGATTGTCCCGAAAGCAAAGGCGCGACTACTTGGGTTCCGAATTGCTCTCTCCCTCTTGATTGCCCTGTTTCTGAAGGAGTCCTTCTGCCACTCTCCGGCGCACTTTCTCCAGATTGGCAGCCGTTTCCCGCTGGAGGGCCGCTTCACGATTGGCGTCATCTCGCCTTCCCATCCCTGAGTAGGCCAATGCCAGCTGATAGTGGCCCGTGGGGCTATCTGGAGCAAGCTTTTCGTAAGTCTCGAGCGGTGGGATGGCTTCCGAAAAGCGCTTGGCGGAAACAAGAGACATGCCGAGGCCGAGATATGCTTCCGCAAATCCCCGGTCTAGGTTGGTCGCTCTCGTGTAATGCCGAATGGCAGCGGGAAAATCATTGTCTTGGCGCGCCAGTTCCCCGAGCACGTATTCCGCACTTGCATTCTTGGGGTCGATTTCCAATTCGTCTTCAAAGCTTTTTTTTGCTTGGGCAACGATTTCCGGAGAAGGTTGCGGCCGGGCAAGCAAGGCGCGTCCCAGTCGGGCGTGCACGCCCGGCAAAAGCGGATTCAGGTCCAGGATTTTCTTATATTCGGCAGCGGCCTCGTCCCACTTTCCCTGAGTTTCGAGAGCCTCAGCGTTCAACAGATGCACCTGATAGGAGAATGGAGCTTCGCGGGCCAATTGCTCTGACGTCATCAGCGATAAATCAGAGTATGCGTGGGTGGATGCATAAAGCGCTTCTGGATCCCTAGCAAACTCGTGACTCAATACCTCCAGAAAGGTAAGCGACTCATACGGCGCATTGTGCGTCATGGCGCAGTGCAGACCGTCCAATGCCCCCCGCTTTTGAAGGTCTTTGTCCGATGTCTTTCGGATGCCGTTTTTCAGCAATGGCAGTGCTTGCGCACAGTTACCCTGTTCAGCCATTACGGCGGCTTTTTCTAATGACACGGGAACCGGACTCTTGGTCTGCGAAAAACTGGGGAAAGAAAAGACGGCGCACAAAAAAATAAAACGCAAGACAGGCCTCGGCATCACGCAATTATAAAGCGCAGGGAGGTTGGTTTATGATCAAAATTGCGCCAAAGCAACAACAAAAACGCCATTCTCGCGAGCCCTTTTCTCCGGCATAATACAAGCAACCAGAGCATCTAAAACCTCGGATGCACCTTTCGTTTCAGTTCCAGTTAGGAGACGGTTTGCGCTTCGCGCTAGTCACGTTGGCGGTTGTGGCCGGCTTCTTGCCTCTGGGTGCACAGTCCTCCTCGCCTGGCGTTCAATTCACGAATGTGACGGCAAAAGCGGGCATCAGTTTCGTCCACTATCCGGGGAACAAGGGAATCGCCATCATTCGCGAAGTGTTCGGCCCCGGCCTCTGTGTGGCGGACTTCGACGGCGATGGCTGGCCCGACATCTATTTCGTGAACGGACGAGATCTTTACGGTCGTGGTGTTTCTACTCGCAACGCGCTTTATCGCAACAACGGAGACGGGACGTTTACCGATGTGACCGAAAGGGCAGGTGTCCCCGGGACTGGATATGGCCTAGGCTGCGTTTGGGGGGATTATGACAACGACGGCTTCCCCGACCTCTATATCAGCCAGTTCGGCAAGAATGTTCTTTACCGCAACAATGGCAATGGCAACTTTACCGATGTCACGGAGAAAGCGGGAGTCGCGGGCGTTCTGTCAGGAACGCAGTTCCATGGAGGCGCGACGTTCTTTGACTATGACCGTGACGGCAAGGTTGATCTTTACGTAGGCGGCTATGTGACGTTTGATGCCGACAGTCCCCGCTATTGCGACTTTGTAGACATTCGAACCAACTGCCCGCCGAGCGTTTACAAGGGGAGTCCGGCGATTCTCTACCACAACAATGGTGACGGTACGTTTACCGATGTCACCGACAAGGCCGGAATCTATCAACCCGATGGAAAAAACCTCTCAGTGGCTGCTGTTGATTACGATGACGATGGCTGGCCCGATATCTTTGTCGCCAACGACGGCGTGAACGCTTATCTGTATCACAACGAGCATAACGGCACCTTTACAGAGATCGGACTTTTAGCAGGCATGGCTCTGACCGGGAGAGGTAAGACCATGGCGGCGATGTGCATGTCTCTCGGGGACTATGACAATGATGGGAAACTCGACCTTTATATTTCAGATTTCCAGAAGGCCTCCGATCACATTTGGCACAACGACGGCCGAGGTACGTTTACCGAAGTCAGCGACCAGTTGGGCATTACCCTCGCGACGCAGAACGTGTTGAGCTTCGGCGGCGGTTTCTTCGATTATGACAACGACGGCCGGCTCGACCTCTTTATTGCAAACGGCCACGTCTATCCCGAGGTCGAGCAGTCCGCCCAAAAGACGGCGTACAAGCAGATCAATTCGCTCTTCCACAACGACGGGAAGGGAAGATTCGTCGAGGTAGGATCGACCTCAGGAGACGGCTTTCAGACACCTTATGTTGGGCGAGGGGTCGCCTTCGCCGACTTCGACAACGACGGCTTTGTAGACCTGGTTGTGGGCAACAATGGGGATCCCCCGCTGCTGCTCCACAATGGCGGAGGCAGCGGCAACCACTTTGTTAACTTCAAGTTGGTTGGAACAAAAAGCAATCGAGATGCTATGGGGGCCCGCATCCGTATTCGCGCGGGCGGTATCTCCCAGATCCGCGAAATTTACGGTGGTGGCAGCTACCTCTCGCAAAGTGACCTGCGCGCGAATTTTGGCCTCGGGCAAGCCACAAAAATCGAATCCGTCGAAGTCTCATGGCCAAGCGGATCGAAGCAGACGTTCAGCAACGTCGAGGCCGACAAGTTTTACCAGGTCGAAGAAGGCAAGGATGATCTAGTGTTGCAGCAGTTTCGGCATGCACCGGTTGCCGCACCAGCTTCTCAAACACCGGTGGCAGGCCAGGTCTCGAAGCCTGATGCGGCACGCTAGACTCCCTGCTCAGTCAGTCAGGATAGGGCGCGCCAGGCTTCACAATTCGTATCCAGTGGTCCGTAAAGGAAGAGTGTAATGTAGGTGGCTGATATTTGGGCATATGGCAGCTCACGCAGTCTTTTATCGCAACTGGGCAAGCCTGGCCTGGCAGTTTTGCTGATTTCGCTTGAGCGCGCTGCCGATGACAGGCGAAGCACCGCGAATCGTACGATGCATCCTCTTGCAACAACGGTTGATGCGGATCGTGGCACGCCGTGCAGGTGATGCGCGCGTCCTGCTGGGTCCAGCAGCGGCTGTTTTCTAAACGATACGGCGCAAAACGCACGTTCAGCATCCCCGCGCCAATCAAGCCGTTTCCCACAACGTCCTGCCAGGTGCGATGGCAAGCGCCGCAAAAATCAACTGAACTCACGGGATCGAGTTTGCCCGGATTGAAGATCAGCTGTTTCCCATTGGCGTTACCCGACGTCATGGCGGAAATATGCTTTGCGCCCGGCCCATGGCACGCTTCACAGGTAACCCCCCAGAAGGCATGCTCCGGATCGAACTGGTCGCTGGTAGTAGAAGCGGTCGTATGGCAGTCAAAGCAGCGTTTGATCTCGGAGGGCTCCTGAAGTCGGCCCAGAGCCTCGTCCAAGGTCTTCGGAGCGCTTCGGTCCTGTCCGGGAGTGACAGCGAGCGCCTGCGGTTTTACAAAGAAACTCAGGTGACTCTCATAGAACTGCCCATCTTTTTGATAAATATAGGTCTGCCCCATGTGACCGCTACCAAATGCCCACTTCAGGTCGGCGGAAATTGATTGCGGGCCTTCGCTTACGTTCAACGTGCTTCTGTCCCCTCCGGTCAATAACTGGTAGCTGTAATCGCCAATGGAAAAAAGCAAATGATTGTGCTCACGCAACGCCCGAACCTGAGATGGAGGAACCGAGGCATGACTCATGGCTGCGTTTTTGAAACTGGAAGCTTTGGCAAAATGGCAAAGCGCACAGGACGATGAGCCGGCAAATTCATCGCGTGACGCGCTACCCTTAGTTGGCCACCAACCAGAGCCTTGAACTCGGACCGCAGTCGGTAGAGAGATTGCACTGGGTTCAGCCGTTTGGGTCTGAGCAAAGGTCGAAACCAGCAGAGGGAGGAAAAGTAAGAAACGGACGCTGGGGAAAATGCGCTGGATCATTGTTTGCGGACGCTGGTTGGGCTATTTCTCCCGGGATTTCAGTTCTGATAAATACTGGTTGACCATGGCGGCGTCGCTTGGGCCAGCAAATTTCAAGAATTCTTTCAGTTCCGACTCCTCCCGCGTAAGCTCGCCTTCGGCATCGTAAATTTGCGCCAGTAGAAAGTGAACGCGCGGATCAATGTGGTTGTGGTCGATCTCGATCGCTTTCATTGCGCTCTTTTCCGCGTCAGGCAAGCGATGCAGGTTTAAAAGCGCAGCAGCCTGGTAGTCATATGCCACCGGATCGCGCGCAGGGTCGAGTTCCAGGGCTCGTTGGCTAGACTCCAGCACTTCCTCCCAATGCTCAGAGCGAGCCGCAACGTCAGCCACGCATAAGTAGGAAGGCAGATACCTGGGGTCAGCTGACCGCGCTCGTTCGCAGGCTTCGCGCGCGGCTTCCAGCTTGTCGTGTCCGGCAAGTAACTGACCCAATGTGACCCAAGCAAGAACATATCTTGGATCAGCGTCAACGGCTCTCCGCAGGCTTTCTTCGGCGTTGTCGTACTTGCGGTCCTTAAGCGAATTACAAGCTGACAAGTAATCCTTTTTCGCTTTAGCGTTCACCTTTAGATCTGCAACGCCGACACTAGGTAACGGGATGGCGCTGAGTGGCGGAAGCAGGCATGAATCTCGCTGGCCGGCTGGAAAAGTGGCGTTTGGTCCGCTGCTTTGAAGTTCGACACGCCGCTGGTCAAAATTAGCATCTGCGGGCCGCGGCGGAGGTGGTGTGGGATTGGCTGGATGTCCAGCGCCAGACGCAGAGCCCTGCGCAACAGCAGCACAACTGAGGACAAGAACCGCGGTGATACAGGACAAAGGACCGGCAAGCCGGCGTATGGGAGTCAGGTCTGCGTTATTGCTGGCTCGCTCCGCCCAATGCCATGTCGTTTGCATGAGCCCTCGGCCTCACGAATATATTCCTGTTCTGAGTCACAAACAACAGACGACAGGACAGTGGTGCAAGAAAAACAGGCAGGCGCGGGAGCGCCTGCCTGGCCCGAAGGTTTGCTTTGTTAATAAATGAACTTCAGACCCAATTGCACACTTCTTGCGCTCTGGGAACCGGTGATCTGACCAAAGATCGGACTACCCGGATCAAATGAGCCGTCTGCCGGACCTCCCGAGAACGTCCAAACCGCATTGTTGAAGGCATTCAGGGCCTCAAAGCGGAATTGCAGGCTCTTGCCCTCAGCTATCTGGAAGTTCTTGTGCAAGCTGAGATCAGCATCGAAGAACTTCGGCCCGCTCACGTTCCCCACGGAACAGGTTCCAAAATGCCCTTGCCCGAGAGCATTGACGGTTGGGTTCGAGATGCCGGTTGGGTCAATCCATTGATACCCGGCAGGCGAAGTCGCGGTCCCGGGAATCTTCTTATTTGCAATGTGAACCGGACCCGCACAATCTGGGCGTTCTGAAAGCGTCGCCGGACCAATTCCGTTGGTGCCGGAAACGTCACCCGCGAAGGAGCCCCATCCGCCGAAGGCGTTTAGGGTAAGCGAATTCCCGGAGTGAGTGGAAACGATTGCACCAATCTCCCAGTTTCCGAGAATGGCATTGAGGGCGGGATTCATGTCCTTGCCGTACTGCTTGCCTTTGCCGACCGGCAGCTGATAATCCGCGTAGCTTGAAAGGACATGTGTCTGGTTGAAGAAGCACGGACCCCAATCTGACCGCGGGTCGTAGATGTTCTGAGGACCAGGCTGACCGCCGGAACTGGTTGCACCTGTACTACCCCAGCCCGTGCCGAAATAGCCCGGGGAGTTGCTCAGGCACTTAGAGTATGTGTATGCGACTTGTGCTTCCAGTCCGCCACCCATCCGTTTCTGCAAAACAGCTTGCAGGGCGTTGTAGCTCTGGCTGGAGTTGGACATGTTGGCGCCGAGGAGAGCACCGCCGCTGACGTAGGTAGCGGGAGCAGTAGCGGTAGCTGGTGAGTAAACCGTGCCCTGTTCAAGTTGATAGAGCGAACCGACCGTGCCGCACGTGGCCGGAACCGATGTGGTGTCGCAAGGTATGTTGCCGCCACCGAGGTACGGCCCTGCTCTCTGGCTAACGATGGCTTGACCAGGTTTTGCGATTTGTCCCGCGGCATTCAGTCCGACTCGTTGTCCCAGGTCCTCAAAGTTCAATAGGTGCGTACCGTGCTGACCGACGTATCCGATCTGCGCGGTCAACGTGTTGCCGAACTGGTGCTGCAACGTCAGGTTCCATTGTTGACTTTGGGCGGGCTTAAAGTTCTGGTCGGTCACCCTGATGCGGGTCGGCGCCGGGTTGCTCGTCGTCCCGGCAAAGCACGCCAGGTTGATCGTCGAACAGTTGGTGGGAGTTCCGTATCCGGCGGCGATGGTCCCCCCGGCATTACCCATAGCGAAAATTCCAAGCGGCGGGTTCATGGTGAGCTGTTCGTTGGTTCCACCACCCTCCATGAATGCGGAGATTGCATATCCGCCACGAATCACTGTTTTGCGTCCCAGAGCTGCAGGCGACCACGCAAACCCAAATCTGGGCTCCCAGTCCCCTTTGCCAAGGTAATTGTTGGACAGACCGGCATTGCTGAACTTTTGGGTTCCATCTCGTCCGTCGGGTGTATAGATGGTTCCGGTATAGAGGCCGAAGTTGACCATCCGATTCTCGACCTCGGATAACGGCGTGTGGTCCTCAAATCGCAGTCCAAGGTTTAGCGTCAGCGTGCTAGTTGCGCGCCAGTCGTCTTGTATGTAACCGGCGTAGATGTTTCCTCGGTGCTTGAATAGTGCTGGCTGGAGATAGGTGTCGCGAACACCGCCAGTTGCGGCTAGGCCGAGCCAGAAGTCTGAGAGCCCGGCTCCGCTCGCAGTGCTAACCGGAATGTTTCCAAGACCTCCGTTGTTTCCGGCATAGTCAAAGTCCTGGCGTTGCCGGATAAATTGAAATCCGGTTTTAAGCGAGTGCCGGCCGCGGATGATCGAGAGATTGTCGTTGAACTGTCCCTGTGTGGTGTGGAAGATCTGGAACAAGTTGCTGTTGCCCAGGTCAGCACTTGGCGCGCCGACACCAGTGGGAGAAACGAAGGCAGGAATGTTGATATTGAGCAAACCCGGGGATTCAAAATTCCCATTGTTTATTCCCAGGGTCTGGCCAACGTCGCCCAGGAACGCAGTCTGGGTGACGTTCTGATTGAACTGGACGGCGTTGAATCCAAGCCGTGCTTCATTAAGCAGCGTGCCGCTGAAGGTGTGCGTCCAGTTGACGACGGCGTTTTTCATAGGCTGGTCAGCTCCGAGCGCCGATCCCGCCGCACAGAAGAGGCATCCACTGAAGGCAGGATTGCGAAGATGCCCCTGCGAATACCTCAGAAAGAACCGGTCCTTGTCGGACCTGTTGTAGTCAATCCTGACATCGCCCTGATCATTGTTCAAAGCGGTTCCGCTGTTATAGAAGTAGTTGTTTCCTGCAGCAACGCTATCTACTTGCGGGAGGGGATAGTATTTTCCGTATTGAGTGAAGAGGTTGTTTGCGACCGTCCCAATTGTGAACCCAGCGTTCGCCATCACGTTGCTTGCTATTGGCGTTGGGTTGGTCCCACCGCACGCGGGCCGTTGGGCAGGGTTTAAATAGTACATGGTGGCGGTGGCCGCGCAATTCGCAGCTACGGGCCCGCCAGAATTTGGAACTACGAGTTGATTAAGAGCAATCCCGTTTCCTAGCGAGTCGGTGCCAGCATCTTGGCAAATCCCACTGCCATTGAATCCACTGGCGCATATCTGCCCAAAATCACCGCTCCGCATGCGCTGGGTGAGCAATTGAGCACCTGTGGCGCCAGCGTTCAAGTCCCTGAGCCCTTGATAATCAACGAAGAAGAAGAGCTTGTCCTTGATGATCGGTCCGCCAAGGGTTACTCCAAACTGGTTGTAACGAAACTCCGGTTTGAGAATGGTTCCATCAGCCGCGTGACCGGGAATTACGTGCCCAGGAGTGTTCATGTCTGCAGCGACACCTTGAGACCAGCCGTTTGATGGAAGGTTGGCATCGAGCTTGTCGTTACGGAAAAACTCGTAAACCGATCCATGAAATCGATTGGTCCCGCCTTTGGTTGAAACGCTGACGATTCCGCCCTCGTAGTCCCCGAATTCTGCGGAGGCGTTTTGCGTGATGATGTTGAAATCGCCGATGGCGTCAACGTTGGGCATGAACGAGGTCTCATTGTTCTTGTCCTCGCTGTTGAGAATGCCATCGAGGAAATACTGATTCGCCTGTTCACGGTTTCCGTTGATAAACGGCCGGCCGTTGCCGTCAAGGTTGTGAGGCTCATTGATCGCCGAGGGATTATTGGTCGTGGTTCCGGGGGCAAGCAGGCCCAATTGCAGGTAGTTGCGCCCGGCGAGAGGTACAGATGTGACGGCCTCAGGGCTCAAGATGGTGCTGACTTCTGGGCTCTCCGTTTGCAGAATTGGAGTTCCGCCTGCCACCTCTACGGTTTCGTTAACCTGGCCGACTTTCATCTGCACGTCGATTTTGGCGGCCTGATTGAGAACGAGAGTAAACGGCGCGTGGTTTGCGGTCTGGAACCCAGCCGCAGTCACCTTGACGGTGTAGTTTCCTGTGGGCAGGCGCAACAGGCTGTATGCGCCGGTGTCATCGGTCTTTGCGGTCCAAACAGCACCGCGGTCTCTATCGGTGGCGGCAATATCGGCGCCTTTGATCGGTGCGCCACTCGGGTCAGTGACGGTCCCCACAATGGACGCGGTCACGTCCTGGCCTAATGCCAGGCCAGAAAAAGCGGTCAGCAGGCAAAAGAAAATAGCCAGCACGAGCAAGGTACGTCTGCTCATCTGAAAACCTCCGGGAGAACTTGTTTTTTGTCTTTACAAGCAACGGATGGGAATGCTATATAGCAGGTGAATGATGTTGGTCAAGCAAAAACTGCATTCGCCGCAAAATAATTTGCCCGGCAGGCGAGGGACTGCTCTATAAGATGAAGGCCGCTGGCGGGAGAAAGCGTTTCCTCTCTTGGACATGGGTTGCACGTTGGTCAATGTTGTTGCGTATGTGAGCTCATAAGGGCATTGCACTTACATCCCCTGCCAAACGATTTTGCGAGTAAAGTAGGTTACTGCTATATAACAGGTCGAAGTGGAATTGGATTCGGGCAGGCAGCCTGTAGATGACTGAAAGCCCGGGCTAGCTATATAGCAGGCTTTGCCGGCTGCCGGGTTTCGGGTCAGAAGCGCCTGAAAAACGGATTTCTCTGTATTGTTATGGTCTATAGCGAAGCCACCAAGGACGAACGGAGCATGGGAACGAACGGCCATAAAGGAACGCCGGCCTATCAGCGCATTCAGAGCGCGGTTCGCCAGCAAATCGAAGCGGGCGAACTCAAGCCGGGTGATGCGGTTGCCTCGGAGCGGGAGCTGGCGAAACTTCATCGCGTCAGTCTGATGACGGCCCGCCATGCCCTTGCCGGGCTGGAGCATGAAGGAATGGTAGAGCGTCGGCGAGGAGCCGGGACCTTCGTCGCTCCTCCGCGCATCCATTTCAACAAGCTCATGAGCTACACGGAGCAAATGGCCAGCCGCGGAATGGCGGCGGTCTCTAAGCTCATCACCTCCAAGGTCATCGATGGGGAAGAGGAGATCGCGGCACGCCTGGTGATCCCGTCGACCAGTAAGATCATCAAAGTCGAGCGCGTGCGGCATGCTTCAGAAGAACCTTTTGCTTTGGAGACCTGCTATCTTCCGGCTGATCGTTTTCCGGGACTGGTGCGCCAACCCCTCGGTCGCGGTTCGTTGTTCACTACCCTGGAACACGATTACGACGTTCGACTGACGTATGCTGACGAGGAGGTTGATGCCACGGCTGCTGATCCACGGGTCGCGCAATCTCTCCATGTTCCTCGGGGCGCGCCGGTGATGAGAATCCGGCAGGTGATTTATTCGTCCAATGCCAAGCCTGTGATTTATGTTGTCGGCTTCTACCGCGCCGAGCGGCACTCGCTCTTCATTCGCCGCTTCCGCTAGAAGCTTTTCGCAAGAGAATCTGCCCGCGTTCATGCGGAGGACTGATGCCCTTAACGTCCATTGATTGGGCCGTAATCATCGGCTACCTGCTCGTTAACCTTCTGATCGGCGTTTACTACCGTCGTCGCGCCAGCGGCAATACCGAGGAATTCTTCGTCTCCGGACGGGATGTCTCCTGGTGGCTCGCCGGCACTTCGATGGTTGCAACCACGTTTGCCGCCGATACCCCTCTTTTTGTCTGTGGGGTCGTGGCTAAGCAGGGAATTGCCGGTAACTGGATCTGGTGGGCGTTCTGTGTCGGCGGGATGATGACGGTTTTCTTTTTTGCCCGCTACTGGCGTCGGGCCGAGATTCTTACCGACGTGCAATTCGTCGAAATCCGCTACGGGGGCAAGCCTGCGGCATTTCTCCGCGGGTTCAAAGCCGTTTACCTTGGCCTCTTCATGAATTGTCTGATCCTCGGGTGGGTCACAAAAGCCATGGTGAGCATCATCGCGGTGCTGCTCGGGCCGGTGATCGCACAGGGCCGGATCGTGCAACTCGAGCTTTTCGGTCATACCTATCAGCACGTGCTCGGAGACCCCCAAAATACGGCGCTGGCCATTTGCATTTTCCTCCTCATCCCGTTCACGGGGCTGTATACGTTTATCGGCGGACTTTGGGGGGTGCTGGTCACCGACTTATTCCAGTTTGCTCTCAAGATGGCCATGATCATCGTGCTCGCCTGGGTGGCGGTCGCGAAGATTGGCGGGATGAGCTCACTTCAGGCCCATTTGCAGTTCATCGAAAGCAGCGCCCGGAACTCGGGGGCCGTAACCTCCGACCCAACTGCGTTTTTGCCCAATTTTCATCTTGGCCTGACCAGCAATGCGCTCTGGACGCTTCCGGTGCTCACCTTCATCGTGTACCTCGGCATGCAGTGGTGGCTGGCGTGGTATCCCGGAGCAGAACCGGGCGGTGGCGGCTACGTCGCCCAGCGCATGTTCAGCGCCAAGGATGAAAAAAATTCTCTCGGTG
Source organism: Terriglobales bacterium (assembly GCA_035496675.1). Taxonomy (GTDB): domain Bacteria; phylum Acidobacteriota; class Terriglobia; order Terriglobales; family Acidobacteriaceae; genus Gp1-AA145. The sequence goes on from DATJEL010000041.1 coordinate 15,693, forward strand.
CAACCTTGTGGTTCAACATTGCGCACTACGCGTTGCGTCCCTGGCCGTGGATCGTTACCGCCCTGGTCGCGATGGTCGTCTACTCGCCGAACGGTGGAATTCATCCAAGCGCTGCATTCGCGCAAAACCCCGAGCAGGGTTACGTAATGGTCTTGCGTGACTACCTGCCTCCCGCGTTGCGGGGGCTGATGGTTGCAGCCTTCCTTGCGGCATTCATGTCAACCGTGGGTACCCAGCTCAACTGGGGGTGCTCCTACCTGGTGAATGATCTCTATAAGCGTTTCATGGTTCGCAACTCGACCGAACGCCACTACGTTCTCGTGAGCCGCTGGATTACCGTCCTGCTGGTGCTGGCGAGCGGCTATACCGCCTCTCAGCTCACGTCGATTGGTGCCGGATGGAACGTGGTTCTTGAAATCGGATTCGGCACGGGGGCGGTCTATATCCTGCGGTGGTACTGGTCACGGATCAATGCTTGGAGTGAGATCTCGGCCATGATTGCCGCCGCCGCCGTGACCGTGGCATTGCATCAGGTTCACTTTAGCGGGAATGACGCCGTCGTTTACGCAAAGAGCAGTTTGATTACCGGCGGGGTCGCCACCCTGGTGTGGGTGGCGATTACCTTCCTAACGCCTCCAGAGTCAGATGCAACCCTGGCTGATTTCTATCGGCGGGTGCATCCCACGGTATATGGATGGCAGCGAATTGCCAAACTCGTGCCCGAATTGCCTGAAGTGCGCGATCTCGCGAGCAACGCGTTCAGTTGGGTCATGGGAATCATCCTGGTTTATGGCTGCCTTTTCGGCATCGGCAAGTTCATCTTTGGGCAGTGGTTCTGGGGATTGGTGCTTCTGGTGTTGGCGGCGATTTCCGGCTACCTGATTTTCTGGGATCTGTCGCGGCGGGGATGGGAAACTTTCTCGGGGAAGGAATCTCGCGCCGAGAACACAGCGGCGCGGGTTCAAGTCTAAATCCTCAACTTGCCACCCGATCGGGTTGTCTCCAGTGAACCCGGTGCGCGCTGGGTCCAGTCATAGGCTCTTGTCCGCGTTAGTCCTCGATCACGCTCTTCACCAGGTTCCGCGGTTTGTCCACGTCGAGGCCTCGAATCACAGCGATGTAGTAAGCAAATAGCTGCAGGGGAATGATCTCCAACATTGGCAACAGCAGTTCCGGTGCCTGGGGGATGAAGATGGTATGGTCCGCCAAGTCCTCGATCTGATGGTCGCCTTGGGAAGCCAGTGCAATCACTCGTCCATGCTGCTTCTTATAGTCGCGCAGCGTGGAGAGGTTCTTCTCATAGCGCAGAACTGACCCTGAGTCATTCGGATCATGGGTCGCGATCATCACAACCGGAAGATTTTCGTCAATCAGTGCGATAGGCCCGTGCTTGGTTTCCCCAGTGGGATATCCCTCCGCGTGGACGTAAGAGACTTCTTTGAGCTTGAGAGCTCCATCCATGGCGATGGGATAGTGGATTGCTCGCCCCACGAATAGAAAATCCTCTGAGTGCTGAAAGCGCTCGGCCAGTTCTTTGCACTTTGCCGCCGACTCAAGCACTGTCTCCGCTTTTTTCGGAAGTAGAAGCAGCTCTTCAATCCAGTGTTCGGCGATTGATTTCGAAAGCTGACCACGGGTTTGTCCCAAATACCCGGACAACAGAAACAAGACGGCCATCTGCGCTGTAAATGCCTTGGTAGAGGCGATAGAAACCTCACGGCCGGCGTAGGTGTAGAGCACTCCGTCAGCCTCGCGAGCAATGGTTGATCCTTCTACATTCGAAATGGCGATGGTGCGCGAACCCTTTTGTTTGGCAATGCGTTGCGCGGCCATGGTGTCGGATGTTTCGCCCGACTGCGTGATCACGATCGTGACTTCGTGTGCGCCAATGGCTGGGTTACGGTATTCGAATTCACTTGCATAATCCACTTCGACGGGAATGCCGGCAAGCTCCTGCATCATAAATTGCCCCACCATGCCCGCATGCCGGCTGGTTCCCGAAGCAACGATGTTGATCCTGGTGACTTGGCGAAGTTCAGCCTCGGAAATCTTCACCTCCTCGGCGATGTTGATTGCCGATTGGGCAAGGGAAACCCGGGGTGCCAGGGTCTTCTCGATGGCTTGCGGCTGCTCGAAGATCTCTCGCAGCATGAAGTGAGGAAATGCAGTGGTCGGATTCAAGAAACCTTCCTTTGGCGTGATCCACGCGCTATATAGCCGTGCGTTTTTCGGCTCGCGGGCTAGCTCGGCCCTCCGACAACCCTTTGGCAAGACCGACAGCACCTAGAGGGATTCAGTTTGTGGCTTTTCTAAATGCTATATAGCACATATGCTAAGCCAGGTGCAACGAGAATGCGGAAATTCCGGCGCGACCCAGGTCTTTTGGATTACAACTTTCGCGAAACCGAAGAAATAGGCTATTGAAACGTGTTAATAAACCATGATACACATTAGTTCGCCACGGTGCTACGTCGAATGTCCATGACCGCCTTCAGCAATCAACTCCGAAATCTCTATGCGCTCTGTCTGTTAGCCGTGTTTCTTGCAGGTTCAGTCCGTGCGGCTGAGCCGCAAGCAGACTTGGGCGCTCCTCTCAAGCTCCGCGACGGCTGGCGCATGCAGTCTTTGTGGAAAGTAGAACAAGCTGGCTCGACTCTGTCGAGTCCGGGATTTGCGGACACTTCCTGGTATCCGGTGAGCGTGCCCACGACCGTGGTCTCAGCGCTCGTAAAACTCAAGCATTTCCCCGATCCAGATTTTGGGATGAATTTGCGCCAGCTACCCGGGGTGAGCTACCCGATTGGCGATAATTTTTCGAACTTCCCCATGCGCCAGGACAGCCCATTTATGGCGCCCTGGTGGTTCCGCAAGTCCTTTGTGCTGCCGGCGACCTACAAAGCCAAGACCATCTGGCTGTACTTCGGAGGAATTAACTATCGCGCCAACATCTTTTTGAACGGGAAACAGCTCGGTACCTATGACGATGTAGCCGGAGCCTGGCGCACTTATGAATTCGATATCACGGCGGCGGCCCGCCCCGGCGCCGAAAACGTGCTCGCCGTCGAGGTTTTTTCTCCCACCGAGAAGGACCTGGCCATCACCTTCGTCGATTGGAATCCAGCGCCACCCGACAAGAACATGGGCTTGTTTCGCGATGTGGAGATCCGGACCAGTGGACCCGTAGCCATTCGCTATCCGGCTGTGATGACGAAGCTCGATTCCGACGAGAAGGCACATCTGACGGTCACGGCATTGTTGAAAAACGCTTCGCAGCAGGATGTTACTGGCCAGCTCAAAGGCAAGATCGGCGATCGCGAGTTCTCCCAAGAGGTCGAGCTCAAAGCGGGCGAACAGAAGGATGTCGTATTTGACCCGGCGCAAGTTGCCGAGCTCAACCTCGATCATCCCCAGTTGTGGTGGCCCTGGCAGATGGGGAGCCCGCAACTGAACAAACTCAACTTGCATTTCGAGATCAACGGCCACACGTCCGATGCTGCGGAAACCAGCTTTGGCATTCGCGAGGTCACTTCCGAGCTGAACTCCGCAGGCAAGCGGGTGTTCTCGGTGAATGGAAAGAGAATTCTGATTCGGGGCGGCGGCTGGACGCCGGACATGATGCTGCGACAGGATCCCGAGCGCCTGCGCGATGAATTTGCATACGTCCGCGACATGGGACTCAACACCCTCCGCCTGGAAGGCAAGCTTGAAACCCAAGATTTTTTTAACCTCGCCGACCAGCAGGGAATCCTGGTTATGGCCGGCTGGTGCTGCTGCGATGCTTGGGAACACTGGAAGGATTGGAGTGAGGAACAACTGCCCATCGCGAAGGCATCTCTACGCGACCAAATCTATCGTCTGCGAGCTCATCCGAGCCTGCTCGTTTGGTTGAACGGCAGCGACAATCCTCCCCCGGCGAATGTCGAGCAAGCATACCTGCAAATCGAAAAGGACCTGCTTTGGCCGAATCCGGTGATCTCATCCGCCACCGCCGTGCCTACCTCGGTGAGCGGCCAGAGCGGTGTGAAGATGTCCGGCCCTTACGAGTACGTGGCACCGAATTACTGGATGGACGACGCGCTCGCCTCCAATCATCCTCAAACCTGTAATCCCGGAGGCTGTGGCGGCGGTTACGGATTCAACACCGAGACCAGCCCCGGGCCGGCGGTACCGCCCATCGAAAGCATCCATGCCATGCTCCCCAAAGAGCATTGGTGGCCGATGGACGATTGGTGGAGGTTTCACGCCGGCGGGGAGAACTTCAGAAATCTTCGCGTTTTCACCGAAGCGCTCAACGCCCGCTACGGTGCTGTAAATTCCCTCGAAGACTACTCCGTCAAGTCACAAGTGCAATGCTATGAAGGTATTCGCGCCATGTTCGAGGCATACAGCCGAAACAAATACACCTCGGGCGGCGTGATTCAGTGGATGCTCAACAACGCCTGGCCCTCCTTCATTTGGCACCTCTACGATTTCTATCTTCGTCCAGGCGGGGGCTACTTTGGTGCGAAACTGGCGTTACAACCGCTGAACCCCCTCTATGGCTACGACGACCGTTCCATCTATGTCGTCAATAGCCGCTATCTGGATGCCACTGGTTTGCGGGTTTCGACCAAGGTCCTGAATCTAGACATGACCGAGAAGTTTGCGAACGAGAGCACGGTGGATGTGTCGGGGGACGGGGTTGTGAAGGTGGTCTCTCTCCCTGAAATTGGGGATCTCTCAACCACCTATTTCGTTGCCTTGAAGATCACCGACTCCTCCGGGAAACTCCTCGGCTCCAATTTCTATTGGCTTTCGACCAAGCCGGAGACGCTTGATTGGGCGAAATCAACCTGGTTCAACACGCCTACTCTTTCCTATGCGGACTTCACCGCGCTCTCAGAGTTGCCGAAGGTGAAACTGAAAGTTACCGATCAAAGCGAACGCAAGGGAGATCGCGGCTTCACCCATGTCACGCTCGAGAACCCGTCGAAAAACTTGGCGTTCTTCGTTCGGGTCAAGCTGAAAAAGGGGGCGACCGGTCCGGAGATTTTGCCGGTGCTCTGGCAGGACAATTACGTATCCTTGCTCCCGGGCGAGAAGCGGGATCTGACGGCGGAATACCGGTTGAGCGAGCTTGGAGCGGCCAAGCCCGTCATCGAAGTCCAGGGCTGGAATACAGAATGAAACTCCATATTCCGAGGGGTTTGTTTTAGCTTGTAAGTGGAGGAGATATCCCGGAAAGCACCACAAAACGGCAGCGTTCGGCAGTCACAATTCGCGAAGTGGCCAAGGAGAGCGGGTTTGCCTCGGCAACCGTCTCGATCGTTCTCAATAACGCTCCGCTTTCCCGCTACATCCCCGAAACCACGAAAAAGCGGATCGAG
>DATJEL010000042.1:0-7961 GCA_035496675.1 Terriglobales bacterium
GGCCGGATCACGATCAACACTCCCACGCATTACTGCCTCGAACCCGCGCAGATTCCTAATCCGTCGTACGAGAAGGCGCTTTTTAAACTGAAACTTCAGGAGCTTGGGTTGCTGGGAGATTTCAGCCGGCGCGTGCTCCAGGAGGTGAGAGACTCGTTCACGTTGGAACAATTGCAGACAATCGTTAAACGGGTCGCCGCCGAGTTTCAGACCCGCAGCCAGGGCGTCTCGGCGGAGGCGAGGAAGATAGTGGCTCTGGCGCAGTCGAATTACGAAGTGCAGTTCGCGGCGGATTCCCGATTATCCGAGCGTGTGCTCTTTCCCGCCACGCCCTCGCAGAGCAATGGCATTGAGGACGCTCGCTTCGTGATGTTTCAAGAGGAGGACGGCAAACGAACTTACTATGCGACCTATACTGCGTACGACGGCAAAATGATCCTGCCGCAATTCATTGAGACCCCGGACTTCCTTCATTTCAAATTCATAACGCTCAATGGACCGGCGGTGCAGAACAAAGGCATGGCGCTTTTTCCGCGCAAAATCAAAGGACGCTACGCGATGCTTGCCCGGCAGGATTACGAAAACATCTACGTGATGTTCTCTGACCATCTGCATTTTTGGCACGCGACGCAGTTGGTGGTCGAGCCAAAGTTTCCCTGGGAATTCATCCAGATGGGCAACTGCGGTTCGCCGATCGAAACGGAAGCGGGCTGGCTCGTGCTGAGCCACGGTGTGGGCGCCATGCGCAAGTATTGCATCGGCGCGTTTCTGCTCGACCGGGATGATCCGACCAAAGTCATCGGGCGCCTGCGCGAGCCGTTGATCAAGCCTGGTGAAAACGAGCGCGAGGGTTACGTGCCGAACGTTGTCTATTCCTGCGGCAGCCTCCTGCATGGCCGGCAACTCATCCTCCCTTACGCGATGTCCGACTCCGCCACGACGTTCGCTACGCTCTCCGTGGATGATTTGTTGGCCGCGATGGAGTAAAGCCAACCGTTGAGATAATGTCTTGCTACATGGAGATTCGGGGGGAGACTGTCTGTCGGGGCTTTTCGATTCTAGTCCTCACTGATCTCAACGTAGCCTTTCGACTGCGGCCGCACGATGACGAGTCCGCCATTCACCGGGCGACGTTCCTTCCCATACGTGAAAGGCACGAAAGAACGAATTGGCGTTTTCAAAGCCCAGCAAGAAGGCTGCTTCATTCAGTTCGATGGCGCTTTGTTTCAGATAGTGCTGGGCAAGTTCTCGGCGGGTATCTTCCACGAGTTGTTGAAAGGTGATGCCTGCTTCAGTAAACCGGCGCTGAAGGGTGCGTTCGCTCAAGCCGAGTTCTCGAGCAACACCTTGCAGCGTCGGACGCTTCCCGGCCAATGATCGCCGGAGTGCCTCCTTTACGTGTTCGCCCACATTCATCCCGGTGTTCCGTGCTTTAAGTTCGGATTCCAACTGCGTTCCGAGCACCGTCACCAATTCTTCGTTATGAGTCACGAAGGGCCGGTCAAGGTCAGTGCTGCGAAACAGCAGTGCGTTGCGGTCGGCGTTGAAACGGACATGGCAGCCGAAATGGCTCTCAAGCAATTCGCGATGCTTCACAGGTCGGGCGAACTCCACTCGGAGCGGTGTGATCTGGCCATCAGTGCCCTGGCGACCGACGCTGAGAATCCAGGACAGAACCATATCGACCAGGACATCGGGTTGCGCTTCCTGCGCCTCGACGTAGAAGAATTCGACCGAGGTTTCCTGCGCTTTTCTTTGCACGCGAATTTCTTCCGGGCAGGTGAGTTGTTTGTAGCGGCCGAGTCGGAGCAGAGCATCCCCAAATGTCCGGCTGCACATAACAGCGATCGCAGCCGGGTGGGAACGCGCCATTCGTGTTTCAGCACCCAGTATTAGGCCGATTCCGGGATCTGAACTCATCTCGCCCACGCTCCGCCAAAGCGCGAAGAGTTCATTCGTCGTAACATAGATTTTTTCCTGTTGGAAAAGCCCAGCGTGCAATCCCGCGCGTCGAAGTAATGTCGGCACCGCTATCTTCTGCTCTGCAAACCGCTGTGCCCAAGTGCTGGAGATTCGTAATCGATCAGTCATCGGTTGATTGGGCTAAAGTTAGCAGCGCCGGCATGCGATCGCTACTTTGACTTAACGTCGTAACAGAAGAGCGTTTCTTGATCCCGGATGTAGAGTTTGCCGTTCGCAATCACCGGATGTGTCCAGGCTGGTTCTTTGGTGCGGTCAGGCTGTTCGAATCGCCCACGCTCCAGGTATTCTTTCGGGCTGGGCTCGATAAGGAGCATGGTTCCCTTTTCGGTTCGGTAATACAGCCGCCCATCCGCGAACAGTGTCGAGCCCTTCGATGCAGGTCGTTCTGGGATCTCGCGCCCGTCCCATAAGACATTCCCGGTCTTAAAATCCAGACAGACCAAATCCCCACCGCCAGTGCCGCCGTTTGCGCCGTACAAACAACCATCGACCAGGATCACTCCACCGTGATGATTTTGCATTTTTCTGGAGAACCAGACTTCTTCAGCATTCACGCCCCCGTTACCATCTTTGTTCAGCTTCACTAGTCCACCACCCCCATCGTACGCCGAGGCGGCGAACACCTTCCCATCATGGTAGATCGGCGTCGAGCAATTGATGCGGTGCGTGGTGGACGCCTTGTTATATCGCCACAGCAATTTGCCGTCCTTTGCCGCAACCCCGACAAGCGTTGTTGCTGTCAATTGCACGTATTGGCGCTCTCCTTCGAAATCGATCGCTATGACGGATGCATACGCCGCTCCCGATCTGCCGAGAAATCCTCGATCACCAGTCGGCCCCTCTGGCACCGCGCATTTCCAGATCGGTTTACCGGTCGCCTTCTCAATCGCCATAAGGGTCGCGTCTTCGGCGCCGGGCGTGCAGATGATCTTGTCGCCATCCACCAGTGGTGATTCGGAAAAGCCCCAGACCGGCATAATCCCGGCAAAGTCCTTCACATAGTTTACACGCCAGACTTCCTTCCCTTCGAGCGTGAAGCAAACGAGATCGCCCTGCTGTGAGAGAACGTAGAGCCGGTCGCCATCTATCGTTGTGGTGGAGCGGGGTCCCCAAGGCTTGAAGATGTTTCCAGGATTACCGCCGCGCCCGATTTGGGACTTCCAGACAAGCTTGGCGTCCGACTCGTTGAGAGCAAAAAGCCAGGCCATCGCGTCGTTATCGTCGCCCGTAGTATAGATGCGGCTGCGGCTAACGGCGATGCCGCCCATCCCCTTGCCGATCCCGTTCGTTCTCCAGACAAGCGGCGGGCCGTCCTTTGGCCATTCCTTGAGCAGGCCCGTCTCTTTGGAATGGGCCGTGCGGTCCGGCCCTTGCCATTGCGGCCAGTCAAACTGTCCGCATAAAGCATTGTGCGCGAAAGCGGCAGTGGCGAGAGTCAGTGCGGTATTTCGGTACATATTCTTGTGGTGGTTCTGCGTTTTGGTGCTGAAATTGATTTGATGTCGTGCTGTTTCGCGCACGGTCGCGGATTGTAATAAAGGTCATGGTTTACCTGGGGGGCGCGTCAGTCCTTGCGCTTCGAGCCAGTAGTAAAACGCATCGATCCAGTGATCGCTCGACCTGCCCTGTTTTCGCATGCCCCAGCCGTGACCTCCCGAGCTGAAAATGTGAAATTCCGGTCGGTACTCGGCGGCCTTGAGTGCCTCGTAGAAGCGGACGATGTAACGGCCGGCGAGATTGTCGTCTTGCGCCATCGCCATGAAGAAGGGCGGCAATCCTTGTGGTATCGGCGGCACGGATGCGATGGGGGCACCGTAAATCGGAGCCGCGTAGTTCGGGCGCGCATCAGGTTGTATAGCCGCGTAAGCAGTGATCATCCCGCCGGCGGAGAATCCGGTGAAGACTACTCGATCCGGAGAGATGCCCCATTCTGCGGCATGCGCCCGCACGACTTTGACGGCCTGAATGCCGTCGGCGATGCCGTACTTGCCGTCTTCGTCGATCAAGGCAAGGTCGCGAAGCTGAGCCCCGAAGCGAGCGCCGGCAGACTGGCCTATTTGCGCGGCATCCTGGCCTTCGAGTTGAACCGTTCGGTACTTCAGAACGATTGCGGCGAAACCACGGGCCACGAGCCATTTCGCCACATCATGGCCTTCCGAGTCAATTGACAACGATATGAAGCCGCCTCCGGGGGCGATGATGACGGCGGTGCCTGACGCGCTGGGTGGGGGCGGCAGGTAGACGGTCAAGGTCGGTGTCGTCACGTTGACAATATTGCCAGGGCGAAGGGTGGTCTCCGCCTGCTTCCATTGTTCGGACCCGGGCGGAGTTCCGGGCCAGAGATTGAGAACCGTTTTCGGAGTCGCCGGTGTGGGACCCTGCGCCGGCGTGCTCTTTTGGGATTCCTGCGCAGTTGCCAAACCCATCCCCACTGCCACCACGGCCCGCCAGCTCACAAATCCACGCCAACGGATTCCATTATTTTGTCGAATTGTTTTGTTGGTGCTTTTCATCTGATTGCCTGGGTTCGAATCCATGTCTCGGCTGTCAATTATTGTCCCGGTCGTGCTTCATTCGCTGGCGCTCAGCGACCGACTAGCTTCTGCAGTTGTTCGGGGTAGCGCGCCCCTTGCACTGCAATTCTTGATGCAGCGCTTTCGAGTTTACGCAGGTCTTCCGGGCTGAGATGGAGAGAGACTGCTCCAATGTTCTCGCGGAGACGATGCAGTTTCGTGGTGCCCGGGATGGGAACGATCCACGGCTTTTGGGCCAGCACCCAGGCCAATGCGACCTGGGCGGAGGCGGCTTGCTTTTGTTTGGCAAATCTTTCGATCGCCTCAACCAGGGCCTGATTGGCCTTGCGGTTTTCGGGATCAAAGCGAGGGACCTTGTTGCGAAAATCGTTGGAGTCGAACTTCGTGTCTGCGCCGATTTTTCCCGTTAGGAAGCCCTTGCCCAAGGGGCTGAAGGGAACAAAGCCGATCCCAAGTTCCTCGAGGGCTGGCAACACTTCGCCTTCGGGCTCTCTCCACCAGAGCGAGTACTCGCTTTGGAGCGCGGTCACCGGCTGGACTGCGTGCGCGCGGCGGATGGTTTGCACGCCGGCCTCGGAAAGGCCGAAGTGCTTCACCTTGCCCTGGTGAATCAGATCTTTGACCGTCCCGGCCACATCCTCGATGGGCACGTCCGGGTCAACCCGATGTTGGTAGAGCAAGTCAATGGTCTGGACCCTGAGTCTTTTGAGTGAGGCTTCGACAACTTGCCTGATGTGCTCAGGCCGACTGTTCAGGCCACCCTGTTTGCTCGAATCGCAGTCGAAGCCGAACTTCGTTGCTATCACGACTTTGTCTCGGAACGGGGCGAGAGCTTCGCCAACGAGTTCCTCATTCGTAAAAGGGCCATAGACCTCGGCCGTGTCGAAGAAGGTGACGCCTTGTTCAACCGCCGAACGGATGACGGAGATCATCTCCTGCTTCTCCCCAGCCGGTCCATAGCCAAAGCTCATTCCCATGCAGCCGAGGCCAATGGCTGAGACTTCTAAATTACTGTTTCCCAATTTTCTCGTTTGCATATTCAATTCTCGATTAGAGCGAGGCCGCGCTTTTCCGGGTAAGCTCGTACCTCGATTACAATCATGCTGGCACAGTACGCCCCCCCCACTCGGTCGTCACTAGCAGAACGCGCCAATCTACTAACCAAACGCGACACCGGTGTAAGCTGTATTCTGGGTTGAAAAGACCCTGGACGTGACTGATTCCGACCACCGCCTCCTGCATGGCCGGCAACTCATCCTCCCTTACGCGATGTCCGACTCCGCCACGACGTTCGCTACGCTCTCCGTGGATGAATTGTTGGCCGCGATGGAATAAAGCCAACCGTTGAGATAATGTCTTGCTACATGGAGATTCGGTGCGAGACTGTCTCTCGGGGCTTTTCGTTTGATCGTTGGCGCGCTCCCTGTCCGCCTCCTTTTCTAACAAAATCAACCGCGCAGGTTGTGCCATTCGGTTCCCCCGAATCTTTTTTACGAAAACTTTTATCAACGGCAACATGGCGAATGGCAAGGCGCCGGAACAGCGTAATGGCGTCCGCACCGACGCAGGGCCGGCAGCAGTCGCAAATGAATCATCCCGGCCGGCGGATTTAACCGAGGCGATTAAAGTATTGCTCGAGCTTGCACGCGAGCAGGGCGGTCTGGGCTACGACGATATCAATGACGTTTTGCCTGACGGCTTGTCGCCCGACGAACTCGACGCTCTTCACAGCCGGCTGCAGGATCTCGGGGTGCAAATCGGTACTCGCCCCGAAGTTGAAACAACGGAAGTCGATGAACCGGAGCCGGAAGAGCAACGCCGGTTGGACGCGCTTGATGATCCGGTCCGGATGTACTTGAGTCAGATGGGCAAATTCCGATTGTTGACGCGCGAGCAGGAAGTCGAGGCTTTCAAAGGGATTGAAGAGGATGAGCTCGAAGTGAAAAGGCTGATCTATGGTTTCGGATTTGCGGCCAAGGAGCATATCGCGACGGCTGAAAAGCTTCTACTGGAACCTCCGAGGGAACGTTTTGACCGCATCATCGAGGAGAACAAAACCGCCAGTCGCGAAGGCCACCTCAAAAAACTCCGCCGCCTGGTAGCGAGAATCAGACCGCTGGATGCGGAAGCGGACACCCACTATGACCGGTGGAGGAAAAACGCCAATTCTCATCACAGCAAAAAGCTCTTCGTCACCTTTCGGAAACTCGACAAAAAACTTCAGGCACTTTTTCCGAAGTTCTTGTACCAGCCAAAAACCATCGAGGATATGATCGTTGTCGCGGGAAACATTCACATCAAATTTCAAACCGGATTGCGCCGACAGGAGGAACTGGCAGGACAACCCAAATCCGGTAAGCAGGCGGAAGCACTTCGGCAGGAAAAGGTCAAGCTCGAGGCGCTTGAGCAGTTCGTCCGGAGCCCTCAGGAAGAGTTCTTTAAGGAGTACGATTTGTTGCAACGCGCGGCCGCGCGAACGCACGCCGCTAAAACCCACATGGCTGAGGCCAACTTGCGTCTGGTGGTGTCCATCGCCAAAAAATATACGAATCGTGGCCAGTCCTTTCTCGATTTAATCCAGGAAGGCAATATCGGATTAATGAAAGGCGTGGAGAAATTTGAGTATCGGCGCGGCTACAAGTTCTCGACATACGCGGTATGGTGGATTCGGCAGGCGCTGACGCGGTCGATTTCAGATCAGTCCCGCACGATTCGCATCCCGGTCCACATGGTCGAGATTATTACCAGGCTTTGGCGGGCACAGAAACGACTCTCCCAGGAGTTGGGCCGCGAACCTTCACGGGAGGAGCTTGCGGACGAGCTTCAATTGCCGGTTCCGCGTATCGAGGCGTTGCTGCGAATGGCGCGACAACCCGTTTCGCTTGACTCCTCTGTGGGCGATGACGGTGATGTGCGCGTCGGCGATTTCATCGAAGACCAGACCGCCGAGAACCCTTCTGAAGTGACCAGTGCTGCATTGCTCAAAGAGAAGTTGGGCGAAGTTCTGACTATGCTTAACGAGCGTGAGCGGAAAATCCTCGAAATGCGCTTTGGCCTGGTGGACGGTTACGGCCGGACGTTGGAGGAATTGGGAAATGTCTATGGCGTGACGCGGGAGCGCATCCGGCAACTTGAGGCCAAGGCCTTGCGCAAACTGCGGCATCCGACGCGCGCGCGCCATCTCCGCGGCTTTCTCGAAGTCAAGGAGGAGCCGGCCGCCTGAGTTCAATACCCGATGCTCAATTGTAACGCAGGACATTGCGGCCAAGTAGACTGTCGATGGTTGGTCCGGCTGCACCAACCCCGGCAAATCAGATCGCCTGACACACTCTCATGCCGTCCGGCGACTGCATTCGCCAATGGTGAGCCTTGGAACTGGAAAAAGCTGGCGGGTTGAGAGTAACGCCTGTAGAATCAACGCATGGATGCCGACATGAAAGCGAG
>DATJEL010000043.1:0-37564 GCA_035496675.1 Terriglobales bacterium
AAATCTTAGTGTCCTATCGACAAGTGACCCGGTGCTCTGCAGTGGGGTAATGCGCGAAAGTTTGCCACCGGGGGCACTTGCGATAGGAGGATTTGGACTAAGCCGCTAGCGTTGGCGGCGGACGCGGGTTTCGCTATGGGATTTCAATCGATTTTTGCCTGGGAAGCCTTGCCAGAAGCGGATTTCGCAAAAAGAGCAGTTATGGATGCTGATCGATCTTTCCATGCACGCTTCGCCTAAAGATGGCCTCATCGTAATGTAAGACCGATTCTTCCTCAAGCCTCGCCAGCCTGGAACCTCCGATTCCCCTCCATTCAGACACGCGCCAGCGTCCGCCGCGCAGCGGCTTAGTTCAAATCGTCCTATGACTCATTTAGTTGCTGGAATCAACGGGAAGATCGATTTCCAGGCAGCCAAGAGTGAACGCAAAAGGGAATGGCCCCGGATCACTTGTGCGATATGCGCCGTCAAAAAAGACAAGTGCATGGTTGTGACACTCTTCTCGAAAGTGAAACGAGGGCTTCCATGGGCCCGAGTGCCACCCTCGGTCTGTAGCCGTCATAATTTGGGTTGGTTCACTCCAGCCCGAAAACACGCCCGATGGCTTCAGGGCATGGCACCACCACAATCCAGTTTCGGGCGGTGGAGTGCCTGCACCAACCCAGACGCGCGCAAAAATGGCGTCAAACTCCACCCCACGTTGACGAACGCAGAAGTCAAAGATCTTCCTCTCTGCGGGCGCGAAGACCACATGTTTGCTCCAATGAGTACTTCCGTCCTCACTCTCGGCGTAGCCCTGCACCAGATAGTCTTCGTGGTTTGATCCCGCGACGTACCACATCTTCCATTTGTTGTCGTGGTAGATCAGGTTAGGTTCATACACGCTTCCGCGTTCCCAGTCTTCACTTGGGACGAACACAGGGTGCGTCTGATCCACCCACTTTCCACCATCCCATTCGAGAAAGCCGATCTTGTACGGTCCCCAGAGATTCTCAGCTGCGCCGGCGTAATAAATACGTTCCACCCAGGCGTCTTTGTGAGGATCAAATCCCTTAACATAGGATGGGCAGTGCCGCCCGCCCTTGCCGTCCCACGGCGCACTGAGATTCCGACCTGCAGCAGGAATCAGCTGCCCCGAAACATCGCGAGTAACCTGCCAACCGTTAGGAGAGAGAGTCGCCCCGGGGGCGAGCGCAGCCGAATAGATGTCAGTTGCTCCATGACCATGCTGCTGACCCGCAAGGTAGAGACACCATTGCTTCCCCCGCAATGCCAAGCTTGGATCGAGCAGTTCAGCACCTCTGCTATCCGTAGACGAATCGCGAGGGTCGAAGATTTTGGTTTCGCTTCCTGACATACCCTTTTGTCGCTCCGACTTGGCGTCGATATTTCTGGTGACATGATGAGCAAACCCGAACGGTCCGGTCAACTGATAAATCTCGAGATCGCTCATCATTGCCAGAAGAGGCGAATCAAAAGCTCCCGTTTGACTTTTACGGGGTTAGCAACCTTGTCCGAGGCAATTGCAACCGCAAATGCGTGCCTTAAATTGTTGGTTGCTGATTGCCGGTTATCGGGGTCATCGTTGAATGTGCCGCGAACCTGCGGTATCTCACCGTTTCCTGCTTGCCCACTCTCTCAGGGGCGCCTTGAAGCGGTGTGAGGCGGTCGAACGAGGGTAGCACTGGGAATTCGAAGGGCGAATCGACCGGTTAAGACACGAAACCAACGGCCGGAGGAGACACTTCCGGCAATCGGTGGAAACATTGGTAGGCCCGAATGGACTCGAACCATCGACCTCTTCCGTGTCAAGGAAGCGCTCTAACCAACTGAGCTACGGGCCTATGAAGCTGGGATAGTGTCAACTGAAGCGGTTGCTGCATTCATTCTACTGAGGCATTCTCCAGCTTGGCAAACGCTCAATGAGATCACATCGGACGAACCTCATCGTGGTCCAAGAAATCCGCACTGCTTCCATAGCTTTTCCCACATCCATACCTCGTGGCTGGATTTGATTGGGAAACCTAGCTGACGGGCCAACATGCAGATCTGTCCACGATGGTGGGCATCGTGCATGACCATGTAAGCGAACATTGCCGCGCCGGCTGGCCAAGGACTGCTCCAACCGTCGCGATGGAAGTATTTGACCGCTCCGTCTGGCGTGAGCGCCTCCTTTAGCATTTTCATGCAATCGCGTGCACTGCGAGAGAGCGCGGCTTGTACCTGGTGCCGCGTACAGCGCCTTCGGTCGAGCGCTACCGGCAGCTGGATATGGGGAGCCGAAAGCCGCAGCCACTTTCGGCGAGCCTGATACATGTGAGCAAAGATAGCCGCGATGGTACGGCCGCTGCGGCCCCCAGGCTTTGCCGTCCAAGCCCGAGGATCCAGCCGGTCAAGAAGCAGCTGATTCATGCGCTCGCTCGCGGCATAGGTTTCAAGCAGTGACTGGAGGAAATCCGAGGGTGGAAGAACTGCGGCGCGGACCATAAAAGCTCTCCTCGAACGTCTTTGGAGCCTACAGAGTACTGCGAAAATGCTGGTGAAGCGAGGGCGCTCGGGCATTTCCGCGGCTGTATATACTGAATTTCTTATGACTGTCCGGATGAAGGACATTGCACGGGACTTGGGGGTTTCGGTTGTAACCGTTTCCAAAGTCCTTCGCAATCACTCCGACATCTCGGAGGAAACTCGCGAGCGGGTACTGGCGCGAATCAAAGAACTCGACTACCGCCCGAATTTGGCTGCGCGGAGCTTGGTGACCGGACGGACGTATCTCATTGGCCTTATCGTTCCCAGCTTGCTTCACCCGTTCTTTGCCGAAATCGCCAAGGCGCTTTCTGAGACGCTCCGGCCGCAAGGCTATTACCTGATCATCTCGTCTTCTGAGGAGGACCCAGAGCTTGAAATGCAGGAGATTCGTCACCTGCTCGAAAGGCGCCTGGACACCTTAATCATTGCCTCCTGCCACACCAGCGCGGAGCTGTTTCGGAAGATCGAAAAAGATGGCACGCCCTACATCCTGATTGACCGTAGCTTTCACGGACATTCAGCAAACTTTGTTGGCGTGGACGATGAAGGCGCCGGTATGTTGGCGACTCAGCACCTGATTGATATCCACTGTAAACGCATCGCCCATATTTGCGGACCGGAGACCAGCACTGGCCGGCAGAGACTTGAGGGCTACAAGCGAGCCCTGGCAGCGAATGGACTGGGACTGAGACCGGAATACATCATTGCCGAGGGCAAGGGCGATGTCGAGACTCGCCAGCGCGGGTACAAAGCCATGGACCAGTTGCTCTCGCTTGAGCCCCGCCCGGATGGCGTCTTTTGTTTTAACGACCCCATGGCCATGGGTGCGATGCACTGCCTGTTCGAACGGGGGTTGCGAATACCCGAGGAAGTTGCGCTCATCGGGTGCGGTAATTTGTACCGCGACGAATATCTGCGGGTGCCACTGTCCAGTGTCGATCAGAGCAGCGGCCTTATTGGAAAGGAAGCGGCGCGGATCGCGCTTCAGATTCTGAATTCCAAGGTGCCTCCCCCTCCTGAAACCGTCATTCTGAAGCCACAGCTGATGGTTCGCGGCTCCACCGAACGGTTCTGATTCCCGCGCCGGGATTCAGAAGCACTCTAGTTGAAACCCTCCTGGAATAGAATTCCTTGGCATGCGGCAACAGGTCCAAGGTTTAAGGAGAAGCCATGTCAGCTTACGAAGCACGCTGGAAGACGGTCCGCGTTGAAGTAGGGGAAGGCATCGGATGGGTCATTATGAACCGGCCGGAAAAGCGGAACGCGATGAATCCCAGCATGAACCGCGAGATGCGCGACGTCCTGGAGACGTTAGAACTGGATGATTCGGTCAAGGTGCTGGTGCTTACGGGTGCGGGCGAGTCGTGGACCGCCGGCATGGACCTCAAAGAATATTTCCGTGAGGTCGACCAAGCGCCGGAGATCGTACAGGAAAAAGTTCGGCGGGAGGCGTCCACATGGCAATGGAAGCTCTTGCGCATGTACGCCAAGCCAACCATCGCAATGGTCAACGGCTGGTGCTTCGGCGGAGGATTTTCGCCCCTGGTGGCATGCGATTTGGCGATTGCTTCTGAGACCGCGGTGTTTGGCCTATCAGAAATCAATTGGGGAATCCCTCCGGGAAATCTTGTAAGCAAAGCCCTTGCCGACACGATTGGACATCGCAAGGCGCTTGAATACATCATGACTGGAGAAACCTTTACCGGAAGACAGGCGGCAGAAATGGGATTGGTCAATCGCGCTGTGCCGCCCGCGCAATTGAGGGAGGAAACCATCACGCTCGCGCGCAAACTGATGGAGAAAAATCAGGTAGTTCTTCGGGCCGCCAAGCATGGCTTTAAGCGTTGCCGTGAACTGACCTGGGAGCAAAGCGAGGATTACCTCTATGCCAAACTCGACCAGTCACAGTTGCGCGATCCAGAGCACGGCCGCGAAAAGGGACTGAAGCAGTTCCTCGACGAAAAAAGCATCAAGCCAGGTCTTGAAACCTACCGCCGCTGACGGAACAACTGGCTTAAGCAAAGTTGGTTCGAACAGCAGGCCGGAGTGGCTCTCTAATATGCCGCCGCCTGGTCTAGCGGCAATCCAACGTAGTTCTCGGCCAGGCTCTCGGATGCCGCGCGTGAGCTGGCGATGTATTCCAGTTCTGCCAGCTGGCGTCGCTGGTCAAAGGGGTTTCGATCTGGAAATTTGTGCAGCATCGAAGTCATCCACCACGAGAAGCGCTGCACCTTCCACACCCGTTGCAGACAGACCTGGGAATAGCGATCAAGCGCCGCTAAGCTGCCCGAGGAGTAGTACTGGGTAAGGGCATTTGCCAGCACCTGAACATCGCTCACGGCCAGGTTGAGTCCCTTAGCGCCAGTGGGAGGAACGATGTGAGCCGCGTCTCCGGCAAGGAATAGCCGTCCACATTGCATCGGTTCGACTACAAAACTGCGCATGCCGGTGACGCCCTTCTGGAGGATCGGCCCTTCGGTCAGGGTCCAATCCTTAGCCACCAGCCGGCTGTGAAGTTCTTCCCAAATGCGAGCATCCGGCCACTCCTCGATGTCCTCGTCGGGCATGCACTGCAAATAGAGGCGACTCAATTGAGGGGTACGCATACTGAGCAACGCGAATCCGCGCTCGTGATGTGCGTAAATCAGTTCGTGGGATGACGGCGGCGCCTGTGCAAGGATCCCAAGCCATCCGAAGGGATACTCCCGTTCGAAAGAAACGAGAACGCCTTCGGGAATACTGGGTCGGCAGATGCCGTGGAACCCGTCGCAGCCCCCGATGAAATCGCACTCAACCTCCTCGTCCGAGCCGTTCTTGCGAAAGCGAATGGAGGGGTGTTCCGTGGTGAAGCCACGAATACTGACATCGTCAACTTCGAAGTAGACCTTTCCGGAGGCGGCTAGACGCGCGTCAATGAGATCTTTGACGACCTCCGCCTGCGCATAAATGGTGATGGCCTTCCCGGTGAGCGCCTGAAAATCGATGCGATGGCGGCGTCCATCGAACCGCAACTCAACCCCGTGGTGAACCAGACCCTCGCGCTTCATGCGCTCCCCGACGCCGGTTGCGGCGAGCAGATCCACGGTGTTCTGTTCGAGGACTCCGGCGCGAACCCGTTCCTGAACGTAGTCCCGGCTTCGGCATTCGAGGAGGATGGAATCAATCCCCCGTAAATGCAGGAGATGCGAGAGCACAAGGCCGGCTGGACCCGCGCCGACGATCCCGACTTGCGTTCGCATAGTTGGCTAAAACGGGTAGTGGCGCTGGCCGACTTGAATGGTGACCCACTTGGTTTCGGTAAGTTCGTCCATCGACCAGTGTCCCCCCTCGCGGCCGGTGCCTGAATCTTTCACGCCCCCAAATGGAACCATGACTTCGTCGTGAACCGTCGGGCCATTGATGTGCACCATTCCGGCCTCGAGTTCGAGGGCAAACTTCATCGCCAGCTGCAAATCGTTGGTGAGAACCGCTGAGGAAAGCCCGTAGGAGGTGTCGTTGGCGAGCTTGAGCGCATGATCGGCGTCCTTGGCTTTGATCACCGCCGCCACCGGCCCGAAGAGTTCATCGCGGAAGACCCCCATCTGTGGCACGACATCCGCGACCACCGTTGGCCGATAGAAGTTTCCTTCATGGGTTCCGCCGGTCAGCACGCGTGCCCCGTCGCTTTCTGCCTGCTTTACCTTCTCGTCGATCATCGAACATTGTGAGCGGCGAATCAGCGGACCGATGATGGTCTGAGGATCGCGGGGATCGCCGATTGGCAGCGTCTTTACCTTGGCCACGAACTTGTCGAGGAATGTCTCATAGATTGGCTCCTCCACGATGATCCGCGATCCCGCCATACAGATCTGGCCTTGATGAATGAAGAGTCCGAAACAGGCGGTCGAAACGGCGTAATCAAGATCGGCATCCTTAAGAATGACGAGCGGGCTCTTGCCGCCAAGTTCGAGAATGACTTTCTTCCCATTCTTGGCGCAGTCGGTTGCAATCAGCCTACCTACTCGAGTCGACCCGGTGAACGAGATCAGGCGCACTCGCGGGTCCGAGGTGAGCACAGCCCCCAGGGCCTTTCCATCCCCGGGAACGACATTCAGCACGCCTTTGGGCAGGCCAGCTTTGTCGAAGACTTCAGCAATCTTGAGGCCCAGCAGGGATGTTTCTTCTGACGGCTTCAGGATAAACGTGTTGCCGGCAGCGAGTGCGAGGGAAACCTTTTTTGTCGCGAGGATGAGAGGAAAGTTAAAGGGGGCGATTCCGGCCACGACGCCCAATGGCTGACGAACGGCAAACGACATCATTCCCGGAACATCCGATGGAATGACATCACCATTGATCCGGCGCGCCTCCCCCGCCACCGCGCGAAGCATGTTCACCGTGAAGGAAACTTCGAATTGCGACTTGCCGAAGGTTGAGCCGGCCTCACCAATCAGGATGTCCACAACCTCCTGCCGCATGCCCTCCAGCACGTCCGCGGCCCGTTGCAGAACAAGTTCCCGTTCAGCTGCCAGCGATTTGCCCCACGCAGCCTTGGCCTGGTCGGCGGCATCGATGGCTCGCCGCATCATGGCGACATCCGCCATGAAAACATTGCCAAATGGCTTTTGGGTGGCGGGGTTGATGACCTCGGTTGCGGAATCAGGTGGAACACTGACGGGACGGCCATCAATGTAGGGAGCTGTAAACACGGTTCACCCCCGGGTTCTTGCGGCTGCGAAGTTTTTCGCGCCGAGGAACGATAAATCTCCTCAGTGAGTCCAGTCAAGCTTCGCGCCTACTGGTTAGATGCCGCGGCTCAGGAAAGAGGCTTTTGCCGAACCGCCCGCTGGTTGCGTTATAAATATGAGGGCTGACCATGGGCATGAAAATCACCCCTTATCGCAGGCACAATCCTCAAACCCAGCCCCTGTCCTATTACCCGGCATATCGTTCGACGATCTTGCGATCCCCGCGGATGCCCCTGATCGTCCTGCCGCATACGCTTTCTGAGATCACCGGGCCGGTGTATGGTCACACTGATATTGCGGAAACCGACAATGATCTTACCCGCCAGCACGCCGCAGCTCCGCAGGGCGAGCGCATTCTTGTACGTGGCCAGGTGCTCGACGATGAGGCCCGGCCATTGCGAAAAACGCTGGTCGAAATCTGGCAGGCGAATTCTGCAGGCCGCTATTTTCATGACAACGACAATCACGCTGCCCCGCTCGATCCGAATTTCACCGGTGCCGGCCGCACGTTGACGGATGAGAATGGCTTTTATGAATTCCTGACCATCCGGCCGGGGGCCTATCCGTGGCGTAACCACCACAATGCCTGGCGACCCGCGCACATTCACTTCTCCTTGTTCGGACCGGCATTTGCGACCAGATTGGTTACGCAAATGTATTTTCCGGGCGACCCGTTATTTGTTCGCGACCCCATCTTCCAGTCCATACCGGATGAGAAGGCGCGAGACCGGCTCATCGCCAAGTTCGATTTCGACATAACCAAACCGGAGTGGGCGCTGGGCTTCCGTTTTGACATTGTTTTGCGCGGGCGCGGAGCGACGCCCTTCGAAGGCTGACATGACATTGCTCCCTACTGCTTCACAAACTGTCGGGCCGTTTTTCCACCTGGGCACCAGCACACATTCTGTGAGTTGTCTGGCGGCTCCGGAAGCCAAAGGAGAGCGGGTCTGGCTGCACTGCCGAGTGCTCGATGGCGATGGCGTTCCAGTGCCTGACGCAATGCTTGAACTGTGGCAGGCGAACGCGGCAGGGAAGTATCTGCACCCCGATGACACGCAGAACAAGGCTGCTGATCCGCATTGCAGCGGGTTCGGGCGGCTTGCCACCGATGAGCAGGGAACCTGCGTGTTTGAAACGGTAAGGCCTGGACCGGTGCCCGGGCCAGATGACTCCATGCAGGCGCCGCATGTAAATGTGTCGGTGTTCGCGCGCGGAATTCAGAAGCGGCTCGCCACCAGGATCTATTTTTCCGGAGATCCCGCGAACGCGAGTGATCAAATCCTGAGGCTGGTTCCCGAGGAGCGGCGCCTGACATTGATGGCTCAGCCTGATTCTCAGAGTGCAGGTTCTTGGAATTTCACGATCCGGCTGAGCGGCGAAGGGGAGACGGTTTTCTTCGACGTGTAGTGTTTACTGGTTTCAAGCGAGAGTCCGGCCGTTTCACAATAGGCTGCACTGGAAAGCTTGGAAGGGAGAGACATTGTCCATCCGCTTGATCGAGAGCCTGGGTGCAACCGAGCCGCTAGCCGAGGTTTTCTCCGACCTGTCGGTTCTTCAGGCGATGCTCGACTTCGAAGTCGCCCTGGCCCGTGCTGAGGCGCAGCTGAGAATCATTCCACAGTCGGCCGCTCGCGCGATTGCCCGCGCCGCCCGCGCCGAAGGCTACGACGGCGCCGCCCTGGCTCGCGGAACTCTTCGTGCCGGAACTCCCGGCATTCCTCTGGTCAATGCGCTGCGCAAGAAAGTTCAGCAGGAAGACGCTTTCGCAGCCGACTACGTTCACTGGGGTGCGACCAGCCAGGACGTTGCCGATACGGCGCTCGTTCTATTGCTTCGGAAGTCGGCGGCGATTTTCAATGCTGAACTCGCCCGAATGGAGAAAGCCCTGCGGGTGCTGAGCGCCAAGCACAAGAACACCGTGATGTTGGGGAGGACCCTGCTACAACCCGCGCCCCCGGTGACTTTGGGATTAAAGACGGCTGGATGGCTGGCTTCGGTGCGTCGCGGACGCGCTCGGCTCAATCGGGCCATCTCGGAGGCACAGGTGCTTCAGTTTGGGGGGGCGTCGGGCACCCTGAGTGCGCTCGAGGGCCGAGGGATCCAACTGTCGGAGCTGATAGCCCGGCAACTCGGATTGCGGGTTCCCGATGCGCCCTGGCATGCCCATCGCGATCGTTTGGCGGAAGTAGTTTGTGCCTGCGCGATCCTCACCGGCAGTTTGGGGAAAATGGCTCGCGACATCAGCCTGCTCATGCAGCACGAGGTGGGAGAAGTCGCAGAACCCGGTCTGGGAGGCCGCGGTGGATCCTCCACCATGCCACACAAAAGAAATCCGATAGCCTCTGCCCTTACACTGGCAGCGGCGAACCGTGTGCCGGGACTCGCCGCCGCATTTCTGTCGCAAATGGTGCAGGAGCATGAACGCGCCGCCGGCGGGTGGCAGGCCGAATGGCCGACCGTAGCTTCGGTGATTCAGTCTACCGGCGTTGCCCTGGCTTCGATGGCCGAGGTGGCAGAAGGGCTCAGTGTCGATCCCAGGCGGATGCGACAGAACATCCAGTCCACGCACGGAGCGCCTTTCTCGGAGAAGGTAGCCCTGCGTCTCACTGCTCACATGGGACGTGAGAAAGCCCATGAGATGCTGAGAAGCTGGAGTGATCCGACGCGGCGGAACAAGCGAACCCTCTCTGAGGCTTTGGCCGAAGTTCCTGAAGCTCGCCGCTACCTGGGCAGAAAATACGACCAGCCGGATGAATACCTAGGATCAGCCCAGGACTTCATCCGCCGCCTGTCGCGCAACAGCCGCCCGCGGCGCAGGAAATGAAATGCCATTTCTTACTCTCAAAAATACCCGGCACTTTCATCGTCTTGAAGGCAGGAACGGATACCCCGTTCTCGTGTTGTCCCATTCGCTTGGCGCTGACCACAGCATGTGGGACCTGCAGATGCCAGACCTGCTGCGCCACTTCCAGGTGCTGAGATATGACACGCGCGGTCACGGCGCTTCAGACTCGCCCCCAGGCGAATATTCTGTCGAGCAGCTGGGACAGGATGCCCTCGGGATGCTTGATCAATTAGGAATCGCGAAGGTCGCCTGGTGCGGGCTGTCGATGGGGGGAGCCATCGGGCAGTGGATTGCTCTGAACGCTCCCGCCCGAATCACGCACCTGGTTCTCGCAAACACCTCTCCGCGCTTTGGAGACATCGCCAACTGGAACAGCCGCATCCAGTCGGTGCGCGAAGGCGGCATGGCGGCGAGCGTTGACCTGGTCATGCAGCGCTGGTTTTCGAACCGGACCGACCCCGCCCACGCGGCCTCGTTGCGATCGGTCTTTATTGGCACCAATCCTCTTGGGTATATCGGATGCTGCGTGGCGCTTCGTGATTTCGATACCCGCCGGCTATTAGAGAACATCTCGGTGCCGTGTTTAGTAATCGGAAGTGAGACCGATCCCTCTACCCCGTGGCGCGGGCACGGAGACCTTCTCGCACAGCTCATCCCGAATACAAAGGCCATTCCCCTGCCTGGTGCGCACCTGTCGAACCTGGAACAACCGCGTTCGTTCACGGCAGCATTGCTGGACTTCCTGGTGCCGAGTGCGCCATCTTCGCTCGAAAGAGGCCTTGAGAAACGCCGGGCCGTGCTGGGCGATCGGCACGTCGATCATGCGGTTGCCAAGACCAATGACTTCAACCGGGATTTTCAGGAACTCATAACGCGCTACGCCTGGGCGGAGATCTGGAGCCGTCCGCTCCTCGATGACCGCACCCGGCGCCTCCTGGTTCTCTCTCTGATGGCCAGCCTCGCCCGCTGGGAAGAATTTCGCATGCACCTCGCGGCCGGGCTTGAGCATGGCTTGGAAGCTTGCGATCTCGAAGAAATCCTGCTGCTCGTTGCCTTATATGCCGGACTGCCCGTCGCCAATACCGCTTTCCAGTTTGCCCAGGAGGAGCTGGGGCGACGGCAAGCCAGCAAATGATCTCCGTGGCGGGCGGAACAATCCGGCGACCGCGATCTTCGCCGAGCTTAATTGCTCGCAATGTCGTGCAGGATCCCGGGCTCTTGAGCTACCATCCATAGGTCGCCACTTTCTCTGGAGATACTGAAGATGAAAAGATTTTTGCGTTTCTCCGCTCTGGTGATCCTCCTACTCTGCGCCGTAGCCGTTTTCGCCGTGGATCTTACGGGAGAATGGAGTGGAACCTCTAAGGCGCCTGATGGCGGGGATTTCACGTTGAACCTCAAACTCAAGCAAGAGGGCGCAACCCTTACTGGCGCAGTGACTGGCCCGGATGGCAATCCCATCGACATCACCGACGGCAAGGTAGAAGGTGACAAGATGTCGTTTAACGTGTCGGTCAACAATATGACGATCGCTCATGAGGGAGTGGTCAAGGGAGATAACGAGATCGCGCTTACAGCCAAGTTCCCACAAGGCAGTAACATCCCCGACCTGCAAGTCGATCTGAAGCGCGCGAAGTAACTATGGAGCGGAGTTTCGCCAGTGCTCGGAGCGGTCTATGAAAAGTCCTGCTGGGGAAATTTTCACCGCGGACTCCTACGATCCTCCGGTTCGCGGGTTCCTTCATCGACCCGCAACGGATTCCGGCAATGGAGTGGTGCTCACGCACGGCGCAGGCGGCAACGCGCAAATGCCGCTGCTCGTTGCCATGGCGGAAACTTTTGCTGCCGCCGGCTTCGCCGTGCTGCGTTGTAATTTGCCCTTTCGCCAAGCGAGGAGCTTCGGACCGCCGCGTCCTGCAGATGCGGCCCGCGACCGTGAGGGTTTGAAATGCGCAGTCGCAGCCATGAGAACCATTGTTCCGGGCCGCGTCGTTCTCGGCGGTCAGAGTTACGGCGGTCGTCAAGCCAGCATGCTTCTTGCCGACCAGGAGTTGGCCGATGGACTACTCCTGCTCTCCTACCCTCTCCACCCGCCCAGCCGGCCCGCCCAGGCTCGCACCCAGCATCTTCCTAAAATCCAGGCTCCCACGCTGTTCGTACACGGCACGAAAGATCCGTTCGGATCCATTGAAGAAATAGAATCGGCGCGGAAACTGATTCCCGCCAGGACGGAACTAGTGGTGGTTGAAAGCGCCGGCCACGACCTCGGCTTCAAGCGGCAAAAGCAGCGGGAAGATCTCCCCCATCTCATTCTGGCGAGATCGAGAGAATTCTTCGAAGCCTAAGCTGGTATGCGAGGGGAAAGCTGAGTTCTTGCTAAGATGCAATCCGGGGCTCGAACCGGGCGGCCTTCGCGGTGTTTTTCCCCTGGCAATTTCCAACGGTTTATAATTCTGCGTTTCGACAAATTCCCTGAGGAGCTCATATGGCCCAGCCGACGATGGCTGCTGTCCCCGGACTGAAAGATACCTATCTGCAGCTAAAAACCCGCATGGACAAGGCGGTCGAGGACTTCCGCAAAGCGCTTGTGGGCACCCGCACCGGCCGTGCCTCCGTTCACATGCTGGACGGTGTCATGGTCGAGGCCTACGGCTCCCAGATGGCGTTGAATCAGGTGGCGACCGTGCATTCTCCCGAGCCGCAGTTGATCACGGTTCAGCCCTACGACCCGTCACAACTGGGAGCGATTGAAAAGGCGATTCGCACTGCCGAACTCGGTTTCAATCCCATGAACGACGGCAAGATCATTCGCGTGCCCATTCCGCCGCTCACCGAGGAACGTCGCAAAGAGATGGTGAAGCACCTGCACAAGGTTCTCGAAGAGCACCGCACTGCCATCCGGAACATTCGCCGCGACGGCAATGAGGCGATCAAAAAGGCGCTCAAGGACAAGAAGATCACCGAAGACGAATCCAAGCGCTCGACCGACGAAATCCAGAAGCTCACCGACGCCGAGATCAAGAAGATGGAAGAGATGTGCGCGGCAAAGGAAAAAGAAGTAATGGAGATCTAGCCGAGCGTTCGCTGCCTTTACGATTTCCCTCGATCCCCAGTCCAGGCAGTCTCACGGCGGCATCTTCCTAGGACTACGACGTTATAATGAAGCATCGTGAACAAAGTGGTCCATGCTGCTTGCCCGCACGATTGTCCTGATGCCTGCGGAGTCCTGATCTCCGTTGAAGATGGGCGTGCCACGAAAATCCAGGGCGATCCCTCGCATCCGGTAACCCGAGGATTCCTCTGCGCGAAAGTGGCGAAGTATCTCGACCGCGTGTACTCGCCCGACCGGGTGTTGTATCCCCTCAAACGAGTGGCGCCAAAGGGACCTCTAGCGGACAAAAACGGCGGGCCGACGCAGGCATTTGAGCGCATCTGCTGGGAGGAAGCGCTCGAAACGATCGCCACCAAGTTGCGCAGCTCCGCCGCAGAATTTGGGTCCGAATCCATCCTGCCCTATTCCTACGGAGGCACGCTTGGCAAGCTGGGGTTCGGTTCCATGGACCGCCGTTTCTTCCACCGGCTGGGCGCGTCCCAGCTGGCGCGCACGATTTGCGCCGAGGCGGGCGCCACGGGGATGAAATCTGTCTACGGTGTCAACCTGGGCACCGAGCCAGAGCAGTTCGCAAAATCCCGGTACATCCTGGCTTGGGCGGCTAATATTCACGGCAACAACATTCACCTGTGGCCGTTTATTGAACAAGCCCGCCGCAATGGCGCGAAGCTGGTCGTCATTGATCCTTATCGAACGCGGACAGCGGCTCTTGCCGACTGGCATATTCCTATCCGTCCGGGCACCGATGTCGCGCTTGCCCTCGGGATGATGCATGTCATCTTCAAGGAGAATCTCGACGACCCTGACTACCTGGCGCAACATACGGTCGGTTGGGAAGAACTGCGAAAGAAAGTCGGGGAGTATCCGCCAGAGAAGGTTGCGCAGTGGACGGGTATTTCCGCCGCGGATGTGGAAAAGCTTGCTCGCGAGTACGCTACCATGCGCCCGGCTGCGATCCGTCTGAACTATGGAGTGCAGCGCTCGCAAAACGGGGGTATGGCGACCCGGGCCGTGGCCATGCTGCCGTGTGTCATTGGCTCATGGAAAGAAATCGGCGGCGGATTGCAGCTGTCGACTAGCGGCGGCTACGGTTTGAATAATGCGGCGCTCGAACGTCCCGAACTGATGACCAAGGCTTTAGGCCGCCAGGCGCGCACGATCAACATGGTCGAACTGGGCAAGGCATTAAACGATCTCCAAGATCCTCCCGTAAAGGCCCTGTTTGTTTACAACTCGAACCCGGCTGCCGTTTGCCCGAACCACAACCAAGTGATTCGCGGCTTGAGGAAACCCGATCTGTTTACCGTCGTGCACGAGCAGTTTTTCACCGACACCACCGACTATGCCGACATCGTGCTTCCGGCGACGACGTTCTTCGAGCACAAGGACTTGCAGTCGGCGTACGGGCACTACTACCTGCAGATTTCCAGCCAGGCGATAGAGCCTCTCGGCGAATGCAGGTCGAACGTAGATGTGTTCCGCGCGCTCGCCGAGAAGATGGGTTTCGACGATGAATGCTTACGAGACTCCGATGACGAGATGATCCATCAGGCACTCCAGTCGCCAAATCCCTGGTTGAAGGGGCTCACGCTCGAGAAGCTGGAGCAAGCAGGACATATGCGGCTAAACTTCGATGCCATCGACGATTCTCCTGGGCGCGACCCCAGGCAGGCGGAAAGCGTGGGGCAGGCGCAGGAGGGGTGGTTTCTGCCCTATTCGAAGGGCGGATTCCGAACGCCGAGCGGAAAGGCAGAGCTTTACAGTGAGGCCCTCAAGGCTCAGGGCCTCGATGCGGTGGCGGAGTTCGTGCCCCCCGATGAATCGCGTCATTCGGACATTGCGAAAACGTACCCACTCGAATTGCTCGCCCGCAAGGCGGACAATTTCCTGAACTCGACGTTTACCAACCTTCCAGTCCTGCAGCCCCTGGAAAAGAAGGGTCTGCTTGAAATGCACCCTGAAGATGCTGAAGCCCGTGGAATTCGCGACGGGGACTTGGTCCGTGTTTTCAACAGTCGAGGCGAGATCGAGCTAAAAGCGAAGGTGAACGGCAGTGTTTCGCCTGGAGTGGTGGCGGCGAAGCTGAATTGGGCAAAACTTACACGCGGGGGCAAGAACATTAACGTGCTTACGTCGGAAAAACTCTCCGACATGGGCAACTCTGCCACGTTTTATTCCGTCTTGGTTGAGGTGGGGCTTTTGCGGCCAGTGTAGTGGTCATTCGCCGGTGATCGGTGGTCAGCGGTTTTGGTTGGTCGACCAATAGAGAACCGGCAAACTGGCGGCCGGTTTTGGACGCTCTCCACAGCTCTACCGTATAATTGCGGTTTTCCTACTTCCAGTCGATTGAGGTCGTTGCGATTTTTCGCGTTCATCAGGATAGGCCTGCAAGTCTGAGGCAAGGCTGCGCCAAAAACACGAACCACGTCGTTGCGTGGAGCGGAAACCATTCATTCTCAGGGGCTTTGGCAATCTGGCTATCCCGCTCGCTGGTTTGTCTCGGGCTCCTGTTGGCATCGACCGCGGTCCTCGGACAGCAGCCGGACGTGATTGCCGAAATCCAGGTCCACGGGAACCGTTCCGTTCCGGCGGATGTGGTCCGCGCCCACGTCTTCACCAAGCCAGGGGACGTCTACGATCAGAGCGCGATCGAGCGGGATTTCAACTCCCTGTGGAACACCGGCTTTTTCGAGGACATCCGTTTCGAGCGAGAAGCTACCCCGAAAGGCTGGATCGTTCACATTTACGTGAAGGAACGGCCGCGGATCAAGACGATCTCTTACTCGGGGATCAACGCCATCTCGAAAAGCGACATTTTGGAACGCTTCAAGACGGAGAAAGTCGGCCTTTCTCCCCAGTCTCAATATGACCCTACCAAGGTGAAGCATGCCGAGGTCGTCATCAGGCAGCTCGAAGCCGAGCATGGGCGCCAATTCGCCACGGTGCGAACGGAAGTTCGACCGCTCCCTCCTGCCAACGTTGAAGTCACCTTCGTGGTGCGCGAGGGACCGAAAGTCAAAGTTGGGCGCATCAAATTTGAAGGAAATCGGCACATCAGCAGTCGCGAATTGCGTTCCGCGATGCACTTTCTGAAGCCCATCGGGGTTCCTCACTCCATTTTTCTGGAAAACCTTTTTGCCAAGACCTACGACGCCAGTAAGCTCGAAACCGACATGGAATTGGTCCGCGAGGAGGCGCAAAACAGAGGATATTTCAAGGCGAACATTGGCCAGCCGGTCACCAAGATTCGCGATACCGGGCATACCGGATTTCACATTCCGCTTTTGCAGCATGGACCTGGCAAGGCCATGGACATCACCGTTCCGATCGAAGAAGGTGATCAGTACCGGCTCGGCGCAATTACTTTCAAGGGCAACAAAAGCCTCAGCAACAGCAAGGCACTGCGAAACGTGTTCCCGTTGAAAGACGGAGACATCTTCAACCGCAAGCTATTTGCCAAAGGCTTGGAAAATCTCAAGAACGCCTATGCCTCGCAAGGCTTCATCAACTACACGCCGGTCCCGGTTCCTACCTTCGACGAGCAAAAGAAAAGCGTCTCGTGGGAGATCGAAATTGACGAAGGCAAGCAGTTCTACGTACGCAGGATCGAGTTCCAGGGCAACACCACGACTCGCGACAAAGTGATTCGCCGCGAGGTGGTCCTCGAAGAAGGACAGCTGTACAACGAGCAGTATTGGAAGCTAGGCATTCAGCGCCTGAACCAGCTGGGATTTTTTGATCAGATCAAACCCGACGATCCCGACACGACCGACCGCCGCCTCGACGAAAAAAATGGGCAGGTCGACCTGACCCTCAAATTGAAGGAGAGAGGCAAGAACCAAATCGGATTGACGGGCGGAGTCAGCGGACTCTCGGGATCCTTCATTGGCCTCAGCTACTCCACCAACAACTTTCTCGGTTTGGGTGAGACCTTAAGTGTCCAGGCGAATCTTGGGAGCTTGCAGCGCAGCATCATGTTCGGCTTTACCGAGCCTTACTTGTTCGATCGCCCGCTCACGGCTGGGTTCACGGTATATGGAACCAAGCTCACTTACGATCAGGCCCGGCAGAGTGCTCTGATCACTGGGCAAGTGCTGAATGTTTCTCAAGCCGAGTTACAGAGCCTGCAGAACTATACCCAGGCCAGCAAGGGCTTTACCCTCAATGCTTCGTATCCCTTACCCGCCAGGCGATTTGGCTACGGCAAGCGTGTCGGACTCACCTACACCTACGACGTTTCGTCCCTGGTTGCGCTCACCAATGCTTCGAAAAACCTGTTCAGTTTCCTGGCGTTCAGCGGGATCAGTGGCCCGAATGCCCTAAACGGCATTACCACCAGCAAGGTCCTTTTCTCATACACGCAAAATACGCTGGACGCCGCCCTCTACCCTCATTCGGGAAGCGAATTATTTCTGGGAGCGGAGGTTTCGGGTCTGGGCGGAACCGTCAGATCAATTCGCCCGATTGTCGACTACAAGCATTACATCCCGGTGCAGAACAAGCGCAATGCCATCGGCTTGCATTTCCTGGGTTCGTTTATGTCCGGCTACGGAGGACTGGTGGCGCCTCCGTTCCAGCGCTTCTATATGGGCGGAGAAAACGATCTGCGGGGATTCGACATCCGTTCGGTTTCCCCCGTCGCCTTCCTACCAACGGCTTCCACCATCTCTCTACGAAACCCGGATAACTCTGTCGTTCCCCGGGATCCGAGCAACCCGCTTAGCCCGCCCTACACCGTGCGCGTTCCGGTGGATCAGATTACCTTCCCCGGCGGAGATTTGAGTCTTGTCAGCAACGCCGAATATCGAATTACGATTGCAGGGCCGGTGGCCATCGCCCCGTTCTTCGATTTTGGGTTTGACCCGATCGTTCGGGGGTCGCAGCTGCGAATCAACCCGGGGCAGTTGTCAGGCCTCAACCAGTTGCCCTTCGGCTGCCCGGCGGTCGATCCAATCAGCGGCCAGTGTTTCGGGACGCAGCAAATCAGCTTTTCTCGAAATTTGAGCGTTGTCGGAGCGTCAAACTGGCAGCCACGGGCTTCGACCGGTCTTGAGTTGCAGGTATTCCTGCCGATCGTCAACGCCCCGTTCAGGATCTATTGGGCTTACAACCCGTTGCGCCTGGACCAGGAGTCTCAGGCGCCGATACAGATCACCCGGAGCATGTTCCCGGGGTGCCCGGGGCCCAATTGTGCTGCGGGTGACTACACCTATCAGCTGACCAAGAATACGTTTTCGCCGCAGTACCTATTGCGAGAGCCTCGTAAGACGTTCCGTTTCACCGTCGGCACGACATTCTAGTGTTGGACCGTACTAATGTTTGACCGTAGGAAAGGGCTGTTTCTATAATGGGTCATCCACACCAGAGTGGCCGGTCGTGCGCCGCGGGTACCGTCGGCGATTTGCGAGCGAGAATGAGACCGGTCAGAAGCCCTGTACATCGCTGGAATTGGAAGTGGCAGGTGGAGCTGGCATGTGTCTAAGTCAAGCCAGATTTGAAATCAACAGCAGCACCCAAGGAGTTACACGAAATCCCATGAAACTTAAGTTTGTAAGTCCCATTGCAGTTGCGGCCCTAATGTCCGTGGCTGCTTTCTCTCAAGCAGGCGGATCTTCTGCGTTACCGGCAGCACCCGGCACAGCTGATCCTGCTCCCGTAGCACCCGCCTTCAATCCGAATGCGAAAATTGCGGCGATCAATGTTGAGCAGGCCATTTTCCTTACCAATGAAGGCCAGCGCGACATGGGTGCTCTGCAGAAGAAATTCGAGCCCAAGTTCACCGATCTGAAGACGAAGAACGACGAGATCGATGCACTCAAGAAGAAACTCGACGCCACTACGACCGCGGCTACCGAAAAGGCCGAGCTTACCCGCCAGATCGATGTGAAGCAGAAAGCATTCGACCGCGAGCGCCAAGACGTGCAGGAAGACGCTCAGGGGCAGCAGAGTGAGATTGGCCAACGCATCTTTCAGAAGATGGGACCGGTCATCATGAAGTATGCCCAGGAGAACGGCCTGGGAATGATCGTCGACACCTCGACTCCGTGGCCCAATGGCCCCATCATGTACTATGCGCCGCTGGATATTACCAAGCCCATCGTGGATGCTTACAACGCACAATCTGGCGTGGCGGCACCGGCCACTCCGGCTGCGAAGTCTCCGCTCGGAGGTACCACGAGACCATCGGCTCCTGCAACCAAGCCGCCGAGCACCAATCCGCCGGCAAAGTAAGCGACACCGGGGCGACAGTTTTGTTCCCGAGACCGTGAGCAATCACGGTCTTTTTTATTTTTTGGAAGGAAGCGCGAACGCGATCTTTTCGGTGTCTTTACCCGCAGCAGATTTTGCCGCAGGAGAAGACGCCATGTTCGCTGGACTCGAGAATGTTCAAGCCAATCCGCGGCGCGGTTGGACCGCGCTAGTCTCTTTCACGCTGCAGGCAGCCGCCGTAGCCGCGGCACTCGCCATCCCTTTGATGTACCCCAACAGCTTGCCGGATTCGTTTGCGCATCGGCGCATATTCGTGCCGATCAGTAGCCCGGAGATCAACCGTTCCGAGCCCACTCAGCAACAGGAGAACAGTGGTGGAAGTCTTAACGCTCCCCACAACAATGCGATCCTTGTCACCAACAATGGATTTCATTTCCCTAGGCCGGGACCAGAGGCCGCGATTAACGAGGCGCCTTCTTTGGTCCTCACGGGCAAAGCTCCCAACGTGCTAGCGGGGGCGCCGATCGGAACTGTCCCTCTGCCGGCCCGCCCAGCGGTCGAGGCCCCTCCCCGCATATCGCGAGCGATGCAAGGGTATCTTATCCGCCGCGTGGAACCGAGATATCCAGACATTGCTCGAGCGATACGGCTAGAAGGGGCTGTGCTCATTAAGGCGGTCATCAGCACCGAAGGCAACATCGAGCAGGCGCAAGTCATCAGCGGCTCTCCCTTATTGTCGAAGGCAGCGCTCGATGCGATCAGGCAATGGCGTTACCGCCCCTACTTGCTAAATGACAAGCCGGTCGAAGTGGAGACCGAAATCACGGTTAACTTCGCCTTGACCCGCTGATTCTGCTTCACCCCAGAGGCGCCGGAAACAGATGTTTTGGTCTCTGCGACTCTGGGGTGAAGACGCTCGGAGCGAAAGAGCAGCACCCCAGTAACCTGCTTGCGGTTGCAACCGACCACTATAATCAATCGCAACGTGGCGACTATTGAAATCGCAAAGCGGGCGGCGACTCGGCCGACTTGGGCCGAAGTGTCGTTGCGCACGTTGTGCGAGAACTACCGTATTGTTCGCGACTATGTAGGCAAGAACGTCACGGTCTGCGCCGTGGTGAAGGCGTTTGCGTATGGCCATGGCGCGGTGGAATGTGCCAAGGCGCTGCAGGACGAAGGTGCAACCTGGTTGGGTGTCACCTCGCTCGACGAAGCCATTCCACTGCGAGAGGAAAAAATCGATACCCGCATTCTGCTCATGACTGGCTTCTGGCGGGGCGAGCAGGAAGAGGTCGTCCGTCTGGGGCTCACGTCCACCGTTTGGGAGGTCGAGCACGTCGAACTGATGGAAAGGGCCGCTGCCCGGCTGGAGGTTGCTCAGCACCCTGTGCACTTGAAGGTGGACACCGGCATGGGCCGCCTGGGCGCAACTTTGAAAGAACTGCCAAACGTTCTGCGGGTGCTGCGCGGGGCGACTCATTTGAAGCTCGAAGGCGTGGCCACCCATCTGGCCTCATCCGAAGTGCTCGATGCGCCGTCGGTCTCCGAGCAAGTCAAGAATTTCGAGACCGCGCGGCGCATGGTACGGGATGCGGGATTCGATCCTCAGTTCGTCCACGCGGCGAATACTTCAGCTGTGATCTCTCATCACGAGGCCTGGAACACCATGGTGCGCCCGGGGCTTGCCTTGTACGGATATCACTTGCCGTTTGAGCGTGCGGGACGCGTGGTGAGTGGCCGGGGATTAAAACTGGCCGTGCAGCCAGTGCTCAGCTGGAAGACTCGGATTTTTTCTCTTCGCGAGATGCAAGCCGGTCAGGCGCTCGGCTATGGCGGAACCTACGTGACCAAGGCCCCATCTCGTATCGCAATCCTTCCGGTGGGTTATGCCGATGGTTTGCACCGCGCTCTGTCGGCTGGCGGACGCGTGATTGTTCGCGAAAACTACGCTCCGATCGTGGGCCGCATCTCCATGGATCTGACGCTGGTTGACGTCACCGGAATTGCTGATATCGAGGTTGGTGATGAAGTCGTGCTGCTTGGGACTGCGGATGGTTTGACCGTCGATGCCCGGGAGCATGCAGAACTCGCCAACACCATCCCTTATGAGATCCTGTGTGGCATCTCGAAGCGGGTGCCGAGAAGGTACAGCCGTTAACGATTGGCACTCGGCCCATGCTCTTGGCGGCCCCGCACTTCCACATCTCAGTCCTTGGGGGCTGGCCACTCGTCCGGCGACAACCGCTCGATGACGGCCTCTTGGGAGGGAATCGGGTCATTGTCATTCGTTGCTCGCCGAAGCCCTTTTAGCGCCGATTGCCGACTGCTGAGTGCTGAATCCTAAGTGATTTCGCATCGGATTGTTATCCTAAGGATCGATGCGTTCCCTCTACGCCCGCTGGATGTACAACTGGGAAACCCGGCTCACTCAGGTGGACAACAACCGGGTGGTTCGTCCGCTGGAGTGGGGAATCGAGTGGACACGCGATTGGCCCTGTCGCAACGGATTCCAATCTCCGTTCACTGCTTCTGAGTGCGAGCACTATCTACACGAGTACAACCGGCGAGCGGTTGCCAATAGCGACGAGTTCTTTTCCTACCGGAAGCCAACCGATTTCCGCCTGGAACGCCGTGCCGTTCAGGTTTTCAGCACGCGCGAGGTCCCTGAACCTAAGCTGGAGAGGAAAGTACGCGGGACCTACGGCGAGTTCTTGCGTTTTACCTCCGCCGCGCGCTCCCCTTACGCAGAAAACAATGCGGTAAACGCACGTTGGTTTCCCGCAAAAAAAGGGAAGAGCGCGATCGTGCTGCTTCCGCAGTGGAACTCGGACGCACTCAGCCATAATGCGCTTTGCCCCACGCTGAATCGCTTGGGTATTTCCGTGCTCCGCTTGAGCATGCCGTACCACGATATTCGCCGGCCCGCGGAAATTCAGCGCGCAGACTACGCCGTTTCGGCAAACATCGGTCGCACACTCGATGCCACCCGCCAGGGCGTGCTCGACATTCGCTGCTGCCTTGACTGGTTGGAGGCTCAAGGCTATTCCAAGCTCGGTATCCTCGGGACCAGCCTGGGTTCCTGCTACGCATTTCTCGCCGCGGCGCACGACCCGCGCATTGAGGTGGCTGCATTCAACCATGCGTCCACGTACTTTGCCGACGTTGTCTGGCATGGACAGTCCACGCGCCACGTCCGCGAAGGACTTGAAGCAGAGATCACGCTCGAGCGCCTGCGTGCACTCTGGACTGCGATCAGCCCGATGTCCTATTTCAAACAATTCGCCCGTTTTAAGCGAAAATCGCTGGTGGTCTACGCCACCTACGACCTGACATTCTTGCCGGAGTTCTCGCGTGAGGTCATCGAGCAATTCGAGTCGCACGGCATCGACCATAAAGTTGCCGTGCTTCCCTGCGGGCACTATTCAACCGGCGAGACGCCATATAAATTCGTGGATGCCTACTATCTGTGCTCGTTCTTAGGCAAGTCGTTCAAGAGCATTCATCACTCAGCAGCCCGTGCTCAGCCATGAAGAAGATCCCGGGCGAGCGGTTGAAAAGACGAGCGTTTGAGCGCTAGGTGGCGGAGACAGATGATAATGAAAGTCGGGCTCGGGGCGGCCGACGTGAAATGCGGGCTCGGGCTTTCTCTGCGCACCACTTAAACTGAATTCCGAGTGCGTGAATGCTCCATCCCTCCCATCGACGCGGCGAATTCGTTGTTACCACCGATCCCAATCGTTTGGATCACGATTTCATCCATGGGTATCTTGTCCGCTCCTACTGGTCGGAAGGCATTCCCCGTGACCTCGTCGAGCGAGCGCTCTCGAACTCACTTTGCTTCGGGGTGTATGAAGGCGACAAGCAGGTCGGCTTTGCGCGGGTGATCACCGATTTTGCTACCTTTGCCTATCTCGCCGACGTTTTCATCATCGAATCGCACCGGGCAAGAGGCCTCTCGAAATTTCTGATGCAGTGCATCGTCCAGGAACCGCAACTCCAGGGGTTGCGTCGCTGGACGCTTGCTACCCGCGATGCCCACGGGCTGTATGAACAGTTCGGTTTTAAGCCGCTCGCCAAGCCCGCCCGCTACATGGAAATTCACAACCCCGACGTATATAAGAAATCTAGACCCTCCTAGGGACGCAAGAACCCAGTACCGGAGAGCTTGAATTTCAGGAACGTCGGCGTGAATTCCGGTCGCTAGGAGACGCATTGAATACCCCCAGGGGACAAGCGCGGAGGCTGCGAAAGGGTCGTTCCTGGCCGAGGACCAGGCCGGAGCGGGAACCCGCGACGCGACGGTAGCGAAAATCTTCTTTGCACAGCTCACAATCCCGCATGAGAAAATCAATTACGGCGTCTCAGCGACCCCAGCCACGCTGATCAAAACGCATCAACTCGTCCATTACCCGGAGATCTGAAAATGACTCGCATGTCCCGCCCGCTGTTCGAAGTTGACCCCGACGTGGCCACGGCAATCGACAACGAAACCCGCCGCCAGCATGAGGGGCTGGAGTTGATCGCGTCGGAAAACTTCGTCAGCGAAGCTGTGCTCGAAGCCATGGGTTCAGTATTTACGAACAAATACGCCGAAGGGTATCCGGGGAAGCGTTACTACGGCGGCTGCGAATTCGCCGACGTGGTCGAGAACCTCGCGCGCGACCGCGCGAAGCAGCTTTTTGGCGCCGAGCACGCCAACGTGCAGCCCCACGCTGGATCGCAGGCGAACATGGCGGCTTACGCGGCCGTTATTCAACCTGGAGATACCGTTCTCGGCTTGAACCTCGCACATGG
This sequence comes from Terriglobales bacterium, assembly GCA_035496675.1. Classification (GTDB taxonomy): domain Bacteria; phylum Acidobacteriota; class Terriglobia; order Terriglobales; family Acidobacteriaceae; genus Gp1-AA145. The sequence continues at coordinate 24,215 of DATJEL010000043.1, forward strand.
CGGGCACCTCACGCACGGGCATCATCTGAATTTTTCCGGCAAGACCTACAAGATCGTTCCTTACGGTGTCACCAAGGAAACGGAAACGATTGACTACGACGATCTCGAAAAGATCGCAGAGCGCGAGCGTCCGAAGCTGATCATCGGTGGTGGCAGCGCCTATCCGCGCATCATTGATTTCGCCCGCATGCGCCAGATCGCCGACAAGGTCGGCGCTCTCTACCTGGTGGACATGGCGCACTTCGCGGGACTTGTGGCCGGTGGTGCACATCCTTCACCGGTGCCGCACGCGCACATCGTCACCTCGACCACGCACAAGACCTTACGCGGACCGCGCGCAGGGATGATTCTCTCGAAGCAGGAGTTTGCTGCTGCCATCGACAAGGTCGTTTTCCCCGGCATGCAGGGCGGGCCACTGGTCCACATCATCGCTGCGAAGGCCGTCTGCTTCCACGAAGCACTGCAGCCGAGCTTCCGCGACTACGCGCGTCAGGTTGTGGCCAACGCCAAAGTTCTGGCCGAAACACTGGCCGGGGAAGGCTACCGCATCATCTCCGGAGGGACCGACACGCACCTCATGCTGGTGGATGTTTTCTCGAAGGGCATGCTCGGCAGCGAGGCGGAAAAGGCCTTGGGCGAGGCGGCCATCACGGTCAACAAGAACGCAATCCCATTCGACACCAATCCTCCGATGAAGCCGAGCGGCATCCGCGTCGGATCGCCAGCCCTGACCACGCGCGGTATGAAAGAGAGCGAGATGCGCCAAGTCGGCCGCTGGATCGCTGAAGCCCTGAACAACCGCATCGATCCCGCCGTGCTCGGCCGCATCCGCCGTCAAGTGGTCGAACTCGCCGACGCATTTCCACTGTATGCCGAGCGCCGGGAAGGTGCGCCGGCGGGCGTCTAAATCGCGTGTGAAAACGTCGGAGCCAGAGACTCCGTCTATTCGAGGCAGCCCAAGAAAAAATGGAGCGCCTGTTGAAAGCACTGATCGCCATGGTCGCAGTCGCGGGGCTGCTTATTGGCGCGGCGTGGTTTTTCCTGAGGCGCCAAGCACGAACTGAGAACCACTCCACCGTTCACCTCACATCTTCCCAGCCCGCCCCCACTGACAGCAGCCCGGAAGATCCATGCCGCGAAGCCGTTGTTCTCACCTTGCAATCGCATTCCGGAGTTTCCGCTTCGATGGCTGCTCAGACTCTCGACGGGGAGGACATTCCGACCGGGGACGCATCAGCACAGGAAGCCGGGTTTACTACGGCTTGCTACCAACCCGAAGGCGTCGGAGACCCCGAAGGCTCGCCCCAAACCATCAAGATCTGCAGGCCGACGAGCTTCGTTCTGCACATCAGCGGAAATGGCAAGGGAGTTTTTGATCTGCAGGCCAAGCCGTTTCCCGATGTAGCCCATCCCGTCAGCCCGCTGCTGCTCTGCAGCTACTTGCTCGACAGCGACCGCGTGTATGACTGGGTCTTGAAGTACCAGAAAGGTTCTAGACCTGCTGTGTTTCTGCTGGGATCAAAAGGCGACCCCAACGTCCACCCCTGAGTGCTGCCTACTTGCTCACGCCGAACACCGTCCAGGGATGGGCATCCATGTTGCGCTGCAGCGCTTTCTGCCATGCCAGTTCGGGATGCGCCTGCAGGTGTTCGGTGGCTTTGAAGTCTTCTCCGCAGGCATGCCCTGCCGCCGCCACGAAACTCATCTTGGCGATCATGGCCGCGTCGGCCACCTTGTTCTGTACTGCGCCGGCTGTCCCGAAGGGCGGTTGCCAGTCGCCATTGCCACGCGACGACAAGTCGATGTGCCCGTCCAGAGTACGTTCATCGGGGTCCTCTTTCTTTTCGATCACGTCGTAGTGATCGCCTAGAAAGCGCTGCGCCGCACCCGCATCAATCTTGCCTTTATTCTCGGACATTAGCTGTTCCCAGCGCGTGTGCCGTGCCACCGAGCTCTGGGCTAGATCCTGCGGATTGAAATCCGTTTCTTCGTGGATGAGCTTTTCACTGATGGGAAAGTTCGAGCCGACGAAGTATCCATCACTGGTTCGCTCGAGAGTGACGTTTTTTAGTCCCAACTCCAGACGCCCAATCTCGTTCTTTCTGGAGTCAGCTATCAGCCAGGTATTTGCGTAGCCCCCGTTATTGCCCTCTTTCATGATTCGGGTGAAGTCATCAATCGAAGCCGAGTACTGTGCTGCTTTGCGCGCCCGCGCAAATTCCGGGATGCCGTTGTTATCGAACCCTTCGAAGTGGCCAATGGTAGTCTCCGTGATCGCTATCCCCGCACTGTTTACCACAAAATCGTCCCCGCTGTGAATCACGCCAGGCAAGCCGTCCATCAATATGCGATAGCCCTTGGCAGGAACGATGTCATAAATAATTGTCCAGCGCTCGCCCTCAAGATAAGTGGACCAGTTGTTATGAGCGATTACCACCTTGCCGTCCCTGGTGTAGCTACCGGTGGCGACAAATGCTGAGCAGCGCTCCGGAACCGCCGTGGATGCATTCTTCACGGCGTGCTGCTTGTCGTACTCTTTGTTGTAATAGCTCCACTCGGTGAGGGCATTGATTCCGATGACGTCCAACACATCGACCTTGGTGCCATGGGCGGTGGCGCCATCGGCGATCCCTTGCAGTTCTTCGCGATATTCCTCTTCAATGTGGGGCCAGAAGACGTTTTGCGCGGCGTCCCGAAAGAAGGCCCACTGTTTTTTGTAATCGTGCTCCGCTTCCAGCCTGACCACCTGCAAGAGGTCCTGGATCTCTCCAGCCAGCAGATATCCGTTCTGGAAGCCGACTTGATGGGGGGTGCCCTGCAAGTGCACGTAGGTCCAGCCGTTTCGTTTCGGTAGGCGGAAGGCACCTTTCAGTTCATTGGGTTCCGCCTGTAAAGCAGAGGCGCTGAAAACCAGTGACAACACCGCAATCGCCAAAGTGCAGATAGGAGATTTTGAAGGCATCGGTTCCCCCAAACGACAGTGTGCAGAATTCTAGCAGAGGGCTCCACCGATCTGCCTGAAACGGTTATTCTGCCGCAGAGCAATTCTCACGATAGAATCAATTTCGGTCACACATGAAGCTCTACCGCATCCATGAAGGAGCGTTTGTCGAAGACGCCGGCAAGTTTTGCTTTCTGGCACCCTTGCGAACAGCCGAAGATTGGGACACTCTCATTTGCGATCCCGACCTTGCCGATCGCGCCCGCGCTGCCATCCGCGATTCAGCCCAGACGCATTTTGATCCCGCTGCCGTGCTTGCTCCTGTAGGCAATCAGGAAATCTGGGCGGCGGGCGTGACGTATTATCGCAGCCGTACCGCCCGCATGGAAGAAAGTAAAGACGCCGGGGGCGGCAGCTTCTATGATCGCGTGTACGCCGCGGAACGCCCGGAGTTGTTTTTTAAGGCGACAGGCCGGCGCGTAGTCGATCCCGGGAGGCCGGTGCGCATCCGTTCTGACGCCAACTGGTCGGTGCCGGAACCCGAGTTGACGCTGGTGATCAATCCTGCCGGCGCAATTATCGGATGCACGATCGGAAACGACATGAGTTCGCGCGACATAGAGGGAGAAAATCCCCTCTATCTTCCGCAAGCCAAGGTGTATGACGGCAGCTGTGCCCTGGGCCCTTGCATTCTGCTCACGTCCGAGGTGAGTCGCGACACGGCAATTCGGATTGAAATCGTGCGCGGCGGCCAGAAGGCGTTTTCGGCAAGTACGACTCTCAAAGAGTTGAAGCGCGAGCCGCAGGAGCTGGCTGGCTTTTTATACCGCGACAACACCTTCCCGCAAGGCGCATACCTGATGACCGGCACCGGCATCGTTCCCGGCGATGATTTCACGCTGCATCATGGCGACCTGATCCAGATCGCCATCGACGGCATTGGGGTATTGGAAAATCCCGTAGCCTAAGCCCGGTTCCACTTCAGGTGACTTCGAACCGGACCTAGTCTCGCGTCAGCTTCCCATTCACGGTGCGCATAATCCCGAGCGAATTCGCATTCTGTAACTCCACCGGCAATGCTGCGTCGGGAAAGTCCTGGTAACAGACCGGGCGCACGAATCGCCAGATGGCCATGCTTCCCACCGAGGTTGACCGGCTGTCCGATGTCGCGGGGAAGGGACCGCCGTGGACCATGGCGTGATTGACCTCTACACCCGTCGGGAATCCGTTGAAAACGATGCGGCCGACCTTGGTTTCGAGCACACGAATCAATTCTTGCGATCGCGTCAAATCCTCGTCGGTCCCGTGAATGGTCGCGGTCAGATGGCCTTCCAACCTGTGCGCTGCCTTTAGCAGTTCCCCTTCGCTCCCGTAGTGCACCAGCAGCGTGGTCGGCCCAAATACCTCCTCGCTGAGCTCGGGATTGGCGAGGAACTCGGGGAGAGAAATGCCAAATACGGCTGGTTCGCCCTGGGCGGCGGCCGGGTTGCCATTCCCTCGCTTCTCCGCAACCACCTGCACCTTGCCGGCGGCAATCCGTTGCCGCACAGACTGCGTGTATCTCGCCGCAATCCCATGCGTCAGCATCCCAAACGGCTCCATCTTGCCCACACCTTCTTGAAGTTCTTTCTCAAATTCCCCGCGCTGGTCTTCGGGGAGAAATACCAATCCCGGCTTGGTGCAGAACTGGCCCGATCCCACGGTGAACGATGCTTGCAGCCCGTGCGCGATTTTCGCCCCCCGCTCGCGCATGGCACTGCTCAGGATGAAGAACGGGTTCGTGCTTCCCATCTCCGCATAGCAGGGAATCGGCTCGGGCCGTTGCGCCGCCAGTTTCATCAATGCGCGGCCGCCAGCCTGGGATCCGGTAAAAGCCACAGCTTTGATGGCGGGATGTTCGACCAGTCCCACGCCCACCTGAGTGCCTGAGTCCAATAGAAGCGAAAACATGCCTTCGGGCAAGCTCGATTGTTCCACCGTCTTGCGGATCGCACGGCCTACCAGTTCGCTCGTTCCAGGATGTGCAGGGTGGCCCTTGACCACCACTGGATTGCCGGCAGCGAGTGCCGACGCAGTGTCTCCTCCAGCGACCGAAAAGGCCAAAGGGAAATTGCTGGCGCCAAAGACGGCTACGGGCCCGAGCCCCCGCAACATCGAGCGAACATCCGGACGGGGAGGCTTCACGTTGCGGTCGCCCTCATCGATTCGAGCGTTTACCCAGGAGCCTTCTTCGAGCAGTTCCGCAAAGAGTCTCAGCTGACCGGTTGTGCGCTTGAGCTCTCCCTGAAGCCTTGGCATGGGCAGTCCGGACTCGAGGTTGGCGCGCTGGGTGATCGCTTCTCCCTCTGCTTCGAGGTTCTCGGCGACTCGCCGCAAGAATGCTGCACGTTCTTTGCCGCTCAAGCCTTGACCCGTCCTGAACGCATCCGCCGCCAGGTTTGCTGCCTTGTCGATGTCTTCCTCGGTTGCCGAGTAGAAGGCAGGTTCGAGCTTCTCCCCGTTGGACGGATTGACGCCGTGAAACGCCCTGCCGCGAGTTTCCCCGAGTTGGCTGCCAATCAACGATCGTCCGGAAAGCGTAAGTTCTTGCGTAGTCATCGCTTGATTTTAGCTCCGAAAGACGGATTTCGGCTTTCCGCGGGCAAGAACGGCTAGATGGCCGTGTTTCCCTGGCTGAGAACTCTGTAAAATCTCCTCAGTGAAGATTGCCATCGACATTCGCCGGATCACCGAGTTCGGCGTGGGCACATACACGCGAAACATCATTCGGGCGCTCACCCGGCTTGATCGCGAGAACGAGTATTTCCTGCTCGGCTCCCCTGAGAAAGCCAAGGAAATGGATGACCTGCCCGAAAATTTCTCTTCGATTGAAGTGGCCTCGCCAGAAACGGCCAAGGGCTTTTTCCAATGCCACTCCGTGCTGGCGGGCCTTGGATGCGACCTCGTTCATGTGCCCCACCTGTTCTGGCTGCCGCATCATTACCCCTGTCCCTACGTGATTACGGTGCACGATGTGCTCGACCATATGTACCGCGCCCGCAACGGTTCGGGACTAAAACGCTCGCTGCACTTTCAACTTACGCGTCGCGTGCTGCGCAACTCTGCCCGTATTTTTGCGGTTTCGACCTTCACCAAGAACGAGATTCAGAAATTGTTCGGGATCGAACCGCGTCGTATTGAGGTGATCTACAACGCTATCGATGCCCGTTTCCTCACCGGGCACGCCAGCGACGCGGACCGGCAGATGCTGGCCGAGCGCTACCAGATTGCCTATCCTTTCCTTCTTTACGCAGGCCGGATTAGCCCTCACAAGAATCTTGTGCGTATCATCGAGGCCTTTGCCGCGTTAAAAGCGGAGTTGGCTAAACAGGACCAGTTCCCGGATCTTAAACTGATCATCATCGGCGATGAACTTTCCAAACACCCTGACCTTCGGCGCACCGTGGTCCGTGCCGGAGTGCAGAACGATGTGCGTTTTCTCGGATTTGTGCCGATTGACGTGCTCCGTGTCTTCTATGACGTCGCCAAGGTATTCGTTTTCCCGTCTCTCTATGAGGGTTTTGGGCTGCCTCCGCTCGAAGCCATGGCGCATGGCACGCCGGTGCTCACCTCGAACACGTCATCCATCCCGGAAGTGGTGGGCAACGCTGCGGTGCTGGTCAATCCAGAGAACTTGTTCGAGATGATGCGCGCTCTGCAACGCGTCCTCTGCGACCAGGCATTGCGCGAACGGTTGCGTCATGCCGGCTACGAGCAGGTGAAGAAGTTCTCCTGGGACCACTCGGTTTCCGATATCCTTGCCGGATATCGGGAAGTGCTCGTGCGCTAGAATGAGGAATATAGGTAAACAGCCCCCGCAAGGCTCGGGGCGCGAACTCATGGCACAAACCACTCAAGCCATTACCCGCCAGCCCGCTGACGTGATTCGCGAGGCGCCGGTTACGCAAGGCCCAAACGGAGTATGCTACGCCGTTTCGGGGGAGATGAATATCGCCCCGGCCGATCTTGAACGCATGATCTCGGCCGTGCCGAAGCCCATCGCGGCCGCACTCGATCGGAAAGCCTACTACTTTGTTCCGCTGACCGTGAACCAGGGCGACCAGACGGTGATCGCGGATCGTTACGATGTAACCTTGAGCGACAATGCCGTTTGTCACCGCAACCTTGATTTGGGCGGCTCGCAGTGTGTATTCATCTCTACGCGGTTGATGGACGACAAGTTTTCCATTGCCTTCGAGTTCTATATCAACGTGGGACACGCCTTTGTTGACCGGGCAGGAGTCTCGCAGGGGTTCGCCGAACTAGTCTGGAAACAGGCGGAAGCGAACCTGCGGGGGGAGACTTCGATGGATGCCTGGGAATCGCGCAAGACGGCCACGGGGCGCGGTCCTGACGCGGAGAAGCACAAGAATGACTACTTCGCCGCTACGTTTGCTGACGCAATCTCGATTTACCTGCTCTCAATTTTCCTGGATGTCGATTACCACGACCTGCGTGAGCGCGACTACCCCTTGCTCGCCCCGGCCGCAATGGCTGAACGCTTGCGGAAAGTTGCCGAACTCTTCCCCCCGCAACCGGGATATGAGTTCAACATCTACTACCGCCGCAGAAGCTAAGTGGCAGGAGTCTTGGGCTCCGCCCCCAGGAAGCCCCGCGCTTTCGAATCCGTGCCGCGACGCCTCGCTTGGCGAGGCGCGCAGTCGAGAGTGCTTACTTCTGCGTAATCACCAACTCGCCATTCTCAACGCGCAGACTGGCAATCCCAGGAGGCAGACGAAGTTGTTCGCGCTGCTCCGCGAGTTTTTTCTGGAGAGATGAATTGACGAGGGAGATCGGGATGCTGAACTCTCCCACTTTGAATTCGGTCGGGTCGAAGGTAACGTAGCCGCCTTCTGAACCTAGATGTCCTGCGAGTGTCACCCACAGGTTTTTGCCTGCCACATTCGCAACAAACTGTCCACGCGCCACATCGCCTTCTAGTTTGACCTGGTATCCCTTGATCTGAACCTCGCCTGGTGCGACCACGTTGTCTGTCGATGTAGGCCGCAAGGCTCCGTTCGGCGCGGGAGCCACCGCTCCCAAGCTCTCGGCGACCTCGGCACTGACTTCGGCGGATGTGAACCGAACCTCGGCGGGAGCGCCGTTCTCCCGGCGCGCTGCCTCAGCCACGGCGATCTTCTGGTCAAAAGATTGGGCATTGGCCCGGGCCTCTTCAATGCTTTGGGGCGATTCGACCGGCTGCGGCTTGCTCAAAATTTGATATCCGGTGACGAGCCCGCCGACCACCATCACGGTGGTAATGACCCGTTTCGCCGTTACTTGCATATTCGGGCTCTCATGTATGCCTGCTTTGGGCAGAGTGGTGTTTCTTGTGACCTTTGAATTCTAAGGAAGTCCATCGCCGGAAAAGAGATCACGGAAGTAGCTGCACAGCTGCGCATCCTTGCGCAAAAAGCAGCCTTAAATCGCGGCCGTAGGCCCACTTACGCTAGAATTGCTCATGCCAACTCAAGTCCGGGAAATCACGCCTGCGAAGCGCCTCGACAACCTGCGATACGCGATCCGGGATCTCGCGGTTACCGCCGAGGGCGTCGTCAAACAAGGGCACAGGGTCCTGTTTCTCAACGTAGGCGATCCCAATATCTACGATTTTGTAACCCCTCCCCATGTGGTCGAAGCAGCTTGCCAGGCAATGCGCGACAACAAAAATGGTTATGCGCCCTCGACGGCGATTTCTGAGGCTTTGGAGGCTATTCGCGGCGAGGCGGCCCGCAAGGGGATCACGTCGGTCCAGGATGTATTTGTCACCAACGGCGCGGGGGAGTCTGTCGACGTTTGCCTCACGGCGCTTCTCAACGAAGGCGACAATGTGCTTACTCCCTGCCCCGACTACCCTCTCTATTCGGCGGTCGTCTGCAAGACAGGCGCGGTGCAGAACACCTATTACCTGAATGAGGACGATGGCTGGCAACCCGACCTCGAGGACATGCGCCGCAAAATCAACTCGCGTACCCGCGGGATCGTCCTGATCAACCCCAACAACCCCACCGGCGCGTTGTGTACGCGTCGCATGCTTGAGCGGATCGCAGACATTGCCCGCGAACACAATCTGCTCATTATCGCGGACGAAATCTACGACAAACTGATTCTGGACGGTGGCGAGCAGATTTCCATCGCCGCCGTCGCGCCCGATGTTCCGGTTGTGACCCTGGGAGGTTTATCGAAGAACTATCTGGCTCCCGGTTGGCGCATTGGCTGGTCGATCGTGAGCGGTGAACCGGCTGCGGTGAAGCCGTTCATCGAAGGCATGCATAAGCTCCTGAGGGCGCGCCTTTCGGCAAACCATCCCGAGCAGTACGCAATCAAGCCGGCTTTAGAGGGCCCCCAGGATCACCTGGTCGAAGTGATTCGAAAACTGAGCGCTCGCCGCGATCTGACCGTGAACTCTTGCAACGGGACGCCGCATATGAGCTGTGTTCCGCCGCGGGGGGCGTTCTACGCTTTTCCGCGCATCGACATTCCTGAAGGCGACGAGGTCTTCGTCAAGGACCTTCTTCTTGAGAAGCACATTCTGGTGGTCCACGGTTCCGGTTTCGGGCAGCGCCCCGGGAGCAAGCACTTCCGGATTGTCTTCCTGCCCCAGGAAGAAGTGCTGAAGAAAGCGTACTCCGAGATCAGGGATTTTGTGGGGAAGCGTTATCGAAACTGAAGCCATGGCGGTGAGGCAGGCAAAATCGCCTTCGAACCTTGGGATCGCATCTATGAACTTTGAAAGGGCCGAGGCATGGTTCGGCTTGCGCGGTACACAACACTTTCCGCTATCAACGGAATCTGCTTAAAATTCTCTCCGTGATCGATATTCACTGTCACATCCTGCCTGAAGTGGACGATGGCCCGAAATCCTGGGAAACCTCCGAAGCCATGTGCCGCATGGCCGCGCAGGACGGCATCAAGCACATGGTGGCGACGCCGCACGCTAACGACCGTTACTACTATGACCGTCCGTATCTCACGCAGTTGCTGATTCAACTGCAGAGGCGCATCGGCCCGGAGTTGCAGTTGAGCCTGGGATGCGATTTTCATCTCTCGTTCGAGAACATGCAGGCCGCCCTGGTGACCCCGGAGCGCTGGTGCATCGCCAACACCCACTATCTGCTGGTTGAGTTCAACAACTTTAGCATCCCACCGCAGATGGACGACTGGCTGAGGAACATGTGTGCCATAGCGGTAGTACCCATCATCACTCACCCCGAACGCAACCCTATCTTGCAGAAAGCGCCCGAGCGTGTTCTCGAGTGGGTGAGCTGCGGATGCGCCGTACAGATCACCGCTTCCGCTCTTACCGGGGAATGGGGCGAGACCGCCAGTCGCTGCGCACGGCAATTTCTTAAGCAGGGTGTCGTTCACTTCCTCGCGACGGACGCGCATGACACCATCCGCCGGCCCCCGGTCCTTTCAAGGGCACGCAAACTTGTCGAAAAGGAGTTCGGGAATGAGATTGCTCGCACGCTCGTCGAAGACAATCCTGCCGCGGTCGTGAATAACCAACCTTTGCGTTTGAGTAAGATCCTCAGCGGGAGGAAGAAAGATCAGAGCCAGTGCTGACGGTTAGGCCCGGCGACGAACTCTGTACCGGCAACACCGTGGTCGTGGGTGCGGTTACCGAATGCGCTCTCGCCGACTGCATCGAACCGCCAGTTACCATGGCACTTTCGGGATTCAGTAGATGCTCGCGGCTTGGTCCCAATCCCAAGCGGATCAGGGCTCGTGAGTCTGGAACGGTCTTGCTTTGCCACCCTTGATCGGCCTGATACTTCCGCATGGCTGCTTGAGTGCCCGAGTCCCAGGTTCCGGAAGGCTCACCGCTTAAGTAGCGCTCACGCACCAAGGCTGCCTGGATCTCTCGCGCTCGGGTGTTGTCGATGGCTTGCTGTCCGCGCGGCCTGCGCGACTTCTTGCTGGAATGTCGAGAACTCTTGTGCAGTTTGCCTGCGGTGTGAACCTTAGACTTGGCCGGCTGCTTTTTCGGCGAGGTGCTCGCGGATGCCATCGAGGCAGTCAGCAAAATGCCCGCTGCAACGATCGGCAATCTCCGATGGACAAAACTCATTCCCTACTTCTCCGTTTTCCATGTTTTCGAGCAGCCTTGGCGCCTGGCCAACTGCTTACTTTCTTAGATGCGCGGATTATCTTCTCGCAAAACGCCGCTTTGCGCCAGTATCGGGAGTGCAAAGCAACTGTTACGGAAGTGTGCCCGCCAGAAAGATCGTTCCCGCGTTGCGCCCAGCACCACGCTGCCTGACCAAGAACACCACGTCCTGGCCGCTTTTGAGGCTTGCCTGCACTCGTTCGAAATCATCCTCGCTGTTAACCGGCTGCTTGTTAATCTCCAGAATGATATCCCCGCGGGTCAGGCCTGTGTCGTCGCCAAACGATCCGGGCTTTACGTCCTGAACCACAACCCCCTTGCCGGAGGCAACATTCAAACGGTCTGCCATCTCCGGTGTGAGCGCATGGACTGTGATGCCGAACTTGCTTTGCTTTGGCTGCGACTCCTCACTGCCTTCTTCCTCGTCCCCAAGCCGCGAAGCAAACAGCTTGGCGCGGTCGGCCACGACAACGCTGGCTTCGTCCTTCTTACCTCCGCGTACGTATCCAATCGCGACCTTGCTGCCCGGCTTGCGGCCAGCAATGTCGGCAACCAGTTCGTCGCCGTTTTTGACGGGCTTGCCATCGACGGAAACGATTGTGTCTCCTACCTTCAGGCCGCCCTTTTCGGCGGGGCTGCCGGCAACCACGTTGGAAATTGTGACTCCTGACTGCACCCCATAAACCCTGGCGATCGCGGGGTTCTCTTGGGCATTGAATTCGATTCCAATCGAACCGCGCTGCACGCGGTGCTCAGGGCCAGTGAGCTGGTTATAAACCTGGGCAACAGTGTTCGAGGGGAGGGCGAACCCGACGCCGGCGTAAGCATTGGTATCGGTCAAGATGGCGGTGTTAATACCGATGACCTCGCCCTCCATGTTGACCAGCGGTCCGCCGGAGTTTCCGGGGTTGATGGCGGCGTCGGTCTGAATGAAAGATTGGAATTGGCGGTTGGGAACGATGTTGCGGCCCTTTGCCGAGACGATGCCTGCGGTGACCGTCGCCTGAAGGCCAAAGGGGCTACCGATCGCGAGCACCCAATCGCCCACCTGCATGCTGTCCGAGTTCCCCAGCTTCGCGTATGGAAGGGCCTTGTCAACGTCAATCTTGATCACTGCGAGATCTGTCTCCGGATCGGTGCCGATCACCTTGGCGTCGTGTTGTACGCTCGCTGGCTCGTCTTGCAGCTTGACCCGAATGCGATCTGCTTTTTCGACCACATGGCGGTTGGTGACAATATAACCCTTCCCGTCGACCAGCACGCCAGAGCCCAGGGAGCGCTGCTTAATCGGTCCACTATCCTGATTGCCGAAAAACTTGTCGAAGAAATCGCCGAATGGATTGTCCTGGTCGTCGTCTCCGCCGGGCTGGCCAGGTCGGCGGCGTGCACTCGGCTTTAAGGTCGATTCGGTATTGATATTCACCACCGCGGGCTCGAGTGATTTTGCAATCTGCGAGAACTGGTTAGAGGACTCTTTGCGAGCAGGAACCGTGAGCGGGGTCGCGTCCAAGGACTTCTTTTCCTGACCACGAACGCCGCCCGACATGACGGTGCCAATTAGGATTCCCAATGTGAGCGTCAGAAGAATGATTAACGACGACGCTACTCCGTTTGCTCTGAAACGCCCCCAAAGGACGTTCGCGCGCTCTCGCATATCCGTACTTGCCTCCCGTATGCCGAAACGACGATTATATCGCGGTGCCACATGCTCCTAGAGGGGACAAAATGAAATCCGCAGTTCTGTCAGATAGTTAGACGCGGAAACGGGTGGAAAGTGTTGTGAGCGGACGGTAACAGATGCCCTTACTTGCGGCCCGCTATTGGTCGGTGAGCTGGGTGAAAGTGAAACCGCCTGAAACTCCATCCAGAATGACCACTGTTTGCTTCTTGTTCTCGGTGAATGTGAGTGGACCCGTGCTGATAAAGACCGACTGAGTACCCGGAATCGTCATGTAGACCGTGTAATCTGCGCCGTTTGTCCCGGTGCCGACGTTCAGAGACTGATATCCCGTGTCCTGGTCGAAGCTAAGTCCGCTCGAAACCGGGGTTGCGCCCTGAAGGCTTCCTCCCGAGGGAATCAGGTAAACATCCGCCGGTCCCATCTGGGTGGAGATGTTGACCACGCGCAAACTGGCCACGCTGGTTGCCCCGCCGGTTGTGGTCGAGCCATCGTTCAATACCAATGGTTTAAGCTGGGCGAGCGGGCCGGTCAGGACGATGGTTTCGTTGGCGCTATCCGCCAGAGAAACCGTTTGGTCGA
>DATJEL010000044.1:0-4526 GCA_035496675.1 Terriglobales bacterium
CAGTATCACGGGTGCGCAGCGTACACCGACTTCCGCGAATTGCTCGAGAAGGAACACGATGTGGATGCAGTGGTGGTTTGCACGACCGATAACCTGCATGCAGCGGTTTCGGCAGCGGCAATGAGGAAGCGTAAACATGTCTTTTGCCAGAAGCCTCTGACCCACACCATCTATGAGGCCCGCCGCGTCGCCGAGATCGCCCGCGAAACAGGAGTGGCCACACAGATCGCAGTAGCCAATCAAGCATCCGAAGCCACCCGCGAGCTTTGCGAGTGGATTTGGGCCGGCGCCATCGGACCGGTGCGTCAAGTCATCAATTGGTCAAGCCGGCCATTCTGGCCGCAAGGATTGGAGCGACCCAAGGAGAGTGAACCGGTTCCCGAGGGCCTCGATTGGGATCTGTGGCTCGGTCCAGCGCCCGAGCGCCCGTTCAATCGCGCATATCTTCCGTTCGTGTGGCGGGGTTGGGGCGACTTCGGCTGCGGGGCTCTCGGGGATATGGGGTCCTATAGCTTTGATACTATCTTCCGCGTCCTGAAACTCGACGCTCCCGTCAGCGTGGAAGCCAGTACGACTGACCGGTACGACGAAACCTATCCCATGGCTTCAATCATTCATTACGATTTCGGAGCACGCGGGGATATGCCTCCAGTCAAGTTCACGTGGTACGACGGTGGACTGAAACCTGCGCGTCCAGACGAGCTGGAGCCAGATCGCCCGTTCAAGATTCCTGAAGAAGAGGAGGACGAGGGCCTTCTCTTTGTCGGAGATGGCGGCAAGATTCTCTGCGGCTTCAATGGATCTCATCCCCGGCTGATCCCGCAATCTCGGATGGATGCTTACAAGCAACCGCCGAAGACTCTGCCGCGTTCGCCCGGCAATGAACGGGAGTGGCTCGACGCCTCTAAGGGAGGGAAGGTCAAGCCGGGAGGGAATTTTGAGTTCGAAGGCATGGTGACGGAGACTCTCCTGCTGGGAAATGTGGCAGCGCGCACCGGGCAGAAATTCACATGGGACCGTCCCAACATGAAAGCGAACAATTCGGATTTCGCGCAAAACTACATCCGGCCCGAACGTAGAAAAGGATGGGAGATCTAACCCAGTTCTGAATCCAAGGAGGCATTCATGCTTGCAATTTCGAGACGAGACTTTTGCAAGGTTGCAGCGGCGCAATCGGCGGCGATAGGCCTGATGTCTGCGGGAGTACTCAAGCTGCGGGCGAATCCACTGGGCATGCCGATCGGATGCCAAACCTGGCCGGTGCGCGAGATGATTGCGAAGGACTTCCCCGGCACCCTTAAGCAATTGGCGGCTGCCGGTTTCCAAAGCATTGAACTGTGCTCGCCCGCGGGATATGCGGACGAAGGTTTCGGAGGCCTCGCAAAGTACAAGGGCTCAGAACTTAAAAAGATCATCTCCGATGCAGGGCTCACCTGCGTCAGTTCGCACTTCGGCATGGACGAACTGAGAAAGAATCAGGATGATCGCATTGCCTGGGCGAAAGATGCGGGCCTGACGCAAATGCTGGTAGCCAGCCTCGATGGGCCGAAGAATCCCACGATGGACGACGTGAAACGCGCGGCTGACGAATACAACAAGATGGGGGAGCGCGCTGCTGTAGCCGGTATTCAGCAGGGCCTGCACAACGAAACTTTCGAGCTGTCTAAGGTAAATGGCAAGCGCACCTACGATGTGCTTTTTGAACTTCTCGACCCTAAGCTGGTCAAGTTCCAATTCCAGGTCTCCACAATCAGCGAAGGCTATGACGCGGCCGAGTACTTTACGAAATACCCGGGCCGGTTCGTTTCCATGCACGTGCAAGGGTGGGATGGGGCGACGAAGAAGATTGTGCCGGTAGGAAAAGGGTCACTCGATTGGACCAAGATCTTTAGCGCTGCAAAAACCGGTGGGATCAAGAACTATTTCGTTGAGATGAAGCTCGAGATGATGAAGGCCAGCGTGCCATATCTTCGGAATCTCAAGGTATAGAGGAACAGAGAGCGCCTATTTCACGCGTGTGCTTTCGCGGCAAATAGCCTGCACACCTAAACGCGCCTCTGCGGCAAAGTTTTCCGGCGCCGCTGCATCTTATCGCCGGTTTTCCAAAACTCAGCCCGGAGAGATGCGATTTGGCGGACCAGAGCCGAAGCAGTGCAGCGACCGCTCCGATTCTGGAGCAGAGCAAGTCTCCCACATTCACCTCGAAAACCCACCTGCTCACGGCTATCGTTGTGCTCACGAATGTAGTGGGAAACGTCTGTCTCAGTCATGGCATGCAGGAAGTCGGTAGGACGATCTCCGCTTCGCCCGCTGACTACGTTCGAGCGCTTCTCAATCCCTGGGTTCTGGCCGGCAGTTGTACGCTGGCGCTATGGATGATTAGCGATTTGGCGCTGCTAAGCCGGGCCGATCTCACGTTCGTCCTCCCGGTCACTGCGAGCGCTTACGTTTTTATCGCGATTGCGGGACACTTCGTTTTAGGCGACCGGATTTCCTGGGAACGCTGGCTAGGCATCGTCGTCATTACCCTTGCGGTAATTCTGGCTGAAGAGACACCCTCTCTGACCTCCAAGGCAGAGTACCGGGAGCACTCCAAATGAAATGGATCCTGGTCGCCATCATCGCCAGTTCAAACACGGTGGGAGACCTCCTGAATACTGCGGGAATGAAGCGGATCGGCGCTGTGGAGGACCTGAGTCTTCGCTCGTTCCTGCAATTGCTGCTCGCGATCGTCCGCAGTCCCATGGTACTGGGAGGCATCGCGGCTCTGGCGATCGGGTTTTTCGCGATTATGTCTTTGCTGTCGATTGCGACGGTGAGCTTTGCCATCCCCGCCACCGCCAGTAGCTACCTGGTAGAAACATTATTGGCCAAGTACATCTTGAAAGAGGATGTGCGGTGGCGGCGCTGGGCGGCAAGCGGACTAGTCGTCATTGGCGTGGTATTACTGCGTTGGTAGAAGATTGTCCGACCAGGACGCCGATTTCCGGAACGGCGGCAAACACTTACACGGAGTTGTTCATCCAATCCTCGGGTGCGAGTTTTAAGTGGCGCGCCCTGTGGAGACTTCAATGAGGTTCCTTCTTGGATTTGCAATTGGCTTTGGCATTTCTCTCCTATTTGCTCCGGCTTCCGGCGAGGAGACTCGTCGCTCGCTGATGCAGGCTGCGCAAGACTTGATGGATCTCCCCCGGCAAAAAGCGCAAGAGGCCGCGGAAGCAGCCAAGCAAAAAGCGGGTGAACTCGGATCGCAGGTTGGGCGCCAGGCAGCTGAGTCGGCCGTTCAAGCGATGGAAGACAACGTTTTGGGCAAGAACAAGAGCGCCTAGCTGTTGAAGGTCCACTGAACTGCCTGCCATGGCGGCGCTATGGACGCCCGTCTGTGTCCGTGCTCTGTGATTGGCAAACCCTCCTCCCCTCCTAAGTCACTGCTCTGCTTGCATCTTTCCGGAAGCCGCTCGTGTTGGCGAGCAACCACCCGCATTTGCGAACCATCTGAACTTTGCGCCTTCCTTTTCAGGCACAGCTCGAACGAACACCGCGAATCCGGTGCGCAGAATTCTCAGGAGTGTGTGATGACAGTAGCAGACATGATCGTAGAGCGGCTCATCGATTGGGGAGTAGAAGTGATCTTCGGCCTTCCCGGAGACGGTGTAGACGGAATGTTTGAAGCCCTTCGGACCCATCGAGAGAAGTTGAAGTTCATACAAGTTCGGCACGAGGAGGCCGCGGCGTTCGCGGCCTGCGGCTATGCGAAATATACCGGTAGGCTGGGCGTATGCATTGCTACGTCAGGACCGGGAGGCATTCACCTTCTCAATGGCCTCTACGATGCGAAATGTGATGGCCAGCCTGTGCTCGCGATTACTGGGCACACGTTTCACGATCTGATCGGCACGAATTTCCAGCAGGATGTCGACCTGGATAAGCTATTCATGGACGTTGCCGCCTACAACCAGCGGATTATGGGCCCCGCGCACGTCGACAACGTGATGGACGAGGCGATCCGCACCGCGCTGGCTCGTCACACCGTTTCACATGTCACGATTCCTAAGGACATTCAGGAATGGAAGTCCTCCGACGCTCAGCGGTCAAACATGAATGTCAAGGAGCACAGCCGGAATATTTATGTTGCTTCGCACCCACATCCCCCACAGCAGCAACTTCAAAAAGCGGCGGACATCATCAACCACGGATCGAAGGTCGCTATTCTGGTTGGACGTGGTGCTCTGGGCTGCGGCAAGGAGATTACCGATCTTGCCGATCTGATTGGCGCGCCAGTGATCAAAGCCCTACTTGGAAAAGCTGTGTTGCCGGACGACAGCCCCTTCACGACTGGTGGCCTCGGTTTGCTGGGGACGGCTCCTTCCCAGGATGCAATGCAGGAATGCGACACACTGCTGATCATCGGCAGCAGCTTCCCTTACCTGGATTTTTATCCCAAACCGAACAAAGCAAAGTGCGTGCAAATCGACCTCGACAGCACGCGCATCGGCTTGCGTTATCCGGTCGACGTGGGCTTGGTC
>DATJEL010000045.1:0-125094 GCA_035496675.1 Terriglobales bacterium
CTCGGCACCCGAAGAATGGGACTACTCTGGTGCGCGTCGTCTGTTGTCAGGAAATAGTGGATCTCTTGGTGAAGACACCCTGCCTCCTCCATTTTGAGGGCAGGACGAAGGGTCAGCAGCTCCTGTGGCGGAAAGATTCTCAGCTCGCAACTACAAAGCCATCCGCCGATAAAACTGATCCGCACCTTCCATCGGAAGCGAACGTTCCCTTTCTTGATCGTTCCGGAATCCGTTCAGGTTTTACCCGCTAATCAGGTTCTGCACCTTGTCTTTGTACTGCCTACCTGTGGTGATTCGCACTCCGCCTTGCAGTTCCAGCGCATACGTTCCGCTGAAAAGGGGATGCATCCCCAAGAGTCTTTTGATGTTGACAATGCGGCCTCGATGGACGCGTGCAAATTTGCTGGGATCCAATCGTCCTTCCAAACTGGTCATTGCTTCCCCAAGCAAATGTTGCTTCGACCCACAGTGCAATAGCACGTAATTGTTTGCGGCTTCGATCCAATCAATGCTTTCAACCGGCACAAACTCGTAACGCTCACCACTGCGCACGACGATTCTATCCGGCCACTTAGGTCTTTGATTCTCGAGGAGCGTTTCCAGTTTTTGCCATAAGACAGCTTGACAATCCTTGGTGATCCTGTCGCGCGCTCTCTCGATGCTCTCGCGAAGTCGCGCTTCCTCAAACGGCTTAAGTACGTAGTCAATCGCGTTGCATTCGAATGCGCTGACGGCATACTCATCGTAAGCGGTAATGAAGATGACCGGCGGCATATTCTTGGGCCCGATTTCTCGCACCACATCGAGACCAGAGCAGTCCGGCATTTGGACGTCGAGTAATACCAGATCGGGGCAGCTACTTGAGATGGCCTGAATGGCTTCATTTCCCGCACTGCATTCACCAACAACTTCGAGATCGGGGATGCCGGCGAGCGCATGCCGTATGCCCTTTCGAATCAGGGGTTCGTCATCCACGAGTAGCAGGCGCAGTTTGTTCATCGGAAATCAGTCTGGTGCGGGAAGTAGGGAAGCGCAACGGAAGCACCAGGCGCACCTGTGTGCCTCCTTCGGGAAGAGCGCCTAAAGAGAACGAATGCTGGTCAGGGTACATCTTCTGCAGCCGTTCACAGGTGGATGCGAGTCCGACACCCAGCTGCATCTCGCTTGGATTTTTGGCGAGCAATCCGGCGCCATTGTCAGTGATGGCGATAATGAGACGATCTCCTTCGATTCCGCCCTGTACGGAAACCAGGCCCTTGTGGTCGACCCCTTGCAAACCATGCAGGATTGCGTTTTCCACCAAGGGTTGCAGAAGAAGCGAAGGCACGAGGGCCGCTTCGGCTTCAGTTGCGACGTCAAACAACACCGCTAGGCGATCAGAGAAACGGATCTTCTCGACCGAGACATAAGCTTTCGTGAGTTCAACTTCGTCGGCGAGGGTAGTTTCGGGGCTCCCATCACGGCGCAATGCGCGTCTCAACAACGTACCTAGCTGGGCGAGCATCTGGCTCGCCGCCTGCGGATCTTCGCGCGTCAGAACGGAAATGTTCTGAAGACAATTGAACAGAAAGTGCGGATTCAAGCGCGCACGCAATGTTTCCAGTTCCGCCTGCCGAAGGGTGGCCTCGAGTTGCGATTTTTCAAGCGCATGTCTCGCGGCCTGCTCCTCGTGCTGGTGTAATTGAATGAGCGTGCGAACGATGTAGGCGCCGCCTACGGTGGTCCAGTAGAGGGCGACCTGCACCGCTATCTCACGTATCGGCGGACGCCACCAGGGAGTGAGTACGAAAAGCGGGTCTCGAAACAGAATGTGAAGCCCTACGTACAGGACCTGCGCACTCAAAGCGCTCACATACGCAAAGGGCAATGAAGCTGAAAGCAACCAGCATAGATTTAGCAACCACCCAGCGGCGCCCAGCGGGAAGCGTCGTTCTAATCGAAAGATGAGCGGCGCAAAGGCAATCCATGGATAAAAACAAGTAAGCCAAATGAGGTAGTCATAAACCATCCTGGCCGGAGGCGCCGCACTGTAATCCTGCAGATAATGGCGAGCGTATGAGATCGAGCCGACTATCGTCCAAAGCACCAACAGCAATACTGGCCCGGGGTAGCTGATTCCACGCCTGACCTCCTCTTGATTGGCCATCAATCGGACCTCCACCCCAGGGGTATACCAGTGCTCAGTATTGTGGCATAGAAGCCTGCAAGCAAAGAAAAGCTGGTGAACTCATCGATTTGGATGGCGAACGCCGAGCCGGCTGTTTCTATGCCTTCTAGGTCGAGTCTAACCTCAACTGAACGTCCGACGATCTTTGCGCCTCTCGGTGCCCGGTCTACCAGCAAAACCGTGCAGTCCACCCATTCCGCATTGTGCAATTTGGTCCACGCCTTGAAATTTGCGGCATCGGCAAAACGTGGGTGGTGGTCATGCACTCTGGTTGCGATGTTTCCCCGAGCTTCGCTGAGTTCCTTTCCTTGCGCACGCTGGTTGTTGCTGCGACTTTTGGTTTTCTACCCTGCCTCCTGCTCGGGTCGGACGCTCAGCCTAGGGCCTTTAAGGCCATACGGAGGACAGAGTCATTGCAGATTCCGAGAATCGCCCGAGCGCCAAAGCTTGAAGAATTTCTGAACATGCAAGTGCCTCCTGAATGGGAAGGTAAACTGGCCCGGGTAAGCGGACTCATACAGCGGTCGCCGGATAATGGTTTACCCGCGACGGAGCGGACGGATGTCTTTCTGGGCTATGACCAACGAGCCCTACATATTATCTTCCTCGCTCATGACCATAATCCCGAAAAGATCCGCGCTCGAATGGAGCGCCGTGAATCCATCTTCGAACGAATGCAGACGATGGTTGCAGATGAAGACTTCGTTGGCATTTATTTGGACACTTTCCACGATGGTCGTCGTGCTTACGAGTTTGCCTGTAATCCGCTCGGCATTCAAAATGACTCACTTTATTCCGAGGACACGGATAGCGCGGATAATGCGTTTGACGCGGTTTGGTTTTCGCACGGAAAGCTGACCTCGGGCGGTTACGTAGTGTTAATGAGTATCCCCTTCAAGAGCTTGCGCTTCACTCATCAAGAATCGCAGACATGGAACATCGCAATCTGGAGAAATCTCGGGCGCCGCACAGAAGAGTCCTGGTGGCCGAGAGTCAGCTCAGAGAATCGGGGAATCCTCAGCCAAGCGGCATCCGCCCACGGTCTTGAGAACATCGCCCCCGGGCGCAACCTGCAGTTTGTTCCCTACTTTAGTTCGCGAACATTTCAGTCTGTGGACACTCGCGATCCGCAACATGCGGCATATCAGGGCAGCGCTGCTGAGATTGGAGCGGGTTTTGATGCCAAGGCGATTCTGAAGGACAGTCTGGTCTTAGACGTGACCGCGAGGCCAGACTTTAGCCAGGTTGAGTCCGATGATCCGCAATTTACTGTCAACCAGCGTTATCAAATCTTTTACCCTGACAAAAGACCATTTTTTACTGAAAACTCCAGCTACTTCGAAGTACCGATGGTTGTCCCAA
This sequence comes from Terriglobales bacterium, assembly GCA_035496675.1. Classification (GTDB taxonomy): domain Bacteria; phylum Acidobacteriota; class Terriglobia; order Terriglobales; family Acidobacteriaceae; genus Gp1-AA145. The sequence continues at coordinate 3,530 of DATJEL010000045.1, forward strand.
GCCAGCACTTTCTGTTCACGCGGCTGGTGGAACAACCCGATTTTGGTGCACGGCTTACCGGGAAGCTGGACCATTACTCTGTTGGCGCATTTTTTGCTGATGACCGCTCTCCTGGTGAATTGGTTCCCGCAACCGACCCTTTGGCAGGTAAGCACGCTTACTTCGACATGTTTCGCATCACTCGGGACTTGCCCTCCCATTCCAACGCCGGCGTTAGTTTTGCCGAGCGTCGTTTTCAGGACTCCTTTAGTCGCATGATGGACTTGGACACAACCTTCGGAATTGGTCGAACGTGGAAAGGAACCCTCATGGGGGCCTACAACTGGAATGAGTCTCTCGATGGAACAAGCTACTCCGGAGGTGCAGTCGACGCTACGCTGACCCGGGTTAGCCGCGGATTTAACTACATTGGATACTTCTTGAATCGCGCACCCGGTTTCCAGCCGGAAATGTCCTACTACAATCACAGCGACTGGCGCGAAGTCGGGCAAACGTTCGCTTACCAGTTTTGGCCTCATAATGCCTGGATTACCCGCATTTGGACCGAACTCTATGCTGCACGAACCTGGCACTACAACGGAGACCTCAATTGGGAAGGCAGTAAACCGATGGTAAAAGTTGACGTAAAACATAACACGACCATCACCGGTTATGTATGGATGTGGAGAGATGCATTTGGCCCTCGCGACTTCAAGGTCTTGGACCGCGTTGTGAAGTTTCCGACGGTACCTGCGTATGGACTGGGCATTTCAAGCACGCAGTCGCACCTGGTGAGCTTGAATGTTCAAGCCGAATGGGGCGACGGGGCGAACCAAGTACCGGCCATCGGTACGACGCCGGTCCGCGTTAGCTACCAGAGAATTCAGGCCGATTGGTCCCTTTTCCCGTCTCGTGGGTTGAGCATTGCGAACACGTACCTCTTCAACCGTCAGATAAGCCTCAGTGATGGACGAGCCGTCTATAACTTAAATATTGCCCGTTCCAAATGGAACTGGCAGTTGACCCGGGAGTTGTCGCTTCGGTTCATTGGACAATACAACTCTCTTTTGTCTAACCCAGCGCTCACAGCGAATCCCACGGCGAGGTCACTGAACGGAGATTTTTTGATCACATACCTGATTCACCCTGGGACAGCTCTTTACGTGGGGTACGCCAGCAATCTGAGCAAGCCCGGCCCCGCCATTGGTCACGTCTCCCCAGAAGCCTTTGTCAATGACGGGCGGCAATTCTTTATAAAGCTCTCGTACATGCTCCGTTTTTAGCTACATCTGGATTTTTGCAAGCCCGGTACAGTTCGGGAAACTGCCCTACTCCTACACAGGAGTTAAGCAGGAACTGGCAAAGCGGCGGGAAGGGCACGTCTCATGCCCGCCACGCCTACCGCTGTTGGCTCGATGCCGCGCGGCCCCCCAATCTCCGTTCAGCAGAAGATGATGAGGCGCACGGACATCCGGACCACGCTGAACATCTACGTGGATGTGATGACGGATGAGATGAGTACGGCGAGTTTCAAGGTAGCCGGGCTTGCGTTTCGTCGAAACGGAGCGCAAACAGAACGCGAATCCGGCTAAGCCATTGAAAAATTGGTGGGCGCTATAGGATTCGAACCTATGACTTCCACCGTGTGAAGATGGCACTCTACCGCTGAGTTAAGCGCCCAATTTTCGCGGTAAAACCATCATAACACGCTAGTTCCCTCGCCTGTGTCGTTCACTGGATCTGTGGTGTTCGAGCGCAAACCGCAATTACGCTATTAGAGCTGTACCCATTTGAGGTACAATCGTACCCATTGATGAGCCCGTCGGCATCGGCCACAAGTGAGAGTCTGTTCGGCCACACCCGTAGTGCCGTGCTCAGCATGCTCTATGGCCACGCAGGTCAGGCATTCTATCTTCGTCAGCTTGTACGAGCTGTGGGCACCGGGCATGGCGCTATCCAGAGAGAACTAAAACGGTTAACAGACATGGGCCTGATAGTGCGCCGCTCCCAAGGCAATCAGGTACTGTTTCAGGCGAATACACAGAGCCCGATCTTCCCGGAAATCAAGAGCCTGATCACCAAGACGGTTGGTATTCACGATGTCATTCGTTCCTCGCTGGCATCTTTGGGAACTGAGATTCGAATCGCATTTATTTACGGCTCGGTCGCACGTCAACAGGAACGAGCGAACAGTGATGTCGATCTTATGGTCCTGGGCGATGCACCGTTTGGTGAGGTCGTCTCTGCTCTAGGACCCGCCCAGAGGATGCTGGGAAGAGAGATCAACCCTACTGTTTTTGCTGGGGACGAGTTTCGATCCAAGCTGGCATCTGGAAACCATTTTCTGCGCAGTGTAATGAAAGAGAAGAAACTGTTCGTCTTGGGAACTGAGAATGAGCTTGCAAAGTTGGCTTCAAAACAGCTGGCTGGTTCAACATACAAGCAGCGCTGATGAGATCAAGAACTTGTTGGCGATTTCGGACCGGGATCTCGCTGCCTGTCAGGTGAAGCAACTTCCAGCCGACTGGCGATGTGCGATCGCCTATAACGCCGCCCTTCAAGCCGCAACAGCTGCCCTGGCTGCCGCGGGCTTCTACGCGCGACCCTGTTCTGGTTTGGGCGAACGGTGGAATCGCGTTCAAACGGGCTGCGGTCATGCGCAGACAGACGCAGCGGTAGTGGCTATGACTCATCCATGACCTGGACGCAACATGCCATTCGCGTTGCCTGTGATGTCTCAGGTCTGCGCATTCGGCTAGCAAGCGATTCTCGGGCAGGATCCCGACGCTCCCGAATCAGAAGACAGTCGGCCGAAGCAGACATCGCAACGGTGAAAGCCTAAACAGCTCCGGTGCCTTCGTAATTGTTTTGTGATTTCTCGGGCTTAGCGACAGCGGGTCCTGAGTTGACTCGTATTCGGCTCCTATAATTTCCCTACCAGGAGGTGCTCCTTGCCTACAGTCACCGAGATTGCTCCCGATGTCTATCGAATCAGCGTCTTCTTTTCAGCCATCAATCTCCAGTTCAACCACTTCTTGGTCAAGGACGATGAGCCGCTGCTTTTTCATACCGGCCTGCGCGGAATGTTCCCTGAAGTCAAAGCAGGTTTGAGTAAGGTGATCGATCCAGCGCAGCTGCGCTGGATTAGTTGGAGCCACTTTGAGTCGGACGAGTGTGGGGCGTTGAAAGAGTGGATGGCCGTTGCCCCTAATGCCCAGCCGGCTTGTGGGGCGGTTGGCGCGCTGGTCAGCGTAAACGACTTCGTTGGCCAAGAGGTCCGGATCCTAGGCCCGCAAGAGCCGATCACGACTGGCCGTTATCGCTTCCGGTACTACCAGACACCGCAATTGCCGCACGGATGGGACGCGGGAGTGCTGTTTGAGGAAACCGAGAGGACGCTATTTAGTTCGGATCTCTTTCATCAGGATGGCGAGTGTGAGCCGCTTTCGCACACAAGCGTGATCGATCGCTGCCGAGAGACGTTGGCGAATTACCAGGCGGGGCCTCTGGCTGGATACGTTCCCTACACGCCAAATACGGAATTGATCCTCCAAGGACTGGCGTCTTTGAAGCCTAAGACAGTCGCTGCCATGCACGGATCTTGCTTTTCCGGAAACTGCAGCCAGTCGTTGCTTGATCTGGGGGTGGTTATGAAAGAACTGCTCTCGAAGCCGTTTTATAAATTTGGGGTCTGAGGAACACTGGAAGAGCCGACGATTGGGATCGACCCGAGGACGGACCGTCTTCAAGCACAGAGCTAGATCTGGTGTCCATCCAACCTGAGGTTTTGGCTCGATTCCCTCTGTTCGATCCTTTCTGACTGGCGCTTCCTTCAGCAACAGGCTAGAGTTACTGCCCAGGTGGATGGCAGTTGCAGTCACGGCCATGATCTTTGCCATCGGCAACATCGTCCTTGGCCATTTCGAAGAACGAACCCCCAAGTGGAGGAGAGTCACCAAGGTATTCTTGGTCACGGGCTTGGTGGCCCTCATTTCTCGGAGGTTCGGTGGGGACTCTTCCCGGTTGGGCTCATGCTGATGGCGTTTGTCGTTGTCCATCTGTGGTGGCTGCCCCGTCACGGCATCAACGGCTTGACCGGAGAGCCCAGAGACCGGTACTACGCACTCCGAGGCTGGAGCCGGCAGCCCTAAGGGCACTCGTCGCGCCGTCACCAGAAACCCCCACCTTTGCTTTTTAGCGTGATAGCCTTACTCGGGAAGCCGAAGGGGGCCTTGAGCAGGGTACGCAGCCCTTCTTGGTACATTTCCAACGATCGCTCACATGTGGAAGAAAAAGAAACCCTCGGCCCCGGATGTAACCCCTTCAAAAGAAAGGACATCTGAGGATGGCTTGGAGTCCGAGGAAACGCAACTTTCTGACTCCAATGGGGTTCCTTCTGATGTGAGCAGCGTGGCCATAAATCACGGATTGCTTGCAGTTGGGGGACGCGCGTCTGCTGCGGTGGACGCGAGTGCGGTCTCTGATGCTGAAGTGATGCTGCGGGTTAGAGCCGGGGACGACACTGCCTTCGATTACCTAGTGCAAAAATATCGTCGTCCGATCATCAGCTTTATGTATCGCATGGCACATAATCCCGCTATTGCTGAAGAGTTGGCGCAGGAGGTTTTTTTACGGGTGTATCGGTCACGCGCGAATTACGAGCCGAGCGCGAAGTTCAGCACCTGGCTGTATCGTATCGCGACCAATCTCGGGGTGAACCACGCGCGCGACACGCGCCACGAACGCGCCGAGAATACGGTGAACCTGGACGAGCCGGACACTGAAACGGGTCAGACCCCGGATCTGGCGGACAAGACGGCAACGGTGGAAGAGGAGATTCTACGCCGCGAACGGCTGGCCGCGATCCGTCAGAAGATTGAGGCTTTACCCGAGCGGCAGAGAATGGCGGTCCTGATGCACAAGTACCAGCAGATGGACTACCGCCAGATTGCAGAAGTTTTGAAGTTGAGTGAATCAGCCACGAAGTCTCTGTTGTTCCGCGCGTACGAAGCGTTGCGGACACAGCTGAAAGAATTCGTATGACTTTGCTTTGCCAAGCCTCACCGATCTTTGCGCTAGGGTTTTCCTTCGCGAAGATGGGAAGGTTTTGCCAACACTGCAAAGATGAATTGCAGAAGGAACACCATTATGAAGTGCAATGAAATTCGCGAACTGCTTCCGGATCTGGCCGCAGGGCTGGTGAGGGCCGAACCTGACCTCAACCTTCATCTGCGTTCTTGCACCGAGTGTGCGGGAACACTGGAAGAATTGCGCAAGACCATGGCTCTGCTCGACGAGTGGCAGGCGCCTGAACCTTCACCCTATTTTGATGTGCGGCTTCAGGCGCGGTTGCGCGAGGAAGCCGCTAAGCAACATCGTCGTTGGTGGGCATGGCTGGGACGGCCGGTGGTGGCGGTTTCCACGGCGGTGGTTCTAGTAGCAGGCGTAAGCGCGGTCTGGATCGAACAGTATCGGGAGACGAAGCCGGTGCCGGTTATCGTCGGCAGTGCGGTGAGCGATCTAGAGGTCCTGGAAAACAACCATGACATGCTTTCCGATTCCGATCCGGATTCTGCTGCCAGCCTGCTTGACGATTTGCAGGTTCAGCAGAACGTAAATGCCAATCCGTAAGTGAGGCGATGCGGGCCACGTGTACTGAAACGCGGGTACCGCGAGTTGAGAGTTTCCGGGGATAGAGGATGCCGCCGCATGCAACAATTCGCAATTGGTGTAGCCCGGCAGGTTTGCTGCTGATCCTGCTTGCAACGCCGGCTCTGGCACAAAATCGCCGCGACCAGCAGTCCAATGTTCCCCGCCCAAACCGGCAGCAAGGACAGCAGAACCGCCAGCCGCGCTCGGAAGAACGCCGTGAGTCGCGTCCACAGCAAAACTTGAACCGGGATGCGGAGCGTTCGGCCCCCGAGTCTCAGCCGGCTCAGCCGTCGCACCTATATCCGCAGTTCCAGCCGCCGGCGCAAGGTCACCATTCCGGCCAGTGGCTCAATCAGCAACGCCAAAAGCCTGTCGACCAGCAGCGCAGAGCTCTTGAAAGCGACCCTGCCTTTCGACGACTCCCGCGTGAAACACAGCGCGAGTACGAGCAGCGCTTGCAACGGTTCAATAGCCTTCCCGCTGATCGACAGCATCAGGTGCTCCGCCGGATGGAAACCTGGGAACACCTTACGCCGCAGCAGAAGCAGAACTTCCTCGGCATGACGAACCAATTTAAGAGTCTGCCGCAGGATCGGCGCCGAGCGGTGCACAATGCCATTGATACCTTGCGGGCAATGCCGCCTGACGCCCGTCAGCGCGCCATCCAATCGGGACGTTTCAGTCAATTCTCGCCGCAGGAAAGACAGATTCTGGACGATGCCACCCGCTTGCCGTTGGCCTCCGCTCCCCAAGGGTCCCAAGGTCCAGCGCCAGAAGCGCAGTCCTCCGAGCAGGACAATGGACAGCATCGATATGTACCTCGTCCACCGCACTAAGCTGCAGAAAGTGAGTTTTCGAAGCTGCTGACGTTCAATCACTGAGCTGCTAGAATCCAGCGTTCAGGATGGCCCCTTCGACCATCTGCCGGCGGTCCCACAAGGATGCTATGTCGAGCGCCGCAAAAGCTCGGATTGCTTTCCTCATTGCCATTGGCCTACTCCTTGCCTGCGGTCTCGTGGTCTACGGGACAGCACGGGCGTTTACCGATAGCGAGCGCAGCTTGCTGAAGGTGGCACGAAACCAGGCACTGCTGGGGAATACCGAGGCTGAGGTAGCAGCCGCTGCCAAAGCTCGGTTTACCTATCTCCTGGGGGGTGGCGACGCGGCCCTCGACGAGTACAAGCGCTCTGCTGGCCTCATCGAGCAGTTGCTTTCGCAGTTACGCGAGGGGGTCCAGGACGATCCGCGAGAACTCGCTGAATATCAGAAATTACAAGCATTGATCTCGGAGCGGATGAAGTTCTGGGAAGCTTCGATTCGTGAAAAGCAGCTAGGCGCTCCGGCGAATGCAAGTTTCGCGCCGGATCTAGAGCGCCAGAGCAGTGCCTTTGCTGAAGCTCTAGTCACAGTGACCCAAGCGTTGCGGAAGGAGCAGGCTTCAGAACTCGCTGCAAGGCGCGAGGCTGCCCGCTTGCACTTTGCGGTCGCCGGGGTCTTCGTAGCCATCAGTTTTGCTACTTCGGTGCTGCTCTTGTTTTGGCATTACCGGCTGGTTCGGGAGGAACTCGAGGCCCGCGAGCGCGCCGAAGCACAGGCGCGAGAAGCGGCCGCAACCGCGAGCGCTGCCGAACATCGGGCGCGCGAGTCAGAAAGCGTCGCCCTGGCCAGCAACCAGGCGGCACGCCGGTTGAGCGCACGGCTCCTCTCCTTGCAGGACGAGGAACGCCGCCGACTATCGCGCGACCTGCACGACAGTACGGGCCAGTACCTTGCTGCCGCCAAGATGGTGCTTGCTCCACTTGCTGCGGCCCATCCCGAAGACCGCTCTCTCACCGAGAGTCTCGACCTCATCGATCGTTCCTTACGGGAGATCCGTACGATCTCTCACCTGCTGCATCCGACCGGGCTTGAGGAAGCCGGATTTTCCGTTGCCGCGCGCTGGTATGCAGAAGGATTCGCCAGCCGAAGTGGAATTCAGCTTAAAGTGGATGTTGCCGATATCCCCGAACGTTTGCCGCGTGAAGTCGAGATCACGCTTTTCCGAGTTTTGCAGGAAGCTCTCACGAATATCCATCGCCATTCTGGCAGCCATGTTGCTGAAATTACTTTTCGGAGTGAAGGCCAGAACCTGGTCCTTGCGGTCCGCGATTTTGGCAACGGAATTGGACCGGAAACCCTGGAGCGATTTCGTGCCGCCGGGGCTTCGGGCGTAGGACTTGCAGGAATGCGGGAGAGGATTCGCGAGGTCGACGGCACTCTGGAAATCGAATCGAACGCCGATGGAACCTGCTTGCGGGCGATCCTGCCAGGCAAGACTCCGACCGTGCAAGAAGCCAGTAGGAAAGCGACGGAATCTGCCTAACCGCGCAACATATTCTTGACGACAAAAGCCAGGTTTGCCGGTCTTTCCGCCAAGCGCCGCATCAGGTACGGATACCATTCGGTGCCAAAGGGCACATAGACTCGCAGACGCCAGCCGTCGCGGTTAAGCGCCTGTTGCAAATCGCGCCGGATTCCGTAGAGCATCTGGAACTCAAAGGAATCGCGAGGAATCTTCTCCCGGATTACGAAGGCCTGAGCCTCTCGCAGGATGTTTTCGTCGTGCGTGGCCAGCCCGTGGTATTCTCCGCTCTTCAATAGAGTCTTCATCAGGCGAAGGTAACTCGCATCCACCTCCCCCTTGGCTTGGTATGCGATTTCAGGAGGCTCTTTGTAGGCGCCCTTGCACAGTCGTATGCGGATTCCGTCATGCAACAAATCGGCGACATCGGCCTCTGAACGTCGCATGTAGCTCTGGATGACAGCCCCCACACAGCCGCGAGACTCAGGCCTGCGATGCTGTTCGCGCACGAGATCCAGTGTGCGCTGGGTGTAGGCAGATCCTTCCATATCCACTCGCACAAAGTTTTTCGGCTGAACCGACGCCGCCTGCATGACGAGTCCGCTCACCAGCTGGTGGGCCAGTGCGGGATCAACATCCAGCCCCATGTGCGTCAGCTTAAGGCTCACATTGGCATTCAAACCCCGCGCTGCCATTTCCTGAAGAAGCTGATGATAGAGAGCGGCGCTGTGGCGTGCTTCGTCGGCGTTGGTGACATTTTCGCCGAGGTTGTCTACTGACACAGCCAACCCGGAGGCATTGAGACCTTGGGTGACCCGCAGGGCATCTTGCAGTTGAGTGCCAGCGACAAAACGCCCAGAAACCTTGTGCCCTAAGGAAGATCTTTCAGCCAGGCCGCGTAAGGCGCGGCTTTCGGAAAGAGAAATGAGGAGGGTCCTTAACAAGCGCTTGCCGCGAAAGCGGCCTCCCGAAGGTTCCCAGTCCGCACGAGCACAGAACGTTGTATCACAAACCAGCCGCTCGGGCAGGGGACCCGCAAGGCTATCGAACCTAGGGCCTGAACTCGACTTCTACCCGTTCGGTGGTCTCGTGCTCTCCCTTTTCCCACTTCCAACCGCGAACGGCGCTCTCCGCAGCCTGCGAAAACACAGGGCTGCCTCCGATGACCTGAATTGATTTCACCGAACCGTTCGGGGCGACGACAACCTCGAGCTTGACCGATCCGCTCAAATTCATGCCACGCACCATCGAGGGATAGATGGGCGATACCCTGCGCAAAACCTTGCGGGATCCTTCGACTTCAACGTTATTGGTTTGTGCATTCGCGCTTGAGACGCTAACAATCGAAATTGTCAGAAGAAGCGCAAGAAACGAGGAGGAGACTTTCATGACAGGAGAATATTTTCCCGTCATGAACGTGAATAGATTACCGTCGTCTCTAGAAGCCAGAGACCCAAAGTAACGGCCCGCCCAGCGAGCCCTCAGTGGCCCTTATGTTCTAGAAATTTCTCGACTTCGAGCGCCGCCATGCAGCCGGATCCGGCGGCTGTGATGGCCTGGCGGTAACGGCGGTCCTGAACATCCCCGCAGGCAAATACACCCGGTACCTTCGTGAATACGTAGTTTGTGGTCGTCAGATACCCATCCTGGTCCATATCTAATTGCCCTTCAAAAGACTTGGCGTTAGGTATGTGCCCGATGCCTAGAAACATCGCGCTTACGGGTAGATCCCATTTTTTATGGTCGCGAACATGGCGTAAGCGGACGACGGTCACCTCTTTTTTCGATGGGTCCAGAACCTCATCCACGACGGCGTTGGTGATCATCTCAATTTTAGGGTGCTGCTGGGCGCGTTCCAGCATGATCTTGGACGCACGGAATTCTTCGCGCCGGTGGATAAGGCTAACCTTCGTCGCAAACCGTGTCAGGAATAGGGCTTCTTCCATCGCGGAGTCGCCGCCACCAATCACCGCGATCTCCTTCCCGGAGAAGAAAAACCCATCGCAGGTGGCGCACGATGACACACCATGTCCGATGAGCGCCTGTTCGCTTGGCAAGCCGAGCCACCGCGCCGAAGCTCCGCTCGCAATGATCAGCGTGCGCGTACGGACTTCATCTTTACCCACTTGCAGCGTAATGGGACTTGAAGATAAGTCCGCTTTGTCCACGTGCGCAAGTTTATATTCCGCCCCAAACCGTTCCGCTTGGCGGCGCATATTGGCGATCAACTCCGGCCCCTGAATACCTTCCGGGAACCCCGGAAAATTCTCGACTAGAGTGGTGAGGGAAAGCTGCCCCCCGGGTTCATGTCCTTCAAGAACCAACGGCTTCAGATTCGCTCGCGCCGTATAAAGAGCAGCCGTATGCCCGGCGCAACCCGAGCCCATGATCACGACGTTTCTAACATTTTCCATAGAAATTGGTTCGATGAAGTAAAGCCGGATTCGGTTTCAGACTGCAACTTTAGCTAGCGCTGAGCCGGACCGTTTTTCGCAGCCGGCTTCGATCGCCCGCGCAAGATTCGTGCTAACTCCTCCGGTACTAACGCTCTTACGCCCAGTAGATCCCGGTATCCCGTCAGCGCCGCGGTAGCCGACGCGAACAGGGGTTCGTACTTACTCTGATCGACCGGTTGACCGGTCTCCATGCTCGAACAGCGCGCCAATACGATCGAGGATTTGCCGAAGCGCTCCAATTTGATCCTCGATACTGGGGTCGTTGAACTCAGCATCGCTGCCGCGGTCGTCACGGTAGAGGCGCTGTCCTCTAATGAAAGTTGTAGAAGGTCCTTCGGGTCCCTCACCCGGAAGACCAATGTTTCCACCATCTGCTTTGGGTCCCGGCTGAAGGAATATTGCACGGTTGCGAACGGGGAATTTCCTCCCAAGTCGTGACGCATGCGAACGAAGTCGGCGATCGCCGTATCTCCCGGGGCGGCCATCGCCCCTGAGGCCATGAGAGGGTTCGAGCTTGGATCGAGCACCGATCGTCCGCGGTCTACCTCAAAATCAGCGCTGAACGCCGGTCGCTTGGGAATGGAGGCGAGCGCAGCGGCAATCTGTTGCTGCTCTTCCTGCGCAGGCGTACATACGTTCAGCACGTTCACCTTCACCGGAGGTGTCTTCTGAGAGGGGGTATCTTGCCCCAGCGCCCACACGCCACCTAGCAACAACCAGCTTGCAATCCAAAATGTTCGGGACACAGCCGCATTGTAGCAGCCGGACAGGTGGGGCGATCCTGAGGCACCCACCTTGGACGTTTCCCACCGTCTATAATGCAGGTCTCCCATGAGTTCTCGCCTGCTGCAGCTCCGAATCTGGTTGGAGAAGCACGCCCTCTACCCGCGCAGCAAGCTGGCGATTGTCACCTGTTATCTGCTCGCCATCGACATTTTCCTGTTCGCTTTGCAACAACTCTCCAGAACACTAGGGCGATCCTGGGGTGAGTCTCTCGGAGGCTGGGTTACTTTTCTCAGCGCCGTCGTCATCGCTTTCCTTCTGGTGCTGATCCTTCGCCGTATTTCTAGCGGTCTGCTCTGGCGGCTTCGCAATCGCCTGATCGTCACCTACATCTTTATTGGCGTCATTCCCTTCGTTTTGCTCTTCGCCCTCTTCGCGGGTTCGCTCTACCTCCTGGCTGGACAGTTCGCGACCTTTGTTGCTACCTCTCGCCTGAATCGAGCTGCCGCGGAACTTAAGGCCACCTCCGAGGCCATGGAGCGAGCCGTTGCGGGTGATGTCGAAAGCAGCCGGAAGTTCTCGGGCATCTCAGTGCCCCTAGGGACCGATACTCAGGTTTCGGTCTGGTTGAACGGCGAGCTTTTGCTGAACAGCCCCAATCAGCAACCCGCAATTCCCGTGCCGCACGGCATTGCCAGCGGCTTTTCGGGCCTGACTCGCGAAAACGAAAAAACCTTCCTGCGCGCTTTTACCCGGGCCTCCATACCTCAGGGACAACTCAGCGTGATCTCCAGCAAGCCTCTTGACCACCGCTTGCTCTCAATGATCGCCACCGACGTTGGCGAATTGAATATCGGAGACCTGGATCAGACAAATCGGCTCATCCCACCGCTCTCGAGCGCTGGCACTCTGGCTCCCCAGCGCAGCATCTCAGATATTCGCATCCGAGTTGCAACGCACCTGGAGACGATTCATTGGTCCGATGGGCGTCCCGCACAACCAGCCGGGATGGTTGGCTGGACCCGACTTTGGACGCTTTACGATTACTTGTTTTCCGCGCTTGGGGATGTAGGGATCACCGTGGAGGTGGTCCTGCTCATCATCATGATCGTGCTCGGTGTGTTCGAGGTGCTGGCGACCTGGGTCGGCGCCGAGCTAACTCGAACAGTCACTGGCAGCGTTGCCGAACTCTACCGCGCCACCACGTTTGTCAATCGAGGCGATTTCAGCCATCGCATTCCCATCACCTCAAACGATCAGCTTGCCGCTCTCGCCCGCTCTTTCAACTTGATGACCGAGTCCATCCAAAAACTGGTCCTCGAGCAGAAAGAAAAACAGCGCCTTCAAAATGAAATCTCGATTGCTCAAGAGGTTCAGAATCAGCTTTTCCCGCGCGAAATTACGCAGCTCGCCAATCTCGAAGTGCATGGTTTCTGCCGGCCCGCCCGCAGCGTGAGTGGCGATTACTACGATTTTCTTTCCCTGGGCTCTGATCGCATGATCCTCGCGGTTGGCGACGTGAGCGGAAAAGGGATCTCGGCTGCGCTGCTCATGGCCACCATTCACTCTGCCGTTCGAGCTTATGCAATTGAGGGCATTCCCGTGTTCCGGCAAGCGGAGGCAGTGGTGGCGGGCGAAACTTTGTCGGCTCGATACGAATCCATGGTCCAGGGAGCGGAGGTCTCTCCCGGCACCATGCTTTCGCTTTTGAACCATCAGCTCTATCACAGCACTCCGCTCGAGAAGTACGCCACCCTGTTTCTCGCAATGTATGACGGCGAAGCCCGCCGTCTGACTTACAGCAATGCCGGCCACCTGCCGCCCTTGCTGTTGAGCAATGATGGAAGGGTGAGCCGTTTGCGGTGTGGCGGCACAGTGGTGGGATTGTTCGATGAGATTCCCTATGACGAAGAAACCGTCCCCATGCGCTGCGGCGACATCTTTCTTGCCTATAGCGACGGCGTAACCGAACCCGAGAATGATTACGGAGAATTTGGCGAAGAGCGGCTTATTTCCATCGTTCACGAAAATCGGGATCTTCCTCTTGCCCGCATTTCCGAATGCGTCACCGCAGCTGTCGATGACTGGATCGGCGCCGCCGAACAACCGGATGACGTCACGCTGGTTCTAGCTCGGGTACGCTGAGAGGGTCCCGTCAGGAAGTCAGGGGGCCTATTTCCCCTTGGGTAATCCCCGTACCGCTGCGGTCACCTTCTGTCCTTTCGCCATTCCACCCACAACGATTAACCCATCGGAGGTGACGGCCATCCCGTGATGGTCCATGGTTGGGGTTGGGTCTTTATCGAGGATCGTCTCCCACGCATTGCGTTTCAAGCTGAAGTCAAATACTACTGGCGACGGTTCGGCACCTGTCCCATCCAATCCCACGCCCGCGTAGTCATAGATTATGTCGCTTCCGCCTGCGAAGTAGGCTTTTCCTTCTTTGTCACCCGCGCCTGCGGCAATTCGATATCGGGCTGTTCCCGGATGGGCTGGAAGCTTGCTCCAGGTGATCTTCTTTGGGTCTTTGCGGTCAATCTTGCCCATCCAGCATTCATCCGAGGGAACGTAGCGGGCCCCCTGCGTGGCGCCACTCGCCTTAGCTCCATCCACATAAATAATGGTGTCGCCGACGATTGTTCCAGCATGTCCAAAAACCGCTGGTCCCGGGTAAGCGGTAGCTTTTGACCATTCCTTGCTGGCCGTATCGTAAAGTTGCACGTCGTTGGTGGGGCCAGATTTTGAGAAGCCTCCCACTACATAGATATAGCGTTCACGATACTCGGCCGACATTGCGTCCCGTACCGGGGTGAGAAGATCTGGTCCTCGATACCACCGCAGGGCGAGCGGCGAGTACACCGAAACGTCCGCCAGAATGGCCTGCAATCCAGACTTGTCGGGCACGAATCCGCCGATCACAAAAATCTCCTCGCCCACCCCGGCCGCTGTGGCGCCCAGCCGCCCCGGTCCCTGGACCGAGCGGATTGTCGTCCATTTGTTGTACTTGAGATTAAGAGCGTAGGACGAGTTCTTCACCCCATCGGGCTTCTTGCTCGAATCCAGGCCCATGAAGGAGTACACGAGCGTCTGCCCTGAAACCTTCAGTGCGACGACAACGTTGTTGGTAAGAGGCACCGGAAGCGGTTCCAGGTTTTCCTGGGCGTGCCCCATGCCCAGGCCAGCTAAGCCCACGACAATCAAAAAACGAAGATTCCTCATTGGTGTTTCAAAATATCACGATTGCAGGCGCCTCGAAATGACCCCGCCAAGCTCCCTCCGGAAACAGGGGATCCCACCTCTTGCGGACATTCGAGAGAATGTTGATCCGCCAGCAACTCTTCTCCCCGGACGGTGTTCAAACATAAGGTAGAGATTCTGCCTAACGGAGAACCCCTTGCCGCGAAAACAAATGTACGCAAGATTCGCATTTGCTGGTTTGTTGATTGCGTCAGCGCTGCTACTCGCGGCCTGCCCTCCTCGCGAGACGATCGAATCCGTGAACCATGACCCCGGCCGTTTTCACGGAAAGGAAATCACTGTGGTAGGACGGGTGGTCAATTCCTTTGCCGTCATGGGTGAGGGGGCATTCCAATTAGATGACGGCACTGGTCGAATATGGGTTTATGGCGGCAGTTTTGGCGTCCCAGGACGCGAAGCTCGCCTTGGCGTCACCGGCAGGATCGAGCAAGGCTTCAGCATGCATGGTCGCAACTTTGCCACAATTCTCCGCGAGACCAGGCCGCGACATTACTAGACCAAACCTGGGTTTTCCGATGAAGCGGGCCAGCGCCAGCAGCAGACTGAACTGGCCGTTTTCGAGAAGCACACGGACCTTGGCCCTGTAGGTCTGGTGCTTGGAATTGCTATAATCTCGTTACGGGGCGCTATCGTCTAGGGGTTAGGACGGAAGATTCTCAATCTTCAAACCCGGGTTCGATTCCCGGTAGCGCTACCAGATCTCTCATCTCATCTTCTGTACTTACCATCAGCGCCTGTTTTCGTCGAAACAACGCCTTATAACTTCGTGGGTGGCAGTGCCAATCTGGTGATGAACCCCTGCTTCGTATTCCAGAAAGGAGCCGAATACGCACTGTATGTGGCTACTAGAATGTGTGCTAACAAGAAGCTGTCGGTAAGAGGAGCGGCTAGGTAAGCTTCTTGATATGCTCACGGATCCAGCCAAGGATCTGGGCAAACCTAAACTCATGTCGATCCATTGAGCCATAGATGAACTCATGCGCTTCTTCAGCGATGACCTCTAGATAGAAACCGTTAATCCGCAGAAAAGTATCAGTGGCGGCGAATGCGATGCGTTTGTTTCCGTCTAGGAAGCCGTGATTGTTACCGAGCGATTCCATTAGGGCTGCGGCTTCTTCTTCGAGCGAGGTGTAGTACCCGGTTTGCGGACGGAAAACAGCGGCCTCAACTGCGCCCTTGTCGCGGACGCCGCGAAGGCCGCCGAATAGATCGATTAGTCGCGATTGCATAGCATAGACTTCCGCGACGGTCAGGTATTCCGCCATTTATTTGGCGAGACGCTCGAGCAAGTCGCGGTTGCGTCCCGCCGACTGCTCGAAAGCATCCATCACCCCACGGCGTACAAGGTGCTGAGAAGGCACAACATTGTGAAGGTAATGCTCCAGCGCCTTTTCGAGGATATACCGCTGCGACTGCCCATTTTGCTTGGCCACTTGGACCATCTCTTCGTAGAGGCTAGCGTCGATCTCTGGAGCGAACTTTCTGACGGCACCTGCCATAACCCCCTCCTCGAACGGTGACTCTATTATCGCCCTCGGTGTGGAAAAGTCAACATAAATCTAGATTTATATAGATATGTGAAAACAATGAAGTTAAGTGGACCGCACAAAATGAAGTGCTCCGTTGTGCAGGTTCTCAGCGCTAGTTCGGCCTCAAAACCCCGCTGTTCCATCGCCTGCCATTGCCAGACCCTGGCAAACGAACACGTTGCGAGCTCTCGATCAACGAAGGTCATTAGGTTGAGGTCTTAAGACCCCCCCAACTCCCTACAACCACCCCTGCACGAAACTTGAACCCACGTTTGTGAACTCAAACGCATGCAGCCCAAGGCGGTTGGTGAGTTCGCGACAAGCGAGAATACCGCGCACGCTGTTTCCTTTCGAATCGAGGCGTGGAGAATAAGCAGCGATTCCCAATTGCCGGTTGACCACTGCCAGCATTCCCCCGCCCACACCACTCTTGGCGGGCAAGCCCACGTGGTAAGCCACTCTCCCGCATGGTCGTAGAGACCACAGGTGAACATAACCGAAAGTACGTGCTTATGTGCTGGAACTCAAACACCGTGTCACGGTGATTGGATTCATTCCCATGTTCGCGAGTGTTCCCGCCATTGCCGCGAGATCCGACAGCTTACGAGCAACGAACACTGCGAAAAATACTGATGCAGCGTGTGATTCACGTCTTCATCGATCACGCCGAAATTGAGCATGAGGTATGCAATCGCACGATTTCGGTTTCCGGTTAGCGATTCGGACGCCAACACCGAAGAATCGATTGTCAACTCGCGGCCTGTGGCCTGCTGCATCTTCTCGACAAAATGGCGAACGCCTGCGGCATGCGTGTTCCCCTTGATGAAAGATGCGATGGCGATCGCTCCGGCATTCACCATGGGGTTGTAAGGTCGCATTGACTTGGGTTCTAGTTCGATGGAATTGAACGCATCCCCACTCGGTTCGACTCCCACATGCGTCAGCACTCGATCTCGTCCGAATTGTTCCCGCGATTTGGTAGCGAATGGTTTACACACTGACTGAATTGTGAATTCCCTTGAGCAGTCACCGGCACAGTAAACCTGCCCATCCACGTCTACTACACAAATTGCAAAGTCATCGGGGATTAGCATTCCCGAGCTCTGGAATGTATGTGGCGACTTGTCCATCATGAGTGGAAGCGTATTTTTCGTAGGCGAGGTCGACGAGTTCCTGAATGGTCAGTGAATCTGACATGTATGTTGTTGCCCCCCTGTTGCAGCGACACCTTATGACATTTCTTGAAGCCCCTATTACGGCTGAATGCGCGCTCTTCCATTAAACGAAGACGGACGAAGCATAGAAGAGTATCGCGTCGCGAGCGCATTTCCTCATAGAACTTTCTTGTCGGGGTATGAGAGCGGCGTTTATGCGAGTACGTCGTTTCATAGGGAAAACTACAATTGACTTTTTCGGGTAGCATTTTGCTACCATGCCCATATGGGCCAGCCAGTGAAGCTTTCTGATGAACTTATGCTTGACGCCCGGACGACAGGTGAAGTCGTAAAGCGCTCGATCTCCGGGCAGGTCGAATTTTGGGCACGGCTGGGGAAGGGTGTTGAGATGCTCCTCGAAACCCCTCAAGTATTCGCCTTGTGCCGACAAGGCGCCTCGCGTCCACTCTCAGAGTGTCTCAACTCAGTGGACTCAGCCGAAGGAAAGCATCGCGTCGCTGACTTCCTACGTGCCCAGCCCTTCCCTCACTATGAACCGCATCCAGACCGTCAAGGCTTGCTCATACGGATTGAGGCGAATGGTCGGCGGACTGTCGGGCGCTTCCTGCATAGTCAGTTCACGCCCGTTAAAGCAAAGGCTAGAGCGAAGGGCCGATAATCCGCTCGCTTGACCGGCGGCCCCTCATCGTTATGTTGGCAGGGCCAAATGGAGCCGGCAAAACAACCTTCTACCACGCTCACCTTGAGTCTGCAGGCCTTCGCTTCATCAACCCCGATCTAATCGCGAGGGAGCTGAACGTTGACGCTTACACAGCCGCCCGTGTTGCCGAGGCCATTCGTCAGGCGATGGTAAGGCAGGGAGAAAGCTTCGTCTGTGCGACGGTTTTTTCGGATCCCGTGGGTGACAAAGCTGAGCTTTCTCAGAGAAGCTAAGAAGAAAGGCTACAATATCGTTCTGTGCTTCATAGGAAGCTCTGGGCCCGAGGTGTCCGAAGAACGAGTGGCGATGCGTGTTAGCCAGGGTGGCCATGATGTACCGGATGAAAAGCTCACTGCACGTTTTCCGCGCATCTTAGTGAATCTCAGGGCGGCTCTCGAAGAGATACCGCAGGTGTGGATTTTCGACAACGATGACCTGCGGACTCCATTTCGTTTGTTTAGGGTTTGTGGTACACAAAGCGCTATACAGAATGGTTAGAACACCTTTCAAGTTGTTGACGGCAATAGCTACGTGGCAAGCTTCTCAATCTTCAATCTAGCCGTTTCAATCAGCCTTTTTCTTTCACTTCTGAATGACGAGAGAGCCAGCTTCGGTGATGCTCCCCTTCACAAGAGCCGTCTCGATCTTGAGCTTCTGGTGTGGCCGCAGGTCGACCGTAGTTTCGAACGGCAGGTAGCCAGGCAACGCCAGGCGCACGCGATGTTGTCCTGGGGTCAGCAGCATGGCTTGTCCCACTCCGTCGAATTCATCGACGTGTCCTGCGAACTGTTCGTCAACGAATACAGCAGCCCTTGTCGGCGTGGCCGAAATTTTCAACTCTCCAGTCGCATCCTTCGACGGCGTACGCATATCTTTCACGAGTGATAGGTTTATGGCGCGCACCTGGCCAGGTTCCAGCACTGTCTGTTCAACATAGTCCCTGTACCAAGGCTGGCGAACGACGATTTCGTGCCTTCCGGGGAGAAGAAGTAGTTTCTTGTCGCCACTCAGTTCCTTCGTGTAGCCGAGGTATTGTCCGTCCACCCACACGCCGGCGGTTTTCTCGGCACGGTTGTGGGCGATGAAACGTACTTCAGCGAGCATGCGGTTCTCGGCGTGCAGCAGGCATGCCGTGCTAGTGAATATTACAGAAAGAGCAAATGCAATGCGCCCCGACATCGGTGCCTCCAAGCGAAATTTGATGTGCCTTACGAAAATCTTTGGGTCGGTGGAGAGTGGTCGCGGAAGGATTCCTCATCCTGCAAATCCTTATATTGTCATGGTGCGCGTCCAGGATTTTCCGCGTCAATACTCGGAAGGGCAGAGTTGCTCGTTGGTAACGTAAGGCACACATGCACGATTGGTAGCAGCGGTTTTTTGAATCGATCCGACCTACGAGCGGTGCCATTCTTCGTGTTTTCCACGATGTGAAACTTTCGTAGGGCCGGGCGAAACTCCCGTTGCTTGGTAGGAATTACTTCACAGTGACGGTAATTGTTCCCAAGTCAACGGTAACTTGTTGCGTTGCTCGACGGGTCTGCATTGAAAGCTTGACTGTGCAGGTTCGAGGCGGCGACGAAAATGTTGAACCATTACCGCCTCCACAGGAACTCAAGCTCGCCGCTGTGAAAAATGCGAAAGCAAGGTAGCGTCCACGGCGTTTGCGACTGGGCAGTCCAGAAATCATGCCCAGTAGGAGGATCATCGCGAACACTGGATTGAACCCTCTCTGTCGCAACGCGGTCGAGGCTGCGTGAAGATTCAACGCTGCCTTGATGGGGCTGCTCAAATAGTAGTTTGCAGAGCAAGCATCCGTTTTATAGCCCTATTGCGGATTTCTCCTGTCACTGCTTCAAGTAGCGAAGCGCAACACATCCCGATCTAAAAATCTTTGACTCAACGAGTTTCAATTGCAATCTCTCCTGCAGACGAACGCCTTCTAACAATCGTCTCCCTTCTCCGGCGATTATCGGCTGAACGACAAAACGATATTCATCAACGAGACAAAGCTCCATCAGCTGTGAAGGAACAGCGACACCGCCGACCAAAATATTCTTGCCTTGTTCTTTTTTCAATTTCAGTATTTCGTCTCGAAGGTTGGTGCGGGCAATTTTCGTATTTCCTTCAGCGCTGTCTAATGATTGCGAGAAAACAATTTTGTCTTTAGAGTCAAATGCTCGAGCAAATTCGTTCATTGCTTTTGTCTGAGACTGGCTTCTTGCGACGTCAGGCCAAAAAGGAACCATCAATTGATAGGTCTTACGTCCAAAAACGAGCAGGTCAACGTCTCGCATGAGTTGTGTAAAGTATTCATGTATTTCTTCATCGGCAATCATTTTGGTGTGGTCACAGCACCCATCTAACGTAATGTTGATTGCGAAAATCACATTTCTCATTGGTTTGCTTTCCTGCCGAAGACTCTACGCACAAGCCGGATGATATTCCAGTCAGCTCACGAGGCAGGAACCGGTCAGAATCCGATATTTGCGTAGCAATTCGTAAAAAACGACTCCAGCCGCTGTAGCGACGTTCAGTGATTTCTTCTTGCCGAGCATCGGAATGCGCACATGTGTGTCGGCGATTTCCAGCAGCTCTGGAGAGAGGCCGTCCACTTCGTGCCCGAAAGCGACACACACAGGAAACTTCGGTTGCCAGTCAAACAGATCAACCGCTTGTACGTCGGTTTCGATGGCGGCGATCTGGAAGCCCCCACTTCGTAAGCTTTCTGCCATCGCGATAGCATCCCAGTCGTGTTGCCATGGAACGGCTTCCTCAGCACCCAAGGCTGTTTTCGTAATCGCTTTCTTCGGCGGGCGGGCGGTGATCCCGCAGAGACATACCTTCTCCAAACCCACACCATCCGCCGCGCGGAAGAATGCGCCGACGTTATACATGCTGCGCACGTTGTCGAGCAGAACTGCAGCTGGAAGGCGAAGTCCTTCATATCCGGCAAGTGAAACCAGCGGGCGAAGAGCCTCTACTTCGGTTACGAGCTGATTTGGCATGTCTCGCGTTCTCCTTTGAAGCTTCCATCCTAAGGGATGAGAACGGCCCGGGCCCACGAACCGAAACCCGGCGCCTAGGCTATTCACCAAAATATGGGTTTGATTTTCCTGGACATCTGGTCTGCCAGCTGCGCGGCACATAAAGCTGTTACTCCGCCCGTAAAAACGTCCATGGTGTAATGGGCGCGGAGTACGAGGACGGTTGCTGCTTCTAGCAGCACGAGGACAAGACCGACGAAAGTAAGCCAACGGCGGCCCAGGCGAGCTAGTTCTGCGGCTCCAAGAACAGCGATTGCGGTATGTCCGGAGAAGAAATAGTCATTTGAGACGCCATAGGTCACAAGCAAGGAGGGGAAACCTGGGTAGTGCCATATCGCGTTCGGGGGCGAGGGCAAAGCTACAAGCGCTTGCATAACTTGTCGCAAGCCAAGGACGATCACAAGCGCCAGGAAGGGACGGAGTGAACCTCCGAAAAGCCAGCGTCCTAGCAGAAAGATTCCGATCAAATCGATCATCCCCGAGCTCGCGATGAGTAATGCATTCGCAGCAGAGGCGTGGACTTGCAGATAATGGTTTAGAAATGCGGTGAACTGGTGCAATCCATCATGGATAGAGGAATTCGATCCGCCGCGAGCTCCGATCAGAGATTGGGTCCAAAACCAGATCACCAGCGCCGCTGCTGTGTACCCGAAGCGAATGAAGAAAGACTTCCAGTTCCATACGGAGGGCGAGCTCTGTTGCAGCGCAGGACCCGACACGGTGGCGCTCATGCGATTGTCCCCAAAGCGATTTCCTTGAGCCGGCGCAGATCCAGCTTGCCAGTGCCGAGATATGGCAATGAATCCACGTGAATAAACTGATCAGCGCGCGGTTTCCAGAGCGGAGGCAGGTCGGACTTCGCTAACTGCCCGACACAGTCCTGAAGTCTCTCGGCCGGCAGCGTGTGGACGATGATCAAGCGTTCGCCCTTCTTTTCGTCGGGAATGGCGGTCACCGCAAAGAGTTGCTCCGTCGTGCCCGCAATTTCATGGAGTTTGTCCTCAATTTTAATATGGGGAACCATCTCGCCACCGATTTTGCTGAACCGGCTGAGGCGATCGGTGATGCGGATAAACCCATCTTCGTCCATGGCGGCGATGTCGCCGGTGTTGTACCAGCCATCGCGCAGGACTTCAGCCGTTTTTTCCGGTCGTCCCAGATAGCCTTGCATCACATTGGGTCCACGGACCAGAAGCAGGCCGTTCTCTCCCTGCGCAAGGGGAGCGAGGCTGATCGGGTCGACGATCCTCACAGTGATCCCGGGCAAAGGGTGACCGATGCTGGCGCGCTTTGATCCAACCTGGCGGAACTGAGCAGCGCGGAAATCACGCGTGTTTACGGTGACCGCAGGAGCGCACTCTGTGCAGCCATAACCTTCGAGCGGACGGATTCCAAAATAGTCTTCAAACGCCAGCGCAACTCGCTCTGGAAGTTTCTCGGCGCCCGCCATTACGTATTGCAAGCTCCCGAAATCCTCTGGCGAACAACGGCGCATATAAGTCTGCAAGAAGGTCGGGGTGGCCAGCAGGAATGTGACCTGGTATTGGCTGATCAGGGCTCCGATTGCGCGTGCGTCGAGTGGGCTCGGGTGGTACACGACCCCCATGCCAATACTGGTCGGAAGGCACAGGGTTCCGGTAAATCCGAAGGAGTGGAAGAAGGGCAGGATGCCGAGAATCTTGTCGCGCCGCCCGAGCATGAATACCTGGTTCAGTTGCTCGACGTTGGAGGCGATGTTGTAGTGCGATAGCACGACCCCTTTAGGATCGCCCGTACTGCCGCTGGAAAAGATGATGGTAGCGGTGTCGTCAAGCGCGATTTTGCGATCGGCTCCAGCCGCCTTCTCCAATAGGCGAGCGGGCAGCAGCCACGAGATCAGCACAGCAGCGATGCGCTCTCCAACACGGGGAGACGGGGCGAGGTCTTCGAGCAAAATCGGCGTTGCCGGAGGTTGAACGTGAACGCGCTCGAGAAAAGCCTTCGAGGTTACTACCGTCTGGATCTGGCATTGTTTCGCGCAGGAAGCTAGGACTTCATTGGAGGCCGTGTAGTTCAGGTTCACCGGCACTTTGCCCATCAGCAACGCGGCCAGATTCACCAAAGCACCGGGGACAGACGGCGGCAATAGGATGCCGACCATCTGCTGGTCGCGCCAGCCTGGGCGGAGTTTCCGCGCCAGAAAAACCGCGCGCGTGAGAGCGCTGCCAAAGCTCACGTTTGCGGTGCGGCCATCAGCCATGGCAAATCGAAAAGGGTGCCGGCGGGCGGTCTGAATGAAGGAGCGGTGAAGCGGGCGCATGAAGCGCTTGCGAAATCTGTATGCGCCGGCACTCAGTTCCTGCACCGCCTGCCGGACTTCCTGCGCACTGGTGCTGGACGGCATCGCTTTGCCGAATGTGACCGTTACCGGATAGGGGATGCGACGGGGAAGCTTCCATAGGAATCTTCCCTTGTCGAAGCTGAAGATGGATCCCCAAATTCCGCCCAGATTCACAGGAACGACGGGTATGTCGATGCCCTTGACAATGCGTTCCATGCCGCGGCGGAAAGGAAGCATCTGACCGATGCGCGTCATCTGGCCTTCGGGGAAGATGCAAACTACCTCGCCGTCCTTGAGCGCCTGCGTGGCGGTGCGAAGCGACTGAATCATCTCGCGCGGTCGCAACTGCGAGGAGATCGGAATGACCTTCATGATCTTGGCGAATGGCTTGACCAATGGATGATCGTAGGAACCCTTGAACATCAGGAATCGGATTGGCCGACCGATGGATGCGATGAGCAGGACCGCGTCGACCATCGAGACATGGTTCGGGACCAGCAAAGCCCCACCCTTCGCCGGGACGTTCTCTCGTGCTTCGAGGTGAATGCGATAGAAAGTGTGGGTCGCGAACCAGAGCAGGAGGCGGAGCAGGGCATCAGGCAGCAAGTACAGAACGTACGCGGTGGCTGCGATTGTGACCATGGAGACCGAAAGAAAGATCGCCGATGGTCCGAGATGCGCGAGATGCTGAAGAACATAATAAACGCCAGCTGCGCCGCCGATTCCTACAAACGAAAGCAGGTTTGCCGCCGCGATCACTCCGCCTTTGTCTTTCTCGTCGGGGCGATGTTGGATCAGGGCGTTGACCGGGACCGCAAAGAACCCGGCAGCAAATCCCAAGGCCGCGAGAAGAACCAAAACGTGATTAAACGAGAGATTGTGGACGGAGAGCAGAATCCCAAAAACCGTCATGCCGATCGAGCCGAGCGGGATCAGGCCGTACTCGACCTTGCCGCCGGAAAGATAACCGGCGGCAAGGCTGCCGAGGCCAATGCCGATTGCCACAGCCGCCTGAAGCATGCCGGTGCGAGCCGAAGTTGTATGCAACACGTCGCTTCCATAAAAAACGATGTTCGCGGTGAGCAGCGCGCCTAGAAACCAGAAGTAAGTGCTGCCTAGAATTGCTAACCATAGGACGCGATCCTTGTAGATCAGCTGAAGCTGCTTGCACAGGTCACCGATCGGATTCGCTCGAAAAGTCTTTGTTGGGTCGGCGGCGGGAACCTTGGAAATTCCCATGCTGAAAAGGAGGCCGAGGACCGAAAGCGCCAGAAATATTGCTCCCGATCGTGCTTCGCGTCCGCGAAAGACGTCGGCGAGAAATGCACCGGAAACTCCCCCAGCGATCACCGCCAGAAAAGTTCCAAGTTCGATTACCCCGTTGCCCCAGGACAGCTTCGTTTCCGGCAGAAGTTCGGGTAAGAGGCCATACTTTGACGGGCCGAAGAGCGCTGCCTGCGTGCTCGCCAGGAAGACGGCAGCCATTTCGAGGTGGAGGTCCTGCCTGCCAAGTCCGACAATGGCGAGCAACATGACCGCGAGCTCGATGAATTTCGTCCCAATGGTGACGGTTCGTTTGCAGTACCGGTCGGCAAGAAAGCCTCCCGTCATCGAGAACAAAATGAACGGCAAGGAGAACAGGGTTCCGACGATCAGCACCAGGCGATCCCGGCTGGCCTGGTGCGCGACGGTGCCGAGAATGATGAAGACGACGAGGTTCTTCAGGCCGTTCTCGTTGAAGGCACCCTGAAATTGGGTGGCGATTAGAAACCAAAATCCGCGAGAACCCTGCGATTGTGAGGCTGACGCTGAACCGCTCTCGCAATCGCCAGGTACAGTTTCGGGTGCCGCCGTTGCAGCTTGGCTCATAGGATTGAAAAACAAGTCGGGCTGGTCGAGTCCCGCATATAGTGCCACGGCAGAGGGGGGCCGTTCCAGTCCCTTGGGATGGAACGCAAGTTACTACTACGCTTGCAGATAGGAATAAAGTGCAAGACCAGACACGCAGCACGTTCTAGTATGTAGGCTTAAGCAAATCGAGCATATACGACGGAGTCCCAATTGGACGACTTAGCCGTGCTGTTCGCGTTGTTAGGTGTAGCCCTCCTTTTAGCCGTTCCGGTCTCTATAGCCATCCTTTTCTGGAGACAGCGAAGGCTGCGGTTAAAACTCGACGAAGCTCTCCAAAATCACAGCGAACAGAACGACGCACTTCACCGTGAGCTGCTGGAATTAAAGCGGCAGTTGGCGATGGCGCGGCAGGATCCGGGAAGGCCGGATGTTCATCCGGCGCAAGTCCCTGTTCTAGAGCAGCGTCAGGAGAAAATCACGCCGGCGAGTTTCGTCGAAAAGTCTCCGGCAATCGAGAGGACCGTCCCACCCGAGAAACCAGCCGTCGACAGCAAGCCGGTAGCGCCCGAGCCGGTGGTCCCTGCGGCGAGGAAGATAGAAATTGCAGTCACCCCGCCAGCGGCGCCCACACATTCCCCGGCCGGGATAACACCGCCAACTCCTCGCGAAAACGAAGCGAAGATCTGTAGCTCGTGCGGGAGAGTGCACGCTGGCGGAAGCGATCGTTGTCCGACAGGGCCGGCAGTAGTAGGACGTCCTGCGCAACCAACCATGCCCATTCCTCCCGCTGTAGAGGAGAAAGTCGGCACACGACAGGAGCCCGTTCGGGCTGCGCGCGAAGGCCAGCCGAGTGCTTCTTCTATTGCGAGCACCGCAAAATCTGATCTCCCGACGCGAGCGATGCCGACTTCAGGCACGCCTCCGGTCCTCCCGCAGGCTTCAGCGCGGGTCCCGGCTCCCACACAGTTCGCTGCGCTGCGGGCGCCGACCGTGGCTAAGCCTGCGAAACCCACCAGGTCCATTTTCGCGATCGAAGAGACTCTAGGCAGGAATTGGCTGAACAAGCTGGGCATCACGCTGGTCGTCATTGGAATCGCGAGTTTCGGAATCTATGAACTCGGGCAGGTTGGTCCATTGGGGAAGGTCCTGGCCTCCTTTGCGGCGGCTCTTGGGCTCCTCGCTGGAGGTATCTTCCTCGAGCGCCGTGAACGTTATCGAATCCTCGGGCACACGCTGATCGGCGGGGGCTGGGCGCTCCTCTTCTTCACGACCTACGCGCTGTACAACGTTACCGCGATGCGCGTGCTCAGCTCCGAACTGTGGGATCTCGTGCTCATGCTGATCGTCGCTGCCGCAATGGTCGGGCACACGTTTCGCTATCGATCGCAGCTTGTGACCGGGCTGGCCTTCCTGCTTGGCTACAGTACGGTCGCCATGAGTCACGACACCGTGTATAGCTTGTCCGCGGGCGTCGTGCTGGCCCTAGGGCTCGTCGGCATCGTTCTCAAAATGGGCTGGTACGAGCTTGAAGTATTTGGAATTCTATCGAGTTACCTGAACCATCTCTACTGGCTGTACCGGATCCTTGGGGCCGGCGGCGCCGCGGGGCATAACTTCCCTGACTATCGCGCCAGCACCGCCCTGCTGCTCTTCTACTGGGCAACGTTCCGCTTCTCCTACGTTGTGCGCAAGATCAGGTGCTTTGCGGATGAAACCATGGGCACGATCGCTGCACTGCTGAACACGCTCCTGCTGCTGGGGACGATGAAGTTCCAGTCGGTGCATCCGGAGCTGGCGTTCTATGCGCTGCTGGCGATTGGGGGGATCGAGTTCGGCGTTGGGCAACTGCCGATAACAAAGAAACGCAGGAAAGCATTCGTGCTTTTGACCATTCTCGGCACGGCGTTGATGGTGGCCGCCGTTCCGTTCCGCTACTCCGGAAACAACCTCTCAATTCTGTGGCTTATGGGCGCTGAGGCATTGCTGCTTTCTGGTGCGATCTTCGATGAAGTTGTGTTCCGGCGATTGGGGTTGCTGGCCGGGGTCATGGTTGGCGGGCACCTGGCGGCCATCGATTTCCGCCAACTCATGGCGGCACGCGAGAGCGGGGAGGCGATGGTAGGCACGGCGGGGATGACGTTCGCACTCTGCGCTGTGGTTTTTTATTTCAATTCTGTGGTTGTTCCGCAGCGCTGGGGACGGTTTGGGCAGTGGGGTGATCCGCAATTGCTGGCGCTGCATTCCTATATTGGCGCCTTTGCGACTGTGTCGGCATCGTGGGCACTGTGCTCGAACGATTGGACTGCGCTCGGATTTGCAGGAAGCATGTTGGTGCTGTCGGCGTTGGGACGTTCACTGAAACTCCCAGCGCTCGAGACTTTCCACCTTCAAGCACAGTACGGAGTGATTGGTTGCCTCGCGTTATACCGGGTTGCGGTCTTCAATGTTCACGCCGACGTTGCCCGTTTTACCCATGTCCAATCGCGGCTCATTACACTCCCGATCCTGGCGGCAATGTTTTACGGGACGGCAAAATTGGCTGCACTTCGTGACCACAGGGAACAGCGCACATTCAGAGATCTGTTTGCATTCGTCGGCACGGTCCTGCTCACCGTGCTGATCTATTTTGAGGTGCCGGAATTCTGGCAAGCTTTTGCGGCGAGCACATTCGCCGTGCTTTTACTCGAAATGTCGCAGAGATTACCGTATTCCCCGTTCCTCTGGCATACACACTTGCTCGGCGGTTTGGCAATCGCCGCGGCGGTCACGACCGATCCCGGAAACGCGCACGTTTGGCACTCGGTACCGCTGCATGCGTTGACGGCGTTGCCGGTGATCGCCGGATTGTACTGGATCGCAAAGAGGGCAAAAGCGGGGAACGCAAGAGAAGTGAATGTCGGCCGGGGGGCCTACACGTGGGCCGGAACTGGATTGATGGCCTGGGTACTCTTCGAAGCTGCCCCGCAAGCGTGGGTCGCGTTTGCCTGGATCATCTTTGCAATTGTCCTTTCCTTCGCGATGCGGCGCCTGAGTTACAACCACCTTGCGTGGCAGGCAAACGCACTGGCGGCAGCGGCGGCAGTGCGCACGTTCACGTTCAATTACGCGCTGGAAGAGAAGAATTGGGCGGGATTTTCCCTCCGGCTCATAACCGTATCGCTGATTGCGGCGGGCGTGTATTTCCTCTCCCGCCATGCGGTTGCGAAAGGAACCGAGTCAGCTCAGGTCATCACCTACCTGCATACGTTCGCGGCAACTGGCTTACTCTCGCTGCTGGCATGGTATGAAGCTCCGAGTGGTTGGCTGGCGGCGGTGTGGGCGGTTTTTGCGCTGGCGTTAGCGATCCTTGATCGTCGCTGGGAGCTTGCGGACCTCGGTTGGCAAGCCCATTTGCTTGCTGGTTTGACCCTCCTTCGTAGTGCTGTCGTCAATCTGCATTTAACCGACACCTGGCACGGCATCAGTGTGCGACTGCTGTCGCTGACGATTGTGGCGACCGCCTTTTATGCGCTTTCCCGACTTTCCCGCCTACCGGACCTCTGGCGCGAGCAGGGCATCCACCACATTTATTCCTGGGCTGCATCCGCCCTGGTTTCGCTATTGATGTGGTATGAATTGCAGCCACTCACGGTGGCGGTTGGGTGGGCCGTTTTTGGCCTGGTGCTGTTCGAGTACGGGCTGATGCGCAACGTGAAGCAGTTCCGCTGGCAATCCTACGTGGCGTTAACGGCGGCTTTTGGGCGCATTTTCTTTGCGAACTTGGCTGCGGGGAGTCCTGGAGAGCTCTGGGGACCGGGCATTTACACGGTGCTGCCAATCACGCTGATTCTCTTTTTCGTCTATTCCCAGATTGGGGAGAAAAATTCGGAGGAAGACTCGCGGCTCCGCTTCGACACGCTCATCGCATATCTGGGGACTGCGACGGTGGTTGCAATCTTATATTTCCAATTTCAGAATGACTGGCTCGTGACCGCATGGGCCTCAGTGGTCCTTGGATTGTTTGCCGTATCGCTCTGGTTCGACAGGGCAACATTTCTGCACCAGGCGCTCCTGTTGACAGTCGGATCGGTGGTTCGCGGCGTGATGCACAACTTGTTCGGAGCCAGCTACTTCAGTCAAGGAACCTGGACCGGCAGGTTTGTCGTGCTTGGTTCGGGAATTGCTGTGCTACTTTCGTGCCTGCCTTTCGCGTTTCGGTTGCGCGATCGATGGCAGGCGGGGACCACGAGAAAATGGTTCGCGGTCATTCCTGCTCATCCGGAACGGGTCATGTTTTTTGCTCCAATCCTGCTTCTGACGCTCACGCTCGCCCTGAAGATGAGGGCTGGGATGGTGACGGTCTCGTGGGGACTGGAAGGAATGCTGATCATCCTGCTGGCAATGGCCGTCAATGAGAGGAGCTTCCGGCTTACCGGACTGGTGCTGCTTCTTGTGTGCGTCGGCAAGGTTCTATTGATGGACGCCTGGGGGCTGGCGCCTCGCGACCGCTACATCACCTTTATTATTCTGGGCTCCGCTTTGCTCGCGGTGTCGTTTCTCTACAGCAAGTATCGAGACACCATCCGCCAATTCTTATGAAGCGCACCGCTATCTTCTTTGTGATTCTCGGAGTGGCTTTGGCCGCCCTTTACTATAGCGAGCGCCGCGAGCGCAGTTCGGTCTCGCCGAATGCCATGCTGGAGGTAGCGGCGGATATACAACGCGATTTGACCCGCGCTCCGATGCATTTCACGCGGACCTCGGATGAAGAAGAAATCAAAATCGGGAACCAACTCGCCGCGCGATATTCGAGTTACCAAGAGAAATTCAGTCCGGAGGAGCAAGCACTGGCCGATTATGTCGCCAAGGTCGGCGGAAGCGCCTCGTCCCACGCTCACCGGCGCCTGCCCTACCAGTTTCATCTCGTCCCGGATCGGTCCATGGTGAACGCTTTCTCCCTCCCCGGCGGCCACGTATTCGTAGGCGAGGGCCTGCTCGATCTCATGGATAGTGAAGACCAGCTGGCATTCATTCTCGGACACGAACTGGAGCACATTGACCACTATCACTGTGTGGAACGTGTCCAGGTTGAAGCGCGATTCCGGAAACTGAGACTCGGAACCATCGGCGAACTGGTGCAGATTCCTCTTGCAGTGTGGCAGGCCGGCTACAGCAAAGATCAAGAGCTGGAAGCCGACCGAGAGGGCGTACGCTTGGCAGTACTAGGCGGGTACTCGCCGTATGGCGCCGTCACGTTATTCAAGAAGTTTGATGAGCTCCACGCAGAGCAGATGATTCACGCGAAGAGCCCGACGCAGGAACTCTCGCAATTGGCGATCCAAAGTCTTGAAGGATACTTCCGGTCACATCCGGCTATCCCCGATCGGATCGCCCAAATCGAGCGCCTCATCTCCGAGGAGCATTGGCGAGACAAAACCACCCAAAAAGCGTTCTATGTGGAATATGCCGTCCACAATGGCCAGCCAATCCAACAGAAATGAGGTTGCGTATTGCAAGGACTTGCGCGATACTCTCAGCCCTTGCCGCTGGCGGGTTTTCAAATGCCCGGTGATACACTCCGTTCGGGAAAGACGAATCTGTGAAGCCACCATCGAACGTCAAGACGCCAGCGCAATATATCGCCGCACTCCCTGCCGATCGTGCGAAGGCGATCGCGACAGTGCGCGCACTCGTGAATAAGCACATCCCGCGTGGCTACCAGGAGTGCCTCGTCTGGGGCACGATCGGCTGGACAATCCCACTGTCTCGATATCCAGACACGTACAACAAGCAGCCGATCTGCTACGTCGCGCTCTCATCGCAGAAGAACTACTGTTCGCTCTACCTGATGGGCGCGTTTTGGAGTGCGAGCCAGCTCGAGCACTTGAAGGCGGCGTTCAAGGCGGCGGGGAAGAAGCTCGACATGGGGAAGTGTTGCGTTCATTTCGAGTCGCCGGGCGATTTGCCGCTCGAAGCGATTGGCAAGCTGATCTCAGCGATTTCGAGCGAGAAGTGGATCGAGATGTACGAACAATCGCGCTTGATGACCAAGGCGGGGCAGGCGCAGATGGCGAAACAAGGCGTCCCATCGCCGGGCAAGGTGGCCGCCAAGCGCGTCGCCACAAAGCGTCGGCGGTAAACTTTTCGAGCATTACTCCCCGATAGCGGACCACAGGTTTTCCATGAAGCGGCAAGTGGTGTCATTTTCTCCATGGCACCGGAGCCACAAATTTCATCATGGCTTCTGTCCTTCATCCTCGGCTAAAGTATCAGCCGATGAAACTTACCTTCTGCGCCTTTATCTTGATCTTCTCGATGAACGCTGCTGCCCAAGACACAGGCCAGCTTGACCTCAAGGCGGCTGATCGCTTCGCCCGTCTGGCGCTCGCCTGCGTGCACAAAGAATATCCAAACAAGATCAGCCATACGTTGAACAGCGATGCGGATGTGGCACCGCCCCGAAGCTTGACGCCTGCTTTCTATGGCTGCTACGACTGGCATTCTTCCGTTCACGGACATTGGCTGCTAGTTCGATTGGTGAGGACATTTCCAGGCGCCTCCTTTGTTCCATCCGCCCGCGAGGCACTGCGGCAAAGTCTCACCGCAGAAAATCTCGTGCAGGAAGCCGCCTATCTCCGGGGAGAGGGACGCGTGAGTTTCGAGCGTCCTTATGGGCTCGCTTGGTTTTTGCAACTGGCGGCGGAACTCAAGGAATGGGATGATCCGCAGGCCAAAGAGATGGCGGCCAATCTTCTTCCGCTCGAAGAAGTCGTTCTCGATCGGCTGAAGAACTGGTTGCCGAAGCTCTCGAACCCGGTACGGATCGGCGAACACGACCAGACCGCCTTCGGGCTGGGCTTGCTGATTGATTATGCGCACACTAGCGGCGATCAGAAACTTGCCGAACTGGGCGTGTCCAAAGCCAAGCAGTTCTTTCTCAACGACAAGAATTGCCCGCTTTCTTATGAACCTTCTGGAGAGGATTTCCTATCGCCCTGTCTCGGTGAAGCCGACCTGATGCGGCGTGTGCTACCAAGCCAAGAATTTGCCCGTTGGCTCCGAACATTCTTGCCGCAAATCCCTAGATCGGGGGAGGGGAAGTGGTTGCAGCCCGTAGTGTCGCCTGATCCAAGCGATCCGAAGCTGGCGCATCTGGATGGGCTCAATCTCAGCCGAGCGTGGATGCTGGAGGGAATTGCTGCTGGCTTACCGAAGGACGATAGGCGCTTGCCTTCAATCCTGGCGACGTCCGAGGCGCACAGGCGGGCTGGAGTGGCTGCCGTGACCGGGGAGCATTATGAAGGGGGTCACTGGCTCGGTAGCTTCGCAGTCTATTTGGTTACGAAACGAGGGATTCCGAGAAAGCCCTAAAGGTTCATTCAGGATTGAATCGCTAACGCCCTGGGTGGAATGGTTTCTCGCCACTGCTCTCTCCCGCAGGTTCTGGGCTCTCGATGTCCAAGTTCACGACAACGGGATCCTGCCCACTTCTCACCACCACGGCCTCACACGGGATATCTTGGCAGGCGTTGATTTCCTGATGCGGGACAAAGGGTGGTACGTAGATGAAATCTCCGGCGTCAGCCTCGTCGCAAAACTCTAACCGATCGCCCCAGCGCATGCGCGCCCGACCGCGGACAATGTAAAGCACGGTCTCCAACTCGCCGTGGTGGTGGGGCCCGGTCTTGGCACGTGGCTGAACCACTACGGTGCCGGCCCAGAGTTTGCTTGCACCGGTGCGCGCGTGTGTTATTGCTGCGGCACGTGTCATGCCGGGAGTCTGGGGCGTGTTTGTGTCCAGATCTCCTGCGTGCACGATCTTCACGCCATGTTGCTTCCAGTCCAAGGCTCGCCCTCCACCGGGCACGGTGCTATGAACGGAGTATCACAGCCGGGGGTCGCCAGACGCAAGGGAAGATTCCGGCTATCCAATCGGTCGTTTCACACTTCGCATCGGACACTGTCAACGAGCGATTTGGGGCAAGGGGTAGGCATCGGGTTAA
This sequence comes from Terriglobales bacterium, assembly GCA_035496675.1. Lineage (GTDB taxonomy): Bacteria > Acidobacteriota > Terriglobia > Terriglobales > Acidobacteriaceae > Gp1-AA145. The sequence goes on from DATJEL010000045.1 coordinate 36,540, forward strand.
CCCGTGCGAGACAATGTCAATATGCAAGCCTGGCCCGATCGTAGCCTGATGGACCTGTTAAAACTCGATATTCCGATCATCCAAGCGCCCATGGCGGGATCCGATTCTGTCGCATTAGCGCGCGGTGTGTCATCGACGGGGGCGCTAGGTTCGCTTGCATGTGCGTTGCTCAGCCCGGGTCAAGTCCGCGAAGCAATACGTGCACTCCGCGAGGGAATGACACGCCCGTTCAATTTGAACTTCTTTTGTCACCCCATGGAAGTTCCCAGTCCGGCCGCAACCAAAGAATGGAAGAGTTTCCTAAGGCCACATTACGAACGCTTGGGGCTCGACATTGAGAGGGTCACGGAGACCCGCCTTCGGCTCCCGTTCAATGATGAAATGTGTGAGGTGGTGGAGGACGTCAAACCGGAGGTCGTGAGCTTTCATTTTGGGTTGCCCAACCGCGACTTGATGGTCCGACTCAAAAAGCAAGGCATCAAGATCCTGTCTTCGGCCACGAGTGTGAGGGAGGCGAAATGGCTTGAATCGCGGGGTTGCGACGCCGTAATCGCCCAAGGGCTGGAGGCGGGCGGTCACAGAGGGATGTTCCTTGAAACGAATATCGCCACTCAACTTGGACTGTTCGCCTTGCTGCCTCAAGTTCGAGACGCGGTTTCTGTTCCAGTCATAGCCACAGGCGGCATTTCTGACCCGCGGGGCATTGTCGCCGCTCTCGCGCTTGGCGCGTCAGGTGTGCAGTTGGGCACGGCGTATCTATTCTGCCCCGAGGCCAACGTATCTCCCTTGTACCGTCGAGCATTGGAGCAGGCAGAAGATCACGAAACGGCCCTAACCAACCTCTTCAGCGGCCGCCCGGCCCGAGGCATCTTCAACCGATATTTGCAGGAATCCGGACCGATGTCCGACGCAGCCCCGGCGTTCCCCTACGCAGCGACGCTTGTCGCACCTCTGCGTACCCATTCGGAGCGGGTGGGTTCTCTCGATTACATGCAACTGTGGTCTGGCCAGGCGGCAAGACTCGCGAAGTCGATGCCAGCAGATCAGCTCACGAGGACGCTTGCAGCAGATGTACTTACGGAACTCTACAAGAGATGAGGCGCTTGAATCCCACTATGAGGAGGACCGTTTTTCGCATCTCAGCGAGTCGATATAGGGATCGATTGCCAATGACTGGTTCACTCTAACTTGCGTTTGCCCTTCCAAGTCTGCAGGTTGTAGGAATACAGAGCGATGCAGAAGAGATTTGCTGGGACGAAGCCAAACTGTGCTGTCCGGATGCCAATCAGACAAATCAGCAAACTGTTCGCGCCCGCAACGATCCAGCCTTGCCAGAGTCTTCTGCCGACGAGCACGGTGGAGAGAATTGTCAACGCGCAGGAAATGTAATCCAACCGCAACATAGCAACGGACCGGTGAACTGAGTGCTTGCGCACTCGACAACATGATGGAAACACTCCTGAGGCTCTGCTTGCAAGATGACCTTGGTGAAACCACCAAAGAGGTCAAAGAATGCTACGGCGATTTGTAGCCAACCAGCGCGTCAAGAGTGACTCCGCACCGGAATACTGGGAGAGTTCCGAGGCGTTCCATGCAGAGCCCAAATTCGGCAGGCCCTTTGGGCGGTGCTTTGACACACAACCCACTGGCAAATCCGGCACTCATAGGTCGCCGAACCAACATTAGAATGCCATCTTAAGAGCGCTTCTAAGAACCGATCAGAGAAATAGACTACTGCTCTCTCTGGTGAATTTCGTTGCGCAGTAGCAATGTCGCATCCCACGCTTTCGATTCAAGCGTGCGTGTCTTGTCGTGGGGGTCAATGCGCCTGATGATTTGCCCTCAACTGCCTATCGACGATTGAATTGTGCCCCTGTCGCCCAAACGGGGCTTCCCAAGGACTGGAGGGGGCGGGAATCGCCCGTGATGCAGAGCTTCGAATCTCAGAACAGGATAACTTCAACTCGTCGTGCCTTGCTCATTCACCCTCGACTGGCTCGGGGCAACGGACCCTTGCAGGTTTTGTCCGCTTTAACATGAGCATGACGGTCGCAAATATAAATGCAGGAGTCCAAATCCACAGCAGCTCACTCTGAAGCACGGCATACCCACCTCCGCTGAAGAAGCGTGTGACCGAAATCGGTGAAACACGGATGGGTCTCCACGGCAAGAAGTACCGGTCATTGTTAAAAGGCGAAAAAAACGCGATGCCCAAGCCCCCGTTGGTCATGGCATCAAGCACTCCGTGACTGGCAGTCGCCAGAAATACAAAAACAAAAAGAGAAAGTTGCCCGAGTCCCAACTGTTCACGGCGAAGCAGAATTATTGTGGCCCCGCCGGAAACTAAGACGGCAAAAATTAGGGAGTGCGTGAAGCCCCGATGCCCCCAGAAGTCGCTGTAGCGAATTCCGAACGCAAAGCCGATTACGTCTGCATCGGGAAGAACCGAGCACAACGCTCCAACAAACCAAACGCGTCTTGGAATCTGAGGTCGATAGAAGCAAGTTCCAATGCTTAGAGCAGCGATTGCATGAGAAATGGTCGAGGCCATTTTCCCCCTCAGTCCTCACTTAATTCCAGCATCTTACGCCTTGACCGCCCACAATGCGGATCAACTGCTGAAATCAGTGTTAGATTGTCGCAGGAGGTTGTGTGCCTCGGCGCGAAGTGCTATTTGAAGGGTTTAGCGAACAAGACATTCTGAATCTTCCGCAAGAAGACGTGGAGGGCCTGGTTCTTATAGGGGAACCTCTCGTTTTTCGCGCTGGATCGGCAACGCTCCTCGGCTCCTTCAAGATTGCCCGCGACCGTCTGGTTATCGAACTCGCGCAGATTGAAGGGGAAGGTGAAGGAGTGCTGGTGACCCTGGCTTCGCTGGCGAAGCGATATGTGCGGCTACGGGGATTATCAGGAGTCGAGCGGATTGTCCATGCCGTAACTTGCGCTAAATCCAATCTTAAGCTGCAACGTGTGCTTAAACATCGCGGCTTCACAATTGAGGAGATATCGGAAATGGGAGAAGCCTACCACCTAGTCGAATGAAGGATCGTGAGTTTTTCAACAGCCACGGCCCCAATTTCAGAAACTGAGATGTTCGTGCCGTACCGGAGTCAGGAGAACGGGTGTATCCTGCGGTGCGATGAAAAGAGCTCTATTCAAGCCAGCGCTACTGTTCAGTCTCCTCGCGATCTCAGGTCTTACCTTCGAACCAGGCCAGGCGCAAGTCGATGAACAGCCAAACCAATTTTTCTTAGTGCTTCTGAGTCGGCCGTCGAATGCGCCCCAGTTGGACAAGATTGCGGCTGAAAAACTTCAGAATGACCATATGGCGAACATTCGTAGGTTGGCCAGCGAAGGAAAGCTCGTAATCGCGGGGCCCTTCATCGATGACACCGCGCTCCGTGGTGTGTTTGTCTTTCGCGCCGGATCCGCAGAGGAAGCACAAGGGTGGGCCGATGCGGACCCTGCGGTTAAAGCCGGCCGTTTGACGGCCGAGGTGCACGGCCCCTGGCGCATTGACGCTAATGCGATTCATCCGCCATCCACCCCCGAAGCAATGCAGCAGTACACGCTCGTTCTGATGAAGCGCACTCCGAAGTGGAAGGTGGATGCGGTCGGATTCAACTTTGTGGTGAAGGAGTATCCGGCCTTCGTAAAAGAGATGACGGCGCGAGGGTACGTGGCCGTTGCTGGATTGTTCCCGTTGAACGTTCCTGGGGACTTACGAGCCGTTACTATCTTTCGAGTAGGTACCGAGCAGGCCGCTCTATTGATGAAAGGTGACCCAACGATAGGAGAAGGATTGCTTAGGCCGGAAAGCCATCCATGGGCAACTGGCAAAGGGGTTCTGGAATCCGGGCAGCCGATTCAGTAACCGTCAGAAGATGAACGGCACATCAGCCGTTCTTGCCGCGGCAACCAAGGTAACCGTTGAGACGTTCGGATTACAAAAAAGCATTGGCCCATCGGACACTTCACCCTGCACTTCTCCTAAGCTGCACTTCTTGTAACATGTCCCGCTTTGCGGGCTCTCCTATGCTCAGCACACGAGAGGAAACTGCAAGCGCGGTGCCAGCTGTGGTGATTGCTTCGATAATTCGCAACAGAAGCTGTTCTCGAATACCCAGAAACTGATCCAGGTTGTTGGTCAGGATATGGCAATGTATCTCTATATCAATGCTGGCCTCGCCGAAGCCAACAAGGCGGACGCGGAGAGGTTCGGAATCGACCTTGGGGTGCTCTCGCAGCAGGGACCTTATCTTCGCCAATAGCAAGCGCAGTTCCTCGGGTGAGGTGTCGGGCCGCAATCCGATTTTCGTTCGAAAAAGACTTTTTTCCCGGCGACTAATATTTTCCAGAGTCATGCTTGCGAGCTGACCGTTCGGAACCGAAAGTTCAGTACATTCCAGGGTACGGAAACGAGTTGACCGGAGGCTGATATCTTCAACCGTACCCTCCCTGTTTCCGATCCTGCATGTCTCTCCGATGCGAATAACTTCATCGCTCAGTATTGACACACCGCCTAGCAGATTTTCGAGGGTCTTTTGCGCAGCAAACGCGAGCGCAATGCTGCCGATTCCGAGACCCGCGATTGCTCCTGTGATATTAAATCCGAGAATCGACAGGCTGAGCAGTCCGGCAACAATGATAACCATGACGTTCGCAATGCGTTGACCGAGCAGGATGATCGAGCCCCGTCGATGCTCAGAACCGCTTGGCGATCGGGATCGCGCCTGATCACCCAACGCCGTCACCAACCGAAGCACCAACCATGCAACACCGACAACCAATAGAACGCCGGTGGCTCTTTGATAATGCAGCCGGGTCAGCACTGGGATGCCGAGGGAGTACACTCCAAGTTGATGAATAATTACTCCCAGAATCAACGTCATTGGAGCGGTGAGAGATTTCGAAACATCTTTAACAAATGCGTTCTCGCGCCACCGGGGTAGTACCCTTGTGAGGGCGCGTAACAGATACACCACCAACCAGGAAGTTGCCAATGAGATTGCAGCCAGCAGCAAGAGCGCTATGAATCGCCGTGGAGAGCTGGTGAGGAGGTTCGTGACACCTGGCAGACGCGCCGGCACTAAATCCGTTTTCCCGCCTTCGATCTGTAAAAATAGGTTTGGAACCTCCGCTATGACTTCAGAGGAAAATAGCCAGATTTCTCCTGATGTAGGAGCAGGTACGTGCACCAGATCAACGTAGGTATCAGCTCCGTTGATGCGAAATACGCCAATTCTTTGCCGGTCTTTTGGAACCCCGATCTGATGTGAGCCTTCCAGCTGGCCGCTGATGATGCCAACCCGTTCGACGAATGCGTTCTCCATCAAGACATACAATAGGCGGGCCGTCTCTTCGGGGCTTTTGCCGCCGGCTGGATTCGGCATCTGCAAATACTCAGCTGCTTCTTTGTACCTTCCCTGTCGCGCGGTCTCCAAGAAACCGACTACGGTTCCGTTGGGAGTGTCTCTTCCGAGCGCATCGCTGGTTTCGTTCTTGTCAGAGGCCTGAGTTGCATGTTGCTTGGGGACATGTGGAACCTGAGCCGCAAGGGATCGCACGTCCATTGCCGAAACAAGTAAACAGCAGGCGAAACAGGCCAGGTGGTGAGGGTAGGTTAGGCGCACTCAAAACCCCCGGCCGAGCTGAGCTGAAGCCGGCTCACATTTTCTTCTCTCGAAGAGGAAGGCCTTTGGCATCGCAGCGGCAGTCGCAAGGACCTATGCCGTGCTCGTAGTCGTCGCGACGCGGGGGATTCTAAGTCAAATCGCTCGCCCCCCTGCGCATAACGAGGAGCATTCATGGTTGCAGGCACCTGAAGATCGGATGGATACGCAAGCTCGCGGGCCAGGGGTCAAACTCAACCCTATGCGTGTCGATCGTCGCGAGCATCTGTCACTTCTATCAGTCACCTGGGTGGGACCAGCAGTACCTGCAACTGTCGCACGTCAAAAACAACCTTGCAGGCTGGTTCGCAAATTCCCGTCGCGGGAGCATTCGTTTCTGGTCTGCGGGATCTGATCCGTGAGATGGTGTGCGAGGCGTCTAGAGAGGCGGCCGTCCAATCGACAACCGCACGCGGAAGCTAGCTTGTTCGTTTGCGCTAAAAACAAGACCCAAAGGGCCGATAGGCGTCGGAAGAAAAACGCCGGCGGAGGAGCTCTGGTGTGTCTGCCAGCCATTCGATCCCAAGTCTAGCCTCGCGATTTCATACCATCCAGCGATTCGTGGGTCCAGGCCCCATAGCTTGTTCTTGAAGATATGACAGAATGCCCCACCTCGAACACTTCCGAGCGTATTGGCGTGAAACTCTTGATAGCGATCTGCGTCGAGCCGCCCGATTCCTCCATAAGTGAATTGATCGTAAAACGATAGGGACTTCCCAAAGCTGCTCTCCTGGTCGCTTCCGATAAAGAGCGACACGCGACGATTCAGAGGATGAAATGTGCTGAAGTGATTTTGCAGATAAGGGAAGGGATGAAGTCGAAAGCTGTATCCAAGAGATCCTTCGAGCAGCGTTCCACGGGACGGGAGCCCGCCGGAATCCTGACTATTGTGGGTCCAGGTCGCTTCGAGATTCGTAAAAGGGCCGCTGGTTGACCGAATGCCGTTGCTAGTTATCGTGTGATTGTAGGAATCATACCCGGTGAATACGCCAAGGCTGAACTGCGAGAAGCGGCCCGTGCCCATTCCGCTGCGGAACGACGCCGCCGATCGGAGACGTTGAAAGCTGGAGCGCGTCGTCGCACTGTATAGATTGTCGTTGTATTGCTGCACCACGATCCCTGCGCTTATGAAAGCGTTAGTACCGCCGAACGGATGGTAGTACTCGGCGCGCACGCCGGAATCGTAGCCGAGACTGAGTTCGCCGAGGTAGCGTGATTTGTAGGCATCGAGGGGAATGGCTGTGGCCCTGAGAAGTAGCGCTCCTCTGCTGGGTTCATCATTCGAAAGTTGGTAGAGAAGCTCTGGGCGCAGGAAAAAAAGTGTGCTGGGACGGGGAAGAAATTGTACGCGGTAACCCTCGGGTTTCCCGCTTTGATTCTGCCAGTCGTAGTATGCGCCCGGCAGACCGGCCGCGGTCGTAATTCCCGCAACTGTGTACTCAAGATCGGGGGTTTGCAGTGGGCCGGTTCCAAGTTTCCGAAAAGCCTCGTACCGGGCCCCCGTTTCGACCTGCGGCTGAGGTGAATCCACTTGGACGAGGCGGCGGTCCCGGGGTAACTCGCGAATTCTCGCCCTGCGAGCGGCTACGTAGCTTTCCCACTGTAGGGGCGAAACTACGAAGCGCGCAAGTTCCTTGGACTGGGCCTGGGCGGCTTGGTATCCACGTTGGATGAGCTCCGTTGCCTGATCAAAATCTGTGGTTGAAATCGATCCCGTAGGGACCTGGATGACGACATCGGCCAGGGCCGCACTACGGCGTTCATTGTGAACCACCGGAATTGAGATGGTTTGACGTAGCACATTGCCGAGCGACCTGAACTGGGTTGTCTGTGTGGTCCTGCCCACAAACCTTACCGCAATGACGACCTCACCACCCATCTCGCGGGCGGTCTCAACGGGCAGGTTTTCGACCAGGCCGCCATCAACCAGCACCCCATTTCCCCACTCGACAGGGGCAAAAATTCCGGGGACTGCCATCGTGGCTTGCAATGCTTTCGGGAGGGATCCGCGGTCGAGCACTACCCGGTTGGTTGTAACCAGATCCGTCGCCACGCAGCGAAAGGGAATGGGCAGTTCATCAAACCGACTGATATCTGCATATGCGGCAGTGTACCGGCTGAAGAAAAGCGCAAGCGACTCGCCGGAACTGACGCCGCTGAGTAAAGAAAGGTTATGGCCGAGCCGCAAGGTGAAGGTGCCCGATGGTTTGTTCCAATACTGCTTTTCAACAATCGGCTGGTTGCGAAAAGGTGGATTTGCATTGATGAGATCGCTCCAATCTACCTGGGAGGCAATCTTTTCCATCTCTGCAGGGCTTATGCCAGTCGCATAAAGCCCTCCAACGAGACCTCCCATGCTGGTTCCTGCAACAAACTCGATGGGGATGTGGTGTTCTTCTAGGTACTTCAGCACTCCAATGTGGGCAAGCCCTAGTGCGCCCCCGCCGCTGAGTGCCACTGCAATCTTGGGTTTTCTGGAAACCTTGGTTTGCGCCGAAAGAACCCATCGAGAGGGAAGAATGATTAGCAGACACAGACTGAGCACTCTAAGTACGGCGTGAGCCATGCCGCTCCTTCTCCGGGAACTCGGTGTCCTAATGCCTGGTCTACTGCATCGGTAACGGCCTAACCCTTTTTTCGTAGTTGTCCGAAGCCGTGGTTTTCGTCTTGCGTTCCACCACTCGAGCGAAACGACTCAGTCTCTGCTCCAGTTAAATAGGGTGACCTTGCGTCAAGGCTGGATCTTTTCCAAGCATTATGGGAGAAAGTTTTCAGGCCTACGACTGTCAGGAATGACAGCGACGAACCATCGAGCGCCGCCCGAGTCCTTAGATTTGGATTGAGGTAGAGCACCGCACATTAGTTGCACAGGTATTTAACTGATGGGCAGCGCTTCGCCTCAGCGAGCGTCATGCGATCTTGATCTGCTGCGTTGCCACCAGATGAATCTCTCCGCCGCCCGCCATCGCAAGTTCGTGAATGCGAAAGCTTCCACGAGTGTCTTCTGCGCCTTCGCACCCCAGCGTCACTGAGGGGGCCGAGCAAAGAACCACCTCACCACAAGTGCCGATCCAGTCTCGATGACGATGGCCGTGAAAGACCAACACGCGCGAGGCATGCGGAACGATTGTCGCTAGAAGGTCTGGTGCATTGACGAGGGCGAGGCCGACGCGGTCTCGGAGAGGGATCGATGCCACGGGATAATCCACGACTTGATGATGAAGGAGAATGATCCACGCGTGATCAGGGAAATTTTGCAAGATGGCTCTTAGCGCCTTCATCTGAGCGGGATCGACAACTCCGATCGCATTAGTAAGCGAAAAATGACTGGCGGCATTCGAGTTCAGCAGGATGACACCCCATGCGCGGTCACTCGATGGCGGTTCGATGAGTGGAAACATGCCGTCCCATATCTTCGCGATCTCGAATCTGCCGCGAACCGTGCCGGATTTTGCTAGCTGGTGCAACACCTCTGTGCGATTGCCTTCGCGAATGTAGTTTCTCAGGGTTGGTCCTAGCTGGAGGGACAACCGGTCCACCACAAAGGTGCGCTCCCCCTGGATCGCATCGAGAGCTAAGATGAAACGCAGTCTGCGCAGCGCAGGACCCTCGCTCCAGGGAAAATCGAGACGCCCTGGATTCGTTCGGTCGACAATGTTTACGTCATGGTTCCCAGGCACCAAGGAGAGCCGATTCCGCAATCCATGACAGTCGCGAATCAGATCGATAAATGCTGTCCATTCAGCCCGCGTCCCCGCATCCGTGATATCCCCGGTGAGAAAAATGTGATCCAGTGGAGTCCGAGCGTCAATCGCTGCGATTTTGCGCAACGCATTACGAAGTCGGCGGTTGCCGCGCGGTCCGTGTATCCCGGTTTCCATGCGGCAGCCGTAGCGTTCTCCCACAAGGTGGAGATCTGATAGGTGAGCTACTCGCAGGGTTGTTGAGCCGGCGCCGGCAAGGCTGCTAGCCCAATTCAAAACCGGGTTTTTTAGTTTAAGTTCTCGCCGTAGCCAATGCAGGCTCTCGACAACGGTCGAGAGGCCGAGGACTACTGCTGCATTGCCAATGGCGGCCTTGAAGGTGGCCCAAGCACTCACACGTTCAACGTTCACCAGCTTGAGTCCGAAGGAAACTTCAACCTTCAGGGCCAAAGCTACTCCAGCGCTACAGAACAGAAGAGCGGCTAAGATCGTCGCCCCTCTACGCCTATGCCAGAGTCGTCTCGGCGAAAGTGAGTGGCCACCAAAGCGCTCGCCAATTGTGCGCAAAACCTCGCGTACCGTAACAAAGGTCGGGAAAATCAATGCATAGTGCAAATGGCGAGCTCTGACGAAAGCTACCATGAGAAATCGCCGGCCAGTCCATATGGCGATTCCAAGAAGAACAAGCAAGCTGGTAAGACCAATGACCAGCCTCGACCTGGCCAGTGTAGCGGCATGCAATAGAAGCTGCCCATAGGTGATGATCACTGAGGGGGCGATGCCTACCAGGATGGCTGGTAGGAGAATTGTGATCGCCAAGGTGAATGGGGCCTTGAGATAGTTGAATTCAAGGAGGGTTGGGAGAACCAGGCTTCGAAAGCCCCCACCAAGAGGGCTGGAGCGGTTGTCCTCGTCATCGCCACGGCGCAAATCCCAAATACGTGAACTAGTCATTCTGGCTCTCACTCAAGATGAGAGAGACAAGGTCGGGTTAGTCCGGAAAGAACCTGGCCAGTCTGAAAATTGCATAAGAACAGTGCGTCTGGTGACAAACGAAGTCGCTCGGAGGACAAAACAAGTGCCTACGTCAGATAGATTTCGCACCCTGCTTCAGCCGGCCCAGTCCACGAAATCTTCTTGGGTTGTTAGCCGAGCGTCGCCGTTCCGTTTAACGCGCGAAAAAACCTTAGGCGAGCTCCATAGCTGCGCCAATGCGACGCACATTTCAGTGGCGCTTGCCATATCTTGCACGCTGATCCACTCCTGTGGTCCGTGAATGTTTTGCATACCCGTGAACAGATTCGGTGTTGGAACTCCGCGCTCCGTGAGACGGGAGCCATCCGTGCCTCCTCTGATCGGCGGCGAGATCGGTTCGATGCCCAACGACCGGCAAGCTTGCTGAGCTAATTCCACAGGGCGCATGTCTTTCTCCAGCCAGTAGCGCATATTGCGATACTGCTGGGTGATGGTGCAGGTGATTCGTGCTCGCGGCTCGGTGCTTTGAATTGTGGCGCATACGTGCCGCAGCAGTTCTCCATGTTTGTGCAACCCATCCAATTCGAAATCGCGGAGTATGAAATGCAGGTGAGCGGCCGCCGCTGTACCGCTCATCTCGTAAATATGGATGAAGCCATCCCGGCCAGCTGTTGTTTCCGGGGTCAGCCTGACCTGGGGCAATGTGTCGATTATCTTTGCGGCCAAGTGAATCGCATTCACGAGCTTGTCTTTGGCTTGCCCAGGATGGATCGAGACACCCTGCACGTGCACGTCTGCCTTGTCCGCAGAAAATGTCTCGTAGACGATTTCACCGAGTTCCGCACCGTCAAGCGTGTACGCCACGTCGGCATCGAGGTCTTTCGGGAGATCGTCATGGATTCCCCGGCCGATTTCTTCATCGGGCGTGAAGCAGATCCGAATGCGCCCGTGTGGCAGGTCTCGATTCAGCAACAGGTGCCGAGCCACGGTCATGACGATGGCCACGCCGGCTTTATCGTCTGCGCCGAGCAACGTGGTGCCGCTTGCGGTGATGATGTCGTCCCCAAGCTTTGTTCCCAGGTAGGGGAACTCAGCTGGCGATAGCACGACGCCCGGATCATCAGGTAAGACGATCTCGCCACCCGAATACTTACGATGCACAATCGGTTTTACCCCAGTTCCACTGAACTGCGGCGCCGTGTCGACGTGCGCCAGAAACGCAGGGGTTGGTGCATCTGCGTGATTGATGGTGGAGGGAATCGTCGCCAAGACTGCGCCGTAGTCGGTCAGCTTGACGTCCTCGGCTCCGCTGGAAGCCAGCTCGTTTACAAGCAGACGGAGCAGCTCGTATTGCTTCTCAGTACTAGGAGACGTGGTGGATTTCTCATCGCTTTGGGTGTCAATGCGAGCGTATCGGATGAATCGTTCCTCGAGCTCACGGGCGAAGGCGGACGTTAAATGAACCCTACTCGTTGGAAGCTCTGAAGCGGTATGGGTGGACATGCTTTCCTCCTCAGCCAGGCCCCTGTCTGCGGGACACGGGCCCCCCGACTGCTTAAGGGTCTAATAGCTTTGATACCCCGAACCAGGGCACAAAACCTGCCTCTAACAAGCCACCTGTTTGCATTCGACACCTTGCGCAAAAAAAATTAGCGCATGGGCTTGGTCCTCGCATCTGGTAGTTGTTGCAGTAGTCGAAAATAGCTTTGGCGACATTCCCGCCCTTCTACGGGCTTGACGCTTCAAAGCAGGGCACAGAGGAATTGCTAGAAAGCTATTTGGTCGGCCATTCGTAAGGAAACATCTTTCCCGCATCCTCGGGGGTAAGTTTGACACCTGCAAGCTCGGCGGCGTGCGTCAGTACAGGGTCGCGGCCAGCCCGGAGGTCACTTCCGGTTGGGAGGAGAAGCTCGTCGGGCGAGACGCCTTTGTGCTCGAGACTATGGCCATCCGTCATAATAAGGTCCCATTCGGTAATGGAAGCGCCGTAGAAGATGACGGTATCGCTTCCCAGCTGCTCGTTGTAATGCTTGGCTTCCATGACGCTTCCTGACGAAAGATCGCCGATCACGGTGCCTCGCTTTTCGAGTTGAACCAATCGTGCGAACAGTTCGGCGGCGGATGCTGAGTCTGCGTCGATGAGCACGATGAGCTTCCCCGTGAATGGATTGTGCATCGGCTTGGCAGTTTCGGGTTTGGTTTCCTTTCTGCCTACGCGATCCGCGATCTTTATTTCTTTATCAAAAACGCCACCGACCAGGTATTTCAGGGTGTCCACGCTTCCACCCGGGTTACCACGAAGGTCGATGACGAGAGTCTTGAATTTCCGCGCCCTGGAAATCATGTGTTCGACTTCGCCGTAGGTGAAAAAGAACCCCGGAATTCTGAGAACCATTAAGTCTTCGCCGAATTCCACGTATCTCGCCCGCATAAGGTGCTCTTCTTGCTCTGCGTCGCGCAGGATGTCCCAAATGTCACCTCCCCCGTCTCCTCCGGTGACATCTTTCACGAGTTTCTCCTGCTTGATTTTGGCGGCAACTAATACTTCGCGGCTAGCCCCCGTGGGATCCTGCACGCTCAACCGCAAAGCTGGTTGTGGGCGAAGAACCGTGAACGCATAGTGCATCTTCCAAAGAGTGTCGCGGCCAACGTTATAGCCATTCAGGGTGACAATTTGATCTCCAGGCTTTAGGCCTTTGGCTTCGGCGTCGCTTTGGGGGCGGACCTGGGTCACAAAGCAGCGGTTGCCGACCATCTGGTACTGAAAACCGTGATCAAGGCGAAAAGCATGCTCGGGAGGGAGCAGAAACGTGTGCGAGTCGTCGAGTAGATCGATCGTAGCCGCAATGTGCGCCATCGCCATGTTGAACGAGGTCACACTGGCGATCTGCTTTTTGGCTTCTTCAACCTGCGCGTCCCAATTAACGCCGTGCATCTTGGGATCGTAGTAATGCTTTTTGATGTCATTGGAGATGGTTTGGAGAATCCCTTGGGCACGGTCCTTTTCAAAGCTCGAAATCGGACGCTGTTGTCCCGATATAAACCGAGAAAATGCGAGTACGAGAACGACGGCGATGTAGGACTTACGTCGAGGAAAAAGCATCGGCTTACCCCCACGTCGGCGACAAGAATTGGATTCAGAGAACATGCAATTATGAACTACTTATGCAGCAAAGCCCACCGTTTTCTCCGCAAACTCTTGATGAATAATGTTATTCGCGTGCCCGGGAGAAACTGCGCGGGGAGGAGAATGAGAACTCTGGGCACCTCGGCCTCGCAGCTGTGAGTTCGTGGGCGTAAGCGCAAGGGTGCGGGATTTTAATTCGACCAAACCGGTCGCGCTCGAGCTTTTGTAATCGTCCCAGAGGCCGGCCTAGGCTACAATCCAGACCCATGAATCGTCGCAAGTTTCTGCAAGTTGGAACTTCCCTGGCTATCGGTGCGCTCGCTCGAACCCGGTTGGCCTTCGGGGCGGACGCGGAAATTGTGCTCTCACCGGGCGAGCCCGGAGAACTGATCAGCCCGCATGTGTATGGGCACTTCATTGAGCATCTGGGAGGCGTCATTTATGACGGGGTCTGGGTCGGCCCAAGCTCTCGGATTCCCAATGTTGGGGGAATTCGTAAACAATTTGTAGAGGACATGAAACGCATTGGGGCGCCCAACTTGCGATGGCCAGGCGGCTGTTTTGCCGATGGCTATCACTGGCGCGACGGGATAGGAAAGGCTTCCTCGCGTCCGCGCACCTACAATTTTTGGCAACGCCGCATGCCCGCGGGTAAGGACGCGACAGAAACCAATCAGTTCGGCATTCACGAATTCATTCGGCTTTGCCGCCTGATAGGCGCCGAGCCGTATGTAGCGGCCAATGTCGGCTCCGGCACTCCCGCTGAGTTCCACGACTGGGTTTCTTATTGCAATGCGCCGGCGGGAACTCTCAGTCTGGCGGATGAGCGGGCTGCGAATGGTGATCCCGAGCCCTTCGGCATCCGTTATTGGGGAGTCGGAAACGAGTCTTGGGGATGTGGCGGCATGATGCGGCCTGAGGAGTATGCCGCCAAATACCGGCAGTTCGTCACGCAGTTTCCCAGTTACAAAGAACCTTTTCTTATCGCGACTGGCCCCCGTGGACATTCCGCCGACGGCGACATGGGTTGGACCACCGGCTTTTTCGAAGGCATGCGGGGTTTTGATCCCCCCAATGGCTTCTCCATCCACTTCTACACCGACCTTCGGCCGACCGCGCTGAAAGCCGCGGATTTCAGCCAGCCGGAATGGTACGAGGTACTACTGCGGGGAGTTCGCATCGACAAAGTCATTGAGAGCCATTGGCAGGAAATGGGCAAGTTCGATCCCAAACGTCGCACCAAACTGGTGGTAGATGAATGGGGAGTCTGGTACAAACCTGGTGAGGAACTTGCCCCCACCTACATCTTGAGCCAGCCCATCACCCTCCGCGATGCGGTCCATACGGGCCTGACTTTCGACATCTTTAATCGCCATGCTGAAAAGATTGTGATGGCCAATGTCGCGCAAACTGTCAACTGCATTCACTCTTTGTTTTTGGCGCAGGATGCGCAATTCGTGCGCACTCCTGTCTATCACGTCTTCGAGATGTATCGCTCGCACATGGGAGGGCGGCAGGTACCCATCTCGAATCCCGTAGCGGAGTTGAACGTGCCGGTCCTGGCCGGACAGGCGCGATTGCCGGGACTCTCGGCGTCGGCTTCGATTCGCGAGCGCAGCTTGACGGTAACCCTCACCAATCCCTCGACACAGTCGCCGCTAAGGACCCGGCTCCGCTTGGTCGGCGGTGCGCGCACGAAGGACGCTCGGGCAAGGGTGATCGCCCACGAAGACATGAGGGCCACGAATACTTTTGCCAACCCCGAGCAAGTCAAGCCGGTTCCGCTCGCGGTCAATGTCGGCGCAGACGCTCTTGAACTAACCCTGCCGAAGCAATCTGTGGCGCTGGTTCAATGTGATTTGAGTTGACCGCGTCGGGAAGCTGGTGAACGCCCTCTCGTTTTCTGGCCCGCCTGGAAGGGAATCCCTACCAGGCCCAGGCATATGCCTCTACGCGAGGGTCAGCTCCGGCACTCAGAACTCCACTATTTGGATCGATGACGATACCCGCACTTGAGCCTAATGACCAGCCGGGGACGACGCGCAATTTGTGGCCGCGCGCCCCCAGAGCCTGGCGAGTAGATTCTGGGATTCGCGCTTCGACTGCCAGATCGCCGGGATACATCGTGTGCGGGAATGGAGAAGCTGGAAAGCTCCGGCTCGACCAGCGTGGAGCTTCGATGGCTTGCTGGATGTTCATCCCAAAATCCACCATGTTGATAAGAGTCTGCATGGTGCGCATGATTTGGTCATCTCCTCCTGGGCTGCCAAGGACCGCGAAGGGCTCACCATCCTTTATTACGAGCGTACTTTGCAGCGTGCTGCGCGGCCTTTTGCCGGGCTCAAGCGCATTGGCCTCGCCTTTGACCAAGGAGTAGTAGTCGCCCCGGCAATTGAGAGTGAAACCCGTGCTTCCCATCACGACCCCGGTGCCGAATGAACTGTGGAGACTGGGCTCAAAGCTCACCACATTCCGTTGTTCATCCACCACTGCGATGTAGCTGGTGTCTCCATCGTGTTTCGCGCCGCCACTGAGCACAGGCTGCAAGGGATGGCTTCCTGGCGAGGCACTCTTCTCAAACTTCTCCGGTGTCCCAGGCCTCAGCTCCAGGGAAGCCCTTTGAGGGTCAATCAGGCTGCGACGCTCCCGCGCATATTCCTTGGAGAGCAACCCGTTGTAGGGAATCCTCACAAAGTCCTGGTCTCCCAGGTATTTCTCCCGGTCAGCCATCGCTAGTTTGGTGGCCTCTGCGCTGGTGTGCAGAAAGTCTGCTGAGTTGTGGCCGAGACTTTTCAGATCGAATCCCTCGAGCAGATTGAGGGCGATGAGTTCAGCGGGACCCTGACTGGCAGAGGGATTCTTGTAGATCCGATACCCGTGATAATCGATCGAGACCGGCGTCTCGATTTCCGCTGAATACTCAGCAAAGTCCTCATAGCGAAATAGTCCGCCGTTTGCCTCAGAAAACGCCGCCAGTTCTCGCGCAATGTCTCCTTTGTAGAAGCGGTCGCGAGCCGCCTTGAGCGCTTCGTGCCTTCCTTTAGCCTTGTTCTCCTTCTCGGCTTCGACCAGTTTTCTGAGGGTGCGTGCCAAATCGGGATTGCGGAAGATGTCTCCGGCCTTGGGTAGGTTTCCCCCGGGAAGATAGATCTTTGC
Organism: Terriglobales bacterium; assembly: GCA_035496675.1. Taxonomy (GTDB): domain Bacteria; phylum Acidobacteriota; class Terriglobia; order Terriglobales; family Acidobacteriaceae; genus Gp1-AA145. The sequence continues at coordinate 53,174 of DATJEL010000045.1, forward strand.
CGTGGTTGGATATTTGCGGATCTTGCTGGTGCTAGAGATATCCTCGGTGCTCGATTCGCCGAGCGGAAACCCTTTTTCAGCCAGGTCGATTGCCGGTTGGAGAACTTGCTCGAAGCTCATCGTGCCCCAGCGATCCAGCAACAGATACCACGCGTCCACAACGCACGGCAGGCCACCGGACAGGAGCCCGTCGCTCTCTGGAATCTTGCCGCCGCTATGGTTTTCATACCACTCAATGGTGGCTAGCTTGGGAGCCCGGGGTTCGGCATTTACCGAGTACACCTTTTTCTCTCTTGCGACATAGACGAGAACGACGGCGTCGCTGCCCACACCGTTGTCGGCGAAGTCTGTAATTCCAAGCGCCGCCTGTCCGGCCACTGCGGCGTCGAAAGCGTTACCCCCGGCCGCGAGAATCTTGCGGGCTGCCTCGGTTGCCTGGGCCCTCATGGACGAGGCTGCGGCTTTCCGCCCTCGAATCACTGGACGCATTGTCCGAGTTTCAAAGCTATCGGTACTTTGCGATAGGCCGCTCCCTACGAAGCCGAAAAACAGAATCAGGAGCAACGCAATCGTCTTCGTGAGGTCTCGGCCAGGGTGGATGCATGGCATGCTTCTCATGACCGCAAAAGTATACTGCTCTCGACCGCCGCGCCTCCATCCCCGAAACCTACGGGATCGTACTCCTACACGCCGCCGCCCGATCATCCTTGGCGACGTGGGTATGGGAACATGAAAAACACAGCCACATACAGCAGCTTGGTGATTCACAACACAGGGGACATCTCTATTGTGGAGAAAAAGGGGACATTTCTAATTAGTTAAGGATGGGGACATTTCTAAATAGCTTTGACATCAGAGCGATTCAAGATTGACGGGAGACTGGCGGGGGGATAAAGTGCCTTGTTCCTTGGAGGCGCAGCGTGTCGCAATTGGCTTTGTTCGGGGGGCAGAAGGCAAAAACCAAAGCGTTTCCACCGTGGCCGGTGTACGACGAGGGCGAGCGCCGTGCAGTGATCGACGTGCTCGAAAGCCGCATCTGGTGGCGAACGCCGGGAACCAAGACGTTGGAATTCGAGGGTGCATTTGCTGCCTTTCATGGCGCAAAGCACGCGGTGGCGGTGACAAACGGCACCGCCGCACTCGAAGTGTTGATGGCCGCGCTCGGCGTTGGTCCGGGCGACGAAGTGATCGTCCCCGATTTCACCTTCGTTGCCACAGCCAGCGCTGTGCTTTTCGCCGGAGCGCTTCCGGTCATGGTGGATGTCCTGCCTGAAACTTGCTGCATTGACCCCAACCTGGTTGAAGCTGCCATTACTCGACGCACGAGAGCCATCATCGCGGTCCACATGGGAGGGCATCCTGCCGATCTCGATCGCCTGGGCAAGATCGCGCGCGCCCACAGCATCGCGCTCATTGAAGACAGTTCCCATGCCCACGGCAGCGAATGGCGCGGCGAGCGAATTGGGACGTTCGGATCAGCCGGTACGTTCAGCTTTCAAGCCAGCAAGCTAATGACCGCCGGCGAAGGCGGCATCATCATCACAAATGACGACGAAGTGGAACGGTTGGCGCGTTCCGTGCATGATTGCGGGCGCATGCCTGGGGAATGGTTCTACAGCCACTATCTCTACGGTTCAAATTATCGTCTCAGCGAATGGCAGGGGGCCGTGCTCAAGGTGCAGCTCACACGGCTGAATTCGCAGACTACGCATCGGCACAAGAATGCGCGCCTGCTCGATCGCCTTCTACGAGACATCGATGGGATCACGCCGCAACACCTGGACCCTCGATGCACGCGCAATGGACAGTACGCGTATCTCTTTCATGTTGATCGAGCTGCCTTTGCCAATATCGATACGGAAAGATTCATCGCGGCGATGAATGCGGAAGGTATTCCTAACCAAGCTAGCTACCCTCCGCTGCACAATCTGCACCTGTTTAAGAGTGGTGAGTACCGCAAGAGGCTTTGCGGCAGCCAAGCACAAGAATCGCATGCGTTCCTGCAGGAGGATTTCCCCCAGACACAACGTGCCGCTTGGCAGATGGTGTGGATTCCGCAGACGGCCTTACTGGGCGATGAGGAAGACATGCACGAGATCGCTCGGGCTCTCGCGAAGATCAAAGAACATGCAAAAGACCTTGTCGCGGCCTGACTCCGAGGGGAGGGATGCGGTTATGGGGAAGCACACACGCTCGAATACTTTGACAAGATATGTTGCTGCCTGTCTGTGGGCATCGTTCAGTCTTTTTCTGTCCCCCGCCGTAGCAGCACAGGAGATCCGGCTCTACGTTTCCTCACAGGCTGGAGACCGGCTTACAGCGCAACCCGCGCTTCATTTCGAGCAGCAGGCCAGCCCGAAGGCCGCGACCTTTGAGATCGATGACAAGCTCGCCTACCAAAAAATTGACGGCTTTGGCGCATCGTTGCTCGAAGCGGGTCTGATGTGCATCAACAACTTGCCACCGGAGGAACAGGATAAGCTGCTTCGCGCCTTATTTGATCCCAAAGAAGGTGCCGGGTTTTCTGCCATGAAGACGGTGATCGCATCGACAGATTTCATGTCCGCCGGCCCCTTCTACAGTTACGATCCGGTACCCGGAGATCTGGAGCTGGCGCACTTTTCCATTGCGCGCGACCTGGAACCGAATGGCCTGATCACCTTCATCAAACGCGCCCGCAGATACGGTAGTTTTGTGCTTCAGGCCCCGATGGATTATCCGCCCGACTGGATGCTGTTTGATCCGGACTCGAACCAGAACGTGAACCCGAAGTATTACGGCGTTCTCTCGCACTACTACCTCCGCTATCTGCAGGAGTACGAGAAGAAGGGAATCACCATCGACTACCTCAGCTTGTTCAATGAACCGGGCATTTACACAAAAATTCCCTACACTGCAATTCGGGAGCTTCTCCGGGACCATCTTGGCCCTTTGCTGGCACAATCAGGCTTGCCCACGAAAATCATGTTGAGCGAGGCCCCCGATCGCGATGATGCCTTCAAGAACTACCCCGTCGTCCTCGATGATCCCGCCGCCCGTAAATATGTAGCGGTGGCACCTTATCACGGATATGATTTCAAGGATTATTCCGAAATTGCCAAGCTGCATGAAAAGTACCCGGACATACCGCTGTGGATGACCGAAGTCTGTTACGCCTACGAGGCGGGAACTCCAAAATCCATGCCTCTCCCGCGCTATGACTTTGAAGATGGAGACTTCTGGGGCACCCAAATCTTTAATGATCTCGAAAACTTCGCGTCTGCCTGGATTTATTGGAACATGGTCTTAGATGAGCGCGGCGGACCCTGGTCAGTCTCCTATATTCATGGCAATCCTGACGCAAATGTCCAACACCCAATCGTGATTGTCGATCGGGAGAACAAGAGGGTCACCTACACCGGGCTTTATTACTACTTGGCACACTTCAGCAAGTTTGTGCGTCCGGGAGCGGTGCGAGTCGGGGCCTTGGGTTCGCAGCCCGGCGTGCGAGCAATGGCCTTCCGGGCGCCCGATGGAGGGATGACGCTCGAGTTGATGAACAGCCTGAAACAGGAAAGGGTTGTGAACGTCTCCTGGCATGGACGCCAGGTACGCCTGAAGCTGCCGGCAATTTCGATCGCGACGGCCCTCTGGAGAAACCAATGAGTCACGGCAACCCTGGATGTGTGCTTCAGGACCTTGGGAGCGAGCTATGAAAGGCCTTTACGCAGCCCTTGCGATTTTTCTCATGTCGTTTCCGGCATTCGGTCAGACCTACGACGTTGTGATTCGGGGCGGGCGGGTGCTCGACCCGGAAACAGGCTTGGATGGCGTTCGCGACGTTGGCATCATTGGATCGAAGATTGCCGCCGTTTCCTCGCAGTCGCTTGCGGGTGTGCGGACCATCGACGCCCGGGGTTTGGTCGTCGCGCCGGGTTTCATCGATTTGCACCAGCACGGCCAGGACGAGGAGAGTCAACGGCTCAAGGCCTTTGACGGGGTCACCACCGCGCTCGAACTGGAAATCGGGGCACCTGATGTAGCTGACTTTCTGCATGCCCACCGGGGCGTATCGCTCATCAATTACGGATCATCGGCCAGCTATGTAGGGGCTCGAGCGGCAGCATTCAACGAGCCTTTGCAAGGCGCCGAGATCTTTCCGAAGTCTGGAGCTGCCACCAATACGGCCGCCAGTTCCGAGCAAGTACGCTCGATCGAGGCACGCCTGGAGAAGGAAATTGCCGCAGGGGCTCTGGGCATCGGAATGGGATTGCAATACACGCCGGGGGCCACGCGCTCTGAAGCCATTCATGTTTTTGGGGTGGCAGCCCGGCATCATTTGCCAATTTATGTCCACGTGCGCAGCGCCGGAAGGATCGAGCCCGGTTCCTCGGTAGAGTCGGTCAGCGAGGTTATCGGGGCAGCTGCAATCACCGGCGCACCATTGCACATTGTTCATCTCAATAGCATCTGCCTTAAAGATATAGTCGAGTGCCTCGCGATGGTCGCCGGCGCCCGTGCACGCGGATTGGATGTCACGACCGAGGCATATCCTTATGACGCGGGAATGACCTTCGTCAATTCGGCGGTGTTTAATCCCGGCTGGCAGGAGAAGTTAGAGATCAGCTATGGGCAGCTCATGCTGCCAAAGACCGGCGAGCGGCTGACAAAAGAGCGTTTCGAGCAACTGCATAATTCCAACGAGCCGCAGACGGTGGTCATCTTCAACAACAGCGAAGAAATGGATGACGCTGCCATGGTGAATCCGTTGGTGATGATCGCGAGCGATGGCTTACCTGGACATCCTCGCAACGCGGGAACATACTCGCGCGTGTTGGCACGCTACGTTCGCTCGCAGCATTCGTTAACCCTGATGGACGCCGTTCGCAAGATGACGCTGATGCCCGCCGAGCGCCTGGAAACAGCTACCGGCGAAGCCCGCAAGCTCGGGCGGCTGCAGCAGGAGGCCATTGCTGACATCGTCGTCTTCGACCCTGCACAAATTCGCGATCGGTCGACCTATGCCACTCCCAACGAGGCAAGCGTCGGGGTGAGATACCTGTTGGTGGCAGGGGTAATTGTGATCGATAACGGGACCCTGGTTCCGAATCTTCACCCCGGACGCCCCATTACTTCGACAGGCGGAATCCAATAGAGAACCAGGCGAACGTCCTCGACCGGGGGACCTCACTCGCGAGGAAGATTCCTCAGTTCGGGCGAGATCGCGAAGGCCTTCTCGAACTCGGCTCCCGAGGCTGCCTCTTTCCCGTCCTGGTGGAGCACCAAAGCCAAGTTGTAGTGGGCTTCTGCATATTCTGGTTTCAGGCGTATGGCTTGCTTGAATTCCGTTTCCGCGGAATGCGAGTCTCCGGCCTGCAACTGCACTAAGCCAAGATTGTTGTGAGCTTCGGCCGATTTCGGATCGCGACGGATTATTTCCTTGAATACATTAGCCGCGCCCGGCGTATCGTTCTTCTGGCTCAGCGCCAAGCCCAACTGTACGCGGGCATCGGTATAGGCGGGATCGAGGCTGATGGCATCCTTGAATTCGCGGATGGCCGTATCCAAACGTCCCAATTGTCCCTGCGCCAAACCCAAGTTGTAATGGGCCTCGGCCAAGTCGGGATCGCACATGACCGCCTGGCGGAATTCCTCGAGCGCGTGCTCGCGGTCGTTTTGCCGCCAGTACAACAAGCCCAAGCTCGAGTGAGGCTGAGCATAGTCCGGCTTCAGCTCAAGCGCCTTCTTGAATGCCGTGGTGGCCTGAACCGTATCGCCCTCGCGTTCCCAGCTGACACCCAAATAGTAGTAGCCGGTCGGCAACTCAGGCGCCTTCTCCACAGCTTTTTGAAACAACTCGAACGCGTCGTCATTTCTTTGCTCTTTTAAGGCAGCTACACCCTGAAGGGTCAACATTTTCGCTTCAGCCAGACGCGCCCGAAATTCCCGTAAGCCGGCAATCTCTTTTAATTCCTTTTCGGCGGCTTCCCGTTTGCCTTGGGAGCGCAAGGCGAGTCCCAAATTGTAGTGGGCTTCCTCAAAATCAGGCTTGGCGTCGACGGCATGCTGAAAAGCCGCAATCGCGCCGTGGAGATCGCCACTCGATTTGAGTTCCTTGCCAAGGTTGAATTGGGCCTGGGGATCACTCGGATTAACAGAGACCGCTTTTCGAAACTCCGCGAGCGCACCGGCGTGATCATCCTGGCGTCGCAGTGTCACGCCTAGCATCACATATGCGCTGGTGAGTTTGGGATCCAGCTTGAGAGCGCGGCGAAAATCCGACGCGGCTGCGGAAAGATTTCCAAGTTGCCCTTCCGTGGCCCCAAGCTCCGTGTAGAGCTCGGCCGACGGTGCTGATGCCAATGCTCGTTGCAACTCTGTTTTAGCCGCCGCAAGGTCGTTTTGCTCCTCGTTGATCCGAGCCAACATGCGGAGAGCGGCGACCTTCCCAGGAGCCAAAGCCACTGCAGCATGTAATTCTTTGATCGCTGCAGCTTGATCGTGCAAATCGTAGTACGTCGCGCCCAGGGCGTAGTGCGCATCCGCCCACTTTGGCTTCAACCGCAGAGCTGTCTGGAACTCGGCGGCAGCGTCCCTTACCTCATCTTTATATTTGAGCGCGAGACCAAGATTGTAGTGGGTGAGCGGGTCGTTAGGGTCAAGCTCCAGAGCTTTTCGGTAATTGGCGATCGCCTGGTCCCAGGCTTTTTGCCGCGCGAGCTCGGTGGCCCTCTGGCTATAACTCGTGGCCGTTTGGGCGATGGCGGGCGTCGCACTCATTAATAACAGAAGAAGGACAACGACCATAACGACAGCCTAGCACGCCGATGGGACCTAAAAGAGAAGCCTGGAGGATTGAAGAAGAGATTGCGGGCGAGGCCAGCCTCGCCCGCGATGATCAGATCACCAAATGAACTTCGCGCTGAGCTGACCGATGCGCGGGTCACGCGCGCTGGTGACTTGTCCAAAGTTAGAGCCACTGATGTCGCCATTCGGATTCATGAATTGCGCGTGGTTGAATATGTTGAAGAATTCAGCACGGATCTGGAAAGACATGGCTTCCCTGACGGGGATGATCTTCGTTATTCCCAAATCAGTGTTGTTGAAACCCGGGCCATGGAAGAATCGGCGGTTCGCTGTGCCGAAGCTTCCGCAATCAGTACCGAGCAAAGCCCCCGAAATCAGTCTGCAGGCAGTTGGTGTGAAAGATCCCGGGTCAAAATACGTCCATGTACCGGGCGTCGCACGAGGATTTTGGATGTGGACCGGTCCGACGACATTGGGCATGTCGGTGGACGGGCTACCGACCATTGACGCATCTCCCACACACAACGGCTTATTCGTCACCGGGTCGAACTGCGTGCACAGGTCGGATGGATTCGAGTCACCCATCTGAATTGGGAAGCCGGTGGCGAAGCGGGTAATGCCCTGCAGTTGCCATCCTTTCGTGAGCCGTGGCATGCCATGGAAGATGCGATCGAAGGGCATCTGCCAAATGTAGCTGACCACGAAGTTGTGGTGCACGTCGCTCGACGAAAGACCGCGGCTAAGCTTGGGGTTCTGGAAATTGATCAGGTCGCCAAAACCTGAGGAGTTATCGATGGCTTTAGCCAACGTGTAGGCAGCGAGGAAAGTTATGTCACCCGCTCTTCGTTCAACCGTCACCTCTGCAGAGTGATAGCTGGAATTCGCAGTCAGAGTCGTCAAGGTGTTGCCGAAGCCAAAGCAAAGGCTCTGGGCTCCGGGGCAGTAATTTGGATTCAAAAGAGTATTTCTGGTGCCGTAAATCGTATTCCCACCGAGAGTAAACGTGTCCTGCTCGGCATTCGGCCCACAGCCGATGCCGCCACCGGAAACATCGCTATACCCTTGCGCGGTGAGTTGCTCACATAACGCCGCACTCCCCGGGTTAACCTCCTGCTGTGAGATAAGGCGATGACCTTCCGTGCCGACGTAGGACAGAGTCAAGACTGTCGCTTTATCCAGCTGACGCTGGATGGAGAAATTGAAGTGCTCGGCGTATGGCAGTTTGTTGTGAATGTCATATCCCGGGAAATAGGACATCGGCTCGTAAACCGAGAAATCCAGGGTCTTATTTGCCGGGCTACCAGGTGTGGGCGCGGTGAAGGGGAAGCGCTGGCCCTCGCCGTCCGTGCCCCCGTCCAGCCGATTTCGGAAAGGCTCCGAGAAGTCAACCGAACCCGGGCTGGTCCAATACAAGCCGAAGGGAGCATCGGCCACCTCGTAAAAGAGGTTCAGATCTTCCACCGAAGTGTAGTAAATGCCATAGGCGGCACGTATGCTGGTTTTTCCCGGGCCGCCAAAGACCTTGCCCAAAAGTCCGTCTCTAAAGCTCGGCGAGTAAGCGAGTCCGATGCGCGGCCCGAAGTTGTTGTACCGGGTCGGAGCAAGCGTTTTAGGGATGCCCGGATCGCCAGGAAACACGAGCCCGGTGGGAGAATTCGGAAAGACGGTAGACTGCTCTCCTTTGACCCACGTCTGAATCTTGCCCTGAGTATCGTACCAGGGCATACTCAACTCCCAACGGAGCCCAAGATTCAGTGTAAGGTCGGGGGTTACCCTCCACGTGTCCTGACCATATGCACCGCCATAACGCGTGCGCGAATCCAAGAGTTGCAACGCTGCTTGAGTGAACCCACCTCCGGCACCCGTAGGTGCTCCAATGAGATAATCGGCGAAATCATTGCCGGTTACTGTGCCGTCGAAGACGAAAGCCCCATCCTGGCTGGCTAAATTCCGCTCATTGACTTGCAAGTAGCGCGCTTCTCCACCAAACTTAATCGTATGTTTGCCAAATACTTTGGAAAACCCATCCGACACGGTGTAGGTGTTATTCGGTTGGAACGTGATTAGAGACGGTGCGCCGATGGCAAAGTCGTTGAAATAGATTTGGGGCACATACTCCGGATATCCGGGAAAGCCATCGGGATTAATCCCCAGGGTACCGGGACCGGTAACGAACCCGAGAGAGGCAAGGGTTGCCTGGCCGCCCGTTGGGTTATCCAAGTGGGTGGCTGTGCGGAAGAAAGTGAACCTCGCCTCATTCACAGCGGTGGGGCCAATGGTTTTGGTGTTGCTTGTTACGAACTCTTGCGCACGGGTCGGAGTCTGCGCCGGGAAACCTGGCACGCTGGCTCCGCCGCTGGGCAGCGTGCTGATAACCGTCGAGTCGTCCCAGTGATAATAGAATGACCAGTTACCGGTCTTCTGGTTATTGAAATCGATCCGCTCGCCGATCTTGTTGTCAGTAATTCTATCTCTGTGGCTGTTATCGGAGAACTCGCCGCTCGCGTTATTAGGGGCTGGGATGTATGGGAGAATCCCCACTGCGGCTGGCGACCAAGCACCGGTTTGCGGATTCGCTAGTGTAGTCCGCGGAATTAAGCCACCCGGAAACACACATTGCGCCGTCGACGTACAGCCGTTTGGAAACCCTGGCGAAATTCCGAACGAGTACGGCTCGCCGGCCGTGACCGTGTAGCCCAATCTGTTTGAAAGCGTGGTGGCCCAATCGAGGCAGGGGGCGTACTGAGGCGGGCAGCTGCCGGCGGGACCGGGACCGCCGTCGACCGTCCCGGTCAAAATTGAAGGATCAAACTGGCCCTGAAGTTCGGCAGCGCTGGGCACAGGAACGTCACTGATTTCCGCGCCTGCCACTTGCCTCGTGCCTTGAAAATCCGTAAACCAGAACAGCTTGTTTTTCAAGAATGGGCCTCCGGCGGTGAACCCAAACTGATGACGACGCAGCTCAGACTTAGGCTGGTCGGTGAAGAAGAAGTTCTTGGCGTCCATTACGTCGTTACGAAGAAACTCGAATACATCGCCATGGAAACCATTCGTACCCGACTTGGTGATGGCATTCATCACAGCGCCACTGAACTTTCCGTATTCGGCGTCGAAGCTGTTGGTGATGAGTCGGAATTCTTCGACTGAGTCGAGGTTCGGGACCAATCCTGCGCCCAGGTTTCGGCCTTCACTGACGTCACCGCCGTTCACCAGGAAGGCGTTGGCGGTTTCCCGCTGTCCATTGACCGAGATATTACCTGTGTTCGTTATGTAACCCGAAACCGGTCGGTTGCTCGCGGTGTTGCCCTCAACCGTGCCGGCCGTGCTCGGAGCCACGCCTGCCTGGAGCCCTAGCAAATCTATGTAGCTTCTACCATTGAGAGGCAGATTGAGCATCTTCTTTGAATCGATCACGTCCCCCAATTGCGTGTTTTCGGTTTCCACGTGTACCGCAGTGGCAGTCACGTCAACCGTCTCGACGATGGAGCCAAGTTGGAGCGTAATGTCAAGCCGCAGTTCATCATTGACTTGCAGGGTGATATCCGTGGTGTGGTATGAACGGAAACCGCTGGCGGTTGCGGTTATTTTGTAGTTCCCCGGCGACAACGCGAGGAAGTGGTAGGAGCCGTCAGCGCCTGTGTTTGTTTCCTGACTCACGTTCGTTTGCACGTTCGTAATTTGAACCTTGGCGCCCGTGACCACTGCTTGGCTGCGGTCACGCACCACACCGGATATGGCCCCGGTCACATCGGCTCGGAGCATGGTCGAACTGAAACCCGTTGCGAGAAGAACCAGCAGGGCGGACGGCACGACTCGGAACAGACGTTTCATATTTCCTCCCACGAAGCTTCGCGAATTCGCAAAACCATCTCACAAATGCAGGCGCTAAATCAAGCAAATATTTGCGATTTTCCCGCAAATCAAACGTTTTAATACAAGAACGATTTTCCCCGCTTAATGACTGCGAGAAGTCCTCAGGGCGACAAAGGAAACCTGCTCAAGATCAGGGTAGTGGCCCTCTTTGTCCGGATTACGGTCTGCCGGAGCAATCTGCTCGACGACGGTTCGCGCCGGAAGTAAGGGCCCGAGGTACTGACCGTAGACCTCGTCAAATGAATCGAGATCCGCCAAGCTGTCCAAATAAATATTTGCGGAAACGATGTCTGAAAACCCCATGTCGGCCTCTTCGAGATTGTCGAGAAGGTTGCGCATGGTCTGCCTGAGCTGATGCGGTGTGGAGGAGGCGTACACGCCGCCGTGCGGCCCGGGGATAAAGCCGCTTTTCGCAGAACAGTACAGCAGGTTCCCAGCAAACACACACGGACTCGCGGTTGGGCTGGGCGGCATGTTTTTTGGACGCACTGATTTCCGCTGCCGCAAATCGCGAACCGCGACGCCGGTGTACTCGATATGGGCGCCACCCGGAAGACTGGAAACCTCAATGGTTGCTCTCGCGGGAGTGTTGCCGAACTCGAAGCGGCGGGCGTAGCGCTCATTCATGACCCGCATGGGGATTTCCGAGGTCAGATACGGATTCACGAAAACCATGTTGCTGAGTTCAAGGCCAGCGGCCTTTACGACAGATTGCAGACGGTCGAGCGCGAGATCCACCTGTGCCCCAGGATCTTCTGGAACCTTGCCACTCTCCGGATCAGCGCCAGTCATGCTGGAGACGAACAAGAGATCGTGGGTGAGGACACCCGGAGATGCAGTACCCGCGGTTGGGTGACTTTCGGGAGAGACGGCGCTCCGTTCCGCCAAGTTATGCACAGCGATTGCGCTGATTTGAATGGACGATTCGGGAACGCGTGCCACTCCAAGGACGGCACGGGCAGGCGGAGTGTTGGGGAAAAACTCACCGAAGATGCGGTCCATTTCCCCGTAGTTGCGAATGTCTTCTAGATAAACCTGCGTGTAAACCACATGTTGAGGGCTCAAACCGGCAGCCTCAACGATCGCCTTGAGGTTTGCGAGTGCTTGCCGGCATTGCTCTTGAAAGCTCGCGGGCATGCTGCCGTCCGGTCGACGAGGTCCTTGGCCGGAGACATACAGGTAATCACCGGCATCCACAGCGGGCGAGTACAGATGATTGGGCTGGAGGTTCGCCGGAGCAACGGCGCGCACCTGTGCCACCACGGATGGCAGCCATAGGACCGAGAACAGCATTCCAACCAAGACGCGTCGCATGGTATGTCTGACTCAAACCTCCGTTGCGCGAAGCAAGACTTAGGCCGCGGTTTTCGCTTGCTGTGCCGCGCGCAAGATCGTCCGCAGTCTTTGTCCCACAATCATTTCTTCCCCAGGCTTGATGGTCATAGAAACCAGTTCAATGTGGTCTGGGGCTTTGCGTTCTTTCGCCGTCGGCTTCGGATTTCCTTCCCGAACCGCCGTGACCAGGCTCGGATTGTCGGCCCCAAGCACTTCGATCACCGGATTGCTCGCTCGCAATCGCTCGACGCAATCGGCAATGCTGAACTTCCAGGCCTCTTGATCCCATGCGACCTTCAGCGTGGGATAGCGATTGCCATCTTCCGGGACATAAACATCGGTCTTTACGCCGGGAACAGTATCGACCAGCTTGCGTATGCGGTCGATGCGCGTCTGCCATTCCGCATAGAGCTTTTTCTCGTCGATTTTCAGCCAGGTCTCTAGCGCCGTGAGGCAGCCGATGATCTCTTCTTTGCCAACTTTCATCGGACGGCACACTGCGCCTTCGCGCGGACTGCAATTGAGCAGCGCCGCCTCGATGAGGTCTTTTCTTCCTAGCAGCAGGCCGCTGCATTGCGGTCCACGAAGTCCCTTGCCGCCGGAAAAGCAGTAAAGATCGATTCCCATCTTGGCGTACAACTTGGCGTTGTCTGCGGGTGGAATGCCGGCAGCATCATCGAGCAACATGGGGACGCGCCGGTCTTTAGCAACCGACAACTCTTTTTGCAGCTTTTCGCCCAAGTCGGTGGTGTAAATCATGGCCGTGTTCTCGTTGATGGCATTGGCAAGTTCGTCCGCCGAGTAGGCGAGCACCAGTTTCGCCCCGGTCAATCGAATCGCGCTGTCAAAGGCACTTCGGCCACCCACCATGATGACTTCGTGCTTGAGCCCCGTTGTGTCAGGAAGTTGCCAGATGTTTCTGTCATCTGCTCCCGCCATGCAACCGGCGGCTGCCGCAGCCAAGGCGCCGGCCGCCCCCGAGGTCACGATTCCTGACTCCGCGCCGGTCAATTCAGCCAGACGGCGCCCGACGGCGCGTTGAAGGTCCAGGACATTGACGAAGTGCTGCGCAGCCTCAAGCTGGGCTTCGCGGACCTCGGGAAATTCGAGCGACCCGCTGAGATAGGTCCAGGTTCCCCGGCAGTTGATGACGGTCTTTACGCCTAAGCGTGTATAGACGTTTTGCCGGGGGTCTTTCCCAACCGCGGTAGCTGCCTGCGCATAAAGATCCCGAGCTCGAATCCTGCCGAGCAGCGGCGCAGCCGCTACCAGTTTTATGAATGAGCGTCGACTAGCAATTTGCATGAGTATCCCCGATTTCTACTGCTGGTTTTCTGAACTTCAATCCCGAACTCCCATCCTCGGCCCTAGTCCGCATCCTTCGGGAGCGGAACCTTGGATCGCACAGCCAGAATGTGGGCCTTGGCTCCGGGCTTGTTCTGGTTGTAGAACCCTACGGTGCAATTTGGGCGAAAGTAATAGGCATCCTCCGCCTTCGACGGAAAACGCCCCTCAAGCCCATCCATGCCACTGCCGGCAACCATCTGGCCCTCGCCGTCAAGAACGAAATAGATTTCCTCGGCGGTCTCATGATGGTGCGGGAAGTTTGTGCCTCCGGGCGCAAAATCCATGAGGAAAAAACTGGTGATCACGTAGGCATCGTCGATGGCGTCGCGCTGCGCGGTTCGCGGCCCCGCAAGTAACTTGTACAAAACGGAGCTGGGGTGTCCAGAGACGGTTTCTTCCTTAACCGCGTCGAGATTCACGATTCTTGGGTGCGGGGAGGGCTCCCCGATTGCCGCCGACGCCGGAATTTTGAAACCCATGACCAAGACCCGCAAGGGCTCTTGGGCGGTATTGGCCAGGGAATGCTTTGTGCCCGGGGCGAGATAGGTGAAATCATTGGTTCGCATCGGCTGCTTTTCGCTTTCGTATTCGAGGACCCCGCTGCCTCGAAGAACGAAGTAGATCTCTTCTTCGCGGTCGTAGTGAACAGGTTGGCAATTCCCGTTGGGGTCGATTGTCACCTCCGCAAAACGCGTAACGCTCTGCAAGAGGTGCGCCTGGGGATCGCCCTCGCCAAAAATCGGCCGGAATCGGCAAGATCCCGAAGCCATCTTGCTCGCATTCTCTCTCAGCTCAGGCACATAGCGATGGAGCCACGTAGGATCAACCGTGCGCTCCTGGGCCATGGTCGAGACCGCCATGATTAAGATCAGCAGTAGGAACTTCAAATTTCGGCCCCCTGAAGCCCGTCGCGTGAACAGAAAAAGCTGGTATATCACAAAATCCTTGACGTGAATCGAAAACTTTCGTTTCATGTCTTTTGCTTCCGTTTTCGGGAAGGCAGCCAATACGCCGAATGTCCATGAAAAGAGTGCTGAGAATCGGGTTCCTGGCGGTTTTGAACTGGGGCGCTTCAAACTTCGCGGTCTCCCAGGCGAAACCTCAATCCACGAACCCGGCCGCCTGTCGCATCGAAGCAGTGGACTACAAAGGTTGGCATGGGCAACAGATGTCCAACCCGTGGGTTCAATTAATCTTCCTCCCGCAGAATGGCGGGCGATTGATTCAATTCAGCTTCGCCAGCCATCCTTATCTTTTCGTCAATCCCAAGTACGCAGGCAAATATTTGCCGCCCGCGAACGGGCAGTGGTTCAACTACGGTGGTGACAAGCTCTGGCTGTTGCCCGAAGGCAACGATGACGAACAGCATTGGGCGGGGGACTCCGATTTGATCGACGACGGGCCGTTCACTTTTCGGAAGATTTCCGATGGCAAAGAGTGTGAAGTAGAGCTGATTGGACCGGCCGATCCCCAAACCGGAGTCCAGTTCTCGCGCACGATTCACCTGGGTGCGGATTCGCCGCAAGTCCGCTTCCGAGCCACGATGAAGAATGTGACCGGTCACAGCCTCGAATGGTCCATGCAGTCGGTCTCTCAGTACGACACCTCTGATGCGGAGGCACAATCCGGCATCAACCCCAAGTTTTGGGGGTTCACCCCGGCGAACCCATCAAGCGCGTATCTCAATCGATACCACGTGCGCTATGGTCCCGCGCAAAACCCTGCGGTTTCGGTGAGAGACGATGGTTTGTTCGCGGTTCACTACGTGCATTTGGCCGCAGAATTGTGGCTGGACTCGCCGGACGGTTGGCTGGCGGTTGTGGACGGCAGTACCAAGTATGCGATGGTCGAGCGCTTCCGGTTCGAGCAGAACCAAGAGTACCCGGGCAAGGCCTCTGTGATCTTTTGGACCAACGGCTCGGGATTACACCTCAACAGCGACGGGGAACCAGTTCTAAACAGCGAAGAAGAAGGGAAGCCTCCTTTTTACATGGAAGCCGAACTCAATTCTCCGCTGTGCCGGCTTCGCCCCGGCGAGTCCTGCAATTTTGAAACTGAGTGGTTCCCGACCCGGGCAGGGAGCGATCTCCGCGAGGTTCGCGAGCCGGGCATTCTCTTACAACCCCTCGAAGCCCGCCTGGAAGCTGGGAAAATCAAACTTGCCGGTTCTTTTGGCGTTTTCTTCCCCGGGCGGCTGGTTGCTCGCTTGTACGATCAACGTGGCTCGAGTTTGAAAACCGTTCCCGTCATCGAGGTAAATCCCACAGAACCCATCTTGCTGCAAGCCGAAATCTCGGCTGATCCGAAGACCACCCGAGTCTCAGTTCACCTGATCGACGTGAATGGCGTGGATCGAGGCTCCCTCGAGGAGGTTCCGGTAAGCGCGACGGAGAATCGGAGGTGAATTCGTTCCTCAACGTCTTAGCTCTGCTGTTCGCCTTTTCCCTTCTGGCGCCAGCGCCGAATGAAAGCACCTCCCTCGCCACGGTCAGCAACTCGGACCTTCTGCTGCAGCCGGTCCGCGAAAATTGGACTTCCTACAACGGCGACTACACCGGCCGCCGCTATAGCGGCTTGAATCAAATTACCGGCTCAAACGTCCATGAGCTCCGTCCCGCTTGGGTGTTCCATCCCGGCAATTCCCAGATGCTCGAAGTGACTCCAGTCGTGGTTCGGGGCATCATGTACGTCACTTCCGCGAACGAGGTTTTCGCGCTGGATGCAAACTCCGGCCGCAGGTTGTGGCACTACCAGCGGCCGATCAGCTCAGGGCTGCTAGACGACGCGGCCGCGCACAAAAATCGGGGTGTCGCGGTATGGAAGGATTTTGTCTACACGGAAACCGACGATGCGCATCTGCTATGCCTGGACGCGCGCTCCGGCGGACTGCTTTGGGACGTTCAGTATGCGGACAAGTCAAAGCACTACGGCGCAACCAGCGCGCCGCTCGTGGTCCATGGCAATGTGATCGTAGGTACCTCTGGCGGCGACTCCGGCGTGCGTGGATTTCTTGAGGCCTACGATGCGATGAGCGGGAAGCTCAAATGGCATCTGTGGACAATTCCCGGTCCGGGAGAGTTCGGGTCCTCCAGTTGGCCTGGCGACGCCTATCTCTACGGCGGTGCCACCACCTGGATGCCGGGTACCTACGACCCGGAACTCAATACCCTGTACTGGACCACGAGCAACGCGGCTCCTGATTTTGAGGGCTCCTCCCGCCCCGGGGACGACCTTTATACAGCATGCGTTCTGGCCATCGATCCCGACACTGGGAAGATGAAATGGTATTTCCAGTTCACCCCGCATGACCTCTATGACTACGACGCCAATCAAACTCCGGTGCTGGTCGACATCGAAGACCATGGCGCGATGAAGAAGTTGCTGGTGCAGGCCAACCGGAACGGCTTTTTCTACGTTCTCGACAGGGTGGAGGGGAAGTTCCTGCAGGCCACGCCTTTCGTCGAGAGATTGACCTGGGCAACGCGCATCGACACCGCGGGCCGGCCTGTGCTCTCCGGACAGATACCAACCAAACAGGGCACCCACATCTGCCCTGGCATCAACGGGGCCACCAATTGGTTCGCCCCTTCCTATAATCCCGATACCCAGCTCTTCTATGTCATGGCGCTCGAAGGATGCAGTGTCCTGTTCGCAAATCCGGAGCCTTTCCGAAAGGGACAAACCTACTACAACACCGGCGCCAAACTTCCGCCCGGTGAACGCGCTCAAAAACATCTGCTAGCGCTCTCGCTGCGCGATGGAAAGGTCGCATGGCGCTACCCTCAAGTGGGGCGTGGCGATTCCTGGGGCGGGACCCTGACGACCGCGGGGGGAGTGGTCTTCTTCGGTGACGACAGTGGGTCGCTTGAGGCAGTCGAAGCCAAAACCGGCGCGCCTCTTTGGCACTTCAATACCGGGCAGAGTTTCCATGCCTCCCCCATGACCTATGCAGTCGAGGGAGTTCAGTATGTCGCCATCGCCGCCGGCAGCGACGTGTTTGCCTTTTCGCTCTCCCGTTGATCTCGCCCCGGTTCTAGCCTAGGGCTGGATGGGTGGTCGTGGTAGGGCCTTTGAGCGATCGATCACCCATTGCGGGAAGACCGGAGTGTTTTGTGGCGGCTGTCCGCGGGTAATTGCCCAGTGGTCGATCCAATTGGTACCTTCTTCGCCGATAAAATCATCCGCCATGCCATAGGCGGCATCGCTCAATGCATCTTCGAGAGTGACGAAACGATAACCGCGCTTGCGCAACAATTCGAGCAGCTCGCCGATGTGGTCCGCCTCAAGCCAATTGCCGTGCAGCAACAGAATCTGTTTGGGTTCATAGCCGATCAGGTTCTTTGAAAACTTTTCGTAGTAATCGAAGACTTGTCCGGTGTAGGAGAGATACGAAGCCACCAGCTGCTGTTCAAGAGCCGCATCTCCGCGCTTGCGGGCGTCTTCGTAGACCCCGGCGTACATCCAGTCCCACGCATCCATGGTGACGGGTGCGATGCGGTAGCCTCGAGCCACGAGAAACGCCTCCGCCTGCCGACGGGTTTCGAGGTCTCGACCGGTGTCAAGGTAAGGATGTCTGAAGTAGCGCATCTTCATCTTGTGTTCTGCAAGCAGCTGGGTTGTAACGGTTTCTCCGCGGACGACTTCCTCCTCCCACTCTTTCAAAGGGACGCGATTCAGGGAGGTGTGGCCGAAGGTGTGATTGCCGAGTTCGAAGCCAGAGTCGAGCCACATGCCGAGAGCTTTGATCCGCTGGTCTACTTCTCCGAGCTGCCGGTAGAGTTTTCTTTCATTCACAAATCCGACGGCCGGAACCTTCTGATCACGCAAGGTTCCAAGCAGCTTGCTCGTCATTTCCAGAGTCTCAGCTCCGGATACGCTCATTCCCGCCGCCGGGAGATCGTCGATGGTGATCGCGATCTCGCGCGCAGGAGCTTGAGCGTGGACGAAGGTGGCGATGGACAGGGAGATCGGTAGGAGGATGCGATGGAGTCTGCCATTCATATTTTTCACGAGCCTTCTTTTGCGTGCTACTGGCCGGACATCTCGATCTTTCCTCGCACCACCGAAACCGAAGCTTTCGGTAAGGTGAATACCGTGCCCGGACCGGCCTCGATGGTCGTGCCCACGGGAGGATGGTTTGGATCGGGATGGCTGTTGGGGCCATCGTTCAACCAGACGTACTGTTCGCTCCCGAAGCTTACTAGCGTCACCTGGCCCACGAATGAAGACTCATGGCCGCCGGCGCCGGCAAAAGCAAGACGCACGCTGTGGGCGTTATTTTCGTCACGGTTCACCAACATGATCGACCAATTGCCGTCTGGGCGGAGCACCGCGTAGGAGGTGACCAAGAGATTTCCCTGATCGTCTTTTATATCGCTCGCGGAAGAGAACATGCGGTGTATGCCCGAACGATGCTGAACCCATTCGAGGTTGATCATGCGGGCCGCGTAGTAGGGGGAGGTGTACCCCTTGATGGCGTAGTTTTCGTCGGCGATGAAGTTCGACCACGATGCCCAGCCCAGGCAGGTGTTTTGCACGCCTTGCGGCTGGATCGGCGAATGGTAGAAGGCCGCGCCACCTCCTTCAAAAAACGACCCGACGTTGTCGGCCAGCCAGAGCGCCGCGAATATGGTCGTCATCGGCCCGGTGAGCTGGGCGGCAAGGTGGTTCTCTGTCACCATGAGCGGCACACTTTGCGGAACCCCATCCTCTCTCCAGACTTCGAGGATGTGTTTCATCAACTGTGGTTCGGAATATAGCGTTTGCCAGGTAATTTCGCAGGGTTGGAACGGATAGTGCTCGAAAGAGACAAAAGCCAGATCTCGGAGCCGGTCATGCGCCTTCAAATAGGCGATGAAGCGCCCCATCCAGGAGGTCCGCCCCTGCGCGTCGGGCCAGACGTGAATATCTTCGTTCACGCCCTCAAAAATCGGACCGCCCAACTTGAGCTTGGGATCCACCCGGTGGATGGCGTCGGCCCATTGCAGGTAGAGGGCGCCGTAATCCTCCGGCATCGCGTGTTTCCCATCGGGTTCTTCTCCCATTTCGACATAGCCGATGAGGTAACCGCGTTTCTCGATGTAGGCAATTTGCGCGGCCGCGTCCTCCGGCGTGCCATACAGCAGAGTGACCGGGATCATGGCTGGAAGGTTGTTGGTGATTCCGCTGCTGAAGAACGTGTCAAATCCCGTGTGCTGGTAGAATCCGTCGTCGCGAACATCCTCAGCCGAGTGCCAGGGGTCAATCGAAGAGGCGCAATAGGTGGTTAGCGGCTCGGTGGGGCTTTTCTCTACTTCGCTAAAAGCTCCCCGGTCGCCGATGGTTCCCGGCGAAATTTCCTGAATGGCATAACCGACGCAATTGCGGACATCCTCGGAGCCGTGCTCATCACAGGTGTTGGAGGATTCCATCATCAGAACCCGAACAAATCTTGTCCTCACCGGCGCGTTAGCGAGTGTGAGGGTGACCATCCCGCCCCGACCGGTCTTGAACACCCCTGCAGGAAATGCTTTCCATTCGCCCTTTGGACCACCGTCGAAATCGAGCGCGTCTGCGCCAGTCCAGTATTCCACCTGATAGCGCCTGGCGTAAGGATTCTGCCAGTTGATTCGTATAGCACTCACCGGCTTCTCCGCCTTCAGGTCGACGACCACCCATTGCGGATGCATATCATCACCCTCGTGAGTGAACCGGCTTGTGAGATAAGGATTGCTCTTCCAGTAGGTCAGATTGGGGCCAGGGACGGGGCGATCGCCGCTGGTTGCGAAACCTCGGTGGGGAAGGGCATAGGCGAGGATGTATTTGATCGGTGCCTTTAACTCCGGGCTGCCGGTGAAATAGCCACTGCGATGTGCGGCATCACTCCAGGTTCCGTTCTCCGTCCAGTGCCATGCTCCCATGCGCAGCTCGCTATTGTTGCGGTATGTGATCGGCCCCCATCCGGCAGAAAGCGCCTCCTGGATCACGTGCGGCGTAAACACCCGGTTGATGTCCAGGCGCGAAAGCACATCGAGAGAGCTGCCGAGGGCACTGTCAGGATCAAACGAATTGATGACATGGGTTTGATCCACCCGCACCAAGCCGGTCGCGCCCGAGCTGGCCTGACCAGCTTGCGCAAAGGCGGCCTTCTCGACCTGACAAAAAAGAATGAGAAAGAACAAGCTGAGAGAGAAGATCGATTTCAATAACTTCGGATCGTGCGCTACCCGAGATGCGGCATGAACTTCGTTGTCGGCTACCATCGGCCCTCCAAGTTATCTTTCAGACCTGCAAGCGTAAAATCTCGCGCACTTCGCCTGCCGCCGCGGCTTGGGTATTACAACCCAAGAACAGCCCGAGCAAGGCTTCTACGTCCCCCTTGGGGAAGGAGTTGGGCGGGGCAGGCGGGTGGTGGGCGATTCCCACGAGAGAACATGGACCGCTACCGCTTGACTTCGACAGGCGATTCCTCCCCAAAGCGGCTCAACGTTGCCGCACTCAACAGCGAAGCAGAATTCTTGTCCAGGTAGATGGTCGTGCTCGGATGCGTTCGCAAGATTGACGCGGGCGCATTCGGACCGATGTCACCTTCGAAGCAAAGCTTGATGGCATGCGCCTTCCTGGTATCTGGCACTACTGCCAAGATCTCCTTGGCCTTCAGAATTTGCCGGACTGACATGGAGATGGCCTGCCTGGGGACCTGAGAGATGTTCGAAAACCAAGCCTCCCCAACCTGTTGCTGCCGGCAAGCTTCGTCGAGCTTGACGATGATGTAGGGTTCTTCGGTGTTGAAATCGGCAGGCGGGTCATTGAAGGCGATGTGGCCGTTTTCGCCGATGCCGAGAAATGCAATGTCTACCTGCTCAGACGCCAGGGTGCGGCTAACCGTGCGGGCAGCCTCCGCGGGATCAGAGGCGTCGCCGTCGAGCAAGTGATAGTTGGTGGCGCCGGTCTTGCTGACCAATTGCTCCAGAACCATCTTGCGGAAGCTGCCCGGATGTGTGATTGGCAGCCCAACATACTCGTCGAGGTGAAAGATTTCCACCGTTGCCCAGTTGATGTCCTGAGCCTTGGCCAGGGCATCGAGGAAGTCGATTTGCGAAGCCGCGGTCGCGGCCACGATTCGCGCATGGCCCCGCGCGGCGATGGCACGGCGAATGGCGCCTGCGGCCTGTTCGGCAGCGGCGCGGCTCGCGCTACTCTTATCGGCGAATACCTTGATCCGCATGGGAAACTCTCCCCCGGGCACGCACTTGGCCCAACCGGAGCGCAATTATATAAAACACAGCGGTCGGGGAGCGAAAAAAAGATGTGGATTTCTCAAGCATGAAACGTTTTAATAGGGGCTCGATCCCCGAGCCTTTGGGTCGGTCGAAGGTGATGCCTGCATGCGAGTGGCCCTGCGAGAACTGAGGCGGTTCCGAAGCTCCCATCGAACACGGTTATGGGTGGCGTTGATGATAGGCGTCGCGGTCCTGCCTGGGACCGCACAACTGGTGAAAGTGGATACCGAGGAGGCGGTGAACGAGTTCAGCCCGCTTTATGCCTTGGGCTCGACGGTTGACCGGGTTCCCAGCAATGCAACCGATGTCTTCTTCCGGCCCGATCAAATCAAGCAGATCCTCTCAGCAGGCTGGGGCGTCATCAGTTATCGGCAGAACACAGATCTGTTTGTGCAGGCGTGGCATTGGAATCCAAATGGAACCTGGAGTGACCCGGCAGGCCAGGGATACTTCGTGGGGAACGAAAATCCGACCGAGGAACAGATTCGCCATTCCTACGGGTATTCGCTTCGCCACCGGGGCTTCACCCGGAACGGTGGCACCGAATTCGACGGCTACTCGCGCCTGAACGATGGTGATTTGAACTCCTACTGGAAGAGCAATCCATACCTGAGCAAGCGATTTACGGGCGATGAGGATTCGCTCCATCCGCAATGGGTGGTGATCAATTTAGAGAAGAGAGAAGACGTAAATGCCATCCGCATCGCCTGGGCGGAACCATTCGCCCGCGTCTATGAAGTGCAGTACTGGGAAGGGGACGGCGATGCCATGGACGAACAAGACAAGGGAGCCTGGAAGCCCTTTCCCGCGGGATTGGTAAAAAACGGCGGCGGGGGAACGGCAACCATTCGCCTGGCTCCGTCACCGGTTGCAACCAACTATGTCCGCGTGCTGATGATGGAATCTTCTAGCACCTGCGACACTCACGGATCATCCGACCCGCGCAACTGTCTCGGCTACGCGATTCGGGAACTCTATCTCGGGACGGTGGCTTCGAACGGTGAATTCAAGGATCTCTTGCGGCACTCCCCGGACCAGAAGCAGACCCTTACTTACTGTTCTTCGGTAGACCCCTGGCATGACTCTTCGGACCTTTACCTCGCGCCCGACCGCATGGAATCGGGAGATCAACCTGGCCTGGATCTGTTCTTTTCAAGCGGGATCACCCGCAACTTGCCGGCGATCGTGCCCGTTGCCATGCTCTACAGCACTCCAGAAGACGCAGCGGCACAAATGACTTACATCAAGCGGCGCGGTTACCCGGTGTTGTACGTGGAAATGGGAGAAGAACCGGATGGCCAGTACATGTTGCCGGAAGACTACGCCACGCTTTACTTGCAGTTTGCCAAAGAACTCAAGAAAGTTGACCCCGCTTTCAAACTCGGGGGCCCGGTCTTTGAAGGTGTCACCGAGGACATTAAGGCCTGGCCCGACAAGCAAGGCCGAACCTCGTGGCTCGCCCGCTTCCTGGAATACCTAAAGGCGCACGGAGGGATCAATGACCTTGCTTTCATGTCGTTTGAGCATTATCCCTACGATGGTTGCGATACGCCTTGGGAAAACCTTTATCAAGAACCCGAGTTGATCGAACACATCATTCAGGTCTGGCGCCAGGATGGATTGCCTCCCGGGATTCCGCTGTTA
This sequence comes from Terriglobales bacterium, assembly GCA_035496675.1. GTDB lineage: Bacteria > Acidobacteriota > Terriglobia > Terriglobales > Acidobacteriaceae > Gp1-AA145. Next base: position 76,420 of record DATJEL010000045.1, read on the forward strand.
GACACCGAGACCAACGATCATGGCGGAGAAGCCGCCGTCGATATTTTCGGGGCGCTCTGGCTTGCGGACTCCTTCGCTGGTTTTTTGACCGCCGGCGGAACATCCACGCATTACTATCACGCGCTATCTTATTCCCCTCCCCATCCGGCCTGCGAAAACAGTTGGGGAACCTATCACATGTTCATGGTTGACGAGCACTATCAAATCAAGCAGCCGACCTCCCAGTACTACGCCGCGAAGCTGCTCACCGAGGAATGGGCCCAGCCGGTGGACTCAAAACATCGCCTGTTCAGAGCCTCCAGCGACGTGAAGGACCAGGCAGGGCATGTGCTCATCACCGCTTACCCGCTGGAACGTCCCGATGGCGAGTGGTCTCTGATGCTGATCAACAAAGATCGCGATCATCCTCATTCCGTGGGCATCGCTTTCAGTAACTCGCACGAGAATGGGTCGTTTGCCGGTCCGGTCACCAGGATTACTTTTGGAAAAGCACAATACCAGTGGCACCCGAATCGAAAGCAAGGATACGCTGATCCAGATCAACCGCCGGCTGTGTCCAGTCTGAACGCAGATCGAAATACTTCCTATGAGCTGCCGGCAGCGTCGGTAACTGTCTTGCGAGGCAAGCTTCGGTTGGGGAAGGCCGCGCCGTAGCCGGCCCTTCCCCTATGCCGAATGCTCGCGAAAGAGTTTCGTGAGTTGGTCGGCGACCATATGCTCCTCGCCGGGCTGCAGCATGAAAGAGCAGATCATGAGCCCGGGCCGGCCTTCGCCCCCTCCGACCGCAATCGAGGGCGATCCGCTGCGTAGAATCTGCGCTGCCTGAGGCGCAGTCAAAGAGATCTTCCCATCCCACAGGATCTGCATGTGGGGGACATGATTGGCGATGTCCGGCGTAAACATCGAAGTGCTGATGCCGGGCACTTTGGTAATTTGTTGGGAAACCGTATCCAAGCGCTGCTGCCATTCGCGGGCGAGGGCGTCGTGGTCTTCGGCGAGATAAAGCTCCAGCGCTTTCACCATCCCCACGATCTCTTCCTTGCCGACTTTCTGGCTGCGTCCCAGGGTGTCCTCGTAGGGACTGTTGTTCAGCAAGGCATAACCGACAAGGTCCTCGCGTCCGATCAGCAGGCCTGCGCACTGTGGGCCGCGCAGGGCCTTGCCTCCGCTGAAAGTTACCAGGTCGTATCCCATCTTGGTGTAATCCCAAAGGTGCGAGACCGGGGGCGTGTCCGCAGCGGCGTCATTCATGCAGGGCAGCTTGAGTTCTTTCGCCAGGTTTGCCCATTCATCAACCTTGATTTGCCCGGCGGCATTGGCGAAATTCGCGAAGTGCATCATGGCCGTGCGTTCATTGGCCGCTCGCCGCAACTGGTCTCGTGTCTCGATTTCTACCAGCTTCACCCCGGTTGCACGCAGCTGGTGGTCGAAGGGATTGCGATGAGATTTCTGGATGATCACCTCGGATTTCATTCCGGTTAGGTCTGGGAGGTGCTTGATCAGAGTCTCGTTGTCGCCGGTGAGAATGCCGGCGAGGCCGGATTGTATGGCTGCGGCGGCACCTGACGTCACCAGCGCGCTATAGCCCTGCGGCAACTTCAGCATCTCCGCTATTCGCTTCCCGGCTGCAACCTCGAGCGCGGGGATGCCGACGAAGTGTTTTGCCGCTTGGCTCATGATGGCTTCCACTTCGGGTCGAATCAAGGAGCCGCCAAGCATGGTCATCGTGCCCTGGGCATTAATGACCGTTGCAAGCCCAAGTTCCTGGTAAGGATTGCCCGAGTGCCCAAAGCCCGCTAAGCCGGCCGCGGATTCGGCATTCGCTACCCTGGTGCCAAATAAGTTTCGGGCTTTCACCAGCGATGCCCCAGCGAGGAGTGTTCCGACAAAACCACGGCGGCTCCATTTGCCTACCATTCTCATTCTCCTTGTGAACTATTTCTTTGGGAGGGCAGCGATACAGTTGATTTCCACCAGTGAATTTCCGGGCAGAGCGGCCACTGCGACCGTGGTCCGGGCCGGCCCGCCATGGGGGAAATAGGTTTTGAATACTTTGTTCATGCCGTCGTAATCCTCGATCTTCGCCAGGAAAACCGAGAGCTGCACCACATTATCCAAATTGGATCCGCCGGTCTCGACAAGCTTTTTCACCTTCTCCATGACAGTCGTCGTGTGTTTGCCGATGTCCCAGGAAGAGGCCGGACCTTCGTCATGTGCACCTTGACCTGCGACATAAATCAAGCCGTTGTGCGCGACGATGGGAGTGATGAACTGAGTGGAGTCGGCGGGCTTGCCCTGATCGTTGAGCTTGCGGACCCCCTCCTCTTGAGAAGCTGGCGTAGCGCTTGCGGTGTTGTTCAGCACTGTGGCCGCACCGGCTGCGGAGAACAGGGAAAGAAAACGGGTGGAGAACTTCCTTCGAGTAACGGAATCGAGAATCATACAATCACTCCTCGCAAAGTTTGATTTACGAACTCTCTACACTACGGCAGCGCGAAACTAAAAACGTCGCTTCCCGCAGCAATGGTGACATATTGCTTGCCATCGACCTCATACGTCATGGGAGATGCGCTGATGTTCTGCCCGGTGTTGAAGTGCCACAAAGGCCTGCCGTCGATCGCGTTCAGGGCTTCGAAGGATTCCGCGTCATCGCCGAAAAAAAGCAGGCCGCCGGCGGTGGTCATGGTCCCGCCCGAAGAATGGCCGTTGCCAGTCTGCGGGTATCGCCAGGTGATTTGCCCGTTGGCGATGTCGTACGCCAGCAAAGTCTTTTGCCCGTTCTCACCGGGAATCCCCTTTACTCCCGTAGAGTAAAACGTCTCAAGTTCCCGGAAGCGCTCGGGTTCAGGGGCGGAGAAGAAGGTTTGGCAGTGTTCGAGGGCCATGAAATAAAGCAGGTGCGTCGATTCGCTGTAAGAGGGCGAAAACCAGTTGGTCGCTCCCGCAAAGCCGGGACAGACTTTGGTTCCCTCAGCAGTGGGTTTGACTCCGGTGCGGATCGGTTTCCCCTGGGGGTCGATGCCCGAGGCCCAGTTGAGCTTCTCGACGAAGCGAACCGCCGAAAGAAATTCCCCGCTGGTGCGGTCCAGCGTGTAAACGTATCCATTGCGATTCGCCTGGACTAGAAGCTTGCGCAGAGTTCCCTTGTAGGTAGCGTCCAGCAGAACCGGAGTTTCGGTAGCGTCGTAGTCAAACAGATCGTGGGGAGTGAACTGGAAATGCCACTTCAGTTTTCCCGTGTCCGGATCAAGCGCGAGCACACAATCGGTATACAAATCGTCCCCGGGACGATCTCTGCCTTCGAAATCCGGCGATGGATTGCTGGTAGTCCAAAACAGCGTGTTTGAGCCGGGATCGTAGGTGCCCGGCATCCAGGTGGTGCCCCCACCGTGCAAATACGAGTCCGCCGGCCAGCTTTCCGAGCCGAACTCGCCGGGCGCAGGTATGGTCCAGAATCGCCACGAGAGCTTGCCTGTCCAGGCATCGTAAGCAGCCACGAAGCCGCGCACCCCGTCGTCGCCGCCTGAGGTTCCTACAACGATCTTTCCGTGGATGGCCAGAGGAGCACTGGTCGCCCCATAGTTCTTATTCCAATCGGCGTAAGCAACATCCCAAATCAGATGTCCGGAGCGAAGGTCGAGGCAAAGAAGGTGCGCGTTGTCGGTGTTCATGTAAACGCGCGAATGCCAAATAGCGACTCCCCGGTTATGGTGGCTCGAGGCGTCATCGATCAATCCTTCGGTCTTGGGCATGGAGTGATGCCAGATTTGCCGTCCGGTGCGTGCGTCGAGCGCGTGGGCATCGTTGGCTGAGGTGATCAGCATGAGCCCGTCGGTGACCACCGGGGTCACTTCCAGCCGATCGGAGCTGTTGGAATGAAAGACCCATTGAGCGCGCAACCGCGAAACGTTCTCCGGCGTGATTTGCGACAACCCGCTGTAGCGTCTTCCGGAAAAATCGCCATTGTAGGAGAGCCAGTTCTCGCGAGGCGGGTAGGCACTCGGCTGCTCAGCCGTCGCGTCGATTCCAGCCGCCTTGGTCTGAAAAGCCCACGCCGCGATCAGGATGGTTCCAGCGAAAAACACCCAGGGGAAACGGGTAGCTCTCGATATGGAGGGGACTCTAACCATCACTCACGCGCTCGGAATAGTAAATGGATTTAATACCAGCAAATCAACTATTTTTTCAATGGCTGGCTGTGTTATCGTCGGCTGTCACCGACTCGAGGAGGATCGTCGGTCGAAGTCAAGCTCGCCGCACTAGCTGGCATGAGAGAACCGAACTACAGGGCGAAGAGTGCGAGGCTTTTTTGTCTCGCCGTTTTGGCAGTCGGCTGGATTTACGTTTCTGCCCTGGCCGAGAAGCGGACGGTTGCGGCCGGCGACGCGAGCGAAGGCGCGCGTCTATTTCCGTCCACCTGCGGCGGCTGTCACGGTCTCGACGGCCGCGGCGGGGAACGCGCGCCCGATATCGCAGGGCGACGCGAAATCCAGAAACTCTCCGACCTTGCGCTTGCGAAGGTGATTCGGGAAGGCGTTGCGGGCACCGGAATGCCGGCATTTCGCGACCTTGGCAACGCGAAAATTCAAGCTCTGGTCCGGCACCTGCGAAAATTGCAGGGAGAAAATGCTGTGTCCTCTCTGCCGGGATCGCCCGGGACCGGCAAAACCCTGTTTTTCGGAAAAGCGGGTTGCGCTGAATGCCATATGGTGGACGGCACGGGGGGATTCATCGGGTCCGATCTATCGGTCTACGGCCGGGGGAGGGCAGCGGCTGAAATCCGAAGCGCCATTGTGAATCCGGCCGACAACGTGCAGGAGCGCGGAAGAGTCGTGGTCGCCACCACCCGCGATGGCCAAATCTTCACTGGCATCGCGCGCAATGAAGACAATTTTTCTTTGCAGCTGCAGACCAAAGACGGCGCCTTCCATTTTTTTGATAAATCCAGTCTTCGAGCCTTGGAACATCGCCCCGAGTCGGTGATGCCTTCTGATTACGCAGTCAGGCTCAGCGCCCAGGAAATCGACGACGTGATCAGCTACCTGATCGCTGCCGCCCGAAACTCTCAACCCAAGCAGTTGGATCGCAAGCAGGAAACCGCCGAGGAAGCACAGGAGTAGCCTCGGAAAGGACAGCGAAGACTTTATGAGATGGTTCAAGCGCAACGCTTTGGTGCGGTTTGCGGTCATACTCGCATTCGCCACCTTCGGGGGTTGGTGTTTGCTTTCGAGTTCCCGTGCTGAGTCTCCCGGAGAAAGACGATTCGCACTCAACGCCGAAGTGGACAAATTCTGGTCGCTGCTCCCGCGAGACGCCGAATTGACGAAAGTTGGCGGCGGGTTTGGCTTCACGGAAGGACCTGTATGGGATGCAAAAGGGTTTCTCTACATCAGCGACGAAGAACAAAACAAAATCTATCGGCTTTGGCTCGATGGGCGTAAGGAAGAATTGATCTCTCTTGGCGACCCGGACGGGAACACCTACGACACGAATAGCAACTTGATTGATTGCGCCAGTGTGCTGCGCGCCATGATTGCGATTACCCCCGACGGACACTACAAGGTCCTGGCTGACCGATTCGAAGGCAAGCGTTTGAACAGTCCGAACGACGTCATCATCGGTCCAGATGGAGCCATTTACTTTACCGATCCAACCCTGGACCTGGTCAAAGGGGAGAAGCAGGAAATCCCTTTTCAGGGTGTCTATCGGCTCGACTCAAAGGGAAATGTCCGCTTGTTGACCAAGGATCTGACCCAGCCCAATGGCCTGGCCTTTTCGCCCGACGGCCAGCGCTTCTACGTGGATGATAGCGAGCAGAGAAATATTCGCGTCTATGACGTCGCTCGCGATGGCGGCCTGACCAATGGGCGTCTCTTCGGGGAGGAGAAGGGGGGAAAGCACGAGGGGGTGCCGGATGGAATCAAAATCGATGAGCAAGGCAATCTATTTGTGACTGGCCCCAAGGGAATCTGGGTGTGGGATTCCGAAGGGCACCATCTGGGAACCATTGAAATGCCCGAGCAGCCCGCGAATCTCGCCTGGGGCGACCAGGATTACCACACTCTGTACATCACCGCCACGACTTCGGTGTACCGCTTGCGAACTAGCGTCCGCGGATTCGTGCCCACTCTCGCCCATTGACTGTTTCGACCCGGGGCCGGTTCTGACCTGTGGTCAGCTACTGCAGGGTCCCTTCCGACCTCTTCGCTTCGGCTGATTTGGCAGCCGCGATCGACGCCTTTACCACGTTTTGCGGCGATTGGCTGATTTCATACACGTCCTGCACGCCATGATTTATCGCGGACTGTAACGTCAACAGGTCAGCACCCGGGACGAGCACTCCAATGTAGGATCCTGGAAAAACCAGGTGCAGGACGCCCGCAAGCGGCCAGCCGTCTCCGGCCTCGGCCAGCTGTGAAGCCACGATCGCAATATCAAAGTAGTGCTGGGTGATTGCCAAAAGAGCCGTCGGCAGATCGCGCGCGACTACCGTGGTAAACCCATTCTTAGAAAGCAAGCTCTGGTATTGCGACAGGACACTCAGGTCGGGATGCACAACCAGGGCGAACTTCGTCCCCCGCCATCCCGTCATGGCCGCCACCTGTCCCCGGCGAAATTCGCCATGACCAAGCGGTTTAATACCCGCTTTAACTCGTCCACATCGAGCGGCTTGAGTGCGAAGTAATCGACCGGGACGCCCAGCGCCGCCCGTGCATTGCTGGTGCTCCCGTATCCGGTGAAGATCACGACAATGGGGCGCGGTTTCAACTGGGAGGCCGAGCGCGCTAGTTCCAGTCCGACGTCCTCCCTCTCCATCCACAGATCGGTCAGGATGGCATCAAACTGGCCGGGCGTTCGCATCAATTGTAGGGCTTCGGCAAAGCTGCCGGCCGTGCTGATCTGGTATCCGTCTTCCTCGAGAACCAGTTTCAAGGTAAGTAGTACGTTGGGCTCGTCGTCTACGATCAGCAATGATGGTTTACGCAACATAAAAAAGGGGGAAAGCAAGCCATATTCTAGTCGACGCCTCGCCTCATGGTTCAACCCTTTAGGCCATTTTGGAATCTAACCGGCGATTGGAAGCCAATTCCTGCTAAGGGACTCTCCCGTTGCCGGACAACTCGCGGCCATCAGTCTTAGTTGTCGATGAAGAACCCTCCGTTGCCAGTACGTACCGGATGTTGCTGGAGGACCAAGGCTATCAGGTAGCAACCTGTGATTCCTACGACTGCGGTCACAAACGGCTCCGGCAGCAGGCTTGGGATGCAACCCTGATCGAAATGGAACTCGGCAGAAGTAGGGCCGGACTGAAACTCGCGCAGGAAGCCAAAGCCCTGGACAAGGCCCCGCTCGTCATTCTCTCGACCGGATATCCCACCGAGGAGGCGCTGCGAAAGGCGCTACAACTCCGAGTGGACTACCTGCTGATGCGTCCGGCCGAGGCAGAAGAGATGACCCGCTTCCTCCATCGGGAACTTGCCCGACGGGAATCCCTGAGAGAGCGCTAACTCCCGCGAAGAGCAGAGCCGTCGTGTCGCGGGGGCAGGTCGCCCCCTCCCCTCCCTACCGGGATCTCCAGAAAAAATCCAGCCCAAACACCACGCTCCGACCCGGCATCACTACTCCTGGAATTTCCTGATACTGCGTGTCGCTGATATTTGCTAGCGCAAGATGTGCGGCCACATGACTAAACTCGCGCACCAGGGCCGCGTCCCAAATGGCATAAGGGTCGCTCCCATATCGATCGATGACTCCGAGCCTGGTGCGCGCGATGAATCTGGCTGGCAGTTTCCCGTTCCACGCGAGCACCGCATCGTGGCTGGGATAGTCAAAGGCATACTTGGTCTGCAGTCCGGCGAGCGTCTTTTGGGATCCGTAAAGCGCGGTGTAGGCGATCTCGACATGTTGCTGGCCGGACAAGCGCAAGTCCACGGATGCTTCCACCCCGGTGAAATTCAGGTGCTGAAGATTCTCAGCATGATAGACATTGGGGACCGAGGAAGAGCAGGTTGCGCCCGGAGGCAATTGGTCGGCGGGGATTTGAGCGCACGCTCGCGTGACGTAATCAATCACGTTTCCATCGCGCCGCTGAAACAACGTCACCTCGCCTTTCCATTTGCTGCTTGGAATCCACAGTAGGCCGCCTTCTACGTTCCAAGCTTCCTCAGGCCCGAGCCTGGGGTTTCCGAAGTTTGCCGGATCGTGATATTCCCAATCGGTGTAGCTGGGAAGTCGAAACGCCCGGCTGACACTTCCTTTCAGCTTTAGCGTGGATCTGAGCCAGACTCCGGCAGCAAGGGTGGGATTGAACTCTCCGTGCGATCCGCTGAAAATTTCCTCGCGGGCCGCCAGGGAAAATGAGAATCGTTTCAGCGCCCGCACGTCGTAGTCGAGGTAAACCGCTCCCCGGCTGCGATCGTGATTTCCGAGGTTGTTGCTCGCAATGTCTTCGTGAATGCCCTCCGCTCCAAAGAACAAAGCCGAGTTTTGCGAAACCTGTTCACGTCTGCGAATGCCCGTCTGCCAGCTGCGATCGATGTGATTGTTCTCGTAAACCGAGGGGTCGTCGCGAAAGAGAACAAATTCATCGGTGTGCCGCCGGAAAGCAAAATCAAATTCGGTTTTGCTTCCTAGAGCCTGCTGGAGGGCCATGAACCACGATTTTGTGCGCTCCCACGAATGAAAAGGACCGTAGAACTGGTCCGCTCCGTATGGTTTGTCGGCATAGGCGAACAGGAGCAGGGACCGCCCAAGTTCCGTCTGAAGCCCCGTGCTTCCAAAAAATGCCGCGCTGCGATAATCCCGGTCCGGACGGAAGCCGCTTGAGAAATCTCTTTCCATGTTGACTTGGGCGTCAAGTTTTCCCCGCACCACCGACGCCGATCCATACTGCTGATTCACGCCGAAATTTCCGACTCCCGCACCTATGCGAGCCTCCGATTGCTCAGGCCGCACGGTGATGACATTCACCGATCCGGCCATCGCATCCGATCCGTAAAGCGCCGATCCCGCGCCACGCATGACCTCGATTCGCTCCACCGCAGCTGCGGGAAGAGGAAGATCCATGTCATGATGCCCGGTTTGCACGTCATCCATGCGAAATCCATCGAGCAGCACGAGGGTTTCGCCGAACCCCGATCCGCGAATCGAGAGATCACCCTGAATATTGTTGGGCGCCCGCTGTCGCAAATCGACTGATGGAACCAGTTCCAGCAAATCCACCCAGCTGTTGTAAAGGTTCTGCGGCGGGCGGGCTTCGACGACCGTTACAGCGCGGTCGATTTCGTTTTCTGGCGTGGGAGTGAAGGTGCCGGTAACAACCACGGTCTCATCTGGACGGCTGACTTTTTTCGCATCGGCAGGCGTAGGAGTTTCCTGAGCCATGACATTTGCGATGGTTAGAAACAGAACAGTTCCAAAGCAGCAAACCCGCGAACCTTGCAATCGTGCCTCCGCAAAATGGTTTATCTAAGAACAATTCTTGTCGACCCGAATGATGAAGAGAAACAACTCAGATTACATGCTGAATTCCGAATGTATGCAAACCGAATTTTTTACCTTGCGATTCACAATTCCACAGCCTCAGCGGTTTATCATGAATACACACCTGCCACTAAGGATGTGCAGCCGTTTGGTTGTTGCGTCAGTGTGGCCACACCATTGACGAGAAGTTAAGGAGTAGAAGCATGCCAAGAGCCAAGACCCCTCGCACACCAAAGCCCAAAGCCGAGAAAACGGAAAACAAAGTGCTCCAGATGCCGGAAACCGTTTCCGTCGCAACCGGGAACGGCAACAGCAATCATTCTCCTGCTGATATCCAATCGGAGATTCGCCGCCGTGCTTATGAACTCTATGAAAGCCGCGGGTATGCCGATGGGGGTGCAGAACAGGATTGGATTCAGGCTGAGCGTGAAGTGCTCGCGCGCCAGTCAAAGAAACACACTGCCTGATTGCTCCGGCAGGAATATCGAGGGCTGTGGCTTCGATCGCAGCCCTTTGTCCGTTGAACTCTGCTCTTTCGCCCACGCGAAGCGGAGTTCAGTGGGCTCCTGAGTTGGTTGGCCCGGCAACCTGCCTTGTCCCTTCCCATTTGCTTGCAGGCTAGCCAGTCTGAAACAATGATGATTCACCATGCCGCAGATTGGTAGTTTTTTATTGCTCCTTGCCCTCGCCCTGAGTGGCTATTCCTTCTTGTTTGGTGTGGTCGCTCTGTTCCGTCGCGACACTGCCTTCGTCTTGATCGGGGAAACGGCGCGCCGGGCAGGCATCGCCTGTTTCGTCGCGGTTTTGCTCGCTGCCGGAATTCTGGTTCATGCCGCTTTCACGAACGATTTCTCCGTCGCCTACATCTTCCAACACAGCAACCGCGACCTCCCGGCGGCGTACAAGTTTGCGACCCTGTGGTCAGGCCAGGAAGGCTCTTTGCTTTTTTGGGCTTTGTTGCTTTCCGGCTACGGATTCGTTCTGCGGCTCCAGCATCGGACGGACGAACGGCTGTTTGCCCACGCCTCGGTGATCATGGCCGGGGTTCAAGTATTTTTCCTGCTTTTGCTGAACTTTGCGGCCCGTCCGTTTTCCATGACGCAGGGCCAGGTCCCGCTCGATGGTGCCGGATTGAATCCGCTGCTGCAGTATCCGGAAATGGTGATCCATCCGCCCATGCTCTATCTGGGCTATGTCGGCTTCACCGTCCCGTTCGCGTTTGCCCTCGGCGCCCTGATCATGAAGTATCCCGGCGACAAGTGGATTCACATTACGCGCCACTGGACCATGATCACCTGGGGGTTTCTCTCCTGCGGAATCGCCCTGGGCGCACACTGGGCCTACTATGTTCTCGGATGGGGTGGCTATTGGGGCTGGGACCCGGTTGAAATCGCCTCGCTGCTTCCCTGGTTGACCGGCACCGCATTCCTGCATTCGGTGATGATGCAGGAAAAACGCGGCATGCTGAAGACCTGGAACATGTGGCTGATCTTCACCACCTTCGGCCTTTGCATTTTCGGCACGTTCCTGACCCGCAGCGGCGTGGTGAGCTCGGTTCACGCCTTCGCGCAGTCCTCGATTGGTGGTTGGTTCATCGCTTTTCTTTCGATCATCGCCGCTACTTGCGTCTTCTTCTATGTGTCCAACCGTTCTTACCTCCGCAGCGAGCACCGCCTAGAATCGCTGGTTTCGCGCGAGTCGAGCTTCCTCTTTAATAATGTTCTGTTCCTGGCGATTTGCCTGGTGGCTTTGAGTGGAACTCTGTTCCCGATCTTCTCCGAGTGGGTACAAGGCCACAAAGTCACTGTCGGGCCTCCTTACTTCAACACCGTGACCGTGCCCTTCGCTCTGCTGTTGCTGCTGCTGACTGCCGTCGGCCCGCTTCTCGCCTGGCGCAAGACTTCTCTTGAAAGCCTGAAGCGGAATTTCCTGTGGTCAACCATCGGCTCGCTTTTGGTTGGGATCATTCTGGTTGTGACCCCAGCGTCCTGGGGCGCTCCCTTTGGACTTCGGCCGTGGGACGATCTTGGATATTTCTACTCTCTCCTAGCGGCCATTCTGGCGGCGCTCGTGATTCTCACGGTTTTTGCTGAGTTCCTCCGCGGAGGCAGAGTCATCTCCCGCCACACGGGGAATAATCTGCTTACTTCGATCCTGCAACTTGGCCATCGCAACACTCGCCGTTATGGCGGTTATGTAGTGCACATTGGTATGGCGCTGATTTTCATCGGTGTTCTCGGAACATCCATGAATCGTTCGGCTGAAAAAGAGATGGGCTACGGCGACACCATCCGGATCGGCCCTTATACGCTGACCAGCCGGTCCTACACACAGGAAGAGACCCCGAACTATACCGGCGACAAAGCAATCATCGAGGTGACGAAAGACGGTGAGCACGTCACCACCCTCTATCCCGAGAGCCGGATGTTCACTGCCACTCAGCAACCGCAGCACGTGCCCTCGGTTCACTCGCTGCTTCGCGGAGATTTATACGTCGTTTTTGAAGGAAAGAACCCTGACACCGGCCGCCCCATCATCAAGGCACATCTGAACCCGCTCGTTCCTTGGCTGTGGCTTGGAGTTCTCGTCATGCTTGTCGGCATTGTGCTCGCTCTCGTCCCCAATGCCCAACCGGTTCGAGCGGTTGCGCCGTCCGCGGTTCGGGTACCGATACACGCGCCGGCGGGAGCAGGTGATTGATGCGAAGATTTGCCTTTAGCCGTACCCATGGCCTGCGGATTACCGCGCTTTTGGTGATGGGGGTGTTTCTGTTGGGGGCAAGCGACGACTCCTCGCGCATGGACCGCCTGGGCCATCGCATGATGTGCGTGTGTAGTTGTAGCCAGATTCTGATGGAATGCAATCACGTCGGGTGCACCTATTCGGAGACCATGCGCCAGGAGTTAGCCTCTGGCATTGACCAAGGTAAGAACGATGATGCGATCCTGGCGGGCTTCATTGAGAAGTACGGCACCACCGTGCTCGCCTCGCCCACGCACTCCGGTTTTGATCGTGTGGCCTGGTTCATGCCAATATTCTTGCTCATCGTGGGAGTTGGAGGCTGCGTGTGGGTTGTTTACGTGTGGCACAAACGGCGGCCTGCCCCACCTGCTCTCGCCTCAGCCAGTCAGGGGACGGATGCGCTCAGCCGCTTCCGCGAGCAGGCTCGTAAGGAGACGGAGCTGTGACGCTACTGGTTTGCGGAATGCTCACGTTGGCGGCCCTGTTCTACGTCTTCTATTTCCCACTGAATCTCCGGGTTGGTCCGGAGCAGACCCGGGCTGCATTCCTGCGTGAGCGCAAAGAGGCGGTTTACGAAAACCTGCGCGATCTAAATTTTGAGTACAAGGCCGGCAAGGTACCCGAGGCCGACTACGCCAGCATGAAGCAGTCGCTCGAAGATGAAGCCGCGGCGATTCTGGCGGAAATCGAGCTTCTCGAGCCACAAGGCACTTCGGCCTGATGGAAGGCACAATTTGAGCATCCACGATCTTCGTCCACGAAACTGGCTGTTGCGGGTTGGTCTGATTGCGAGTTTATCCGCACTCTCGAGCGCGACTACCCTGAGCGGAAAAGTAACCAACGGCACGACCGGGAAGCCTTCCTCGGGCGACCAGGTCATTCTGATCAGGCTTTCCGCCGGGATGGAAGAAGTAGCTCACGGGAAGACCGATTCGCAAGGCAAGTTCACGTTCAGCATTGAAAACGGCAAGTCACCTTATCTGGTTCGTGCCATCCACCAGGGCGTCACCTATCATGCGGCTGCGCCTCCGGGAACCGATACGGTGGAGCTCAAGGTCTATGACGCGGAGACCAAACTCGACGGCATCTCGGTGGTTGCGGATCTCATGTACGTGCAAGCCGGCCAGGGAAAGCTAGAGATTACTCGTGTCTTTGCGGTCGATAACTCTTCCCAGCCGCCGCGCACCCAAATGAACGACGCTCCCTTTGAGTTTTACGCGCCCGAGGGTGCTGAGATTGACGAAGCGCAGGCCCAGACTTCCGGCGGACAACCCGTGAACGTGGCTCCGACTCCGCAAGCGGACAGGGGACGCTACGCCTTCGGTTTCCCGCTTCGTCCTGGGCGGACCCAGTTCCAGGTGATTTATCACCTGAACTATGCCGGCAAGATGACCATCGACCCTCGCCTCATTTACCCGCTCGAGCACTTTGTGGTCGTTCTTCCCAAGTCCATCACTTTTACTCCGGCGCAGACCGGCATCTATCAGACGCAAACGACGCCTCAGCAACCAGACGCAATTGCCGCCATCGCCACGAACGCCAAGCCGGGCCAGAAGCTCTCATTCGATATCTCGGGCGAAGGGATGTTGCAGGGTCAAGACCAGGAAGCTTCCGCCGACGGGGGTAGGGCTCAACCCAGACCCGGGGGAGGACTCGGTACTCCGATTGATGCCCCTGATCCTCTCGACAAGTACCGCGGCTACATTCTCGCCGCCTTTGGGGTGATCCTTGTGGGTGGCGCTGGCTTTATCGTGATCCGGGCACGCTCGGTGAAAGTAATAGGGGCCAAGCCTGCAGCTCCCTCTCCCCATGTGATGGGTGGCGGAACAGCTGCCCTGTCCGGGGCTCAACCATTGAGTGCGAGCCATTCTTCCATGCTTTTGCAGGGGCTTAAGGAAGAGCTGTTTCAGTTGGAACTGGAGCACAAACAAGCCAGGATTTCCGACGAGGATTACGCCAAAACCAAGGCCGCCTTAGACCAGACTCTTGCCCGCGCCCTCAAACGGAGCAGCTGAGCAGCAGCATCGCTCGGGTCCTTGCCAATTTCAAAATTCTTCCGCCTTCCTTTATCCTGTTTCATCAAGATTTCCCGCAGAGAGAACTCCATGAAACTTATCCGATTCGGTGATCCCGGGAAAGAACGTCCCGGGCTGCTCTTAAACGATGGCACGCGCGTTGACGCTTCGGCCTTCGGCTCGGACTACAATGAGAGCTTTTTCGCGAGCGATGGCCTCAACCGCCTCCGGGATTGGGCGACCAAAAACGCTGCTTCGGCGCCGCGCGTAAGTTCGGAAACGCGCCTTGGCCCCCCTATCTGTCGCCCGAGCAAGATTGTTTGCATCGGGTTGAATTTTCGCGACCACGCCGCGGAAACCGGGGCAAAGATTCCCCTTGAGCCGGTGATTTTCTTCAAATCCACCACTGCTCTTGTCGGGCCCAACGACTTGCTCATGATTCCCAAAGGCGCTGATAAAGTCGACTGGGAAGTCGAGTTCGCCATCATCATCGGCAGGCGGGTGAACTATGTCGCGAAACAGGATGCCCTAAGCTACGTTGCCGGCTACGCCCTCCACAATGACTATTCTGAACGCGGCTTTCAGAAAGACCGGGGCGGCCAGTGGGTAAAAGGAAAGAGTTGCGACACATTTGCCCCCCTCGGGCCCTTCCTTGCCACCCAAGAGGAAATCTCTGATCCCGGCAATCTCAAAATGTGGCTGAAGGTCAACGGCGTCACGCGCCAGAACAGTTCGACCGCCAACATGATTTTCGACGCTGCCTTTCTCGTCTCCTACGTGAGCCAGTTCATGAGCCTGCTTCCTGGCGACGTGATCAGCACGGGTACTCCCGCGGGTGTTGCTCTTGGGATGAAGACGCCTGAGTACCTCAAGCCGGGCGATTTCGTAGAGCTTGGAATCGACGGCCTCGGGCAGTCCAGCCAGCAGGTGGTGGCATTTTCTGAAGCTCTTTACGCCACCGCTCGGTAGCACATGCGCATCGACGCTCACCAGCACTTCTGGCGCTACACCCCGGATGAGTACGACTGGATCGAGGACTCCATGTCGATCCTTCGCCGTGATTTCCTGCCTGCGGACTTGAAGCCGGAACTTGCCCCGATTGGTTTCGACGCTTGTGTTACGGTCCAGGCGCGACAATCGCTTGAGGAATCCCGCTGGCTCCTCGAACTCGCCGAGCGTAACCCTTTCATCGCAGGCGTCGTCGGCTGGGTCGACCTCTGCGCTGAGAATGTCCGCCATCAACTCGTCGAATTTTCGCAAAACCCCAAATTCTTAGGGGTTCGCCATATTGTGCAGGCGGAAGCCGACGATCGCTACCTTCTCCGCCCGGATTTTCTGCGCGGCATAGCAGCTCTTGAAGAGTTCAATCTCACCTATGACATTCTGATCTACCCGCGCCATCTCCCCGTGGCAATCGAGTTCGTCGAACGATTTCCGAAACAGCGGTTTGTTCTCGATCATCTGGCAAAGCCTTTCATCAAGACACAAGCCATCGAGCCCTGGGCTTCGCACATCCGTCTGTTGGCCGCCTTTCCTAACCTCTTCTGCAAACTCTCAGGGATGTTGACCGAAGCCGACTGGAAAACATGGAAGCCGACGCATTTCGAACCCTATCTCAAGACTGCGCTTGACGCCTTCGGGCCCGACCGGTTGATGATCGGCTCCGATTGGCCGGTGTGCAAAGTCGCGGGATCGTACGAGCAAGCAATGGCGCTCGTGATCGACTTTTTACAGAATGACTCGAAGGAGGTCCTGGACTGGATTCTCGGTTCGACGGCGCGGAGATTCTGGCAATTGCCGCGCCCTCCTGCCACCGTTCCAAACCAGAAGAGTCCGCTTTAGCCTAGCCGAGGCGGCACTTTGCGCGGGAGAGGAAATCTGCGGCTTTAACGTTAAAGAACTGGATTTTTTGCGAGCCTGCATCATTTAGAATCTTTGCTTGCAATGCAACGCGTCCTTGAGCTCGATTCCCGCGACAACGTCCTGATTGCGCTGGAGAACCTGAACAAGGGAGAGACTATCTCCCACCGCAACGGCCAAATTACCCTCAAGACCGATATTCCGGCGAAGCAGAAATTTCCCACGAACGATCTCGCGGTCGGCGAAAGTGTGATCATGTACGGCGTGCTGGTGGGCAAAGTTTTCAAGCCCGTCGAGCGAGGAGAATTGCTCAGCACGGGAAATCTCAGCCACGAAGCTGCGCCTTACCGTGAACATTCTGGCGAATACGGTTGGACTCCGCCAAAGGCCTCCCACTGGAAGGATCGACGGTTCCTCGGCTACCTCCGTTCCGATGGCCAGGTGGGAACGCGCAACTATTGGCTCGTGATTCCGCTGGTTTTCTGTGAAAACCGCAACATTCTGAATCTAAAACAAGCGTTCGAAGAAGAACTAGGATTTGCTCGGCCGCAGGTTTACCGCAGACAAGTGGCGGAACTGGCAAAGGCCTATCGCGAAGGGAGAACACTCGCGGGGTCCCCGGCAAACCTCGTAGAGCAGCAAGCTGCTCCATCTGAACGGGTGTTTCCCAATGTCGACGGAATCAAGTTTCTCCTTCACGAAGGTGGCTGCGGAGGAACCAGAGAAGATGCCAATAATCTCTGCGGCCTGATCGCCGGCTACTTGCATCATCCCAACGTTGCAGGTGGTACCGTGTTGAGTCTCGGTTGCCAAAATGCTCAGGTCGACATTCTGCGCGAGCAACTGGCGCGCCGCAACCCCAGCTTCAGCAAGCCGCTGGCTATTCTTGAGCAGCAGAAAAGCGGCTCGGAAATTTCGATGCTCTCAGAGGCCATCGAACGTACCTTTGCCGGACTCGCCGAGGCCAACAAAGCCGAGCGCACTCCGGCCGATCTTTCAAAGCTCTGTGTCGGTTTAAAGTGCGGAGGCTCCGACGGGTTTTCCGGTATCTCGGCCAATCCTGCCATCGGTCACACCTCGGACTTGCTCGTCGCCCTCGGTGCGCGCACCCTTCTCTCGGAATTTCCCGAGCTATGTGGAGTGGAGCAGAACCTGATTGATCGCGCCGTATCCGCCGAAGTTGCAGAACGCTTCATCCGTCTCATGCGCGAGTACGAAAAGCGCGCTCATGCGGTGAAAGCCACATTTGCGCTCAATCCGAGCCCCGGCAATATCCGCGACGGTCTTCTTACCGATGCTATGAAGTCCGCCGGGGCCGCCAAGAAGGGTGGCACGGCGCCGGTTTTCAGCGTGCTTGATTACCCGGAGTATTCAACTCAACCGGGCCTCACTCTCCAGTGCACGCCCGGCAATGACGTCGAATGCGTGACCGCACAGGTCGGGGCCGGTGCAAGCGTGGTGCTTTTCACGACTGGGCTCGGAACTCCCACCGGTAATCCGATCGCTCCGGTAGTGAAGCTCTCAACCAATACGCAGCTCTCCCAGCGCATGCCCGATATCATCGACTTCGACACCGGGCCGATCATTACCGGCGCTGCAGGTATCGAGAGCGTTGGTGAGCAGATTCTCGACCTCATCGTTCAGGTTTCTAGCGGAGAAGTTCGCACCAAAGCCGAGGTTAACCATCAGGAGGATTTCATTCCCTGGAAACGGGGCGTTTCCCTCTGAGCGGGCAAGGTATGGCACCCACCCACGAGTTTCGACTGGACGGCAAAACAGCCGTGATCACCGGTGCAGGAAGCGGTATCGGCCGCGCGATTGCCCTCAAGTTTGCGGCGAATGGCGCTGGGGTTCACTTGTTGGATCTAAATCTAGCCCAAGCCGAAGCCGTCGCCGCTGAAATCAAAAACTGCGGTGGCAATGCGACCGCCTGGCTTTCGGACGTTAGCGACCACGCCGAGACCGCGGCCACCTTTCAGAAACTGTGCGCCACTGCGCGCATCCACGTCCTGGTAAACAACGCAGGGATTTCACAGATTGGCAATATCGAGAACACCCCCGAAGAGGACTTCGAGCGAATCCTTCGCGTCAACGTGAAGGGATACTACAACTGTATTCATGCCTGCATTGGTCACATGAAAGCGAACGGTGGCGGCGTCATCCTGAATATGGCGTCGGTTGCGGGTTCTGCGGGGCTTGCCGACCGTTTCGGTTACTCGACCAGTAAGGGCGCGGTGATTGCGATGACCTACTCGGTTGCGAAAGACTATGTCGAGCACGGCATTCGCTGCAATTGCATTTCGCCAGCCAGGGTGCATACACCTTTTGTGGATCGCTACTTGCACAAGAATTACCCAGGACACGAGCAGGAGATGTACCAGCAGCTCGCCGCAACGCAGCCGGTCGGCCGGATGGGCGAACCCGAAGAAGTCGCCTCCTTGGCCTTGTACCTGTGCTCAGATGCCGCAGCCTTCATTACCGGTACCAATTGTCCGATTGACGGCGGCTTTTTGAATCTGCACGGCTGAAGAGTACTCCTGCCACTCCGGCGGGCAAACTGTGTCGAGATGCGAAGGAATCAGTCAAACGGTTGACGACGAGCATGGAAACGAAATGGACCTCGAACTCAAAGACAAAGTTGTCCTGATCACCGGAGGCGCGAAAGGCATTGGCGGGGCGATCTCGCGCGCAGTTTGCGCCGAGGGAGCGATTCCCATCATTCTTGATCGAGATGCCGACGCTGCTCACGAGCTTCATGTGCAGTTGTCCCCGAGTGGCGTTATTGTCACGGAGCTTTCGTTGGCAGAAAATTGCCGCAATGCCGTGGCGGAAGTCATTGCGCAGTTCGGCCGCCTGGATGCTCTGGTCAACAATGCTGGCGCAAACGACGGTGTCGGTCTGGAGAAGGGAAGTCCCGAGAGGTTTGTCGAATCGCTTGAGCGCAACCTGCTGCATTACTACAACATGGCACATTACGCTCTACCGCATCTGAAGCCAGCGAGCGGCGCGATCGTGAACATTGCTTCGAAAACGGCATTGACCGGGCAGGGTAATACCTCAGGCTACATCGCCGCCAAAGGTGGAATCCTGGCGCTGACGCGTGAATGGGCTGTCGAACTGCTGCCCTACCGCATGCGGGTGAACGCCGTCATTCCGGCCGAAGTGATGACCCCCCTCTACCGCCAGTGGCTCGATACGTTTCCGAATCCGCAGGAGAAACTCGAAAGCATTGTGGCCAAGATTCCCTTGGAGAAGCGAATGACCCTGCCCGAAGAAATCGCTGCGATGGTGGTATTCCTTCTGTCGCCTCGGGCCGGGCACATAACCGGACAGCATCTTTTTGTTGATGGGGGCTACGTTCACCTGGATCGGGCTCTAACCTAAATCAATATGCCGAATACCCGTCGCTATTGCCTCACCCTCGACCTGAAAAACGATCCCGCGCTCATAGCCGAGTACCGTAAATATCACGAGAAGATCTGGAGCGAAATCACCAAAAGCATCAAGGACTCCGGCATCGAGGACATGGAAATCTATCTCCTCGGAACGCGCATGTTTATGATCATGGAGGTGAATGATGCTTTCTCCTTTCAACGGAAGTCGACCTCTGATCTTTCGAACCCTAAGGTTCAGGAATGGGAGCAGCTGATGTGGAAGTTTCAGCAGGCTCTCCCGCAGGCCAAACCGGGCGAAAAATGGCTGCGCATGGAGCGCATTTTTAAGTTGGAATAGTTCCCCCGTTCCGACCATTCCATCCCTAGCCTCCAACTTTCTTTTCCCTACGATGAACCTTTTCACCCGCTGCTCCGAATAACCCTGCGGAGAAGGAAAGTTTGCCAACCGACCGAGAGCGCTGGAAACAGATCTGTAGCGGGGATGGCACCGCCTTCAATGAGGTCTATCGCGAGAACGCGGCAGGAATACGAGCATTTCTGCGGCACGCAACCGGCAATCAGCAAACCGCAGAGGACCTGATGCAAGAGACATTTACTGCTCTGTGGCAGCGCAGGAACCGATACCTGCCGGAACAAGGCAGTCTACGCTCTTACCTCTACGGAATTGCTCGAAAGCGCGCCGCGGACTGGTGGCGCACTCAACGACCAGGAGAGCCGAGCCAAGCCGAACCCAGCTTCCCTTTGGCCGAGATGACTTCCGTGGTCAACGATGCCCTACAACGCTTGCCGCACGAACAACGCACCCTGTTGTGGCTTCGCGAAGTTGAAGGCCAGTCCTATGCCGAGCTTGCATCGGTCTTTGACATCCCTGTCGGCACGGTTCGATCGCGGCTGTTTGCAGCACGAGAGACCTTACGTCGCATCTGGCATAGCCCTTGTCCGGAGAAGGAGGAAGTATGAGGTGCAACGATGCCGCCGAATTTGTTTCGGCCCTCTGCGACGGCGAAACCATTCCGCCGAAGGCCGCCGAGCATATTGGCCACTGCTCCACCTGCCGCGTGCGATTGCAAGGGTATCTCGAATTGGGAGCCGAACTGCGGCGAGTTTCGAGCCTCGAACCCTTATCAGAGGTTACGTCCCGACGCTGGATGAATGATCGGCAAACGCCAGGTTGGTGGACGAAGGGACGGGAAAGCATGCGGATTCCGAGATTTGCGTTCGCCCTTTTGTTGCTGGTGATCGTAGCTCTTGGTTCGAGCCTGGTTCTGGTGCGCGCCAAAGCGCGCACCGCGGGAGCGGTGTTAATGCTTAACGTCAAGCCTCCACATGGAGTTCCGATCCGTTGCGCGTTGTCTCTGGTGGATAAGAAGTGGGGCATGTGTGCTCAGCTGAATCCCCCGCAGTACCTGCTGGGAATCGAAGTCCTCTCT
Source organism: Terriglobales bacterium (assembly GCA_035496675.1). Taxonomy (GTDB): domain Bacteria; phylum Acidobacteriota; class Terriglobia; order Terriglobales; family Acidobacteriaceae; genus Gp1-AA145. Next base: position 97,345 of record DATJEL010000045.1, read on the forward strand.
CATACAGAAGATCAGGTTGAACTCGGAGTGCGGGAGCAATTCAACCCTGCTCCGCTGGGCGCAGGAAGCCACCGAGCGTCCATCGAAGACTTGCAGAAGATCCCACAAAAGTCCTATTGGTTTCATCCTGGCGAGAAACTGGCGATCGACGTCTCCGGTGCTGGCCAGCTTGAGCTCACAGGGGGACTCACCGACCACATGCCGCCGCTGGTGAATTGGGCAGCCGAAGATTTGCAAATCGATCCAGGGCCGGGAGAAATGCGAATTATCTCCCCGATTTTGCTGCGCGGGGACAAAGTTCTCTTTGATTTTGAAGGTGCGAGCTCGGTCCAGAAAGATCGACGCGTCGTGCAGATGTATTCTCCCGGGCAAGGTTTGTGGGTTCTCTCTCCGTGCCCGCTGGTTGGCGCAGTGGAAGCAGAAGTGGCATTGAGCCGTGTCAAGTTCAAGCTCAATGGCGAGCCTCACACCTTTGTGATGGCAACGCCCATAACCCGGGAACAGCATCTCTGGGTGTTGCATGATCCGCACTACAAGCCCTCGGATCCCAATCTTGACCGCCCGTTTTTGGGAGTCGCCGATCCGGAGCGCCTCGCGAATTCGCCCCAGAATCGCTGATCGGTTGAGTCTTTCAAGCACGAAAAGAGGTGGCCATGGCCACCTCCTTTTCTGCAATTCTGGGGTCACCCAGCCCTATCCTGCCTGGTTCCTGATCTCCAGTTCTTTTAGTAACTGCTCGGCAGAATCCATCCGTGTACGAAGTTTTTGCAAAGATTCCTTCATCGCATTGATCTTTTCGTTTAATCCCCGCTGCCCGGCGAGCGCGAGCACCGAGGTGCTCTGGTCAAAGGCGGCGCTTGATGCATCGAGCAGAAATCGCACGGAGCCGGCATGAGGCTTCCACAAGTGCGCGGAATTCTGCTTTTGCCGAAGTTCTTCGAGCTCGGTGCTCATTCGCGCGATCAGGGCCACGATTCTCGACAGGGCCCGCGCGTACTCTCCTCGAAAGCTCTTCTCGTCCCAGTACTCTGCTCCGCACGCGTCGGCCTCGACCGGCGACAAAGTCAGGTTGAAGGAACGCATCGGAACCACTTGCCGCGACTTGGCTTCGGCTGCCTTCACAAAGACTCGAATGGAATCATCCACACTGCGCAGCTTGCCCTCCTCGAGTTGCGGGTCGTAGAGCCTTGCAGGTTCTGCTGCGGCAGCCTGGCCCCCCAGGAATCCGCGCGCAGGAAGTCCTTTGGGGGTCGCTTGCGGAGCGGCCGCAGCCGATGGGGGCACATCGAATCTCGGCATCTGTGGCGCGGGCTTCCCTAGGAATCGCGGCGGGATCGCTTCCTTTGGGCGTGGTTCCTGGTTTTCTTCCACCTCTTCGACTGGTGCGGCGGCCTGGGCGGGATGCTTCTCCTTTTTTGCTCGAAGGGGAGCTTCCTCGACCTCTTCGGCATGTTTCTTCCCATGCGAGGCCTTGCCGGACTTTCGTTGATCGACTGCCTTCTTGACCTTAGAAACCCGACGGAACTTTTCCTGCCCGGCTGTGTAGTCGGCTTTGAGAATCTCGCTCTCCTCAATCATCGAGAGGTGTTCTACGGTAACTTTGCCTTCGACAGGGCTGGTAACGTCGCCACCTTCTTTGTGTACCTCTTCCGCGAAATTCTTCAATTCTTGTGTGGTCGCTCGGAATAGCTCTTCGAGCTTCTTCCCGATCGCCGAGTTATAGGGTCCGACGGTTGAGAGCACCCCCGGATGATAGAAGCAGGTGCCAAAAGCTTGCTTCAGGTCGCGGCCCTTTTGCACGAGACCCGCATCGGTGAGAGCCTCAAGTGTCGTATAGGTCTCCAGTTCTTCGCGCAAGGCATCGAACTCGCGCAAGATGGGGACGTACTCTTCCGGCATCTCCGGAGCTTCTGTATCGGCCAGAATTTCAATCAGGGCAATCTCAAACGGGGGAATCGGCACGACGCCATCGAGGCTGTACCCGTGCCTCTCCCACTGGCCGGGAACGCGCGGGTTGCGATAAAGGAAAGTCGCAACGAAGTCGGCCTTGTCGCGGTCGACGTCAGTGGCTGCTTTTTTGCGGGCGTAGTAGCGAAGTAAGGTCTCCGCGATTTCAGGGTCTACGTCCGAGGTCAACGAATGCCGCAACATCGAGGGCGTAACTGCCAGGTCGAGAAGCTTCAGCCAACCACGCAAACGAGCCAGAGGGTCGGGGAAATCCTGGTCCAGCTGTCCCAACGACATCATGTGCAGGTCAGCGGGTAGGGGCACAGGTTCCTGAACGGACTGCCGCAACAGCTTCTGGTAGAAGCTGTAAACGGTCTCAACAATGGCGAGTTCAAATTTTGAATCCTCAGCCAATCTTTTTTGACCCCTTAAAGTTGGAGGGACTTGCAGACGGTTAGCAAAATTCTAGTCAAAGCCCCTTCGAAACGGTGCGATTTAGCCGCTTGGCATGATTACCAAAGTGATCGACCCCAGGCCCATCTCATTGATTTGCCAAGGCCGATCGACTCCTGAGACTTGCTTGCGAGGTACGGTATGATCCCAAGGGAATGGAAGGTTCCCGGGTTTCCCATTACCGTATCCTGCGCCATCTGAATTCGGGTGGAATGGGCGAAGTGTTCGTTGCCGAGGACGAGAACCTTCGCCGTAAGGTGGCGATCAAGTTCCTCCGCAACGGTATGGCCGACCCGGCGAGTCGGCGCCGCTTCGAGCGGGAGGCCCCAGGCCGCATCGGCTCTCAGCCATCCCAACATCTGCACCATTTTCGAGGTCGACGAACACGATAACCAGCCGTTCCTGGTTATGGAGTTGCTCGACGGATCCGACCTTCGCCAGCTCTGCCCCGCCTCCGGGCTGGAAATCCCGAAGCTTCTCCAATGGGCCATTCAGATTGCCGATGCCCTGGCCACCGCTCACTCGCATGGCATTCTTCATCGCGACATCAAGCCAGCGAACATCTTCATCACCAAACGCGGGGACGCCAAGATTCTCGACTTTGGCCTGGCCAAACGCACCGAATTCACTTCCGGGGGCTCAACAGAAACCGCCAGCCTCGATCTTTCTCAGAGTGGCGCGATGCTCGGCACGGCCGCCTATATGTCCCCCGAGCAGGCGCGCGGCGAGTCGCTCGATGTCCGTTCTGATCTATTTTCCTTCGGGACGGTGCTTTACGAGATGGCCACCGGTAAACACCCCTTTGACGGGTCAACCCCGGCGGTTATTTTCAACGCGATTCTGAACGGAACTCCGCTGCCGCCTTCGCAACTCCGGACGGACCTGCCCCCTCAACTCGAAGCCATCATCGACCGGGCGCTCGCCAAGGATCGAGGGCTCCGCTACCAGGATGCCGAGGAGATGAAGGCAGACTTGCTGCGCCTGCAACGAGAGCTGGAATCTCGGAGTACGGGAGCACTCCGCGCCCCTGTCCGCTCAATCCGTCGTCCGCTTCGAATCGCATCAGCCCTGGCCCTGGCCATCATGGCTGGGTGGATAGCGTGGTTCTTCCTGACCCATGGCAAGAAGGACCCTGCTCAAGGTGTTTCCCGTCATGCCACCGTCGCGGTCCTGCCATTTCAAAATGTGAGTACCGATCAACGCTTCGACTATCTGTCGACGGCCTTACCGGACGAGATCATCACCATGCTCAGCTATGCGCCTTCGCTCAGCGTTCGTCCCTTCAGCATGTCCCAGCAATTTACAGGGGCAGCGGCGGATCCCAGCGAAGCCGGACGCCAGCTTCAAGTGGCGCACGTTGTGACCGGACATTTTCTGACGCACGACAATCGTCTTGCCATTACTTTCGAAGCCATGGAGATGGACAAGCAGGAGGTGGTTTGGCGTGCATCTCTCGACTTGGCCATTACGGACGTTCTGAAGCTGAGGGAAGACGTCTCGAGCTTGCTTGAAAAAGGATTGCTTCCATCGCTCGGAGTTCTGCCCAGCCAACTGTCGGTTACCAAGCCAAAGAGCCAGCAGGCCTACGATCTCTATCTTCGCAGCGAAGACAGCGCCTATGGCCTCGACAACAATAAAGATGCCATCGCCCTGCTGGAGCGTTCGGTGGCTCTTGATGCGGGATACGCGCCTGCCTGGTTTGCGCTCGCCACTCACTACGTCGAAGCCGACATGGTCGGTGGCGGCGAGGGGATGGTCAAAAAATGTGTGGCTGCTCTTGAGCAGGCCCACGAACTCGACCCCGATCTTTTGAGCGCCTCGCTCTGGCTGATTGGTCTAGGTCGCCGCCTTGATGGCGAGCTTGCCACAGGGTTCCATCAGGTGCAGGAGTTGGCACGGAGACGTCCTCGCCGCGCGGAAGTGCATCTTATCTTTTCTCAACTCCTGCGCTCAGTCGGAGCGCTCGAAGAATCCGCCCGCGAGTGTGAAATTACTCACCGGCTTGATCCGGATTTTCCCACCGACTGTTACGTTCAATATATCTATATGGGCGACTACGTAAAGGCGCGCCAGGAAATGGAGCGTTCTCCGGGAGAGTTCAGTTCATTCATGATGGGCCATCTTCTTTTACGAGAAGGACAAGTCGAGGAGGCGCTGCCGAAACTTAAACTCCTGCCTGCCGGCAGCAACTCTGAGGTGGTCCAGGCTTGCTGGCAAAACTCGGCGAATCCGAAGTGTGCTGCGCTGGTTTCAAGGTCCGAGTCCGAATTTCTGCTTTTACCCGATACCGACGCCTGGTATTTTGGGGCAGCGCTATTTGCCCGTTTCAACCAGAAGGGCCCCGCCATTCGCCTCCTGTCCACGGACACGACGCATAACTTTTGCGTTTTTCCCGCCGTCGATCACGATCCGATGTTCGATACCATCCGCCAAGCGCCTGATTTCATTGCAGCGCGCCAGGCAGGCATCGAGTGCCAGCAACGCTTCGTCAATTACTCCAAAGTTAGGATCGATTAAAAAGTAGGCTGCCGCCTGGGGGTAGCCCCGCGGTGAACCTCGGTAACCTGTTACCTTCCTTCATTCAGTATTCACCGTTCGCAACCTAAAAGTTGTTGTGTAGCAAAAACTTGCGGTGTATAGTTCTCCGCACAGAAAATAAGCACGTAACATCTGCTATCTTCTGTCGCCTGCTCGCTTCGTCCAATTAGCACTCGCGCCTCGTCGAGTCGTTCATTCTTACTGCTCAGGTGTACCATGCCGACCACGGATCGCCGTCACTCGCCTCGCGTTCAGCTTGATCAACTTGCGTATCTCAATATCGAACCAGATAACGGCGGCATTGTCCTGAATGTGTCTGAAGGAGGACTATGTTTCCGCTCGATGGGCATGATCGAGTCGGAGTCGCCGCTTCGACTTTCTCTACAGGAATCGAATCGCAAAATCGATATCCCAGGCGAGCTGGTGTGGACCGACGAAGTTAAGAAGTGTGGCGGCGTGCGTTTCAGCACTCTCACCAAAGAGGCTCGCGGTCGCATCTCCGATTGGACCCTCAACAGCGAGCCACCTCCGAAAGCCGGCACTACCTTGGGCGCTGCTCTCCTCAAAGCTCTACCCTCGCCAGAAGCCCGCCGCATAGCCCGCTCCGTAGGGCCAGCTATGGCCTGGTGGAAGTCGGGCCGGCGCGTCAAGATCAGCGGATTCACGCGCGGCCTGGCCGCTGGATTTCTATTGTCGTTGATTGCGTTTTTGGTTGTGTTTTTTTCCTACCAACACCGGGCTGACTTCGGTGAGTCTCTGATTCGTATCGGAAAACGCCTGGCCGGGAAGCAAGACGCGGAGAAAGCGCCGGGGCCGACGCCCGCCCCTCAGCCGATCACCGCGGCCGCGTCTCCTCGATCTACTCCGGCGGTTATTCCGACCGAAGCAAAGTTCCCGATCAAGTCACCCTCTCATGATGCATCGCCTCACGCTACGGGTGAAGCAGACGACGTGACGGTTCGATGGCTGACTTCGTCCCGGCAGGGAAAGATAAGCTTGACCCCGGAGCCGCGCGCCCAGAAGGTGACCCCTGAAGCCACCCTGACAGCCTCGAAAGGCCCAGAACCTGAGGCCAACTCGCAGTCGCTGCCCATTGCCCAGCCCGCGAATCCCTCGGTTCCAACATTTTCCGCGACCGAACGGTCCGTCTCGATATCAAAACCCGTTCCGCTTGCTAGTTCCCTCTACAGCGAGGTTGTGCCTTCTCTAAACCGCTCCTCGATCATTTCCAAGGTGCAAATGTTTTTCGACCTCGGTCGATTCAAGAGAGAACCGATGGCCCAGAGCTTGCGTGAGAAGATCGCCGAGCTCGGTATCGAGTCAAGCGTCGTGCCGAAGCGGCGAATTTTTGGAAATTCCTTCCAGGTACTCGCCGGGCCTTACGACGACGATCATGCCGAAAAACAGATCTCTACTGTGCTTCTTTCGCATGGATATCAGCCTCGTCCCTTCGAGAGAGGTACCAGAGATTTCGCATTCCACTCGAGGTTGACCATCGACGGCGCCCCATTGCCTACAGGTAATTTTACGATCGCTTGGGAGTCCTATATCGCCGACGCCAAGGTCAGGTTCAGCCAAAACAACGGCCTGCTCGTCGCGGCGGATGGAAAGTGGGTGAAGCGAGCGGCTAAGTTCAACCAAAACGAATACGTCTACCAGCTGCAGCCGGATGGATCCCGGCCGCTGCTGGAGCTGCATTTCGGAGGAATGGATCGGGCACTCGTATTCAGAAGAGGACAGCCCTAGTGAGTTTCGAAGTCGATGAGTTCCGAGAAACCGCGGACTCACAAACAACTCAGCCTCACGCCGAAGGAAAAGGCGCTCCCGGCCTTGGATCCTGGCCCGCGCGATTGCAAAACCAAGGGCCGGACGTACATAATCCCAAAGATCAGACTCCCGCAATATAACGGCCTTGGACAAATCAATCACTCGCCGAGATTTTCTTGGGTCAACGCTGCTGGCCTCCGGAGCTGCGCTTGTCCTGGGCGCGAATCCCCAGGAACTCCTATCACAATCCGATCCCTTTACTGGCTACGGTGGGGTTGGGGAATATAGCTCTTCCAATGGCAACACTCTTCCCGTGCTGCGCGACGGCCACTCCATTCGTGACGGCCGTTATGATCCTCTCCCCCAGGATGTCATTGACACGGGTGAGACCTACGACTGCGTCATCGTCGGTGGGGGGATTAGCGGCCTGGCTGCCGCATTGTTCTTTCAGCGCCAAGCCGGGCCCAAGATGAAGGCGTTGGTCCTTGAGAACCATCCCATTTTCGGTGGTGAGGCCAAACAAAACGAGTTTCTCGTGGATGGCCAGCGGCTGATTGCACATCAGGGATCGGCGATCTTTCAGCTGCAATATCCATTCAGTTTTCTTGCGCATTTCTACGATTCCATTGGCCTGAAGGCCCCCAGGCTCCGCTATCAGAGCTGGGGTGGACCGCAGCCGGAATTGGTGCTCTCCCGCACTCCTTATGAAGCCGCTGGGCTCGAACACGGACAGTACGGATTTTGGTTTGGTCAGAAGTTCGGGCAAAAAACCGGGCTGTGGGTGGTCGATCCATTGGGGAAGAAACTCGGAGGTGCTCCAATCTCGCCGCAGCAGCGCGCGGAGTGGTTGCGCTGGTTGAGAGGAGAGGCCATTCAGAAAAAAGAATTCGAGCGCCCCCGGGTGGAAGGCGATGCCATCTCTCGATATCTGGACTCCATCACTCTCGAGCAGCATTACATGGAGCGTTTTGGGCTCGGCCGGGAGATTGTAAGGACGTTTCTCTCCCCGGTCGAAGGCGGAGGAGCGGGGCTGGGTCCCGACGCATTGTCTGCCTACTCTGACTACGCATATGAGATGCTCCATCCCCTCGCAGACGAGAGCTCGGGTACAGACCAGATGTTCCCTGGCGGAAACGCCACCATCGCGAGATTAATGGCTAAGACACTGATCCCAGGGGGCATCGACGGCCCGCAAGAAGTCGAAAGTGTTTGCCGCAACGGCATCAACTTCAGCCAGCTCGATGCTTCCGGAAATCAGGCAAGGATTCGCCTGGCGGCGACGGCAATTTCGGTCGAGCATGAGGGCGATCCGAGAAACGCCAATGCCGTCACTATCGTTTATCTGAAAGAAGGCAAGCTTTATCGACTGAAGGCCCGGTCGGCCGTCATGGCGGGGGGAAGTTGGACGACCAAGCACATCGTGAAAGACCTGCCGGGAACACATCGCGAAGCCTATGGGCAGTTCTATCGCTCACCATGCATGATGGCCAATGTCGCGCTGCGTAATTGGCGCTTTCTTTACAAGATGGGAATCAGTGGCTGCCGGTGGTTTGAGGGCGTGGGCAATTACATGGAGGTGCGCAAACTGGCGCTGACTGGAATCGAAAGGGAGACAATCGGGCCGGACTCACCCGTCGTGCTCTCTTTAAAGGTCTTGTATTCTTTTCCGGGCCATTCCACCGAAGAACAGGGCCACATGGGGCGCGCGGAGATGATGCGAACTCCTTTTTCCGAATACGAAAACAAGATTCGAGACCAGTTTGCCGACATGTTCGGCGCCTTCGGGTTCGATGCTCAGCGCGACATTGCAGGGCTCATCTTGAATCGCTGGGGTCACGCCTATCTTAGCCCGCAACCCGGATTTTTCTTTGGCGCGGAAGGGAAGCCTGCGCCCCGCGAGACCATCCGAGGAGCGCCTTTCGGCAGGATTGCATTCGCGAATACCGACCTCGCAGGAGCCATGGACCACCGCTATTCCATTCTCGAAGCCAAACGAGCCGTCGAGCAACTCCTCGACCAGGCTCTACAGTAATCGTGTTCCATGACTCAGCACGTGTTCCGTTGTCGACTGGGCCCACAAGCCCCGGATACGGTTTGCAAAGGTTGATAAAATGGGAGCGACCCCACGGGGTGCCTCACCATGACTGTTCTAATGCTCGGTCGACAGCTGGAATTAGGCCACTACCGAGCGGAGTTCCTCCAATCTCACGGCTTCCACGTAATTTTCCCGGAGAGCAAGAGCGAGGCACTGGCTGCCATCCAAGAGGCGGCGTTTGACGCCGCAATCATCAGCTATACGTTGAGCAAGGAATCCGCGCAAGAGTTTGTTGCCCGAATCGAAGAGGTCAGCCCGGACTGTTCGCTGGTTGCCATTGTGCAGCGTCCGGAGGAGCAAGCTTCCTTTCCTCGAGACGAAACGGTCTTGGACGTTGCCCCCCCAAAAGCCTTACTGGATGCGCTGATTCGCATTGAGAAACGCAAGCTTCAGGCTGGATAACCCCAAGGTTCGAAGCATGCGGAGTTGTGGCGTGCGGGTAATCCTCGGAAGTGTATGGTGGACGGCCCAAAGCCCTGATCGAAGCCCGGCCTGGCGGCGGCGGTCTAGAAAAAGCGACTGGGCCGCGACTGAGATGGCAGAAGCCCCATTCATCCGCTTTTGCGCGACTCCGTCAGCTGCAATTCGGGGGACAAGCATCGAGCTTTCGTAATATTTTTCAACTAGTGTATGTTGCAGGCCAATCGGATATTCTCGCAGTTCTCCTGACGTCGCAGGAAGCGCCTCGCCGTGACTTTGATACTGACCAGGCGAATGCTCAGGCGAAATTGAATCCATGAACCTGGGTATTCACTACCACATTTGCTGGTCGTCCCACTCGACTCTCGATTGGAAACCCTTCCGAGCGAAAGACGAAGCCGCGAAAGCGGCCGATGGAATTAGGAAACCGGCCGAGGGCTACACGATCGTAAAACGTGATGACGATTGCGAACGGTGCAGAGAATTCAAGTTGAAGGCGTTTTTTGCGGTCAACGAGTGATTCGTTCTGACGCCAGCGATGGAGGCCGAATGCTTCACCAAGTCGTGAGCGCGAGCAGAGCCTCGAGCAACTGGTAGTTCTATTGCTGATCCTTTCGGGATTGCCCAAGATATCCATTCCGCCCATCGGATGAGGAACTCCAACCGCGCAAGAATCTGTTACGAAAACGGAACAAGAACACAAAAACTTCGGGACAAAGTGCACGCGATGAGCCACAGTCACTTTTGCCGCAGGTTTCCTTCCTCATCGCTTCAACCACGGACCCTTAGCCCTCTGGAGGTTGCGCCGGCTCCGATGAGCATTCTAGGTTAGCAGTAGCGCCCTCAGGCTCAGCTCCGATGGCTGAATGCCCATTGAGACGGTTCCCCTGCCTCACTAAGATCTGGTTTTGATCGCAACTTATTTTTCGGAGTTATTCGGAAACCCTTGCGACTTTGTTTCATTTTCGTTAATTAACACAAAATTTCTTGACTTCCGTGCCCCATGAGTTACTATACCGCCCGCGATCGAGGCAGGCGTTTTTTGAAATGCCATCGTCGACCCGACTAATATAGGTTCTCTGCGCTGTTCTCTCGTAGGTTGTCGTTCCTAACGGTAATCACTCAGAAGACGCTCCTACAACAGAGCTTTGGAGGTTCCCAATGAGCTCACCCGTTCTGAAGTCGCAAAAATCGTCAGCACTCACACACGCACATCATGGAAAGCCACTGCGCGGTCTGATGAGCACTCCAGCATCGCCGCTTTTTCAAGGCCGCTTCGGGCGCTTGTTCCGGTCGCTTCCGGCTGCTAAATACGGGAGGAACGACAATGAGAGCCGGGCTGCCCTGATGGCGCTCGGCAAGGCAATGGTGTCGGGCTTCGACGCACCCAAGGATGGAAATGATTCGGAAGAGAGCGGGATTCCGGCCCTATATACGTATTTTGGGCAGTTTGTGGATCACGACATCACTTTCGATCCGATGACGACATTGATTCAACACAGCGATCCCGGTGCATTAACTGACTTCCGCACTCCTGCCTTTGACTTGGACAACGTTTATGGGCGCGGGCCGGGCGATCAGCCTTATCTGTATGACAATGGAGCGAAGTTCCTGTTGGGTGATCTTCTGGACAACGGGGAACCAGACTTGCCGCGTAATAACGGGACACCGCGTCGAGCGATCATTGGGGATCCGCGCAACGACGAAAACAGCATCGTCTCCCAACTGCAATGTCTTTTTTTGCGTTTCCACAATCGAGTCGTCGACAGCAATCCGAGCTTGGATTTTCCCGCTCTCCAGAAAATCGTTCGATATCACTATCAATGGATCGTTCTGCACGATTTTCTGCCTCGAATCGTGAGTGCTGCAGTTCTCGATCAGCTACAAACCGGCGGTAAATTCGATAGAGACAAGCTGAAGTTCTTCCACTGGAAAAATGAACCTTTCATGCCCGTCGAATTCTCTGTGGCAGCTTATCGCCTCGGCCATTCGATGATTCGTCCCGGCTATCGATTGAACGACAACGACGCGACGTTGTTGCCCATTTTCCCGCTTCCACCGAATGGTATTCCGGAGATTCCAAAAGGTTTGGCCGACGGACTTGCGGGTTTCCAGGAGATGGCGAAGAATCGTGGCATCGATTGGGGGCGCTTTATCGATACCGATGTTCGTTCCTACGGTACGGACAAACCCGAGGACGCAACGACCAAGAAACGCCTTCAATTCGCCTACCGGCTCGATACGTCGTTGGTGACGCCGTTATCCGTATTGCCTCCGAGTGTGGCCCAGGATCCCCCGCCATCCCTGCCGCAACGAAATCTCCTCAGAGGCTTCGAGCTCGGCTTGCCAAGCGGGCAAGATGTAGCGAAAGCGATGGGGGTGAAGGTTCTAGCCGATGAAGACATCAAAATCGGCAAAGCCGTCGATGACCCAGAGGGTGGAGACGATCCCGATGTACGCGGCACGATTGCCAACCTCCCGAAAGGTTTTCCTGAACTGCAGGCTTTCAAGGGCAAGTGCCCATTGTGGACCTACATCTTGGCAGAAGCGTTTGAAAACAAGGTAAAGATTGATATTCCGGTGACCGAGAAAAAGAAGATCACCACGCCGCAGCTTGGACAGGTGGGAGGCCGAATTGTTGCCGAGGTCTTTCTCGGACTTATGTTTGGTGACAACGACTCCTATCTCAGCCTCGAACCCGATTGGAAGCCCAGCTTGGGAAGCAAAGGCGAGTTCCTGCTCAAAGATCTGGTCAATTACGCCCTTGGTAAATAGAGGACAATGCAATGGGCGTGTTGCTGCAGGGCTTTTACTTTGCGCCAGGTCGTGTTTCTGGAGTTCCCTCACCCCTGGATGGCGACAACTCTGTTCCCTTTTGGTGGGACCACCTTGCTGCCCAGGCGAGCCAACTTTCCAAGGCCGGGTTTACCGCGGTATGGCTTCCGCCACCGCTGAAAGGAGCATCGGGCAGCTTCTCGAGCGGCTATGACCTGTTCGACGATTACGACCTGGGTTCGAAGAATCAAAAAGGAACTGTCCAAACCCGGTATGGAAGTCGGGGAAGCCTGCAGCGCTGCGTCGCGATGATGCGAGCGAACGACCTGGATGTCTACGTTGACCTGGTAGAGAACCAGCGTGACGGCGATGATGGGCACTTCAATTTCCGCTATGTGGACGCATTTGGACATGCTCAGGGTGGTCGATTCGAAAAAGGTCCTGGAGACTTCCATCCCCACGTCCCGGAAGATCCAGGCGTATTCAGCGACCAATTTCAGTTTGGCCGCGATCTCGCGCCGATCAACGGCATGCCCAAGAACCACTGCCGAGACGGTCTGCTGAAGGCAGCCGGTTGGCTTACTCGAGCGCTCGACGTGCAGGGATACCGACTGGACAACATGAAGGGCGTATCCACAGAGTTCATTTTGGAACTGCTGAATCACGGCCCTCTCGCCGGCAAGTTTGCCGTTGGCGAGTTTGCCGACGGGAACATAGGGCTGATAGAAAGCTGGGCAAATGCGGTTCAGCACCGTTCCGCTGCATTCGATTTTCCTCTGCACTTCATGCTCAAGAACATGTGTAACAGCCCCGGCTCATTTCAAATGGCCACCCTTGACCACGCAGGCTTAGCCGGAATTGATCCTGCTGGGGCAGTCACGTTCGTCGAGAATCATGACACCGACAGGGGCGGAATAGGCGGACCCATTGTGCGCAATAAGTTGCTTGCCTATGCGTACATTCTTACCGTCGAAGGGTATCCATGCATCTTTTATCGTGACTACAGTACAGATAAGAATTGTTTCGGGTTGAAGCCAAAGCTAGATCCCTTAATCCAAATACACGAACAGTTCGCTGTTGGAGCCACACAACAACGGTGGAAAGATTCCGGCATATTTGCGTTTGAGAGAATGGGTGGCGATCACCTACTAGTAGCTCTCAACAAAGATCCAGCGCCGCGAACGATCACGGTTGCGACCGGGTTCCAGCCGCACACAAAGCTTCTGGACCTTACAGGTGCCGCTGATGTCCAAACGGATTCGAACTCCCAGGTCACCATTACAGTTCCTTCGAATAAGGATGGTGCAGGGTACATCTGCTATGCGAGACGAAAACTTGCCTCTTTGAATCGACCCTCGCGAATCACCGTCCAGGAATTCGAAGGTGCCACAGACCTCGACCTCAAGCCAGCAGCGGAAAACGAATCGATTCAGGTCGGTAGCGTCTACGCAGCTAGCGGGACCAGCATAGACATAAGTTTGACTATGGACACATCCAACTGGACCGATTCGAATACGGTTCTGTTGCAGATCACGGGACCGACTGGCACGAGCGTTGGTCGAAAGGAATTTCGTGGAGCGGGCGGACCTCCGAAGACCCTGTCAGTCCACATATCCGTAACTGGATTTCAGACCGTATCCATCATGACTTCGAATTTGCCAACAAACAGTAAGGCCCCGGCGTACAAGATTTTGGTGCGGTACACCGCGCCACAAACGCTAGGCACATGAGCTTAGAAGCACAGATAAAGCTTTGCCGTCCAAAATCCAACGCGTGCCTCAGGCCGCCGTCATAGTCGGGATCGGGACCATGGCCATGGCCCTTCACAGCTCTGCGCTGAGCGTAGCCGTTCCTGCAATGATTCAACAAAGTACGTTGACGATGGTGAACGCCCAGTGGGTGATTGCAATCTATACGCTCGTGCTCAGCACCTCTCTGATCACGTCGGGGCGCATCGCGGATGCCGTGGGGCTGCGCAAAGTTTACCTGTGCGGGTTGTTGACCGTGATCGCCTCCTCGGCAATGCTCGGGGCCGATTGCTCCGTCCGAGTTGTGCTGTTGTTGCGCGCCCTGGAGGGCGTGGGCGCGGCGATGATCTCCGGGACATCGCTTGGCCTGCTTGCAACGGCGTATGGGCCAAGCGAGTATGTCAGATCCATAGGATGGCAGACGGGAATGACTTACAGCGGCCTCGCTGCAGGACCCCTGCTTTCCACTGTCCTCTCTGCGCACTTTTCATGGCGGGCGATTTTTGTTGTCAACGTCGTCATCTGTTCGGCAGCATTCCTGCTTGCCTGCAAGCTGCTCGACCGAAGCTCAAGGGATCGAGTGCGATGGTCCGAGCTGAGGCTGATCCCACTCTTTGCACCCATGCTGGTGCTTGCTCCGATCATTTTCATTTTGGGTGGACGTGGGGTGCGATCGGCAAGTAGTCAAACATCAGTGCTGGTTCTCTCAGGGTTCGGTTTCCTCAGCGCGATCCTCTTGCTGAGTACAAAACGATGGCGCACAAAGCTCAAGAGGATGTGGCAAACCATAGGACCATTCATCGGCTCCGAATTTCTCTGTTACCTGACCACCTTTGGGACGACATTCGTCCTGCCGGTGTACCTCATCCGGGAGCGGCACTTCGGACCTCTGCTGGCCGGGAGCATGTTGACGTGTCAGCAGTTGGCGAGAGCCGGCGCTGCCTTCCTGAGCATCGCGGTAAGCTGTCGGTTTGGATCGTTGAACACGCGGGTACTGGGTGCATTGGTGATCGCCGGCGCAGTTCTTAGCCTTGCCGCCTTCGATCAACTTTCTTGGCTGCTGATCATGTTCCATGTCGCGCTGATCGGGGTGGGCACGGGCTTATTCGTCACAGCCAACACTGCGGAGCTTATGGCAGCGGCCCAAGCGAACCGTCGGGGCACCATTACTGGAATATTCGCAACCTGCAGGAATGTCGGAATGACGGTCGGCGTCCTTGTTGCCGGACTTGCATATAGCGAAGTTGCAGGGCCCCACTTACCAGGAAGCGGATTCCATGCGGCCATGTTTGTGCTTGGCGCGTTTGCAGTTTGCAACTTGATCTACGTCGCGAAAGCGCGTAGAGCAGCATCGTTGAGCGAGGCTGCGAAGATCAGTTGCGACCGGTTGATCGTCCCAGTCAATGTTTCGGGATCCCATACTCAGCTGTATTCCAGTGGAGAGACAATATGACTTTGCTCGGCCAGGCTGTACTCTGCTCCTTCGACACATTACTTTTCTCTGGCCTGATCGGCATCGTTGGCCACCCCAGCTGGAGCCGAAAGAAGCTTATCGTCGCCTTTGCTGGCTGCGATCTGCTGGGGTCGTTACTGGGCATGTTTCTGTGCCCTTTGATTCACTTTACTCCCATGTACGCATTTCCATTTGTCTGGGTTGCGTACGCGATTGCAGCCGCCTTGGTGCTATCAAAACCGCGGCAAGGTCCTGTCTTGTGGTTTGTTACGGGCATGCTCGGACTCGACAACCTTGCGGAAGCATGGAGCGGAGGCGCCTCCGTGACCTCGCTTGCGGTCTCAACCTTAATCAGCGGGGTCGTAGCCCTGGCTGGCTGCTCGATAGGAGCACTTGTCAGAACCAAACTGGTTGCCCGAAGGGCACCCGCGATGCCTGCCGTGGGCGCTCGAGGCGTAACAACTCTCGATTTTTGAATTCGGTGATTGAGCTCCAATTCGAATGAGGAGGTTTGCCGATGGCTGTTTCGGTCCTGACTCGCTCTTACAACAACGCCAGAACAGGCGTCAATGACCAAGAAACGATTCTCACCCCCGCTCTTGTGGGATCTCGCGGAATCGCAAAGTTGTTCAGCATTCAGCTGGATGACCTTCCCGGCATGGAAGCGCAGCCGCTCATCGTCAGCAACCTCGGACCGTTCGCGGACGGAAAGAACCACGATGTGGTCTATGCCTGCACGATGAAGAACACGATTTCGGCATTCGACACCTTAGACGGACACCCCCTCTGGCCTTCGCCGCTCAGATTGGGAAATCCGGTGCAAAATGTGCCGCGGGATCAAAAAGGAGCCGGAAATATCGATCTCAAGTTCATCAATCCCAACTGGGGGATCCTGAGCACTCCAGTCATTGACCGCGACACAAGCTCGCTATACGCAATCTCATGGTCTACGACCGAAAACACCGCGACGCAGAATTCTCTGACCAAAAGCATCCATCGGCTTCACGAGGTCGATCTGCTTACCGGGAAGGAGAAACGTGAACCTGTCTCCATCGACGGTGTCGTCGATACCGCGTCGGGCATCAAATTCGTATCTCCAGCGCAGAAGCAACGCTCCGCGTTAGTTCTCGTGGCTGTCAAAAACGCTCAGGGAAATCCTCGAAAGACCATCTTCATGGCGTGTGGTTCAGTTGGGGAGACCAGGGCCAACGCCCACGGATGGGTTATCGCGTTTGATGTTGAGACCTTTAAGGTTGCGGCGACTTTCATCACCACACGTAAATCGCATGGAGGAGGCATCTGGCAAGCCGCTCAAGGCCCGGCTGCAGACGGTGACGGACATATCTACTTTATGACCGGAAACGGGGGATGGGACGGAGCCAATGATTTCAGTGAAAGCTTCGTCAAGTTGAAATATACGCCTGCGTCAAACAATGCTGCGGCATCCTTGAACATCGTTGACTGGTTTACCCCATTTACCGACCACAGCATCCGCAACGCGAATCACGAAGTTGTAGTGCAGGGGCGTCATATGGCTGCCACCAACCAAAAAGGATACGACTGGACTGACCAGGACTTGGGTTCGGGAGGTCCCACTCTGCTGACCGATCTGCAACTCGTGCTTGGCTGCGGCAAAGATGGCGTTGCGTATGTTCTTGACCAAAACAACTTCGGGAAAACGAAAATAGCCGATCTCGAGAACCCGCCCCAAAATTATGCCAAACTGAAAAGCCCGCCCATTTTCTTCACATTTAATGGACTAGGGTTCAACGCCGCGCCCGCCGATCCGCGCGGTCTGAACCACTATTTTCTGGACAACAAAACACACCATCTCCACGCATCCCCACTGTACTGGAATAGTCCCGACCTCGGCCCCCTGCTCTATTGCTGGGGAGAGAACGAATCGCTTCGCGTGTGGAGCATTGACAAAAGCGGAGCCCTGCAATTTCTTGCGAAAGGCAACGAAGTCGCTTCGCTTGGAGCACCCAGCCCGGACGGTCATGGAGGGATGCCGGGGGGAATGCTCACACTCTCTTCCAACCGAGGCGTCGTGGGGAGTGGTATTGTGTGGGCCCTCGCCCCTCTCAACGGCGACGCGAATAGTTCCGTAACGCAGGGAGTGTTCCGTGCCTACGATGCGACCAACTTCATTAAGAATCAAGACGGAACCAAGAGCTTGAAGCTCCTCTGGCATAGCGACCAGTGGAACATCTTGTTCAAGCACAACAAATTCAATCTGCCGGTGGTAGCGAACGGGAGAATCTTTGTGCCGACTTACAACGGCACAATTGACGTATATGGACTGACGCCGTAGTTGTTGGATTTGAATTGTTTTCGAAAATAGGAACGGGCAGAAGCGCCACAGGTTCTTCGCCTAGGTTCGCGTACTTGGTCAAATTGACGTTGGGGAACCTTATGCGGGTTGCAGCACATTCGCAACTTTCCGTGCAGTTTTTCTGGTTAGTCTGCCGTTTTTCCGCTGAAAACGGTATCACTGGTATCAGTTGTGGTTGGCTTTTTCGCCAGGCGTTCTAACACTCGCGACACGCGACCTCGATTCCAGCGTTGGAGCATGATGGGGTACAGATCGAAGGGGATTCTGACGAGCAGCATGACGTAGCCGTACACGGCGTGATCATGAAGAAGGTATGAGATCGCCAGCATGACCAAAACGGCACAAGTCAGCCAGTGCACTCCTTCTGAGGAGTTCATTTCTCTCAGCAGTCGATCGCAATCCCCGCGGCTGATCCTCCAATGGAAATTCGGGTTAATCCACCCTAGCGGCGAACGAAATAGCACCCATCGGAAGGCCCGGACGTCCGCGCGGTCATAGACCTCGCCTTGTTTCTCCCAACGGGCCAGGGAGAACAGCTTTGGGTTTACCCTGAAGAGGATCGCGCTGCTCACAGTCGCGATGGTCATGGAAATAAGCCATGATATCGCGATGCCGTAGACAAGCGGATTGCCGTGAGGAGGAAAGGCGCGGCCGGCTATTAAATAGATTGACCCAGCCGTGAAGACCACAATCATCAAGACACTTCGCATCGCGTGAATCGCCTGCTCGGCTTGCGGCGTTCTGCTCATGCCTGTCTCTGCAAAGTGCGTTCCAGCCCGATAATGTTCCCCCGGAAGCTTAGCAGGTTGCTCGGATATTTTGGGGGCGTCGCACTTGCTTGGTGACAATTTACCGAACTTCATCAACAGCTTGCAGCCTAGCAATTAGGGGCTCAAGAAGCTGGAAAGCCAAGGATTCGTCCGGTAGAATTCCGGCTGAGGGCAGTTCCAAATGAATATCATGCGAAGGATTGGTTGGTTTGTGTCGTATTGTTCTTTGGTCTACTGATAGGCATCGCTGGCGAAGTTGTACTTAGATCGCAATTCACTAGCAGATATACGCCGACTCTGGGCTTGATCGCGTTCGCTGGTTTGGTGGCAGCCCTTTTGTACCTCAGGAGATGGTATCAAGGGGCCCGTGCGAAGCGCACGGCATGAAGGCAAGTTAAGATTCCGGAAGTAGATGAAGCGAGTGTTAGGCCGCTGTACCTACAAAACCTTCCAGCGCCTCCGATCTCCTCGGATACAAACGTAGAATCTTTCCTACATCGGTTAATTTCAGGACTTCCTTGACGTGTCCTTCGGCGCCTACGAAACGCAGCTCTCCCCCGGCTCCTTTCACCTTGCCAGAGCACATGACGATGATGCCTACGCCGGTGCTATCCACATGATTCACGCGCGAAAGGTCGAAGATGATTTTTCTATCTCCTTCTTCTAACAGCTCCGCGACAAGCCACTCCAGTTGCCGGCACTCAGGTCCGTAAACGATCTTCCCTTCAAGTTCCACCAAGGCGACGTCGGGTACTATTCGCTTTCTCTGCACATCTAGTTCCCGCAACGGATGGAATACCGGGGTCGCGATCTCTTCGACGGGGGCCAAAAAACGGTAGCCCCGTCGTTCCAACGTCTCTATGTAGCGTGGCTTTTCAGCCGTGTCGCCGAGTGCTTCGCGCAGCTTGCTTAATGCAGTATTCAGTCCATTATCAAAATCCACAAAAGTTTCAGCCGGCCAAAGTCGTTGCCGCAAGCTTTCGCGGCTCACCAGCTTGCCCGGTTGTTCCAGAAGCGCGGTGAGGATTTCGAAAGGTTTGCGCTGTAGATGGACTCGCCTCCCATGCTTTAGGAGTTCGCCCGTTTCCACCGACACTTCAAAGGAGGTAAACCGGTACTTAGCTCGATTTTGCGAATTGAGGTGCATTGGACCAACTCTCCGGCACTCACGGTCCAAACCTTATGATACGTCAGATTTCTACCATTACCACCCCCACTTATCGCTAAAGCCCTGCCGCTTAATGGATTAGATGTAAAGAAACAGTAATGCTCGAATTATGCCGCGGTCTATTGATCCGATTCCGGACAGGAGCGACAATCCTCACCAATATGCAGGAGTTTCGATATGTTCGACATTTTTTCTGGCCAGGTTTGGATGTGGTATGACCAAACAGTACCCCGCTTGCGTGCCGCCGTTTACAACAGCGTGAAACGAGTTTGGGCCATGCGCTCCGCATGGGTCTACCTCGTAGTCTTAGCGATGTTAATTTTTGCATATCTGGAAGCGCGAACACCCGTAACGATGATCACCCCCTTCCAGCTCTCGAAGGGCAACCCGCCGTTTAGTGGCGATATTGTCGCCGACAGCGTGCAAGACGGTTTGAAATCGATACTGAATGGAATCGACGAGGAAAAGGAAGGCGTCAGTCTACGGTCATCGGAAACCGGCTTGCCAGACCTTCGAAACATCCTGGTCCCACAATATCAGCACGTGCAAGCCCCTCCACGATTCAAAGTTGAAGTTAAGGGGATATCGTACGAGCAAGTACTCTCGCTTTTTCGTGGGCTCCTGGGCACCGAAACCACGGTTTCAGGTGATGCCATTGTGGAAGGCGAACACTTCACCCTCGTTGCGCGGGCTGGGGATGCCGGGCCTTGGGCGACCGATCCCCAGCCGCTTAATCTGGAAGGCTTAAGACGAGCCAGCCGAGATTTGGCTACCAAGATCATTACCGCTAAAGATCCGGCGCGAGCCGGAATAGCGCTGCTCAAGGGTGAACAGGTTGATCAAGGCCTTGCGGCCTTCGGGCATGCTTTGAGCCTGCACCCTGACAACGTAGATTTGAAGTTGAACCTCTGCATGGCGTACGGAGCCACTAGGAGATATCAGCAGGCGATCGACTGCTATAAAGGCGCCTTGGACATGAAGCCAAAGTCGCGAGACGAGGTTTCGGAGAGGCTGGCGCAAATTTACTATTTGAAGGGAGACCGCGATATCGCGATCAGCCATTATCTCGAGTTGCGCAAACGAGGAGATCGTCACGCGTTGCTTGGTCTCGGTGAAGCATGGGACGACTCCGGCCATCCCGCAGACGCGGTGGATGTGTACAACGATTTTCTAACAACCGAACGCGAGGAGCGGAACCTCGCACTCGCGCACCTGAAGCTAAGTTCTGCACTCGCCCACTTGGGGAGACACAAGGAAGCCCTAGCGGAATACAGCAATGCGCTCAACTATGCCCCTCAGGACTTACTCATCCTTGTCCATAAAAGCCTGGAACTCGCTGACGCCGGCGACGTGGACGCAGGTATTGCGCAACTCCAAGTGGTTGTGGATGAGAATAAAGGCTCAGATTCGCTCCCCTTTGCCTTCTTGGAACTCGGATTGTTGCAGGAGAGGAAGGGCCACTGGCAAATTGCTATTGACCAGTTCCACCAGGCGGTTCAACTACGTCGCGACTATGTCGAAGCTCACCACAAGCTTGCTGAAGCACTAGTTCACGAAGGCAGAACCTCAAGCGCCCGCCGGGAGTACCAGATCATCGCAACGCTCAGCCCGGATGATGTCGAAAGGGGATACTCTCAGGTGCTCGCCTATCAATGGCTAGGCAATGAGCTACGCAACCACGCTCGGTATTCCGCCGCGTTGGAGGCGTATCGACATGCAATTTACATGAAACCGGAGAACAGCGCGGTTCATTGCCAAATGGCAGTGATACTTGCAAAGCAAGGCCATTCCCTCGAAGCGATAAGGCATTATGGCGCTGCGTTGGTGCCGGCCAAGTCAGACGAATTTAACGATGCTACATGTCTGGCTGACGCGAGTCATGAACTGGATACGATTTTCGCGGAACAGCAGCGGGTCTTTGCCTCCAGAACAACTCGCGAGCCCAGCTCCAAGACAAGATTGTCTCCAGTATTTACCCGCATTCAGGATGGCGGAAGGATCCGAACCTCTCCGGCTCTTGTATTTTCTCCACCTTACAAATTTTAAAATGTCGCAGACGTGCTTGAGCTCGTAGAAGTAGGAATCTGTAGCATGACTTAGCCACAATTTCTGCCTCATCCCCTTACGCTGGAGAAAAAATCCCGGCCTGTACGTACTCTGCCCGATGGTGATGGAAAATAGTCACCTGCGCCGCCGTTTCATGGTTTCTCGCCCTTCTGCGTTTTTTGATACCGCTCGAGGCCAATGTTATCGAGGAATTGCATTGCCGCTTTGGCTACTTCCTCGGCGCGCTCACGTGGGACAACAATTACGCCGTCCCCGTCTGCCATTACAACATCGCCGGGACGGACGAGTACGCCGCCCAGGTTGATGGGGCGATTTACCGATTCGATTTCATTTCGGCCCGGACGGAATCCGCGCCCTTTTCGCTTGTGATACGCTGGCACTTTGTGTGCGATGATCTCGTCGCTGTCTGCCAGGCCGCCGCTAGTGATAACCCCGAGCATTCCCAGCTTTTGCCACTCTAAAATATTGGATGAGCCGATGCTGCGAGTGTCTCCGTCACCCTCGGCATCAATCACGAGTACGCAACCCGGGAAAAGTGCGTCCATGAACGGTTCTCCGGTGATGTTGTCATACCAGTTCTCGACTTCCTCCGGTGGGGTTTTGGCCAAACGCTTGTTCGTGGGAACGTATCGTGCTGTCACTGCAATACCCACGATGCGGTGAGTGAAATTTTGCGTGTCGCGCCAAAGCGGCTGAATACCTTCGTCGGCGATGCCAATGCCCTGCAAACCAACCACATCCATTCCATCCGAGACATCGGAAACGCGTAACGGTGCATAGAGCTTCAGAATGCCCTGATTGTCTTCGCGGGAGTATCGCTTATATGGAATGAAGAGCTGCACCTCGTTCGGTACAGTCTTCGGAGCTAATTGTGCCGGAGGTGGCTGCGGCTTGGTCTGTTGGTTCTGGGCAAGCGTCGATGCGTTGAAGAACCCCGCCAGAAAGAGGATGGACAACTTTCGGAAAGTGCTCATGAATCCTCCGAACGCAAGGAAACCCTGCAGGTAGCTACATGCGTTCACTTTTCAAGGTTGAAATACAGCTTTGCGCTATTTTTCCCGTTTTCATGTTCCATTGAATAAAACGAAGCATCGATCGCACCCAGCGGCTTGATGGCAATGCCCAGAGTCTTTCCGTCAATCAATCGTTGCAAAACTGGGTGACCAATCGTCAAATAGGTCTTTCCCCCATCTCCCTCAGTAATCGGCCAATCGATGATCATCTGCGTGTTGAGTACCCGATTGAGCGGCTGATAATGGCAAAAGCTATCGGTAGTCACAGTTGTTTGGTCCCATTTGGGATCGCCACCCAAGATTTCAACAACCCTCACCAACCCGAAGTCCTTGATGCGCTCCGCTTTTTGCTCGACCGAGTAGGTCGTCAATTCCAGCAATCCGTGACCCGCCACTTTTTTCCCAGCAAATTCCTTCAGATCCCAGCGCAAGATCACATAATGGGTACCATCAACCGTGAGCAGGTTGATTTTCTTGCCCGATGCGTCCTGGACGTACCAATCATGGGCACCGACATCAGTGTTTTCAATGTCAATCGAACTGTCCGCCGCGACCTGAACTTTTTGACTGAAACTTCGCGGATCCGCTATGGGTGGATGGTAAGGAACTGCCTCCCCTTTGTCGGGTCCAACTGCGGCGGCATCAACGAGGTCCACTTTTATGTAATCAATATCCAGCCGGTATTTTTCCAGCCCCCAATCCATAAGCGCCAAGTGACCAAAAACTGTGTCTCCTGGTTTGGCGTCGAAGCCATGGGTGGTCATGGTGAACGTGTGCCATTGGTCGGTGTCTGGGATGTCATACTCCATCAGTTGAGACTCATAGTCCGTGGTTCGCTGCGTCAAAACCTGCAGATTGATCCGGCGAGGCGCATGGCTCGATCGAACTCGCGCTTCAATGCGAAATTCATGGCCGGGCTTTTGCATTAGCGTGAGATCCATATTGTCGGAGACTTTTCGCTCAATCAGTGCCCACCAGATTCCCCGCCGGTCGGTTGTTCCATCTACGAAAATCGACGCGTAGCCCGGTCCTTCCTGGCGGAAGTCCATGGTGGCAGTACCGTCGCCAGCTTTAAAAAACCAGCCATTTTCCGGATCAAGTTTTAGATTGTCAAATCCATCAAAGAACTGTGCCGAAACCAGCCTAGAGTGACCGAGAGCGATCAGCACAAGCACAGCGTAATGTACTAGCTGCCAATTCATTGCGAAGGCGACTTCTTCGCCAGCATGGCGCAGAGGTGCGGAATCACGATTGAAGAGCGCCCGGATAATATGTCATCGCATTTGTCGTGTCAATTGGCTCGATCCGTTCGGCGGGTTTGAAACAACTTAAATATGGCGAAGGGTGAGATTCGAAGCGCTCCGGCCTTGTGTTTTCCTCCTTGATTGCGATCTTATGGTCGCCGTGATCGAGGAAAGCAGGTGTCCGCTAATGGACAGCCAATTCCACGCTCGGACATTCTGCGCTCCCGCTAAGGACCCTTCCGGCTCCGCCCGCCAAAAGTTTCAATCAAATAACCGGCTTCCGCATTTGGCCGAGCGGTTGCACCATTCTGGCCGGAATGGTGTTAGGTCAAAGCTTGCGCACGGTCCTCATTGGCGTCGTAATTGGCGGTGCGGGACTCCCGTCGCGCGCGCTTGCTCTTTGGGGGTTACGGCACTCGATCCGCCCAATGCTTGGCTCAATGATTCTGCTTCTGACTTCGGCCGCCATGCTCGCCTGCTACATCCCGACCCACCTCGCGGCGATCCGAGGTGGCGCTAAGCTACAACTGAGAGGAGAAGAAGAATGACCGGATTGCTTCACGATGTTCGTTTCGCGTTTAGGCAATTGAGAAGAACGCCGGGATTCACCGTGACGGCCGTGCTCACGCTGGCACTGGGCATCGGGGCAAACACGGCAATTTTCACGCTGGTGAATGCAGTTCTCATGAAAAACCTGCCGGTGGCGGATCCGAAGTCCCTGCTGCTGTTTGCTGACCGGAACTTCTGCTGCATTGGTTCCGGAACTCCCCCTGACGACGACTACGGCCTTTTCTCGACGGATGCCTACGAACAAATGAAGAAGAACGCACCGGAATTCGAAGAGCTGGCGGCGATGCAGGCTGGTTTTGAATACCGGCCGATTGTTGCGCGTCGCGGTGGAACACCGGACACCGCGCGATCCGTGATGGGCGAATTTATCTCCGGCAATTATTTCCGAACCTTCGGCCTGAGGCCAGCCGCAGGGCGGTTGTTTTCCGATCCCGACGATGCTCAAGACGCACCGATGGTCGCGGTGATGAGTTATGAGAAATGGAAAAACGATTACGCCAACGATCCATCGATTGTCGGCAGCACGTTTTTCGTGAACACGAAGCCGGTCACAATCGCGGGAATTGCGCCGGAAGGTTTCTATGGTGACCGCCTATCGACAGCGCCGCCGGATTTTTATTTGCCAATCGACTCCATGCCGGTCATAGCTAACGTGCCCTACGTACACGACGCGGACACAAACTGGCTCTACATAGTCGGTCGCGTAAAGACCGGCTATTCAATTGCACAGATCCAGGCAAAAATGACTGGCCTACTGCAGCAGGCGCTGGCGCCCACTCGCACCTACTCGACAGAGAGCGGCAAAGCAAAATTGCCGAAGGTTCACGTCGTGCTTTCGCCTGGAGGCGCGGGCATCCAGCACCTGCAGGAAGGATATGCGTCGCAGTTGAAGTTGCTGATGTGGACGTCCGCGCTGGTACTGCTGATCGCCTGTGCCAATGTCGCAAATCTCCTTCTGGTGCGCGGAATGGCGCGGAAGGCGGAGATGTCTGTGAGAACTGCGCTGGGAGCGAGGCGTAGAAGAATCCTTTTGCAATTGCTTACGGAAAGCGTGCTGCTCTCTGGACTGGGAGGGATCGCCGGGCTTTTTGTGGCATATGCCGGAACGCGGATGCTGCTCACGCTCGCATTCCCCGGAGCGGCGACTCCGATTCTTGCCGGCCCTTCGCCTGTGGTGCTGGGTTTTGCCTGCGGACTGATGTTGCTGACCGGCATCCTGTTTGGTATCGCGCCAGCCTGGATTGCAACTCGAATCGAGCCCGCGGATGCCTTGCGCAGCGGATCACGGACAACAGTAGGAGGAGCCAGCTTACTTCAGCGCGGATTGGTCGTCGCGCAAGCAGGAGTGTCGCTTGTGCTGCTCGTAGGAGCGGGACTGTTTTCCCAAAGCTTGACCCGGCTTGAGCACATTGATCTGAAACTCGACTCGAGAAACCGCTACATCGTTCATTTCAATCCTCAGGCTCCCGGTTATACCCAGCGCCAGGTCGGGGATTTGTACCAGATGCTCGAACAACGATTCCATGCAATCCCAGGCGTGGAGAAAGTAGGCATTTCGACCTTCACGCCGATGGAGGATAACAACGACGGCTTTAGCGTGCGCGTGCAGGGAGAGCCAGACCCGCACCTCAGCGCCTCTTTTGTGAAGGCGAATTCCGATTATTTTGATTCTGTCGGGACACGCGTGATTGCTGGACGAAGCATTCAGGAACAAGACACGCCAGCGTCCACAATCATTGCGGTCGTGAATGAATCCTTTGTGAAGAAACTGTTCAAGCCGGGAGAAAATCCGATTGGGCAGCATTTTGGCGCGCCGGACAGACCCGGCGATTACGAAATTGCAGGTGTTGTCGAAGATACTGCTTACACCAACGCAACTTGGACGAATCACGCGATGTACTTTGTGCCGCTGTTGCAGAGACCCACGGGCATCAAGAAGCCGATCGAGAACGACGAAATGATGTATGCGAGTGCGCTTGTGTTGAAGACGGCACGCCCGATGAACGACATGGAAACGCTGGTTCGCCGTACGTTTTCCGAAATCAATCCCAACCTGGCCATAATGAAGTTCCAAAGCTTTGATCGACAGATCGCCGACCGCTTTGGCGATGAACGCATGCTCGCGCAGTTGACCGCGCTGTTTGGCGGTCTGGCTCTGCTGCTTACGATTGTCGGACTCTACGGCGTGACCGCGTACGCCGTGGCGCGTCGAACTCCGGAAATCGGTATTCGCGTGGCGCTTGGGGCGGAACGCTTCGGCGTGACAGCCATGGTGCTGCGTGGCGCGCTGATTCAGGTGGTTGTGGGGCTCGCGTTCGGCATTCCCGCTGCATTCTTCTGCGTTCGACTGGTTTCATCGCAGCTTTATCAGATCAAGCAGGTTAGCCTCACAGCAGTCGTCGGAGCGGTTCTTGTGTTGCTCGCCTCGGGAGTCCTGGCTGGCCTAATCCCCGCCCGTCGCGCGGCGAAGGTCGATCCCATGGTGGCGCTGAGGTACGAGTAAGGAAAGCTGAAGCATGGGTTCGTCCGAAGGTGCCGGTGTGCGCTTCGCAATGGCGAAAACTGCGGGTTTACTTGCGTTGTTGTGCTAACACTCGCGCTCGGGATTAAGTCCCACCCCATTTGTTCAGTGTCGAGTGGTTGTTGGTTAAGCCTGTACGCGTGCAACGCGAAATCGAATCATCTCCATCCGCATATGACCGTTTTGAAATGCTGACTCGAATTGCAAACGGGTGTGGCCTCCTCGTGCAGGAAATGGGGTTGGTCGGCAATCTCAAGAGAGCTCTCGGACCATGGTTACCAACGTAACCTACCCTAGTGGTTCCGCAAATCGCCTTTCTTGCCTTGACTGGGCGTAGCGCTGGGCATAATGTCTGTGGCGTCAGGGATTTGTTCCTCGATGTGTTGCCCTGCACGGTAGCACCTTCCTACTACGTACCCGCTCGGAGGCCGCCAGCCTTTCCAGGAGAGAGCTGCCATGCGGCAATTGCTAGCTTTTAGCCGGGACCAGGTTGGGCAAGCCGAGACTGTGGACTTGAATAAGGTCATTCAAGGCGTTAGCAAGATGTTAAAGCGCCTGATGCGCGAGGACATCGAACTATGCATTCGCCTAGCGAGCGATTTACCGTTGATTACCGCGGATGCTGCTCAGACCGAACAGATAATTGTGAACCTCGCCATCAACGCGCGTGATGCAATGTCTGAGGGTGGCCGACTGACGATTGAGACCGCGCGATCGGACCTCGACACTGCACATGCTCGTTCCCTCGGTCTCACAGCAGGACCCCATGCTTTACTGACGGTTTCTGACAACGGTCATGGCATGACCGCCGAAACCCAGGCGCATATCTTTCAACCTTTTTTCAGCACGAAGGAGCCCGGACGGGG
>DATJEL010000046.1:0-41826 GCA_035496675.1 Terriglobales bacterium
GCCATATGCTCTTCCGCCTCAAGCGGTATCCGAAGTGGCGGCGCCGGCGGTCTGCGCCAACTCCGTCCCTCTGTGGCTGAGAACTCGCCGGGGTTTTGAGCGCAATCGAGATTTTCGCCAATCAACAGCGTTATTGAAAGCCGCTTATGATACCGAACTGTGGGTGGGAACCAAGGTCGAGGATAATGATGCTCCGACCGAAGAGTGCATTCCCGAGCAGTCCCTGCGCCTGATCCTTCCTATGAAAGCTATCGGGCTGGGCAGGTGTCGTAGCTATCAGAGGTCCTTTATAGACGTGATTTCCGATTTTCAAATCTCCAGAAGCGGGCGCACCTATGAATTCACGCTTTCGCCCCCACGACTGGGCACGAGTATGGCTGGTGGCATCTGTCGCCCCTGACCGACCAGTGGCTTCCTTCCACAGGTTGAAATCAACAATGAGGGCATCAGGACTGGAACCGGTGTCGTAGAAAATCCCATCGAGCTTTTTGCCATTGAGTTCAATTTTCAGAAATAGCTTTCCGTGTCGTATCTCAGCCGGAGACCAATCTGCTTCACGGCTCAGACTGTCAGGTAGGTCAGCGCGTTCGAGAAGACAGAGGCGCTGCTTCGGGAGGTCAATTACAAATGTGTGCCCGATGAATAGGTCAAGACCGACGGTACCGTGGAGGTCTTGGGGATTCTGCGAATCTGGCATATCTTTCATCGGGTATGCCAGAATTGCTGGGAAAGACATGCCCGCAAAAAGCACTTTAGGAATCCTTACAGCGTCTCCCTGTTGAGACCATCCTTCGTGCTTGGCTGATCCATAAGGAATCACAACATCTGCACCTGTGTCGAGCTGATACCAAAACAGCTTCCCCTCAAGTGAGATGGGGGCTCTTATGACAGCCTTGGTTGACGGATCGTCCCACTCGAACCTTGCGCAGGAAAGACCGTCTGTTGTAGCAATGCTTTGCCGCTGAATCGACCCCGAAGATTGCTCGTTTGCGCCAGAGTTTTCGCCCGTGAGGTAAAAAAAATTGGGGAATAAGGAAATGATCAGCGCGAAGGCTAGAAGGCGCATTGGCTTTCAAATATGTGGAAATGATTTCAGACCTGTAGCTTACGCCACCAAGGCTGGAACTTCTACCCAATTGGTTGGGGAGGCGAGAAAGGCTCGGGCCACTCGTTCAGCCATGAGGGAGTGAGAGACAATTTATGCTGCGTACGTTCCCGGCCCAAAGTACGACAAGAAAGGCAGTGCAATAAACGGGCCAGCTCCGCGGCCATTTTGGATCCGGCCGTTCAGCTACTTGCGGTTTGGTGCCCGGCGGTGATACTTGTCAATCTTGTTAGGATTCTGCGCGCGGCCGCGACGTGGATATGAGACTGGCGGCGCACACTTCTGATTTGAGTTCCACCGCGCGCCCGCTCGCTATCGTGAGTGGTCGCAAGCGGATATGGCAATTAACCTGCGTCTTTGCAGCTTACCTGCTAGCTGGCAAAATCGGTCTAGCTGTCCCGTTTACAAGCGGCAACATATCTCCCTTTTGGCCGCCGGCAGGCGTGGCGTTGGCGGCGATATTGCTGCTTGGCTATCGCATCTGGCCCGCGGTTGCCCTGGGCGCATTTACCGTAAATTTCTTCACATCCATCCCACATCTCGCAGCCATTGGGATTGCCTTCGGTAACGCCTTAGGGCCGCTATGTAGTGCCTGGATCCTGAGGCACGTTCCGGACTTTCGGCTCTCCCTCGGCAAGCTTCGAGATGTACTCGGAATTGCCATTGGTGGCGCTCTCTGTGGCACTGCAGTCAGCGCCACTGCCGGCGCGGGTGTTTTGTTTCTTGCTGGTGTCAATGCCTGGTCAGGTTTTCCCTCCGCCTGGCTGATGTGGTGGTTCGGTGATGCTATGGGTGTGTTGATCGTCACGCCGGCTATACTTACCTTCCCTGAACTGCTCTCCATCAAACAGAAGGGCATGCTAATTGAGTTGGGCTGCCTGCTACTCGGAGCTCTCGGCGCCGCCTTGCTGATCTTTTATCCGCGACTCGGATTGGCACGTCCCGAAGTGTTTGCCTTTGGCATTTTTCCATTCGTTCTCTGGGGGGCCATTCGGTTTGCGGCACCCGGAGCGGCAATCGTGAGTTTCTTGATTTCTGCTATCGCGGTGTGGGGAACAGCGCATGGTTTTGGGCCCTTCATAAAAGGAAACTCACTGCAGAACGCAATGCTTCTTCAGACTTTCCTGAGCATAACTTCGATCTCAGGTATCGTTTTGGCGGCTGCGATTGCTGAGAGAGCAGAACTAATACGTGAGCAGAGTGCACGCGAAGCAGTCGAGCGTAGCGAGAAGAATTATCGCGGCATCGTGGAGACAGCTTACGAGGGAATTTGGAAGATAAATGCCAGCTTCGAAACGTCGTTCGTCAACCAGCGAATGGCTGAACTACTCGGCTACACGGTTCAAGAAATGTTACGCAAGTCGCTCTTTGATTTCTTATTTGAGAGCGATATGGAGCAGAAAAGGTCCGACTTGCAACGCCGTCGCGAAGGTGTCAGCGAACAGCTTGAAACGCGATACCGCAAGAAGGATGGGACAGTGTTATGGGCTCGCGTCTCCACATCGCCCATTGTGGGTGAGGATGGAAGCTTCGAAGGCGCACTAGCCATGATCAGCGACATAACGGAGACGAAACGCATTGAAGCCGAAGAAGCCCGCTCGCAGGAAGCGATCATTTTGCTTTCACAGGCGATGGAACAGACAGCCGACAGTGTCGTGATCACCGACCGACAGGGCACGATCGAGTATGTGAATCCAGCATTCGAGGCTACTACGGGCTACCGCCGTGAAGAAGTGTTTGGCAACACACCGAGGATCTTAAGATCCGGGGTTCATGACAGAGAGTTTTACAGACAGCTTTGGGACGAGATTCGCCGGGGAGATTCCTTCCGTGGGACGATCGTGAACCGCAAGAAGTGTGGCGAACTGTACTGGGCCGAGCAGACAATCACGCCTATTAAGGACAGCGCAGGCGCCATCACGCACTTCGTTTCAGTGCTGAAGGACATCACAGAGCTTCGCAAAAAGCAGGAGCAAGAGCTTCAGTTACGCCTGGCGCGTGAAGTGCAACAGCGGTTCTATACCGGCGCTGCCACTAACGTCGCGGGTTTCGATATAGCCAGTGCCGCCGAACCTGAGAAAGAAACGGGTGGCGACTACCTGGACTTGTTCTCAATGGCGGACGGACGTATCTGCATCGGTATTGGCGATGTGTGTGGACACGGTCTGGGGTCCGCGCTTGTGATGGCGTTGACTCGCGCCTATGTCCGGTCATTCGCCCAAGTCGAATCTGACCCGGCGAAGATACTGAGCAGGGTGAATCACATGCTTATTGCTGACTTGGAAGCCTCCAGATTCGTCACATTATTGCTGGTTTGTTTGGATGGACTCAATGGCTCCCTGTCCTATGCTAGCGCCGGACACACCCCAGGATTTCTGATGAACAGCTTTGGGAATATCGAATGCGTACTGGAAAGCTCGGGCCCGCCACTGGGATTATTTAGCGATTCTCGTTTTGCCGCATCGGAAGTTCCATTAGCCTCGCAGCAGCTTGTCGTCTTGATGACGGATGGCGCTTGTGAGACGACGAACGCGCAAGACGTGGAGTTCGGAACCGAAGGAGTTCTCGATTACGTAAGGAGCCACCGTCAGCATTCGGCACGTGTGCTCGCTGATGGCATATGTCGGGCTGCTCGAACATTTGCGGGTGATCGTTCTCAACAAGACGATGTCATGGATGTGGTAGTAAAAGTCACTTGAACAAGCGAGCTGCGCTGGAACGAAATATGGCCTAAAGCGCCTTGCAAATGGGGTAGCGTTGCACTTGATGGACTCTTCTCGTCCTATGAGGTCGATGCTTCATCCTCCAGTACCTCGTTCCCTAACCAAGCCCGCGTCGATCATCGGCTCATCGCCAATTCTCGACAACCCTGATATCACGGTCAGCTTGCTCGAAGCCTGCCATACATGATTGATCGCTGGTCTTGAGAGAGGGAAAATCACATTACAGCTTCATCGTTGAGCTCCATGACGCGGCTTACTTTCTTGGCCGAAAACTCGAAGAATTCGAGCGAAAGATGGCCGTTGGGAAGGAAGTAAATCCCTTGGGGCACGACGGCCCAGTTCGCGAAGTTGACACTGGGCATGCCCTCTAGCGCTGACTCGCGGCCTGGCTTCTGGAGCGAAATATGGAGTTGAGGGTCAAAAGGCTATAGCACTAGTTTTGGTGCAGTCGCGTTGTCGCTGATGGCGGAGGGAGAAGGTAAACTTCAAAGCAGATCAACCGTAGCGGCTGCGCTCATTGCTGATAATGTTGCAAAGCTTGGACGAGTTTCTCTTCACTATTGTCTTCAATGGAGAGTCACAATTGCAGGATGAAGCTCCCACAACGTTGCTGCGTTGCCACGATTATGCTCGAAGTCCTCGAATGCCATTCCCAGCACTTCCATAGGTAGGGCCTGTGCAAGTTCGCCTCCGTGTTGGGAGTCTAGCCGAAATCCATGTTGCTTCAGCTGCGCTTGCAGATTTTGACGAGCGCTGCAATATTCGCTGTCAACAGGCGTTTCCACAATGATGCGCGGCGCCTTCTTATCCGCAGTTTGCGAGATCTCCATGGAAATATCGCAGTCCGCTGAATTCACGGCAGCATTCTGGAGAAACGCATTCGCAATATGAAAAATTTGAAGTTCGCGCCCAGTTCGCGGTGCGTCGGGAGGTATGAAGAAATCTTGGGGCCAGGCAAGAATGATGTCGACGGAGACCTCCTGCGGGACCACGTTGGGAATGGGTACATGCTTCGCAGTATGCCGATAATCGGCGATGTCTGGCTCAATTGGCAAACACTTGCAGAGATCCTCGGGCTTGGGCTGCAAAGGACCGAAATCCTGGCCGCTGCAACCAAACATTGCCAAAGTAGCGAGGATAGTCACGTATGTCAGGTAAATCCATCCGGGACTCTTGACCCTATCATTCATCGGGAACTTGGGGAATCTTAGATGCCCCTGGGACTAATGGCGGAGCGGGGGCGCGTTGTCACAACTGAATTGAGGACGACGGGGTACAGATGAAAGACGGATTCGCAACCCGATTCGTTTGCCGCTCATCGTAAACGACTGCAATCTACTCCGGCATGCCAAAATCGGTCATTGTCATTTTTACACTCCTGCTTGCCAGTCCATTGAGTTCGGCTCAGAAGCGAATTGAAACCGGCGTTTTCTTGGATTATTTGGGTGTGTCCGCAACCAGCACCAGCAACTTCGGAATCGGCGGACGCTTTGGGTATCGTATTCACCGCGATGTGATGTTCGAAGGTGAGTTTGCCTACGATTACGGCATCAACTTCGACGAGCTTTATCTTGATGCTGCCAACGGAGACCTGGCCGCGATTGAGCACACCTCGATTGGTGTCACTCATGGATTGTTCGGACCGAAACTTCAGCCCGTCGGTAGATTTCGGCCCTTTGTAACCTTAAAGGCTGGTTTCATCGATTTCCGCTTCAGTCCTAGCTTGCTCCCATACAGCAACATAGTGAGCGCTATTCTCGGCTTGAGAGAATCCACACTGAACCCTGTCATTTACCCGGGAGGGGGACTTGAAGCGGCGCTTGGCCCGCTCGGCTTTCGGTTCGAACTGGGCGACGAAGTCTATTTCAACCACGGAGCACACAACAACCTGAGGATCACTATCGGGCCATTCCTCAGGTTCTAAGCGCGTGGCAAATTGCAGATGTCTATCCGCAACTGCTCAGAACTCAAGATCCAACGAGAATTGAATCTGGCGAGCGATGTTGGGCCGATCTGGCGTGTTGAATGGAGGCAAAGGTGTCGCGTCAGGACCAAAAAACCGGTTCAGCTCTGTCACGTTTCAGGTATGACGGGGGTGGGTACGGGAAAGGGGCGACAGGCGTCTTGTTTGTGGATCAAAAGCAAGTTGCGGAAGGCCGTATACCACGAACCATTCCAATTCGACTCTCGCTCGATGAGACATTCGATATTGGAGCGATACTGGAACCCCCGTGGCTGAGGACTACGTGGACAAAATGCCATTTCGCTTTTCAGGAATGCTCAAGAAGATTGTCGTCGTTCTCGAGCCAGACAAACCGAGAGACGAAGAACGTGAGCGACTGCTTGAGGAGGAAGCCCAGGCTTTCGCGGCGGTGCAATGATAGATTTCCGAGTGCACGTGGAAGGCACAGCACGTGACCTCGCTGCGATCGCGGCACCTTAGGTTGCGAATCCGCGACAACGGAAAGGGTGTTGATCCAAAAATCCTTCAGCCTGGCGCGCGAGACCGCGAGATTCGCCTCTCGTTCCGAGAAAGACGCGTTGCTCAAAGGAGCGCAAAGAAGCAAATGCCTTCTTCCAGGATCTGACGCGGTAAGACCAAGGGAAGACCAACTAGCCGCGAAACCCCCAAATCGGCGATGTTGGGGGAGAGCCGATGCCAGATTCTCCTGGGCTCCGGACGGGAAGTACTCGGAGCTGCTCTGTCCCTGAACGGCAATCTCCAGGGTGGCGAGGGAAATCCATGTCCACCCCGAAAGTTGATCCCCACCTTTCTAAGTGCGAGAAAGTCCAAATCTAAGTGCGTGAAGAAGCCCAAAGGAGGCTTGCCATTGCGAGCCAGTACAGAAATTCCGTCGGGAACGCACTATCTTCTGGTGTAAGTTCAGGTACTAACATTACAAGTTTCCTTGCAACAACTAGCAGTTAACGACAGAATGACTAATGTAAGATCCCCTCTATGGTACTTCGGCACGCAACCGGGCTGTGGGTTTCGATCGTCTTGCTTTCTATCGCAGGTGCGCAGAATTCGGCTCCTCCACAGCATGTGACACGAGACTGGTCGAGCAGCCACATTATTTTCACCGGATTGACGCCAGAAACAGTCGGGGAAGCCGTTTATAGAGACCCGAGAGCGTGGCACAGCTGGTTGGAACACGCCCGCTATCGTTTTGTGCCCCCCCCAAACGAAGTACACAACAAGGCTCGCTTTACCGAGCGCCGCCGGCGTGCCTTCAAAAAGGCGAAGATCGACTGGAACATGGGACTTTTCACCGGAGCTAGTGCGGTGGCTTCTCCGGCGAAATTCAGCTTCGATGTTAATGCCACTCCGGACTGCACCAATGATTACGTTGTTTTTCCCACTGGCAACGTTACTTTTCCAGGGTCGAGCGCATTTGCTACTTTGCTCGCTTTCAACAACCTGTATGTGGGGCCAGGGCCGTCCGGTATCTGTCCGACCATAACTTCACCTGCGACCGACCCTGTTGTACTTTTTGCTTACAACACTGCAACCGTCCAGAGTGGTAAAGCAGATCTCTCGCCTGTTCTGTCGCTGGACGGAAAGAAAATCGCATTTATGGAAAGCAATGACGGCTTCGCGGAAAATTATGCGGCGTTTCACGTTCTAACTTGGAAAGCGGGAGAGGGTACCTCATGGAATTCCGCGGCGACACCCGGCGACTGTAGCCCCGGGAATTCCTGCATGACCACGCTGGTTTTGAACAACGCTCACAGTGATTCACTGTCGAACCCATTTGTTGATTATGCTCACGATACTGCATACGTCGGCGATGACGGTGGTCTGCTGCACAAAATCACTCCTGTGTTCAACGGAACTCCGCAGGAGGTGATTGGGAATGGGTGGCCTGTCCAACTGCATGCCGCATTCGATTTAGTGGAGTCTCCTGTCTACGATTCTGTGAGCGGACGAATATTCGTGAGCGATTGGCATGGCCACACATTTTATGTCGTCGATGCAGCTTCGGGTGGGATTGTCAATTCTGTTCCATTCTTCTTATCCAGCCTGACAGACCCAATTGTGGATTCTACCAATCAGACGGTGTTTGTGATGGCAGTTCTATATCCGGTTGTTTACCCGACTTACTACGTGGCGTTGCTTCAATTCGACACTTCCGGAACTGTACTCCGCGAGATCGATGTGGGCCCAGTCGGTAGCGGGGGCGGCTACACTGGGGCATTTGATCAGAGATACTTTGCCAACCCGTCCTCGGGCGCGTTTTACTTCGCCAGCACCGTTAACTATGTGGCAAGCCTGTATAGCGTCGGTTTCACGGGAACCACGATGAACTCTTCATACCAAGGCCCACTTATCCTCGGAAACGGTAGCAGCACCAGCGTTCCAACCGGGTTGACCGAAATGTTTAACCCCTCTTTTTCAAACGCACCTGATCGCCTGTTTCTTGGAGTTCAACAAAGCTGCGTCGGGGCGAACGCTTGCATTGAGAGCTTCGATATCACTAACGGATTCCCGTCTGGAATTCTTGAACTCACCCAGCTAGGAGGGCCCGGTGTAGGCGGGATCATCGTTGATAACGTGAGCGCATCCCCTCAAGCTTCGAGCATCTATTTCGAGGGCTCTCCGCCAGCAGGCACATTCCCTAGTGCTATTAAACTTACCCAATCAGGTCTGCAGTGACATCAGGCTTTCCAAACTCCTTCTTGGCTCAGTAACCTCGCCCCTGGGTAGGGGACTCTCACCGCCGGCCTTAAGGAATTCGATCTGTACTGGCTGACTTACCCGGAGTTGACGGCACGACCGTCGGCTCTGGTATGCGCGACCTGGTTGCCAAACGGGTCGTAGGCATTCCAGGGTGAACTTGCCGGTGTAGTGATTCCCGTCGGCGGCTAGAGTAATTTCTTCGAAGAATCGAGTAGAACCGGCGGGATTGCCTACGCCTGACGGAGCATTCGCAGTGTCGTTGGCAAGCCATGCAAAGTGGTTCAATTTGTATTTGTTGAGGCCAGTCTTCTTCCATATGCCCATGCAAAAGTCCCCATCCTGCGGCGGACGTGCGGAGTTCATGAGTTCGGTTCCATCGCTGTGCGAGCCGTTATGCGTGCCTGGAAGACCGAGAGAATACCCTGAAATACCTAGAGGTTGCTTTGCGGGAGCACTTGGCGTGGCTGGTGTTCATCGAGAACGAACCCGGGCTTGATTTCTTACATTCGGACAAGCGGTATCGGACCATTGTGAACACGATGGGTCTCCCGCCCGCCTATTAGCGCAGCAACTGTGATGTCGTACTGGCGCTCGCGGGCTTCCTGCAAGCTTGGCAGCTCGTACCGCTTCAGGTTTACAAGGGCTCGAAGCCTCTTCGTATGATGTCATGAAGTCATTCCGCCCCAATCTTTTCCTTCCCTGCCTGTAAGTTCTCTCAGTGATGCTGTCCACAGCAGACGGTTTAGCATCCAGGAACATTCTGGCGGCGCACATGTGGTTGGCTTGAGACCGCCCGTAATCTCCGAGAGGTCTATCGCTTGAGAAGTACCCAATTCGACGACCGCTTCCTGATCGAGGAAGAGCCCGAGGAGCACCGCAGGCCAAACCAACCCTCACTCTGTGAAACTCTAAAACGACTTGGGTATGCGCGTGACAATCAGGTGAGACTCTACGGACAAGTGTTTGACTTGGTGTCTGACCCAGTTAGACTGAGCGAAAATTTTGTGTTTGTGGACGCAGTGGAAAGGAAATCAGGTCAATTCAGACGAGTGCGCATTCCACGGACGATCATCCAGATGGCAAGAATGAAGGGCCGCGCAGCGTAGGCGGAAGCCGCCGATTGTTATTGATAAACCTTTCTCAGAGCGGACATCATTAGGTGCCTGGAAGCTCCCTTCTGCCGAGGGGTTTGCCCGGAGAACTGCCACGCCTGGTGAACGAGTTCGGCATCAAGGGCTCAAGCCGTATCGTTCACGGACAGGAAGCTGTGGAAAACCCATCTTTGAGCACCATGCTGCCAGGGGACTCTAAGTCAGAGGCGTGCAGGAGTGAAATATTTTGCAACATTGCACACCCGCAATGCAGATGCGGCGTGGCCCGAACGGACTTCTCGATTCCTAGGGTAGCCACGAAACCCGGCCATGGACGCGGAGTTTCACGGATTTTTTATAGGGAAATTGACAAAAGACTGGATCATCGCGCGTATAATCCTGCCTCGTTCTCAGGTTAAGAAATCGTCGTGTGTACGTGGGCGAGCGCTTTCTTGACAGAAAATAGTCCGCCAACCCAAGCGAAATGATTCGCGTCTAGTTGGTTGTATGTTTTCTGGTATTCCTCCCCGTGGTATGCCAGAGCTGCAAGGCCGCAGCTCCCTGGTTTTGTGTACCCCGGGGTCATCCGTTCACTGGTGGCTTCGCCAGCCGGTAGCCTTTTTTTCTCCAAGAAGGATTTCCTGATGTCAGCACTCCCCAATCCGCTTTATTCCGCAGGCGTTTCAGCAATACGAGGGTCGGAACCCCATCACGCGTGCGTCCACGATCTTCTCGAAGCTGTCGCAGAGGAGCATGCGAAATCCATCGCCGTTGACTTTGAGGGACGGACTCTGACATATGCGGAACTGCATGCCCGCGCGAACCAATTGGCTCGCGTTCTTCGGCGCTACGGCGTGGAACGAGAGGTTCTGGTGGGTGTGTGCATGGAGCGATCACTGGAAATGGAGATCGCGCTGCTGGGGATACTGAAGGCTGGTGGCGCATACCTGCCACTCGACGTTTCTTTTGGCACGGGCAGAATTCAGTATGTGCTCGAGGAAGCGGGGGCGAAAGTCCTGATCACGCAGGAATCGTTGCTGAATCTCATGCCCCGTACACAGGCCGAAGTTCTCTGCCTGGAGCATTCGTGGGATCTGATCAGAGATGAGAGTGACGATCCGGTGCCGTCTGAGGTAGGCCCATCTAACCTGGCCTACGTTATCTATACATCCGGCTCCACAGGCAAGCCGAAAGGCGTGCAGATCGAGCATCGCAGCCTGGCAAACCTCCTATGCTCGATGCGCGAAGAACCGGGAATCGGCGTCAGCGACATTGTGCTTTCGATCACCACCATCTCCTTTGACCTATCGGTTCCGGACATATTTCTTCCTCTTCTAGCCGGCGCGCGACTCGTGATCGCCAGCCGTGAAGCCACGTTCGATGGCAAACTCTTGCGCAGCCTCCTGGCGAGTTCCCACGCCACGTTTATGCAAGCTACTCCAACAACCTGGCAACTTTTGCTTGAGTCTGGATGGACAGGAGACCGCAAGCTGAAAGCCATTGCGGGAGGCGAAGCCGTCTCCGCCGAGCTTGCGCGAAAACTCGCCGCTTCCTGCGGATCGGTTTGGAACATGTACGGGCCGACGGAAACCACGGTCTGGTCATCGGGCTATCACGTTGAAGGACGCGACGAGCGCAACGTGCCCATCGGAAAGCCGATCGCTAATACCAGCCTGTACGTGCTCGGCCCGGACCGCGAACCGCTTGCCGATGGAAGCGAAGGCGAACTCTACATTGGCGGCGTCGGGTTGGCTCGTGGATATTTCAATCGGCCGGAGCTGACGGCAGAAAAGTTCGTGCCTGATCCCTTCTCGTCCCGCCCCGGGGCCCGGATGTATCGCACCGGTGACGTCGTACGACATCGCCCGGACGGCAACCTCGAATACTTGGGCAGAATTGATCATCAGGTGAAAGTCCGTGGCTTCCGTATCGAATTGGGCGAAATTGAAGCGGTGCTCGAGCAGCATACGGCCGTTCAGAAGGCCGTCGCCGCAGCCTGCGACGACAATTTCGGCGGCAAATATCTGGTTGGCTATTTCATCCCTAAGCCGGGCGTGACATTTTCTCAATCGGGAATTCGCGAGCACTTGCGCAAACAATTGCCGGAATACATGGTTCCGCCCGCCTTGGTTGCCCTCCGCGAATTTCCCCTAAGCCCGAATGGCAAAGTGGACCGCAAGGCTCTGCCCGCGCCGCAGGCAGGCGACTATCATCGCGAGCGCGAGTACGTCGCGCCCCGTGACAAAGTCGAGAAAAAGCTAGTTGTACTCTGGGAAGAAGTCTTGGGAATAGCGCCGATTGGCATTAAGGACGGATTCTTCGACCTTGGGGGGAAGTCGCTGCAAGCCGCACGGCTGTTTACCCGAATCATGGGCCTTTTCAGCAAGGATCTGCCGCTGACTACGCTGATTCACGCGCCTACCGTCGAACTTCTGGCTGAGGAAATCAGGCCGCTTTCAAAACCCGCAAACTATCCCACGCTCGTGCCCATGAAGAAGACCGGAACACGGCCGCCATTCTTCTGCGTCCACGGCGGGGCAGGCAGCACCCTATTCATGCATCGCTTGGCGGCGAAAATGGACGCCGACCAGCCCTTTTATGGAATCGAACCAGAGGGAATGGACGGCCGACAATTTAGGCACACCACGCTCGAAGAGATCGCGGCTTACTACCTTTCTGAAATTCGACGGCTGCAGCCGAAGGGCCCGTACTGTTTCGGCGGATATTGCTTTGGCGGGATCGTCGCCTACGAGATGGCTCAACAATTACTTCGGCAGGGTGAACCAGCCGCGTTAGTTGTTCAGTTTACAGCAGAGCTGCGTTTTCATCGTAAGTTCCCTGCGCCGCCAAAGCCCAGGCCGCCAGCGAACCCTACCAGCAAAAGACTCGCCACGTTGTTGAGAAACCCGGTGCGGGCGCTTTATCGCGTAGCCGCGGTACGGATCGCGAAGGAGTGGGGAAAGGTCGCGCCTAGGTTTTATCCGATTTGGTTCAAGTTCGGGTTGCAAATTCCGGCGCGCATGCGGACTCTCTATGTCTGGAGGACCCTGATCCGGGCAGAAAAGAACTACGTTCCCAAGCCGTATCCAGGCTTAATAGTGATGTTTCACGGTTCCGATTACCAGGACGACCCGAACCTAGGTTGGGATGGACTGGCAGAGGGGATTGAACACCACATCATCGGCAAGAGCAGCCAGGACTCTCGTCGTGACTTGATGAACGAGCCTTGGGTGGATCAGACTGCGCGCGAACTCTCTGATTGCATCCTGCGAGCATGCGGTGGGAAGGAAATCAAGCACGCGCAGAGTGCATGAATTCGGCACCTGTTCAATTCTTAAGCGAGACAGGCTTCTTCCTGCATCGCAGCGACGCGGGACAGAGAATCTCGCAAAGTTTTATGTTGGGATGCGCGAATGAGCAAGAAAGACAAAATCGAAACTCAAGCTTAAACTGCCTGTTTTTCCCCGTAGGCCTCGGAATGCAGGGGTACACGAGCGTGGATCGTAGTCCCGCCCATCGGTTTAGAATCAATCGCGACTTCGCCATCCACCAAACGAGCACGCTCGCGCATACTGGTAAGACCAAGGCCGGTGCCTTGCATTGCTGCTGAGAGGTCGAACCCTTTCCCTGGGTCTTTCACGGTGAGGTGAACTTCATTGAATTGTTCCCACAGGCGAATCTCTACCCGTTTTGCTCCACTGTGGTCGACGGCATTACGCAGGGCCTGCTGAAGAATTCGGAACAGCGCAATCGAGGCTTCGTTCGATAACGTCTGCGGAATACCATCCTCTCTGAACTCAACCCGTACACCAGCCTTTTCCGAGATCTCTCTTGAAAAACCCCTGGCCGCTGCGACCAGGCCGAGATACTCCAACTTGGATGAATGCAGTTGGTGAGACAGGCTCTGTACATCTTGGCCAATCTCCACGATACGTCGCCTTGCCCTCTGTATGTGATCGCGGAAATCAGCGTCATGCGAACCGCCCTGATCCCACTGATCCAATTCAACCGCAAGCAAAGCAAGCTGCTGGCTGACATCATCGTGAAGCTCTCTAGCAATCCGAGCACGCTCCTGCTCTTGCGCTTCAATTAACCTTCGCGTCATCCCCGACAATGCCTCTTCTGCCTTCTTACGCTGCGTAATATCCAAAACGTGGGCGATAAAATATTGAGGATTGCCCTCCCGGCTTCGAATCAGAGAGGTGCTGCTTTCCGTGTACACAATACGTCCGCTTTTGTGCAAGCAGCGCTTTTGCAACCACTGAAACCCACGATCCTTCTCCAGCGCTTCTCGGAGCCCTTGGGAGAAAGCTGGCCAATCTTCCGGGAAGGTGATCGATTCCACGTTTTTTTTCAGCAACTCTTGTTCCGTATAGCCAACGTAGGCGCAGAACGTTCGATTGGCGGCGAGATAACGACCTTCTGGAGAGACGATGACCATGCCAACGCCCGCCTCCCGAAAAACGCTTCGAAATTTTTGTTCACTCTCGCGCAATGCATCTTCCGCCTGTCTTCTTTCAGTGATATCACTTACCATTGCCAGCGCCCCGTCAAAGTCCCGGTTTTCGTTGAAAACAGGCGTGGCTGACATGAGTGTCCATAATTCGGAACCGTCTTTTCGCTGGAACCGTTCCTCAAGTTGCTCGGGCAGGCCTTTCTGTCGCCGGCTTAGGATTTCTCGCTTGTGCTCGACATCTTGCGGAAAATAAAAATCGAATACGCTCCGCCCCATCATTTCTCCCCGCTCGCACCCCAGCATCTTCTCCATCTGTCGGTTTACGTAGGTGGTTCGAAATTGCGAATCGAGGAGCCAAACTCCTTCGTTTGCGGTCTCGATGATCCTGCGGTACCGGTCTTGGCTTTCCCGGATGATTTTTTCAGCTTTTTTCCGCTGCGTGGTGTCGCGCGCGATGTAGGAAAACCCGACTACATTTCCGGACGAATCTTTGATCGGACTAATGGTTAGAGAAACATCAAAATTCCTTCCCGACTTCGTTATACGAGTCGTTTCGAAATCCTCGATGCGACCCTCGGCCTTCAGCTTTTCAAGAATCTGGGTTTCCTCATCGCGCAGTTCTCGAGGACTGAGAATGGTGATCGGTTGTCCTACAGCTTCCGCTTCTGTGTAACCGAACAAGCGCTGTGCGCCTTCGTTCCAGCTCGTTATGACTGCGTCCAAGTCATTCGAAATGATCGCATCCTGGGATGATTCAATCGCGGCGATGTGCCTGAACCGAATCTCTTCTGCCGACTTCTTCTCGGTGATGTCTTCCACCATCGCAACCACGAGGGGAGTTGGATCGTTCCGCAGCAGCGACAGACTCAAGCGCCCCCAAACCAGAGACCCATCTTTACGAAAATAGCGTTTCTCCAACTGGTAACGATCGATCACTCCCGCGCGCAACTGCTGAAAAAGCGCCCAGTCCTTTTGCACGTCCTCCGCAGGAGAGAAGTCCACGCAGTGTTTGCTACACAATTCCTCTTCGGTGAAACCTAAGAATGAGCAAAACGCGGCATTCACAAAGAGCGGCTGCCCATCTAGGTT
This sequence comes from Terriglobales bacterium, assembly GCA_035496675.1. Taxonomy (GTDB): domain Bacteria; phylum Acidobacteriota; class Terriglobia; order Terriglobales; family Acidobacteriaceae; genus Gp1-AA145. Next base: position 15,146 of record DATJEL010000046.1, read on the forward strand.
TTCGACTACGATTCCGATAGGACTGGCATCGAACAGATTTCGAAAAAGCTGAGTGTCAGAGGCCATGGTTGTCACCTGCTGCAACACACGGTGTATAGCACCTTGGCTGTTTCACTTGCAACCAATCGGTGCCATGCGAGTTGAGATTTGTGATCACGCCAGGGTAGCTCGACTGGACGAGCTCCCGGTCGACGTAGTTCGAAAAACCCCAGAACGTCGCAAGATTCCCGCCACTCACCGGAGCCTGTCCAATCACAATAGAGGTCAGCCTTGTCCGTCGGATTCGTTCGAGCCTGCTCGTTGCGGGAACGAGCTTGTGGCCAGGACCAGAAAACCAATTGCATAAATAAAGTGGTCGCCCGAAATCCTGCGTACTTGGCGGGAATGAAATGAGGAATTGGGGCGGTGCTGCCCGGGGGCCCCCGCTCGGAGCCGGAGAGGATGTGGGTAGACCCGACCATCCCCAGTTAGGGGAGCATCCCAGGCTGTATCATATTGAGACAGATTAAAAGGATTCAAGATTGGACAAGAAAAACTGGTCTATGGAAACCGTGCCCATCAACGGCCCGGATGATCTGCGCGAGGCTACCCGCGGTGCCGACCTCGAGATCGTGCAGCTGAGGCCTGAGAAGCTGACAGGTTCTATCAGGCATATTGGCGTCGGGAACCTTTGGAATCAGCACGGGACAGTTCAGCTCCGAAAGTCGAGTGAGAGGAACCATGCATCGAGAGAGAGTTGTACTTGGGACACTACTCGATAGCGCGGGCCCTTCAACGCATTGGTGGAGGGAGATACGGCCCGGCGACGTTGGCGTATTTCCCTCGCACGTGGAAGTCGATGTCGTTCACGGAGGAGTCACCGCCTATTTGGTGGTGTCTATACCCTTGCCAGAGCTTGCATCGATGCTCGCTGGTGAGGAGCATCTGGCAGATCCTGCCTTTTGGAATGCAAAGGGGGTATACCACCCCGATCCGCTCGTTGGTGCAGGGGCGCTGCGCCGGCTCACTCGAATCATCTCGGGCATCAAGCAGAAATTGACCGCACCCTCTGAGGGGGCGACCCATTTTCTGCAGCGTTCGATCATCGAGCCCTTCATAGCGGGTTTGGCGAGTGCCTTACCGATGTCAACAGCACGGTCCTATACTGGCGCCCGGCTGGTTACCGAAACAGAGGATTACATAGATGCAGCGGGCGGACGGCCCGTCCACATTTCCGAACTCTGTAGCGCTTTGAAGGTATCGAGGCGAAGTCTTCATCGGTCCTTTACTGCTACCTTGGGCATTGGCCCTGCCGCCTATCTGCGTCGTAGACGTCTTTCGGCTATCCGATCGATCCTGAGGCGAGGCGATACTGCGCCAATTTCAATTGGCGACTTGGCATTCGAGTACGGGTTTCCTCAGACCGGACGGTTTGCCGCTTATTATCGGGCACATTTTGGCGAAACGCCGTCAGAGACCTTGCGATCTAGATCAGTGAGTACACAAAGCGCCAGGTGACGATGGCGGTCGTCGAATTGGCACAAACTGCATCAGGGTTTTCCGCGCATCATGGTTAACTACTTTTTTCGCAGATAGCGGGCGACAGATTAGGAATCGCCTACTCCACAAATAGATAGTCGCTATTCCCGATAGGTCCGACCGAGGAGCGCTCCGCGGCTCAAACGTGCTGACCTGTTTCGGACAAGTCCCAAGCAGCACCATTTTCGACGAGTACGAAGCGTGAGACTCTTGTAAGCCTCGTATTTCATGAACCTAATAAGTGAGGTCTGCACACCCTGACACCCGACACCCAACTTTTTCGCGATCTCTTCAACAATAGTCCCATCGGGATCGCGGTGGAGAACTTCGATGGACAGCCTCTCTTTGTAAACCCCGCCCTTTGCCGGTTACTAGGTTCCACCGAAGAAGAACTGCTAGGCAAACGGTGTGTCGATTTCTCTCCTAAGGAAGACGCGGAAGAGGACCGGGCGCTTTTTCAAAAATTGCGGGCGGGATCGATAGATCACTATCAACTCGAAAAACGCTACCTTCGGCGGGACGGGTCTTTGGTGTGGGGGAACCTTTCTGTCTCTAAATTGAGCAGAAACCCATCTCCGCTAATCCTTGCAATGGCGGAGGACATTACGGACAGGAAAGCGTCAGAAGATGCCCGGTTTCAGCTTGCCGCGATTGTCGACTCATCTGACGATGCGATTATTTCCAAAACTGTGGATGGAGTTATTACGAGTTGGAATAAGATTGCCCAGCAAATTTTTGAGTACACGGAAGCTGAAGCCATTGGAAGGCCAATTACGATCGTTGTTCCACCTGAGCTAGTGGAGGAGGAGAACAGCATTCTGCGTAGGTTGCGAGCAGGAGAGCGCATCGAGCACTACGAAACCGTTCGTATCAGCAAAACCGGGAGAAAGATCAACGTATCACTGAGTATCTCTCCGATAAAGGACGCAAGCGGGCGAACCTTGCGCTGTGCCAGCATCGTGCGGGACATCACCGGACATAGAAAAGCGGAAGAGGCTTTGCTGAGTTCCGAGCAACGGTACCGACTGCTTTTTGAAAAAAACGTCGCGGGAGTGGGCATCGTGAGTCTGGATGGACGGGTGTTAGATCGCAATGACGGCTGGGCACGCATTCTCGGCTATCCGTCACGAGAGGAGATTCGCGGGCGCCACGCGTTGGAGTTCTACTTCACCCCAGCCGAACGCCAACAGCTCTTGGATGAGTTGTTCGATAACCAGGTATTGGTTAGTCGTGAAGTGCGACTCAAGCGTAAGGATGGGAGTCCCGTGTGGGTGCTGTTCAACGGCGCGGCCCCGCGCGCCGGACACGACGCTACCATACTGCAAGCCACGATAGTCGACATTTCGGAACGGAAGCGGGCGGAGGAAGCTCTGTCGGGAATGACTCGAAAACTGGTGGAATCGCAGGAGCAAGAGCGTGCCTGGATTGGAAGAGAACTTCACGACGACATCAACCAGCGTCTCGCGATGTTAGCGATTGAACTAGAACAATTGAAGGACAATCCTTCTGAGGTTGGCATCCGTGTAGAAGAATTGTGGAAACAGGTAAACGACATTTCGAACGACGTCCAAACTCTGTCGCGCGATTTGCATTCCTCGACATTGAAGTATCTGGGTGTCATTGCGGGGATGAAAAGCTGGTGCAAAGAATTTGGTGAACGACACGGAATGCGGATCGACTGCAAGCAGGATGTGCAAAGCCCCTTACCGCAAGAAATTGGGCTTTGCCTCTTTCGAGTTCTACAGGAAGCTTTTCACAACGCAGCCAAGCACAGTGGAGTGAAACAGATTGAAGCGCGGCTATGGGAAGAATCTGGCGACATTCACCTCAGCGTGAGTGACTTAGGCAAGGGATTCGACATCGAAGCTGCGCAGGACGGACACGGGCTGGGGCTCACCAGCATGCGCGAACGTGTTCGCTTGGTGAATGGGAAGATTAGGATCGATTCCAAGCCGATGGGGGGAACCACAATTCACGTTCAAGTGGCCTTGACCTCGGAGAACCTTGCCCAACAACACGCGGCTGGGTAACAGGGATGTTTTTTATGAAAAATAGGAAGGGAAAAGGCGGCCTTCTGGCCGCCCTTCCGCGGATATTACGCAGGGCGAACGTTCTCCGCTTGCCAGCCCTTGGGGCCCTTGGTCACATCGAATTGGACGGTTTGGCCTTCCTGTAGGCTGCGAAAGCCGCCAGCCTGGATGGCTGAGAAATGCACGAAAACGTCACCGCCCGACTGACGGCTGATAAAGCCGTAGCCCTTGGCGTCGTTAAACCACTTTACTGTTCCTGTTTCCATTTTCTTTGTACTTGATGTTCCTTTGTGAAGTTACGCTGGAGAGAGTCGGAAGAAAAATTGTGCAGTTTACTTGCTGTTGAGGCGAGATGCTGCTGACGACCGATTCGGTCTAACGCACCTCTAAATCCTACGTGGCCCTGGCAGAAATAGCAAATGCTCAAGTTTTCAGTTTGCAACCCCTTTGTTTTCAAGCTGGTGAGTGCTAGAGTCGCCGCAAATTAGGGCTTTCTGCGCTTGAGGAGTACTATAAAGATAGCGAGAAATGGAGTGTTATGCGGCGCAACCGCAAAAACCAGCCCCCTAAAGTAACAGCAACAAACAATGAATCTCCAGCGATCCTTAACCTGATCGAGCAACTCGACCGCGATCTCAAGCAAGCTGAAGGCAAGCGATCCAAGGCGCAGTAGGCAAAGGCTCTCTAGGCGTGCACCCTCAACTCTTGACCCGAAGACATTCTGCTTCCGCCTTCGCGATTAAGAAATTAGCAAGCGTCCGAATGTTGCGAGGCGCGCAGCCTCTCGCAATGGTGTCCTTGGGCGGCAGGAAGATAAGGAGCTCTCATGTCCGCGATTAATGGCGATAAGGCAAGATTTCACCGCAAACGCAAGGATCGAATTGCGCGTCGTGCCCGCAATCGTGAGCGATTGGCGACCGGCGCGGCTCAGGGTAAGGTTTCTGCTGAGCCGGGCTCTGGTACAAAGGCGGCCTCGAAATGAGTATTTCTTCCGGTATGTCTCAACCCGGTAGGCCTCCCGAAATATCCTCCAAAAAGAAACGCGTCTTGCTGGTTGACACTTGCCGTGCAAAACGCGACTTGCGTTCCGAGACGATGAGGAATCTCGGCGTTGAGGTGGACTGTGCGGCCGACGTAAGTGAAGCCCGGTGTTGGTGGAAACCTGATCTGTACGACCTCGTCCTAATTCATGTCGAGGGTTCACCCGGCGCATTGGAGAAATTCTGCAACGATCTCGAAACCGCCACTCCGCGACAGAAGGTGATGTTCTTGTCCGGTGAGAAGCCCGAATCCTTGCCTGCGTCGCAGGAGAACGCAAACCCTCCCTCGCGGGATAAGGAGACTACGGTTCATTCCAGCAATGCCGCGGATGGCCGGCCGCAACGCTGGGGCATCCGGGAGGCTTGCCGGCGTATTTCGAGCATCCGCTCTGCCGGCGAAGCTCGAGCGAGAGCCATTCGTAACAGGCCTGAGCCTCAGCGGGACTCGGAAACCCCACGTGCCTACCTTGACGCCACCATGGAAGCAATCAACCGGGAGGAACTGCAATGAAAAACCTTTACGTTGGAAACCTGCCCCACAGCACCACGGAATCAGAGTTGCGAAACGTGTTCGCGGTCTACGGACCGGTGGAGAATGTCAATATCATCACAGACCGCGATACGGGGCGAGCCCGAGGCTTTGCTTTCGTAGAAATGTCGGATTCTGGAGCTGCCGAGAAAGCTATCGCTGGATTGAACGGGTCCGATCTAGCGGGGCGCACCTTGCAAGTTAACGAGGCCAGGCCCAAGGTAGAACGTCCGCGCGGAAATTTCGGGCAGAGCTTTGGAAGGCCGGGCGGGGGAGGTGGCCGCAACGATCGTCGTGGACCTCGGCAACGTCGCGAACCGCGCTGGTAAGCAAAGTTTTTGATCCATAACAGGTTCCATATTGATTTGATTCAGGAGAAAATTCCAATTGATGACAAATACAAAGTTCGTGGTGCGTGTAAGTCGTTCCGGTGCGGTGGCCTCTCGGTACATTCGACGGCTGGATTGCATTCCAATTTTGATGACCACTGATCCCAAGCTTGCCTTGCAGATGGGAAAGCTGACAGCGGAGGATGCGGTGCTTGCGATCCAGAGTTCCAGATGTACGGCGGAACTTGTTCCAGTAGCGATCAGGGTGCGGGCTGCAGCGGCTTAGGGCCGATAGCGAAACCTACGCTCTTGACGGTAGGCAACGGGAACGATAAATCAGAAATTGGGGGTGTTCATGCCAAAGGGCCGCTCAACATTCAATAAGCGCCAGAAGGAGCAATCCCGGCAGCAAAAGCAGCGGGACAAGGCAGAACGTAGGAGCCTACGGAAGCAGGAGAAACAAAATATGGCCGTGGACGATGCGAACGAATTGGTTGAGAATGCCAAGGCACAGGCGGCCCTATTCAACTTTGGAGCCGAGGAACCGGTGGCCCCCCCACCGCTTGGCTCGATCCATCGAAAGGAAGCCGGGAACTGATCTTCGAGGATGTCTCCTATTGGCGGTTCTGGATTTCGTGTGTGATTTGCGCGGGGAAACGGAATCCATCGAAAATCGAATGTAGATGAAAGGGCCAGCGTTTAAGAGTCTGTCATGCGGCCCGAGCTTCGTGCCTTATGCGATCTGCGCCGGCCTTGACACCGCTTCCGATGGCCGTGGATATCCAAAAAATCTTTCCTGCGGTAAGAGGTCCGAGAATTTTTCTATGGCCGACTGCCGCCAGCGCCATCGACGCCAAGCAACCGCAGCGTGAGCAGTCGGGGTTACCGCCAAACTGACAAGGAACCACCTTTGTCCGCAAGTCCGCGGACAACGAGAGCGTCGTTTTAGCGAAAATACACTGATCGGGAGATGCCGGAGGAGCGAGGAATTCTCTAATGACTCCTTCCCGCATGTCGAGCTTGTTCTCTTCTCGGCAGATCCGCAGCAGGATTTCCACGATCCGCTTGCGCTCCTCAGAGTCTAGGCATTCGATATTCGTCGCCCCGCGTTGCGGAGTGAAAATACTCATCCAGATTCGCTCCACGTTATTGTTGGCCGACCAAAAATCAACAAATTCCGGAAGGTAACCGGTTCGCTGGGCCATCTGACCGGTGATTGTGCAATGTACAGCAATGTGGTGACCTTCGATATTTCGAAGAATTCGCTCATAGGTTGCAGGTTTACGACGAAGATCGTGCTCCGGTTGTAAACCATCGATGGAAACAACCAATTGCAGGTTAGGTAGCTTGGCCCAGGATAGAGGAATTCGACGGAAGGCACTGGTGACGACCTGGACGTGAGTATGCCTGACCAGTTCGGGCAATAGAATGTCGAGTTCACGATAGCGAACCAGCGGATCGCCCCCGACGATCGAAAGATGAAGCGGCTTATGCTCCTCCACAAGTTCGCGGACTCGCCGCACCAATTCTTCACCTCGGAAGTCGGACAAGCTGCGTAGGTTTGCAGCCCCCAAATGCGAATCTTCGTATGCGTAGCAACCTGGACAGCGCAATGGACATTCCCGGGTGATTTCGATCGAGAGGGAAGGTAAACGGCCACGTAGCGTGCGCTGCCACGTGTTCAGAATTGCTTTAACTGCTATTCGGCCCATGGCGGGATTGGATGCTCGGTTGCATTTTCGGTTTCCACACCAGACATGAATACACAAGTATTACGAAAATCCAGAGACTCGACCCTGCCATTTGCGTCCACCGCCCGTCACATGGCGCGGAGGGCGTTGGTGTGTACCATCAACAAAATGAACCTCCTGGCGGCCCTGGGGGCACCAGAGGCATACCTCGAAAGGTTTCAGCAGCCGACACCGGCAGGGCAAGCGAGTTGCAGAATACCGAAGATGCCGGACTGACTTCTTGGTTCTTAAAAACGTCGCTGGAAGGGGTCGTCTCTATAGGGCTCCTTGGAGCAGATTGCATACCGGCAGGGCTTCCTGATTACCTTGGTTTTCTCGGAGCAGGTTTCGCGCGCAGTATTTCGAGCTTCCTGTGCCACTATTTCGGTCACGGAAATGAAATTCCCACTCCCCAAATTTTTGCTACGCAGACGGGATGCGAAAGTGTTCGCTGAAGCGGGTGCCCTTGCCTTGCTTAGACTCGAACAGTGCATTGCCGATCAGTACATTTGTGTACCGAAGTTTGACGACCGATTGGTCCGTTGGGCTCCCGCGCAGAAAAGGCACGAACCCGTTCTAAACAACAGCGGGCGTGAGCTCGAATTTCAATGTTGAGAAAGTGGCCTGTAAGTCTCCAGCGCTCCGCAGCGACAAGGTCCGCCCGGGAACTCCTGTTTCGTTCTTAAGCGCGAGGGTCTTTCCCCTATTGTTTCTCAGTGATTCCATACCCAAACGTGGGTAAAGAACCCCATTCAGCGTTCTGCCGCAAGAACATCAAACCTGCATGATTGGCGAAGAGTTTTTCGAGTTCTTGGCGATTATCACGTTGTTTTACGTGTGGATCATGGTTCTTCGATAGAACTGCGGAAAGTGCCGGTTGCGACCATCGGGGCTCCCAGATTGGAAGCCTCCCGGTTGTGTGCCCAAGCGCCCGTTTTTCCCAATGATCGCTTCCGAATACTTTCAGTGCAAAGTGCTTGTTTCGCACTGGCCTCAACCTACCCCGGCCGACAAATTCATCAAGAGCAAGATACAGATGAATGCACCGCACAGATTTGCTGGAAACGCTGATCTTCGAGCCCACCTAGAGAATAGGCACACAGAATATCCAAGTCATACATCTTAACCAGTTGATTGCAGAGGTTTTCGTCTTCCATTGCGGCCTCGAAATTCCCTTGCGCCCGCAGAAGTTGGGTACCTTCTCCGAAAAGTGCTACGCGGGGATGGTCTCCCCTCGCCGCCCTTACGGCTGTCCCAAACAGGCCGCCAAAGGCATCCATAAATCGGAGCGTATCAACCGCATCATGGACGATGAACGTAGAAATCGTGTCGGCAGCGTCCTGGGGAATGTACCTGCCCTGCTCCAGCGCCGCGCTCATGTCCACGCCATAAGACTGCAGCTTTGATAGGAAACGGTCCCGATGTGTCGCAGTTGCGATGGCGATAGCCGCGTTTCCGGCTTGGATAGCATCTGCAATAAACCCCGTCGCTTTCTCGAGGAGAACTTGATCCTCCGAATAGAACACCACCTCATGGTGAGGTGGCGTTTTTGTCGGTGACCAGGGTATGGGTCTTGCAAGCATCGCGTGGTCATTGCTGATCTCGGCCAGATGGGCAAGAAAGTCAGCAGTCAGGCTGCTGCTCACGAACTGCTTTCCCCTGAGAACCGAATCCATGGCAAGCAATAGTTCGCTCGCATCCGACTTCAGGACAAACCCGCAGGCGCCCGTTCGCAAGGCTTCCTTTGTGATGTCCCTGGAATGATGGTCGCTCATGAAAAGAATCTTGGAATGCGGCGAAAGATCGCGAATTTGACGAGCGGCTGCAATACCATTCAACTTCGGGAGGCCGATGTCCAACACGATCAGGTGGGGTTGCAACTGTTCGGCGAGACGAACAGCTTCTAGCCCATCCGATGCCTCGCCGACGATCCGGCAACTCGGTCTGTTCCGTAGCGTGGTGGCGGCAAAACGGCGCCACGGTTCGTAATCGTCCACTACGAGAACGTGGGTTGAAGATGTGGGCAACGAGCGTCCCTCAAGCGAAAGTTTGTGGTTCACCCTGCCATTGCTCGGCACTCTGGCTTTTGGAGAGGAACTCCAGCTGAAATCGGATCCGTCGGACGGGTTTCGGTTGGGCTACCCCAACCCCGTCAAGGAGAAAGAAAGCGAACAGGAGGACTGAGGACCCAGTTGGTCGTGGGCGACATCTTGTCGGGGGTGTCAGCCACGACATCAGGGTGACTCCGCCTTTCGATTTCCTGACGGCGAGATTGAATCGAGACAACGATATTTACATCAGTGACTTGCCTCCAACTGTCAGTTTTGACAGGTGACAAGCACGGTTCCTCCCGTGATCGGGGCTGGACGGGTCGGCACTGCCTTTGGGAATAGCGAAGCGGGAGTGAATGGTGGTCTCATCAGTAGTACATCAGTTAGTCCCCCGGGTAGGGCACCTGGCAGTAAGGCTGTGTTTCTAGACCGTGACACTTTCAAGAACCAACCACCAGGCGCGTTGAACGCGAACCGCACCAAAATGACGTTTGTTGGCGCTTTTACCCCCAACGCCTGATCTGAGACTCTAAAAGTTGCTCACGTAAGACCGCGGTGAGCACGAGCTGGATTGTCTTGGAAATCGCAAGTCAAGATCATCCAGCTCGACGCATTTGCGTACGCTCGACTTGCAGTGGCGGTAGCGCCTCCGGTTGCGGACGATTCTTGTCCTGGCAAAAAACTTCGAAACACTGATTTTCCTCTCCCAGTCGCCAGGTACTGCCGTCTGCGTTGCTTGACCAGACGGCGGCCATCCGAGCTCCAATGCGGATTGAATCACGGGGTTAGGGTAAACTCGCCGTTTTTTCATTCGGCTTTCGGAACGCCTTTGCACCAATTCTCTTGTGAGCATATAAGGAAGAGTTCGCATGTCCGCTTTGTGTCCGCAGGGGAGGTTGGCCATGAATGGTTTTTTGAGACTAGAGAACCGGCACACCGGGGAGATTCTTCAGATGCGTCGAGAACGAGATGCTTCCGGCCAAGTCGTGCTGGTCATGGAGGGTTCATTGCCGCCGCGAAGCAGTGGGCCACCGCCTCACGTGCACTTCGCGGAGAAAGAGGAGGGTAGAGTACAGGCGGGCACATTGGGAGCGCGAATCGGAAAAGAAACGCTTGTTGTGCAGACTGGGGAAGGTGCAGTTTTTTCAGCGGGGGTCGTTCATTCTTGGTGGAATGCAGGAAAAGATACCTTGGAATTTAATGGCCGCGTGATGCCGGCAGTGGACCTGGATTATTTCCTGCAGGCTTTGTTTGCCGTGTTCAACGCTAGCCCGGACGGTAGACCGTCGATCTTTTACCTGGCTCACGTGCTCTGGCGGCACCGCCGAACACAGGCCGTGATGACGCCTCCTAGGGCTATTCAGCGGGTGGTTTTTCCTGTTGTTCTGCTGATTGGCGGCATTCTCGGGAAGTACAAAGGGCAGGATTGGCCAGGATGCCCCGACTCATGCACAGGTGCTCCGTGGTCAGCAGCAGCCAATGCTTAGAACGACTCTGAGACACCGGAGCGCGTTCGCTCGCTGTCAAGCATTGAAATCAGCGGAAGGCCCCCATGGGCGCATGCTTATGGGAGCTGCAAGCAATCTATCGCCTCATTCGACCTTACAGTAGCAATACAGAAACTGCTGGACCCTTTCCAAGGGAGTTCGGTGTAGCTCCTTTGAACTTCCGAGCATTCGAAACCGGCTGCCAAACTCCCGATGCAGGGAGTCGGTGTCGTATCGAACCACATCAAGACCGCTGCATTTCATGGGACCCTCGGGTCCGAAGGTACTGACGATGACGTGCCCGCCCTTCCGTACCGACCGCGCGACTTGCCGAACGTATGCTTGGCGCCTCCGAGGGTCGGTGAGGAAATGAAAAACGGCGCGAATCAAGCAGAAATCAAATCCTGTTTCAAGTAACCAGTGAAAGAAGCCGGGATTCTCCCCAAGGCTTGATCGATCACCAGAGAGAATCATCGCTCGGAGCAAGCCTGGTTCCGGCTTTCAGCAATGTCGGTAACCAGGCCTGGGCTGGGATTGAGATTTCTGGAACAAACCCTGAGGGTGGCCCGTATCTCGTGCTATGCAAAACAAAAGCAAGCTGTTTTCTCTGGCGGCACTACTACTGGGGGCGGTGGCACTGTTCGCCTCTGACCACCCAAACTTCAGCGGGAAATGGAAACTGAACGTCGACAAATCGGATATGGGCCCGGCCGGTGTTACGGCACTCGTGGTTGATGTGAACCATAAAGGCCCTGTATTCACATACACAGCGCGCGGCAGCGCTGGGGGTCAGGATTTCGAACAGACGGAAACGTTTACCACCGACGGGAAGCCTTCGCGGGACTCGCAGGGAGCAAGCGTCACCTGCCACTGGGAAGGGGCGACCCTGGTGGGTGAGGGAACGGGAGATGACGGAAGTGTTCTCTATAAGCTGCGGCTCACCCTGTCCGACGATGGCAAGTCGATCACCCGAGTATTCATGCAAGGAGATGATCCCAAGCCGCGCCACGAGATTTACGAAAAGCAATAGTTTTCAGTGCAGACACACCCGCTACCGGTAGACGGCTAGGCTGCAGGCAAGACTTGCAGCCGGCCTATGCTCGATCGTCGGGGGCCGGTCTCTCCCCCGGATCGACGAAGCAGATGACGACTACCGGATGCCGGCAACGGGAGTTTGAGCTGAGGGGGATTCTTTCAGCTTGAGCAGTTCCCGCTGGGCTCGTTTCCAGGACTTTTCCTTCTCCATCTTCTCGCTAGGCGCGTGAGCGTAGAAATCCAGGATGTTTGCGCGCAGATCCGCGGGGAGTTGGGCAAAGTCATTCTTGCTGTGCTCGTCCAGCAATCTGGCATAGGTATCATCCGTCAGCGGATATTCCCCGGGAGAGGTGTCGCGGCCGGTGTCGCAGTCGGTGTTCTTGAGCGCCAAGTCGCGAGCGGGCACGTTCAGGAGAAATTTGCGGTAGTCCTCTAGGGTGTCATTGACGCTTTTGATGTACATGTCCTCAGCTCGCCGGCTTGGGACCTTGAAATCGAGCGCGGTTGCCGGACCGACCTTCGGAATATGCCGCAGCAAGAATGCGAGAATTCTGGAGCCCACCCCAGGGCGACGATATCCCCTGCCCCATTCCTTTTCATAGTTGCTGCGCGAGATCTGATAAAGAAACTTCTTACGCTCAGGATTGTGGGTTTCGCCAACCATGTCCGCGCGGCGATTGAGCAGGGCGACGCGGGTCATCTCCGGGATGAAGTTGCTGACGGCGCGGCGGAAGCTGCCGATGGCTAGGTCTTCGTCCCCAAGCACCTCGTTGAGTCCGAGACCATAGGTCTCGTGAAACGAGCGCTCGAGCAGCGGCTTGGCGATCTCGAAACCGATGAAATCGTGAAAGCGGTCGGAGGTATATCGGTTCTTCGCGACTTGCACCATGTCAAAGCCGAACTCGGTACGAATGTGTGCCTTGTGATCATCGTTGTAGGTAACTTCGTCACCAAACTTGGATTGCAGTTTGGGAAACTCGATAGCAGTAATGCGATTAATAACGGGATGGCCGACGTTATCGGATGAGTAATGCGCCAGAGCGCCCAAGGCGAAGGCGTACTCGTTGATGTCGGAGGAATCGCGTAACAGCGCTTCCACAAAATCACCGGTGCGGACATAGTGCAGAAGGTCGCTAAAGAATTTCTTGCCAAACGGGTAGTAACCCATGTCCTGCACCAGGCTGCCGCCGTAGGTGAAGGCATGCGCGCGTTTCAGGTCCTCGGGGGAAGCCTGTGGGAACCGCTTCAGCAGCAGCGGTTGGATGCGTTCTTCCCAGGCAAGGTCGATGACCTGTTCGTGGGTAAGGACGGAGTATCCGCGCATGACGCTCCCGTTCAGGCAGAGGACAAGGATTGCCAACGCGCGCAGGGTCGGGATTCGCATGATCCTTGGATGCAGAGCTGGTCGCAGGCTGCTGGTCACTTGCCCGCCACTAGGACCACAAATGTGCCTGGCAGGACTGCAGGCCAAGGATGCGGTTGAGCTGCCGTCGGAGCTGGCGGCGGCCCGAAATTGGCGGTGACCAGATAGATCTGATGAGTCTTCGGATCCAGGGTCATGGTCCGGGCGCCGCGCTGGGTGGCTACGGTCTGCACGACTCGGAACTTGTCGGGCGAGTCCTCATGCGCGACCGTAAGCGATCCGTCGCCACAGGAGGCGAATGCCAGTTGAGCGTCAGGATCGAAGCTGTTGGCATCCACGTGTTCGCCGATAGGAATCGTGGCGATCACCTTCCCCGTGTCGGCATTGGTTACGGCCATCATCTTGTTGCCGCAACCGGAAAAAAGCCGGCGGTTCTTGATGTCGATGGCCAAGCCGCTCGGTTCCTCGCACGGAGCCAAAGACCAACGCGATTTCACCTTCAGGTTTTCTGGGTCAAGCGAGACCATCTCACCCTTATCTTCGATGTTGACAAAGACTTCTCCCGTCCCGGTGCTCACGCCGAACTCCGGCTTGCCGCCGAGCGGGATCGTGCCGATAATTTTTCCCGTAGCCGCCTCGATGGCAGTCGAATCGTGGCTGCCGCCATTGAAGGTAAACACGCGCTGGGTGGATGGATCGAACAGGATTGCGTCCGGATTCTTGCCTACGTTCTGAACTTTCGCGATGGGTTTGAGCGTATTGAGGTCGAAGATCGTGACAGTACCCTCGCGGCCGTTACTGGTGAAGCCGCGCCCCAGGGCAGGAGCGAGGGCAATGCCGTGCACCCCGGGGGTGTCGAGAATGTCGGCGACCTGCTTCCCCGTGTCGGCTTCAAGAACAATCACGTGGGTGCCGCGTGAGATGAACAAATGGCGGGAGTTGGCGTCAATGTTCAGATAGTCCCATCCTCCTTCGCCGCCGATCTTGTAGGTCTTGATCACATGCAAGCCCGCGTCCTCGGCAAAGCTCACGCCCATAGCGACCAGCAAAATACCTAGAATCGCTCCAAGCTTCTTCATATGTAGGTCCTCCGTAACCGTCATCCCCTGTAGCGAGTTAAAATTCTACCCGCATCTGAGATGGCGGTGTGACCATCTTTTCGACCACGATGAAAATCTACCTGGCAGGGCCCTTGTTCACCTCGGCGGAACAGGAGTTTAATCGTCAGCTATGTTCTGCGCTGAAAGATGCTGGACACGACGTTTGGTTGCCGCAGGAACACGAGCCGCCAGAGCGCACGGCGAAAGCGATCTTCGAAGAAGATGTTGGAGGAATAGAGTGGGCCGAGGTTCTGGTCGCCAACATGGACGGGCCGGATCCGGATTCGGGAACGTGCTGGGAATGCGGCTACGCCTTCCGCAAGAAGCCGATCGTGTTGTATCGCACCGATTTCCGCCAAGCTGGCGATGCGGAGAATACCCCGTTCAATTTGATGCTGTCGCAGTCGGCAGACATGGTCATCCTGGCTCCGTGCGCGTCTCCCGAGCAGATTGCCGAACAGGTTTGCGTCGCCTTGAGGGAGCTGAAGGGCTGCAATCTGCCGCAGGAGCGCTGAAGAGGACGCTCAGTACTTGAATCGGTAGGTCAACTGCACGGACACGGTTCGTGGGTTCACATAGTGTGTGCCGCCAAAGGTGTTGCTGTTGTCGAGCAGGTAGTGATTGTTGGACAGGTTGAGCCCGGTGAGGCGAACCGTGAAATTGTCGCCGAAGGATTTCGCAACGGCCAGATCGAAGCTGGTGTGCGAGGGCAGGTGCGTAGGAACGGTGTCCCCGTCGCCATTCAGGAAGCCGGAGCCGTATTGCACGCCAAAGTTGGCCGTGCTCCTCCAGGGTAGAGACAGGTCAACCCCGGTGCTCAGCGTGTCGCGCTGATCATGATCGAGCGAGCACACGGGGGCGTCGCAAGACTCGCCGCCGATCAGGCCACCGGTGATTGTTCCCGACCATTCCGAGTAAGCGTGGGAATAGACAAGGTGCAGGCGCGTGCTCTTTGCCAGCCGCGGTGAGCTGGCTGACACCTCCCATCCGCGAAGGCGCGCGTGACTCAGGGTGAGCGGAAAGAAAACGTTGGAATTCCCGAGCACATCATGATCGAAGAAGTTGCGTGCTCCGGTGCGAAAGTTGGCCACATCAAACGCCCAGCCGGCGAGGGGAATGGTCAGGCCGAACTCGTGCTGCTCATCGCGCTCGCCGTGGAGCGGGAGAAAGCACTGCGAGCTGTTGCTCAGGCATTGAGGTCCGCTGAGGGCGGGATTGTTTACGGTTACAAGCGGCGGAGGTTGGTAGTACCGTCCATAAAAAGCCCGCAACGCCCAGTGAAGTTTTGGGACCTGGATTGCGGCACCGATCCGCGGATCGGCGGCGTTTTCGCTCACCGGGCCCTCGGAGTGCGAAAAACGGAGGCCTGCATTCAAGGTCAGCCAGGAGAATGCCTTGAACTGATCTTCGAGAAACAGGGCTGCGTTGCTCCCCCACGGAACGGTTCGGACTGGACCGAAGGAGTTGCTGGGTGTCACCTTGTCCGCCACCGAATAGAGCTGGTTGTCGCGCTCAGCGAACCCCTGCAGTCCGGCGTGGAAGTCATGGCGTTTACGCATGATCCCGAAGTTCGCCACGGCTCCGAAAAAATTTGAGCCCCGATCGACTTCCGAAAGCACAGAATCCTGCGGACCGGGGAGGTAGTGAGCCCGGTTGAAGTGGTAAAACGGCGACAGCATGAGGGTCACCCCGGGGCTCAGGGTGCGGAGCCAGGAAAAGTTCACAAACTGGTCGCGTTCCTCCTCAATGTCGTGAAGAGGATCGGCGGGGTTGATTGGCACCTGATAGTGGTCCCCCCGCACCGAAGCCACCAGGCGCAACTGATCTGCCGAATCCTTATTGAAAATCAGGGAGGTGAACCCGCTCAATCCCGCGGCTTGATCGTTGATGGCGCTGGGCACGGGGGTTTCCAGGCCCAGGTCGGTTCGGTATCCGGTAAGGCTGCCGTAGTACGCGAAGCGCTCGGTGTGGTCGCCAAAACTGATTTGGTCGTTGGTGTTGTTGAAGCTGCCGAAACTGGTCACCAGTTCGGCTTCACGGTTGCGCTCGAAGCCCGAACGCGGCACGACATTGAAGACCCCGAATGTCCGATCGCCATATTCCGCCGAATAGCCGCCGCGCTGCACCTCTAGGTTATCAATGTCCTTGGGATCGAACTGAGGCCCAACGTTCGATGCGATGCTGGTGTTCGGCACCGGAACACCGTCGAGCATCCAAGAGATCTGGTGGCCGCCGCGAATGTGCAGTTGATCATGCGTGACGAAGGAACCGGGCACAAAAGAGGTGATCATCGCCATGCTGTTTGTATCCGAAGCCCCCGGGGAGTCGGCAATGTCGCGGCGCGTTACCACGCTGGTGGAAGTGGAAGAGTCCGGATTGGCGGCCCGGGACGAGTCCTTGACTTCTACCGATTCGTTCGCGACCGCAATGGCCAAAGGGAAGTGCAGTCGCGACTGGCTCGAGGAGGTAACGGTCAGTGTCTGTGCCTGGGCCAGGAATCCCGGAGCATCCACCTGTACGGTGTAAGTTCCGATGGACACATTGTCGAACCGGAACTGGCCTGAGTCGTCGCTGGTGGTCGACTGGGTAAAAGCAGAATTGTTCGCGGACAGAGTGACCCTGGCACCCTGAACCGGACGGTGCTCAGGGTCATGGATGAGACCGGTGACTGAACTGAAGATTGTGGCGCTCAGACTGGCGGCAACACATAAGACAAGCACGCCGACCCGCACGCAGGAAATGCGCATTAGGATCTCCCAAAATGGTTCGTCGCTACCGGGTGGTTACCTGGCAGCTCTGATGGGACGAATGAGGGCCGCCGAGAACTCAGAGGCGGTCCAGAGGGGAATCAGGAGGCTTGAGGCGGCGGCGCCCGGTTCGAGAATCCCACGATGTGGGAGGAGGAAAACGACCTGGAGTAGCCTAGATCCGCCGCTCCATCTTCGAAAGGGCGTATTGAGGCGACGGTGGCAGGAGTCAAAACGGTGGAGTGCGGTGTCCGCAGCGGCGGGCAACAATTCCCGCCTCTGGGCGGGGGCGAAGAGATCTCGCAGCCGTGATTGCTTCCGCTATGGAGTCGCCGCAAGCAGCAGGCATGGGGCTGGAAGCCGGAGAGTGCCTGCAGGACAGGCGTGAAACCAGCCGCAACAAAACACACCAGCAACACCAGTGCTGCAGAGCGCCGCATAGCTGAATGCTTGAGGATAGCCCGGGAAACTGGGAACCTGCAACCGGATCCCGCGGTAGGGATTCGGTTGCATTCTTGAAATCCATTGGCGCCTGAGTTCTGTAACAAAAGTTTTACTCAGAATTGTTCAAGACTGCTCTTGCATTCCTTGGTCAAAGAGGAAAATAATTTGCTTAGACCTTAGCCCCCGGGAGGCGATCATGGTATCCAAGTGCGCCAACCCTGAATGCACCACGCCTTTCTTGTACTTCCACCGAGGAAGGCTCTTCCGCGTAGAGACTGAAGGCCGTCAGGAGCGCCGTCGCAATATGGGCGGTGAAGCGGGGGCGGGCAAGCCGCTGCGTCGCATCGAGTTTTATTGGCTATGTCAAGACTGCGCGGAAAAGATGACGCTTACCTTTGACCGCGCGACGGGCATTTCGGTGCGTCCGCGCGCGGCGAACGGGCTCGCGCAAGCTGCAGTCACGGCAGCTTAGCGGGGGCTCGGTCATATCTTCCCGCAATCGCGTTCCAGCGGATTCTGAGAACCTCTCCCACCATTCGCAGGCCGTCGCGGAGGGGACTAATGCGGGTTCCTCCGACGTCGGCCCACATCACCGGTACCTCATCCACCCGGAAGCCGAAGCGGCACGCGAGGAACAGAATTTCGGGATCAAATCCCCAACGCTCGATGTGCTGCAGAGGGAAGATTTTTTGGGCAGCCTTCCGTGTGAAAGCCTTGAAGCCACACTGCGTGTCCTTCTGCTTGAGCCCAAGCAAGATGCGAAGGGCAAGGTTGAAGGCACGGCCATAGAGCTGGCGTAAGAGCGACTGCCGCTTGGTTTGCAGCTCCGGGCGGATCCAGCGGGAACCAATCGCAACCTCGGCGCCATCTTGAATTGCTGCCCACAATTTGGGGGCCTCCTCGATCGGTGAGGAGAGGTCAGCGTCGCTGAACAGAAGCAGTTCGCCGGTTGCGTTCAGCATGCCGTTTCGAACGCTATAGCCCTTCCCGCGATTTCCGGGATTCTCGATTAGGCGCAAGCAAGTCCAACGCTCGGCGGCTTCCCGCACCAGTTCGGCGGTGCGGTCGCGCGAACCGTCGTTCACCACAATGACCTCCGCGTCCCAGCGTTGCGAGGTGACGTAACCGAGAACGCGCTCGAGCGTCGAACCCAGGCGATGGGCCTCATTGTAGGCGGGGATAACGATGCTGTATCTAGGCATTCAAGGTGACGTGTTCTATGGAAAGGGCGACGCTTGAAAAGGTATCACGGGCCTGGGGATGGGGTTCTTACGGGATGATCTCGAGGTCTATGAGAGCGGAATTTCTCGACCCGTCAAGGTCTAAGCAACCTGTCGTTGTTTTTCCAGCATGGAGAAGAACTCGACCACCAATTCTTCATCCCAAAGGCCGGATCGCGACTCCTCGCGCATGGTGACCGCAGCCTGATCGTGACTCAACGCGGGCTTGTAAGGACGAGCCGTGCACAGGGCATCGTAGACGTCCACAACCTGCAAAATGCGCGCCAGCAAAGGAATTTCCCGCCCGCTGAGGCCGTCTGGGTAGCCGCTTCCGTTGAAGTGCTCGTGATGATTGCGAATGATGGGGAGTACCAGTCGCAGGGATTTCAGGGGACGGCAGATGTTCTCGCCGGTTACCGGATGGCGCTTCATCACTATCCATTCTTCCGGGGTAAGGTTGGCGCCTTTCTTGAGGATCTCGTCCGGGACAGCGATCTTGCCGAGGTCATGCAAGTAGCCGCCTCGGCGAATCGCAATGATGTCGTCCTCATCCAGCTGGAGATGGCGGCCCAGGTTGCTGGCATTTTCCGCCAGGCGCTCGCAGTGTCCTTCGGTATAAGGATCGCGGCTTTCGACGCTTAGACCGAGCGTGCAGAGAACGCTCTCGGCGGTTTCAAGCTCGTCGGTGAATTCTTTCAACTTGATGAGGGACTTGACCCGCGCGAAAAGCTCTTCCGGGAAGATCGGCTTGCTGAGGAAGTCGTCGGCGCCGGCTTCGATGCCGCGCACGCGGTCCTCGCGCTCGCTGAGACCTGTGATCAGAACAAACGGAATGAGGCGAGTGGCGGGGTTGTCTTTCAGCTCACGACAGAATTCGTAGCCGGATTTGCCCGGCATGACAACGTCGGAAAGGATTACGTCCGGCAGGCGCCGCTGAATTTCTGCTTCCGCCTGGGTTACGTCGGGTACAGCCACCACGTCTAACCCGCGCGAGGAAAGCAAGTCGCGCATGAGCATCATGGTGTTGATGTTGTCGTCGACGACCAGGACGCGAGGCAGGCGGCGGCGGAGCGAGATGTCGCCCGCCTGAGGGTTCTGCTGCGCGCGGGAGTAAATCGTAGAGAGCTTCCGGGCCGAATCCATGAGCCTCACAACCGAACCAAGACATTGTATGCGAGAACGCCACTTCCCGCAGTGCTACGAAATGTGCAGCCATCTTTGGCGGGTGCTACTAGATATCGATGTGTCCAGCTTCCCAGAAGTTGCCGCGACAGAAGGCCGTCGATAGAACAATGGGCAACAAGAATGCAAAAATGTGCGCCACCTTTGTGGCATCCCCGACCTCGCGGCGAGGTTTGATTGTGGCGGGAGAACCGCTTAGGTTCGAGGTCCGAAGCCAATCCTTGAAGTTGTTCACCAGCGAATGGAAAAAAGCTGGACCAGGAGAAGGCCTCTCTCACAAAGACTGGCGCACTCCGGGAAGATCTCTCGAAAGTGCTTGACAAGGGCCACATCCTCTCCTATATTTAACCCATCGGTTATTTAACCGATTGGTTCTATACGATGACCGATCAACTCAGCTCCACTTTCGCCGCACTCGCGGACCCCACACGGCGCGCTATCCTGGCCCGCTTGTCGCTCGGCGAGACCTCGGTGACCGAACTCGCAGAGCCTTTCCAGATGTCCATGCCCGCGGTCTCCAAGCATCTGAAGGTGCTCGAGCGCGCCGGCTTGATTTTGCGCGGCCGGGAAGCCCAGTGGCGGCCCTGCCGGCTGGATGCTGGACCTCTGAAGGATGCCGCCTCCTGGATCGAGGACTACCGTCGCTTCTGGTCGGCTCATGTGGATGCCCTTGAGCGCCACCTCGACCGCATGAATCCCGTAAAACCAGCAAACAAAAAGGAAAAACAACCGACGCGGCCCCAACCGCGAACACCAAGGAGAAAGTAAATGAAGATCAAAATCACGAGCGTATATGTAGACGACCAGGAGAAAGCCCTGCGCTTCTATACCGAAGTCCTAGGCTTTGTGAAAAAAAACGACTTCAGCCAGGGGCCTTACCGCTGGCTCACGGTGGCATCGCCGGAGGACCCGGATGGCACAGAACTGCAACTCGCACTCAACAACAACCCGGCGGCCAAAACCTATCAGCAGGCGATCTTTCAACAGAACCAGCCCGCAACCATGTTCTTTACCGATGATGTCGATGCCGATTACAAGCGGATGAAAACTCTCGGTGCCGAGTTCACCATGCCGCCCACAGACGTAACGGCCTCAAAGATCGCCATGTTGAAAGACACCTGCGGCAATCTTATCCAGGTCACGCAGCTTACTTGGAAGTAATCATGAAGGAAAAGAACATGATCGATGGCGAGCGCTACATACCGGGACCGGCGAGCGGGGCACAGGTTCAAAAACACGCGGACGCGGACAAATGGACCCTGATTCTCGTCCGCCAACTGCGCCACTCGCCGGAAAACGTCTGGGACGCACTTACCGACCCAATGCAACTGCGCGAGTGGGCGCCGTTTGTTGTCGATGGGAACCTGGGTGTGGTAGGAAGCACGGTGAAACTGACGTGGGCGGGAACGCCCACGCCGATCGACACAAGAGTGACTCAAGCTGACCCTCCCGAGGTGCTTGAGTTCGGCGACATTCGGTGGGAACTCAAAGCCACTGAGAACGGGACCCGGTTGACGCTGTGGACTCATATCGATCGTCGCTTCATCGCCTGGGGCGCCGCCGGCTGGCACATTGCTTTCGATGTCTTGGACCGGCTCCTCAGCGGAACTCCCATTGGCCGCATCGCCGGTGCCGAGGCCATGAAATTCGAAGGTTGGCAGCGACTGACCGCCGAATACGCCCAGCAGTTCGGTGTTCAGTTGCCCAAATGGCAGCCGAAGGCGGCCCCTAAACCGGAAATCGAGAGATCGTAAAAACCGCTGAAGAGGAGAAGGGGCTCGGCTCGAGTAATCGGGCCAGGCTGCGAACTAAGCCCGCCGGAATGCCCGGTGGAGGACAATAACAGACTCACAACCTGGAAGAGACGACGATGACTGCGAAAAGAGAGCGCGATACGAAAAAGGATGGGTCGGCTGCACAAAGTGAACAACTGCTCAAAGCCCTCGAAGCTCGCTTTGAGGACAACCGAGACCGCCATCAAGGAATTCACTGGGCCGAAGTGCGGAGGAAGCTCGAGTCCAACCCCAAAAAAATGTGGTCCCTCCATGAAATGGAAAGAACGGGCGGGGAACCGGACGTGGTTGGCCACGATAAGAAGACGGGCGAATATATTTTTTATGATTGCTCAGCGGAAAGTCCCAAAGGTCGCAGAAGTGTTTGCTACGACCGGGAAGCCCTGGACTCGCGGAAAGAACATAAGCCAGCAGATAGCGCGGTTGATATGGCAGAAGCCATGGGCATTGAGCTCTTGACGGAAGAACAGTATCGCCAGTTGCAGGAGCTCGGTAACTTCGATACGAAAACCTCGAGTTGGGTGAAAACGCCGGCTGATATCAGAAAGCTCGGGGGGGCTCTGTTTTGTGATCGCCGCTACGATACAGTTTTCCTGTATCACAACGGCGCGGAATCTTACTATGCCGCGAGAGCATTCCGCGGCTCACTACGGGTCTGATCGAGAGAGCCCCTGCCCGCGGATTAGGTGGCGCCGAGGCCGTGCAGTTGTCTCAGAAGCAACTGCGAGGCATAGTGCCGGGCGAGAAAGTACGCGGCCAGCAAGACGCAAGCGGCGATGAGAAAGATTGCTCGATTCCAATGGCTTCGTTCCTCTCGCGGCGAGGTCAAATGAGGAGCGAGCACCGCCCCGAGTGCGAGGCCGCTCAGGAGTCCGCCGATGTGGGCGGAATTGTCAATCGCCCGAACCACCGCACCAAAAAACAGGTTGTATCCGGCAAAGGACAGCAAACTTTTGAGAGTCGCCTTCAAAGCGCTGGGATGGACCGGGAGCCGTCCAAGATAAAGCGCTGAAATCAGCGCGCCTGCTAGCCCAAACACCGCGCCCGAAGCCCCCGCGCTGACACGCACGGGATGAAGCGCAATACTCGCGAGGCTTCCTGCAAGTCCACAGAAGGTGTAGACCAGGAAGTAGGTCCAGGGGGGAAAGATCCGTTCTGCCAAAAGGCCCAGATTCCACAAACACCACATGTTGAGCGCGATGTGGATAATCCCGATGTGCACGTAGTTGGACGTCAGCATTCGCCAGGGTTCGGCGAGCAAGGTGTGGAGACCATCATTGGCCCCCCACTTCACCAGGTCAACGTTGCCCGGACCCCAAGCGGAAAGTCCGCTCAGGGTCATGGCCACGAATACTGCGGCATTGATCGCGACAATGGCCGTGGTTACGGGAACGCGTTCGATCGCCATCCGCCCGCGCCGGCGAGAAGTCTGTCGAGACGGGGCCGGTTCGAGAGCGGCCGCGCGGCATTCCGGACAGAGGGGATGAGGCTCGTCGGGTGAGGGCAAGGGACGACCGCAGCTGATGCAGGTTGGCATGGATCAATCAGCGGCGGCTTCAGCGGAAACCAGCGGCTGGTTGTTCTTCTTGGTGACGCTGGCGCTTGTAACCAGAATGACCGACGCAATCACAATCGCGCTGCCGGCCAAGATGTAGCGATCGATGGTTTCCCCCAACACCAGCCAGCCGAGGAAGACCGCTACCACCGGATTCACATAGGCGTAGGTGGAGACTTTGGCTGTGGGTGCATGCCCGAGGATGTAGATATAGGCGGTGTAGCCGATCAGCGACCCGCCAATAATCAGGTAAACAATGGCTCCGATCCCGCGCGAGGTCCAGACCACGTGGCGCAGGTCGTCGTGCCATCCGGCGAAAACCAAGTTACCCAATCCTGCAAACAGCACCTGCCACGACGTGGCTCCGAAGGTGGGTGGGCCAGACTGCCACTTCTTCGATAGCACTGAACCAAAGGCCCAACTCACCGAGCCTCCAATCAGAGCGATGGACCACCATAATTCTTTTCTTCCCACCTCCCCGGAGGCGCTGAGCTTTGGCCAAAGCAGGACCACGGTACCCACCAGTCCAAGACCAAGTCCCGCCAATCCTCGTCCGGACACGCGATGACTTCCTAGCATCAGCGAATCAAGAATCAGAAACCAGAGTGGAATGCTGGCAACCAGCAGCGCCGCCAGTCCACTGGGGATGTATTGCTCGGCATAGGAGAGCGTGAGATTGCCGCCCATCAATAGAAGATTCCCCACGATGGCCAACTGCACGAGTTCCCGGGCGCTGTAGCGGATGCTGTTGCCGCTGATAAGGCAGTACGCCAGCATGATGACACCCGCTATGGTGAAGCGGGTGGCGCACATGAAAGCCGGGGGAATGTGCTCGACCGCGATGTCGATAGCCAGATAGGTGGATCCCCAAAAAACATAAACCAGCCCGAAGTTAAGTATCAATAGAAGCCGGGATGGAGCCATTGAGGACATGGGAATCGTATCTTTATAAGACGACTGCAGGTTTCAATTTGATTCAGGTTAAAAGTGCGGATTACGTTTTAGTTACTGCGCGAACCCTGACATAGTAGTAAGTGCGGCTAATATGAATGGCAATTTCCACCTCGGACGGCGGCGCGACCTGGATACTAGGCAACACTAGCTGGCCTATCGATCCACACTGGGTCCTCAACGCGAGCAATCCCGCGACCGCGGGAGACGTTTTGGATGGCCTTCGCGCCGAACTCCAACCAGCCCTGGACTTATCCCTTGCTTCATTCAACCGACGCAGGCAAAACCTTCGCGAGTGTAACCACGGTTGCCAGCGCAAACTACGTGGCATTTGGCAAGGGCCTCAATCACGCGACGCCGGCCTTTTACCTTCATGGACAGGTCACGGGCGCAACCGCCGACGCAATCTACCGGTCCCTTGATCTGAGCGCCTCCTGGACCGAAATCAGCGATCCCGCTCTCATGCAGTTTGGAGAAATCAGTGAATTGGAAGGAGATATGCGGGTCGCGGACTTGGTCTATGTCTCCAGTGGAGGCCGCGGCATCATGTACGGTTTCGGGCCAGCCTCGGGGATTAAGTAGGGGATCAGGGAAAGGTTTCGGCCCCGGTTTCTCACTGCATTCCGACCAAGTGGTCGGTGGCCAGTGACCTTCGGTGTTCCCCAAGCCTGCTTGCCCACGCTAGAATTGTAGGGAGAACGATGCGCTTCTGGAATCCCAATTCGCACCTGCCGTCCTGCTGGCTGCACATGCTCGTATGCCCGCGCAGGTACCTGGCAGTGTTGCCTTCGCGCACCCGTCCCAGCCTCTTCGGTAGCGATTAACTTTAATCTTCCTCCGCCGTAACCCGAAGACCGGGAATCCGTCCGTGTACGGACCTGCTCTTCGTAACCGATAAGCTCGCAGCTGTTCAGGAGGATTTCCATGACGCCCACGATGACCGCCATCGACGGACCCAAGATCAAGACCGCCCTGCCCGGGCCAAACGCCAAGCGCGTGCTCGCGGGCGATGAGCGCTACATTTCGCCGTCCTATACCCGCTCCTATCCGCTGGTGGCCAAATCAGGCCACGGCATCGTCGTTGTCGACGTGGACGGCAACGAATTTCTCGATTTCTCATCCGGCATCGCCGTGACCTCGACCGGCCACTGCCATCCCGATGTGGTCGCCGCCATTCAGAAACAGGCAGGCGAACTGATCCACATGTCGGGAACCGACTTCTACTACGAGAGTCTGGTGACCTTGGCCGAACGCCTGTCGAAGATCGCGCCCATAGCCGGCGCGCATCGCTTCTACTACGGAAATTCCGGGGCCGAGGCGATTGAAGCCGCGCTAAAGATTGCCCGCTATCACACCCAGCGCCAGCAGATCATCGCCTTCTATGGTGCATTCCACGGACGCACCATGGGAGCGCTTTCGCTGACGGCTTCCAAGCCTCAGCAGCGCCGTCGATTTTCCCCGCTCGTACCGGGCGTGACCCACGTGCCTTATCCGGATGTCTATCGCAAAGGTGAAGGTGACGCGTTGGCCTGTGCGCGCTTCATCGAAGACAAGGTTTTCAAGACCACCGTTGCCCCGGAAGAAGTGGCTGCGATCTTCGTCGAGCCGGTGCAAGGGGAAGGTGGATATGTTCCTGCGCCTCCCGTGTTCATGCAGGAGCTGCGGCGCATCTGCGATCGCTACGGCATTCTGCTCGTCGCCGACGAGGTCCAAAGCGGAATCGGACGCACTGGCAAGTGGTGGGCGATCGAGCACACTGGCGTTCATCCCGATATCGTCTGCAGCGCGAAAGGCATTGCCTCTGGAATGCCCCTGTCGGTGATGATGACGAAAGCCGAAATCATGGATTGGGTGCCGGGGTCGCACGCCTCCACCTTCGGGGGGAATCCCATCTCGATCGCTGCGGCGCTGGCGACGCTGGAGGTGATCGAGCGCGAAGGCTTGCTGCACAACTCTGAAGAAGTCGGTAACTACATCAAGCAGCGCATGGCCGACTGGCCGCGCAAGCAGGCTCTGGTGGGCGATGTCCGCGGGCTTGGCCTGATGATTGGCCTGGAGTTGGTCTCGGATAAGGAGAAGAAGACGCCTGCTCCGGCCGAGCGCGACCGGGTCATCGAGCTTGCCTTCGAGCGCGGCATTCTGCTCCTCGGCTGCGGCCCGAACACCATCCGCATCGCGCCTCCCCTCATCACCAGCAAAGAGCAGGCGGAGATCGCGATGGATGTGCTCGAAGAGTGTTTGAAGCTGGCCGTGAAGTAAGCCGTATTCTCTAATGCTCCACCCTTGCAAGTCCACCCAAGGGTGGAGCAACCTCTACTCTGTGCTTATTATTCTGTATTGGCTCCGATGAACCCCAGAGCAACCACCGGATATTCGGGAACTCCTTTGCCGAAAAAGCTCGGCATTCGTGAGAATTCGCGCATTGTGCTGGTCAATCCGCCTGACCGGTTTGAACGAAAGCTGGAGCCGATCCCGGCCGGTGCGGAAATTATCGGTCAAGCCTCCGCGAGCAACGTTGCCGTCCTCTTTGTGAAATCAGAAGCCGAACTGATTCGGGATGCTCCTCGCCTCGCAAAA